>RDXE01000045.1 GCA_004292755.1 Alphaproteobacteria bacterium
TACCTCAGCCGCAGCCTGTCCAGCCGCGCGCCTACTCGCTGGTGGAGAAGTCGCCCGGCGCGCCCATCAAGCGATCGGCCACACCGGCGGCGTTCTGGCGCACAGCCCGTTCAATCGCCGCCGCCGTGTCGGGATGCTCGCGCAAGAACGTCTTTGCATTCTCACGGCCCTGCCCGATCCGCTGCCCATCGAAGGAGAACCAAGCCCCGGACTTGTCGACAATCCCGGCCTTCACGCCGAGGTCAATCAACTCGCCAGTCTTGGAGACGCCTTCACCATACATGATGTCGAACTCCACCACTCGAAACGGCGGTGCCATCTTGTTCTTCACCACTTTGACCCGCGTCTGGTTGCCAACCACTTGGTCGCGATCCTTGATCGCCCCAATCCGGCGGATATCCAGACGCACCGAGGCATAGAACTTCAGTGCATTGCCGCCCGTGGTGGTCTCGGGGCTGCCAAACATCACCCCGATCTTCTGGCGGATCTGGTTGATGAAGATCACAAGGCAGCGCGAGCGGCTGATTGACCCCGTCAGCTTGCGCAGCGCTTGGCTCATCAACCGGGCCTGCGCACCGACTTGCGCCTCACCCATCTCGCCCTCCAGCTCGGCCCGAGGCACGAGGGCGGCCACCGAGTCGATAACCAGCAGGTCAATCGCGCCGGACCGCACGAGTGTGTCTGCAATCTCCAGCGCTTGCTCACCGGCATCGGGCTGCGAGATCAGCAGCTCGTCAATGTTGCAGCCGAGCTTGCGCGCATAGCTGGGGTCAAGCGCGTGTTCGGCGTCGACAAAGGCACAGGTCCCACCAGCCTTTTGCGCCTCAGCAATCGCGTGCAGCGCCAGGGTGGTTTTGCCAGAGGATTCCGGCCCGTAAATCTCGATGATTCGGCCACGCGGCAGACCACCGATGCCGAGGGCGATGTCGAGGCCGAGCGAGCCAGTCGACACCACGTCCGTGTCATCCGCTTGTGGTTTGGCGCCGAGCTTCATGATCGAACCCTTGCCGAAGGCACGTTCGATCTGTCCGAGGGCGGCTTCCAGAGCCTTGGTCTTATCCATGTTGCCCGAGTTCTCGATGAGGCGGAGTTGTGCCGCGGTCATGGTGAGCGCCCCTTATTTCATAGCCGACCCGCCTGCGCAACGCAGCGGACAGCGCTCACTGTACCCATTTCGTTCCTGATGGCAAGGAACAATTTTAGAACATTCGCCTCAGCGGATCGCAGCCCGCTTCAAGCGCATGACGTAGCCAATCACCTCAGCCGTCGCCTTGTAGAGATCGGGTGGAATTTCCTGATCGACCTCAACCAAGCTGTATAGATTGCGAGCCAGTGGCGCATTTTCGACGACTGGAACAAAATTCTCGTAAGCAATATCACGAATACGCTTGGCAACCATGTCGGTCCCCTTTGCAACAACCAAGGGGGCCCCCATGCTGGACTGATCATATTTTAGCGCCACAGCATAGTGCGTTGGGTTTGTCACCACCACAGTCGCCCCTGGCACGGCAGCCATCATACGCTTGCGGCTTTTTTCTTGACGAAGCTGCTTCAGGCGCGCCTTAACGTGGGGGTCACCTTCTTGTTGCTTGTACTCTTCTTTGACCTCCTGCTTCGTCATTCGCAGGTTTTTCAGGTATTCGTAGCGCGCGTAGAGATAGTCGCCAATCGAGATGACCGCGACGACGGCCGTCACCACGGCCATCAACTTCACCAGCAACCAGAACAGTGAATCCAGGGAATCGCCAATCTCACTGCTGACGTACCGCTCGATTCCAACCAGCTCAGGCCACAACAAAAATGTTACCACTGCACCAACAATGGCCATCTTAATGACGCCCTTGACCGTTTCAAATACCATCCGCAGAGAAAACAATCGTTTGAACCCAGCGATCGGATCAATGCGATCAAGTTTTGGTTCCAATGGGTCTGTGGTCCAGATCAAGCCATGGGTCGCGATGTTAGAAGCGATACCAATGATCACAAACACAGCCAACGGTATTGCCATCACCAGTGCAAGATTAATCGTCTGCTCAACCATCAACGACTGGAAGCTAAGATCGTCAATGCGGATCAAGTGCGATTTTTCAACAAAAACGCGCCCCCACAACGTCACCCATTGCGCCATCAACGCGCCGCCAAATCCCAGCATCAAGGTCGCCGCCAGCAGCATCATAAAGCTGCCGATGTCCTTCGACTGGATGACGTTACCGCGCTCGCGCGAGTCTTCGATTTTTTTGCCAGATGGCTCTTCCGTTTTGGAATCTGGATCGTTGTCGTCCGCCATCGCCCTACCTCGGTGCGAACATGCTGCTGATCACGGTGGCATAGTATTCCAGGAACACCAGCATCATGGAAGAGCTGACCAGCACCAGCAACAGCAAGCCAAGGCCAATCTGCAGCGGCAAGGTGATGAAGAAAATCTGAATCTGGGGCATCAGACGAGACACCAGCCCGACGCCGACATACATCACAGTGATGAGAATCAAGAACGGTGACGAGATTTGCACACCGATCAAGAAGGCCTCGCCAATCAAGCGGACAACGAACTCGGTAAAATCTCCCACCGGCGGCAATTGCCCAGGCGTCAGAACACCATAGGTCGCTGCCAGTGCGCGGATGGTTAAATGGTGCAGGTCGGTTTGGAACATCAACACCATCGCCATCACGGCGAGGTAGACCGAGGGCAAGGCACCCTGGGTTGAGATCATCGGGTTGAACACAGTGGCACTGGCAAGACCAGATTGAAACGCCACCAGCGTGCCTGCTAACTCCAGCGCACTCATCACCAGGCGAGTGGCGGTGCCAAAGACAATACCAACCAGAATCTCGCCAATCAGCAAGACGGCAAGATCAAGGGGACCAGCTGGCATTGGTGGCAGCGACGGCGCGATCACCGGCGTCATTACCAACGCGGTCCCAAGCGCTATCACCAGCCGTGCGCGGGCCAAGACAAAGCTTTCACCAAAGCCGGTCATAAAGGTGAACGCCGTGCCGATCCGGGCAAAGACCAAGATAAAGTGGAACAGCTGGCCAACCAGCAATTGTTCCAGCCACGATGGCACAGGAGCGCCTTTAACCGAGCGAGATGATGCGATCCATCACCCGCTCGGTGAAGGTGGTCAGGGTGCGCAGCATGAACGGCAGCAGCACCAGCAGCCCAATAAAGATCACGACGATCTTTGGCACAAAGGTGAGGGTCATTTCCTGAATCTGAGTCATCGCCTGGAACAGGGCAATGATCAAACCGACCACCATGGCAATCAGCATCAGCGGCGCTGCCACTTGCAGCGTCACCAACACAGCCTCGCGCGCAACTTCAAGCGTGATTGCCTCGTTCACCCATCACCCTCCGCAGGATGTGCCGTCCGGTTAGATGGGCATCCGCATGATGTCTTGGTAGGCGGAGACCACGCGGTCACGGATCGAGACCACGGTTTGCAGGGTCACTTCGGCGTTGGCAACAGCAGTCACCACTTCCGCCAACTCTGCTTTGCCATTGACAGCCTGACGGCTCATCGTTTCGGCAGCGAGGCCAGTGTTGTAGGCGGTTTCAGCACCTTGCTGCACCAGTTCGCCAAAGCTGGCAGGGCCAGCCGAGAAGGGCGAAGCCGTCGGCGCCATCGGCTCCGGCTGGGGTGTAGCGGCGCGGGCCGTGTTGGAATAGGCAGCGATTGCGCTGTTGATGGAGCTCATGGGTCAGCCTCCTCAGGCGAACAGGGGGGCGATTAGCCGCGCAGGATGTCGAGCGTGCGCTGGGCCATCGACCGAGACGTTTCGATCACCGTCAGGTTGGCTTCGTAGGAGCGCTGAGCCTCCCGCATGTCCGTCGCTTCGATCAAGCTGTTGACATTGGGGGTCAGCACATAGCCGTCCTGGTTGGCGGCGGGGTGGCCCGGCTCGAACCGCAGCTCAAAGTCAGATTGATCCGGGCGGATGCGGTCCACACGAACAGTCTGCGCTTGCAGCTCCCGATCCAGGGCATTCTTGAAAGTAACGGTCTTGCGGCGATAGGGCTCCCCACCTGGGGTTTGGGAGGTGCTATCGGCATTGGCCAGATTCTCAGAGATCACCTTGATGCGCGCGCCTTGAGCCTTCATGCCCGAGGCTGCCACCTGCATCGCTGTGCGAAGATCGCTCGACATACCTGCCCTCCTTCCAGCCCAACTCTAGCGAACGGCAACCGCCATGCGCATCATGTCCAGGTACTTGCGATAGAGTGCCGACGTCGTGCCAAATTCGCCTTGGGTCTCGGCCAATTTCAGCATCTGGTCTTCGAGCACCACACCATTGCCGTCCGGCGCGGTTTCGAACGGGCGCCGATCCTTGTCGACAACAAAGCGGGGCTGCGGTGAGGCTGGCGGCAAATGACCCGCCTGGGTCATCGCCGGGCGCACGCGCTGCTGCTCCATCCGGTACACTTCAGCGAAGTTCACCGGCTTCAAATCGGACGGGCGATAGTTCGGCGTGTCAGCATTGGCGATGTTCTGCGCCAGCACCTTCTGCCGCTCCGTAAGGTAGCCCATGCGGTCCTGCATCATGCGGAACAGCGGCTGACGGGCGAGATCCATGGCGGCAGACTCCGGACAAACCTTCGTGACGATCGTCACAATACCTGCCTCCGCCCCGCCGCGAAAGAGGCAAATTTTGCCGAGATGCACGATTTTTCAATGGGTTTCAGGCGATCCTTCGCACGGCACACGCAGTCTCTTGCATCAAGACGCAGAAACCGCAACAATTCAAACGCTTGCAGGCGACGGTTGATGCTGTCTGCAGGCAGAAGGGACAGCCGATGACCGAGGACAGCGAACCTGAGCGCCGACAGCGTCGCCCGATTGCGGTTGCGGTCAAGCATGAGTGGGGCGAAGTGCCAACGGTTGTCGCCTCTGGCAAAGGTGCCCTGGCAGAGAAGATTTTGGAAATAGCCTTCGCCACTGGCATCAAGGTGCGCGAAGATGCCGACCTTGCGCAGTTGTTGCAGGCGGTGGAACTGGATGCCCCGATCCCGCTCGAGGCGTTTGAGGCAGTCGCAGAAATCCTGAACTATCTTTATGCTGCGAATGCAGCTGCTGGCCCTGGACGACGTCAACCATGACCTCCCCGCCCGATCCCCCCTCTGACGCCACACACTCGCCCCAGACGGCGCCACCTGTTCCAGACCCAGGCACCACTGAGGCACGGGCTCAGCAGACGGCGGTTGATCCCCGTGCCGTTCTTGCGGCGCTGGATCGTTTGGTTGGCGATATTGAAGGCTTGGGCAAGCGGTTGGCGGACGGGATGCCGGTCAACTGCGCCGGGCTGGACGCCAAAGTTGCCGTGCTGTGTCAGGTGGCCGAGCAGATGGCCAGCCGTGACGCAGAACCTATCGTCGCCCGGCTGGCCAAGCTGGTAGCGGCACTCGATGCGTTGGGGGAGCGTTTGCAACGCACCGGCGCCCTAGAGCCACGGGTTGGGGCGCGCGCCGTTGCTGGCGCCTACGCCGCCCGCTCAGGCTAGCCGCTACGGAGACCGCACGTCGTGGACCTGATCAATCTGTTCCAGTATCTTGCAGCCCTGGCCCTCGTCTTGGCGCTGCTGGTCGGCCTTGCCTGGGTGGTGCGCCGGGCTGGCTTCGCCCAAGTGACCCGCCCTGCCCGCGGCAAGCGCCGGTTGGAGGTGCTGGAAGTGCTGCCGCTGGACCCCAAACGGCGCTTGATGTTGGTGCGGTGCGATGCCGAAGCGCATCTGCTGCTTCTAGGTCAGGACGGCGATCTGGTGATCCAACGCGGCATCGCCCACCCCCGGTTTGAGCTGCCGAGCGCTGACGCCAGCGCCTTGAAACCCCTCGACAAGCAGAGTGACAAACCTGCCGAGGCAGAGGTGTCGCCATGAGCCGTCGCCGCTGGGGCCTGATTGCCGCTTTGGGTGGCGTGATGCTGACTGGTGCCTGGGCATGGTTCGCCCCGGCTGCCGTGGCGCAGAGCCTGACGCTGGACTTGGGCGATGGTGGCGGGTCCACCACCGCCCGTATCGTGCAGCTGATGGGCTTGCTGACGGTTCTGTCGCTGGCACCGTCCATTCTGGTGATGGTGACATCGTTCACCCGCATCGTGGTGGTCTTGTCGTTCTTGCGCACCGCGATTGGTGCCCAGCAGGCACCACCAAACTCCGTGCTGATCAGCCTCGCGCTGTTCCTGACGGCGTTTATCATGGCCCCCACCTTAGAGGCGGCCTATCAGAATGGCATTCGGCCCTTGATCGCGGAGGAGATCTCGGAAGGCGAGGCGTTCACACGCACGGTCGCCCCGTTCCGGGAATTCATGCTGTCCCACACCCGCGAGCGCGACATCCGGCTGTTCCTTGATCTCAGCCGCTCCGGTCCCGTTGCAACGCCGGCCGACACGCCGCTGCAAGTGTTGATTCCCGCTTTCATGATCTCGGAGCTGCGGCGCGCGTTTGAAATCGGTTTCTTGCTGTTCCTGCCGTTCCTGATCATCGACATGGTGGTGGCATCCATTCTGATGGCCATGGGCATGATGATGCTGCCGCCCATCATCATCAGCTTGCCGTTCAAGCTGATCTTCTTTGTGCTGGTCGATGGCTGGTTCCTCGTCGCTGGCAGTTTGGTGCAGAGTTATCGCCTGCCCTAACTGCTCCGGTCCCACCAACTGAGGTGTTGGCGTGATCAGCCGTGCGGCTGTCAGAGGCTGGGATCTGTCTCGTCGACAGGTTGGGCGCGGGTGGTCGAGACGACGACGCGCCCGCCTCCCGCCACCTTGGCCTCGTGCATTGCCGCGTTGGCCTGGCGCAGGAGACTGGAGGCCGTTTCCGCATGCAGCGGAAAGGCGGCGATGCCGATGCTGACACTGATTGTCACCGGGGTGCCGACCAGACGGAATGGCTCCGCCAGGGAGACGCTAAACCGGCTCGCCGCGCGCTGCGCTGCCTGCTCCCCCTCATCCAGGCGTGAGCCGCCGCGCAGCAGCACCACAAACTCATCCCCGCCAACACGGCCAACAAGGTCGGCACCGCGCGCGACCTTCCGCAGTCGACCCGCCACTTCCCGCAGCATCTGATCGCCAATCCCGGTGCCGTGACGGTCATTGATGGCCTTGAACTGATCAAGACCCATGTAGACCACCCAGACCGAGCGACCCTCCCGCCGGGCCAGATCGATCTCTCCCGCCAGAAGCTCTTCCAGCGACCGTCGATTGTGCAGGTTGGTCAGCGCGTCATGGCGGGCGTCTTGCTCGGCCATCGTCTTGAGCCGTGCCAATTCATCCCGTTCGCCCGACAAGTCTCGGGTCAATGCCCGCAGCTCTGCCTCCAGCTGGCGACGCTGGGTGACGTCCAGCATCCAGAGCGCGATGGTCTGACCGCCGACATGCTCAAAGCGCGACAGATGGACAACGGCGTAGATCGGGCTGCCATCGGGGCGCTGCAGGACGACTTCCAGGTCGCGCACGGGGGCGGTGATGGTTTGGCGCACAGCATCGCGCACCATTTGGGGCACCGTAAACAGCCGCTCCGGCGTCACGGTTGCCATATCCTCCACCTTCAAGCCCATCACCTGCAGGAAGCGCTTGTTGACGTATCGGAACGCCGTCAACTCGGGCACCACCAGGGCCAGCGGCATCGGCCCATCGTCCAGCAATGTGCTCATGCTTGTTTCGGAGAATCGCTGGGAGGATCGACAGGCACCGATGACGAACAAGTTGTGGCGACGCGCGCAATCGAGCCGTCGGCTCGCGTCCGCCCCCAATGGCATGACCGCAGGCCAGTGGGGAAAGCCCGGCAATCCCGTGTTCGCGACCAGGAAGCCTTCGATCACGCCATCACGCCCGCGGATCGGACGGATCAATCGTGTCCAGGTGCGGGTGGCGAACTGCGGGGCGGTGATGTTTTCAGTGTACAGCACACGCCCGGTCTCGGCACTCGCGCGGTAACCAGCCAGATAGTAGGAGGCGATTGCCGTCCGCGCCACCCAGTCGCCCTGGCGCATGCCTGTCAGGTTGACACGGCTGGCCGCCTGAATGCCCGCTCCATAATGCTCGTAAAAAACGTCCGCACCGTCATCCACGATGCGCAGAACCACCAGTTGCTCCAGCAGGGTCGCATGCTCCGCCTTCAGTTGGGCGAGGCAACCATCCACCCCCGCCTCCAGCAGCTGGGTCGGCAGGCGCGAAATGGCAATCAGCACGGGATCGGGCAAATCGGCGGGATCGGGATCCCAACAGACGTACAAGGCCTCGGGGTCAAGCGAGGGCGAGATCGATCCAACATTTGCAGACCAGTCTGCGATCATGCGCGCCTGGATGCGCGCGATGACGGCAGATGCGGCGGGGGTCAGAGAGGTCATGGCGCGTCATCCTGTTGGGACGACCCGGCCCACGCAACCCAAAAACCCGCCGCACTACAATAGGGTCTAGTGATTGAGGATCTGGCTGAGGAACAGCTTGGTCCGTTCTGAGCGCGGGTTGGCGAAGAACTCAATCGGCTCGTTCATCTCAACGATCTCGCCGCGGTCCATAAAGATGATCCGGTCGGCGACGGTGCGCGCAAACCCCATCTCGTGGGTGACGCACAGCATGGTCATGCCGTCCTCGGCCAGAGTGATCATCACATCCAGCACTTCCTTGATCATCTCTGGGTCGAGCGCCGAGGTCGGCTCATCGAACAGCATGATCTTGGGGTTCATGCACAAGGAACGAGCAATTGCCACGCGCTGTTGCTGCCCACCGGACAGCTGGCCCGGGTACTTCTTCGCCTGATCCGGAATGCGCACGCGCTCCAGATAGTGCATCGCAACCTTTTCGGCTTCCGCCTTCGGCATCTTGCGCACCCAGATTGGCGCCAGCGTGCAGTTCTCCAGCACAGTCAGATGCGGGAACAGGTTGAATGACTGGAACACCATGCCGACTTCACGGCGGATTTGATCGATGTTCTTGATATCGTTGGTCAACTCGATGTTGTCGACCGTGATCTTGCCGCGTTGATGCTCTTCCAGGCGGTTGATGCAGCGGATCAAGGTGGATTTGCCCGAGCCTGAGGGACCGCAGATCACGATCCGCTCCCCCTTGTGGACCGACAGGTTGACGTCTTTCAGGACGTGAAACTCACCGTACCACTTGTGAACCCCCGCCAGATCAATGACCACTTCGGCGCTGGCGATGTCACGCTTGGCCCGACGGGCCGGCTGGGCAACTGCTGCCTCGGACATATCACTCTCTCCCCTGCGCTGCCTGCATGAGCGACAGCAACAAAACTGCGAACCCCTGCGGTCGACTGACGCGCCGCCTGATGGTCGCCCCTCGCAAAGCCCGCGCCAAACCGACGCGGCACTCCCCGCGCCCGTTATGGCAGAACACAACGGTCAGTCCAAGCGTTGGGATCGGGTTGATTGGTCGGGCTCGCTGCCATCACCGGCAGGCTTGGCACAGACCCACCAGTTCCACGGTCTGGCTCTCCACGATGAAACCCATCCCCTCGCCTGCCTCCCTGGCACGCGCGGCGATGCCAGCATCGGCGATTTCAATCACGGTTTGGCATTTGCGGCAGATCAAGTGTTGGTGAGCATGGGGTTCGCCCGGATGCACACAGCCAACGAAGGCATTCAGCGAGGCGAGCCGGTGGACCAGCCCTTGCGCCATCAAGAATTCCAGCGCGCGGTAGACCGTTGGTGGGGCCGCGCTATGGCCATCGCCCTTCAGTTTTTCCAGCAGCGCGTAGGCACCAACAGGGGCATGGCCTTGCCAGACCAGCTCAAGCACGCGGCGGCGCAGCGGCGTCAAGCGCACACCACGAGCCGCACAGACAGCATCGGCTGATTCCAGAGCAGTCCGAATGCAGTGGCTGTGATCGTGCTGGGGGAAAGGCAGTGTCAAAGGATTGGCGGCAACCGACATGCATGCGATAACACCACGGGAGGGCCCATGGAGAACACTGAAATCGTGGATGCTGACCGTCTGATTGCCGACGTCCAATTCGACGATCGCGGCCTTGTGCCAGCAATCGCCCAGGATCATCAGACCGGTCGCGTCCTGATGATGGCTTGGATGAATGCGGAGTCACTTGCCGAAACAGTGCGCACTGGCCGCGTGGTCTATTGGTCACGCTCCCGCAAGGCGCTGTGGCGCAAGGGGGATACCTCGGGGCACATCCAGCGGCTGGTCTCGCTGCAGCTCGATTGTGACGGCGATACGCTTTTGTTGCAGGTGGATCAGACCGGTCCCGCCTGCCACACGGGGCGAACCGCCTGCTTCTTCCGCAGCCCGACCGCCACTGGCTGGGAGATTGTCGACTGACTGCGGGTCCGCCTTTATCCACCCGCTGCGGCCAGCCACGCGACGGCTGCCTTGCCCGCGTGGCGACCAGTCGCCCAGCAAGCCGTCAGCAGATAGCCGCCCGTGGGGGCATCCCAGTCCAGCATCTCCCCACAACAGAACACACCGGGCCGGTCGCTGAGCATCAGATCGGCTGTCAGGGCACTTTGCGGCACGCCGCCGGCACTGGAAATCGCGCGCTCCAGCGGGCGCATGCCGATGACCGTCAAGGGCAAAGCTTTCAGGTGCCGGGCAACAGCCTCGGCCTCCATCGGCAGCGGGCCCGCCTCACGGGCAAGCGCAGCACGCACACCTGTGAGGCCCACCGCTTTGCGCAGCCGGTTGGTTGTGCTGTCCCGCGGCGCACTCGCGCGCCAGCGGCTGGCAATCGCCGCGGCGGTTAGATCGGGCAGCAGGTCGAGCGTGATCGACGCCGGACCAGCGGCAAGCGCCGACCGGATCGCGGCCCCCACGGCATAGACGGCACCCCCTTCCAGTCCGTTTGCCGTCACCACAGCCTCCCCACGGGCTGTGAGGGGGCCAATGCTCAGAGCCAGGGGTTTGATCGGCTGACCCGCCAGAGCAGCCAGCACCGGTGACCACGCCACATCAATCCCAGCGTTGGATGCGACCAGCGGCCGATGCGGCAGCCAGGCCTGCCACCCTCCATCGGAGCCGAGGCGCGGCCAGGACGCCCCACCGCAGGCCAGCACCACCACTCGTTCTGGTTGCGCGACACCGTCAATCAGGGCACGCCCGTCGCTCGCGAATCCAGTCCAGCGCTGTCCGGTGCTGATCGAGACACCCAGGCCCGCCAGCCGCCGCAACCACGCCCGCAACAAGGGAGATGCCTTCAGGCCCACCGGAAACACCCGACCGGAGCTGCCCACGAAGGTGGCAATACCCAACTCAGCGCACCAGGCACGCAGGGCAGCGGGTGGAAACGCCTCAATCAGCGGCGCAAGCCAACCCGCAGCATCGCCATAGCGGGGGAGAACGCAGTCCAACGGCTCGGCGTGCGTCAGGTTCAACCCACCCCGCCCTGCCATCAGCAGTTTGCGGCCAACGCTTGGCATACGCTCCACCACCCGCACCGGCACCCCTGCCGAGGCGATCACCTCAGCTGCCGCCAGCCCTGCTGGTCCTGCCCCAACCACCAGTACCGCCATGCAGCCCTCCTTCACGCCGCGACCCTCGTGGACTGGGCCCCGAACCGCTTCGGTCTTCGGCACCACCCTCAGTCCAGAAGCGAGAGGGTGGCATGCACCAACCGGGCGCGTCCGCTCTCCCGATCCAGCACCGCGCCGTGCTATCCCGGCAACGCAGTCCTTGGGGGGAGCCCGAATGCCCTACGATTTCGACACGATCTACGACCGCAGCGCCACCGGCAGCTACAAATGGACCAAGTACCCAGCCGATGTGCTGCCCATGTGGGTCGCCGACATGGATTTCCGCGTCGCGCCAGTGATCGAAGCGGCCGTGCGGCGGCGGGCGGATACCTTGATCTATGGCTACACCCACCCGCCGATGGCGCTGCGCGAGCAAATCGTCGCCGACATGGCGGAACGCTACGCTTGGCACATCAAGCCCGAGGACATTTTGTTCATGCCGGGCGTGGTGCCAGGCTTCAACCTCGCCATCGATGCCAATTTAGAATCAGGCGATGGGCTTGCGATCCAGGTGCCCGTCTATCCGCCGATTTTCCGCGCGCCGCAGCGCTGGCGGATGACGCCGGTGGAAGATGGCTTCGTCGACAATGGTGGCCCCGGCTGGCAGGTTGATTTCGACAGCTTTGGCCGCGCCATGGGTCAATCCAAGGCGTTCCTGCTGTCCAATCCGCACAATCCGCTGGGTAAAGTGTTCACCCAGCAGGAACTGGAGGCGATGGCGACCGCTTGCCTTGCCAATGGTACCTTGATTTTGTCGGACGAGATTCACTGCGACCTGCTGTTCACCGGACAGCGCCATATCCCGATGGCGAGCCTTGCGCCCGAAATCGCCCAGCGCACGATTACGCTGATGTCGGCTGGCAAGACCTACAACATCGCCGGGCTGAAGGCCTGCTGGCTGATCATCCAGAACCAGGAGCTGCGGACGCGCATGGCGAACGCCATCGCAGGCGTTGCCGATGGCGTCAATATGTTCGGCCTGGATGCCACGCTGGCTGCGCTGAAGGATGGTGGCGACTGGAAGCAAGCGCTGATGGTCTATCTGGAGGCCAACCGCGACCATCTGGCGATGCGCGTTGCCCGCGACCTGCCCGGCGTCAGCATGAAGCTGCCCGAAGCCACCTACCTTGCTTGGCTTGATTGCCGCGCCCTCGGCCTGCAGGAGGAGGCGTATGACTTCTTCCTGCGTGAGGCCAAGGTTGGCATGAACCCCGGCCTGGACTTCGGCCCGCAGGGTGCCGGTCACGTCCGCCTAAACTTCGGCTGCCCGCGCGCAACGCTGGATCAAGCCCTCGACCGCATGGCTGCGGCGATCCAGCGCCGGTAACCACAGCACCAATGGCGGCCCGGCACCAGCGCCGGGTCGCCAGCGGTCAGCGGCTGAGTTAGTGGGCCATGAGAACGGGCACGGTCATGTGGCGCAGCAGATCGCGCGTTGCCCCGCCCAGGACAAGTTCACGCAAGCGGCTGTGGCCATAGGCACCCATCACGACGAGGTCGGAGCCAAGGTCGGCGATGGTCGACAGCAGCGTGTCGCCGATGCCTGAATTGTCCGCGACGACACGCTTGGCGACCGCTGGCACGCCATAGCCCTTCAGGTATTCCAGCAACTCCGGCACCCCACCAATGGGCGCATCGCCCGTGTCGATGGAAATCACCGTCACGCTGTCTGCCTTGGTCAACAGTGGGATCGACTCGCGCACCGCCCGGAAGGCCTCCCGCGTGTCGTTCCATGCCACCGCGACGGTGCTGCCCAGCGTCGCCTGCAAACCGATGTAGGGAATCGACAACAGCGGCGAGGCGATGCGGAACACCAGTTCATCCGCGATACCTTCCCGCGCGAGCGCGGCGTCGGCCTCTGGATTGGCTTGGGCGATGATGGTGAGGTCGACCGCGCGGGACGCACGGGCAATCGCAGCCACTGGGTCGCCATCAACCACGCTGCACGACCCCTTCAGACCCTGGGTTGCGAACGCCGTCTTGGCCTCCACCACCCGACGCTCAATGGCTGATTGCCAAGCATCAATCACCGAGGATGGGACATCGCCGAGGCCGGCCATCGGCATCACCAGCGGCTCGCGGATGTGCAGGCCATGGACCGTGGCATCAAAGGCATGAGCCAGGGTTCCCGCCGCTGCCAGCACATGGGCCGAGGCCGCGGCATCGATAACATGGGCCAGGATCGAACGGACGGTCATGTTCGGTTATCCTTCTCAAAGGGACCACAAAGGCGCTGATCACACATGCAGACGAACGACCAATCCCAGGCGCTCGCCTGCCTCGCAGCGGCGGTCGACCCGATGGGTCAGCCCCCGCAGCGCATCGACACCGTAGGCGCCGTGCTGTTCTGCACACGGCAGCGGGTTTTGAAACTGAAGCGCGCCGTGCGCTACGCGTTCCTGGACCATCTCGGCGTGGATGCGCGCCGGACGGCCTGCGTAGCCGAGCTTCATCTGAACCGTCGGACGGCACCAGCACTCTATCGCGGCGTGCGCGCACTTCTGCCATCGGCGAATGGCGCAGTGATGACGCCACTTGATCCCACTGGGGACCAGGCCTACCCCGACGCCATCGACTGGGTGGTCGAAATGGCATGGTTTGAGGCGACGTTCGACGAGCTTGCCCTGAGTGGAACCTTGACCCTGGGGCTGCTGAAAGCCGCTGTCGATCCGATCGCGGCCTTCCACCGGGCCTTGCCGCCAGTGGCCGGTGATGGCGCTGCCGCCGTGGCACGGGTGGTCGAGATCAATCGCCGTGCGTTCAACGATCTGCCCCCCGGTGCGCTGGACCCAGCAGCAGTCGCGGACCTGCTGGCGACCACCGACCAGACCCTCGCAACCGTGCGCACCATCCTTGACCATCGCTGCGACCGCGGCTGGATGCGCCACTGCCATGGCGATTTGCACCTTGGCAATCTGTGCCTGTTCGACGGCGAGCCGCTGGCGTTTGATGCTTTGGAGTTTTCTGTCGATCTGGCGACGACAGACGTGCTGTACGACATCGCGTTTCTGGTGATGGACCTGATCCATCGGGGCATGGCGGAGTATGCCGCGTGGACGCTGAACCGGTGGTGCGATCTGGTACCAACGGGAGGCGATGCGTTTGCGGTTTGGCCGCTGTTCCTCAGCCTGCGAGCCGCCGTGCGCGCCCATGTTGAAGCGCGGCGCGGCGGTGATCACGCGGTGGCGGCGGAAGACTACCTCACCCTTGCGCGCAAGGCCTTGCAGCCCCCAACACCGGGACTGGTCGCAGTTGGCGGCTTTTCCGGGACAGGCAAAACCCAACTGGCGTTGCGCCTTGCCCCTGCCCTGACCGGTGCGGGGAGTGCGCGGCATCTGCGCTCGGACGTGGTGCGCAAGCAACTGGCTGGCGTCAGCCCCGAGACCCGCCTGCCAGCCGACGCCTATCACGCCGCTGCCAGTGCTCAGGTGTTTGCCACTCTGGCCGACAGCGCGGCCGAGGTGCTTCAGAGTGGCTGGCCCGTGGTGGTTGACGCGGTGTTCGCCCGCGAAGACGAACGCAGCCTGCTGGAAGGGGTTGCGGCCAAGGCGGGCGTGCCGTTCCACGGCTTGTGGCTGGAGGCCCCCGTCGCACTGCGCCAGGAGCGCTGCGCCACGCGACATCACGATGCCAGCGACGCCGATGGCGCCGTCACCGCGCGGCAGGAGGGGTATGACCTCGGTACCCTCACTTGGCAGCGCATTGATGCGACGGGCACGCCAGACAGTGTGCTGACCAACGCTCTGACGGCGCTGGGCCTGCATCTCGTCGGTCCTCCCACGCCCGACTGCTCGCCAAGGCAGGTGTCGTGACATTTTTTCCCCCTGTCCCGGCATAGCCTAGAGGCGGCTGCGCCTCGGCGACCTTGATCTTGATCAATGCTGAACCGAAAGAGTGGGATCGGTTGCTTGCAGAGCGGGGTCGTCGGCACTACTCTGGCGCTGGAAGAGGCAGAATGCCCTTCGCGCGTCCAGTCCTGGCTGATTGGCGCAGACGACAGTTGACGGAAAAGGACCGCAAGCGATGAGCGCGATCACTGGATTGTTCAGCCGAGCCACCACCAGTGTGTCTGGCTCTCCTCTGAGTGGAGCCCAGGCGGGTCAGGAAGTTGGCAAGCAAACCGCCGAACGCACCCAGCTGGAGACCGCGCGGCGCCAGATCCTACAAGGGTTACGGCAAATCACGGCCGCCCAGCGGCTGGTTGGCACACCGCCCTCCCAAGTCACGGTGGATGGGCGCATCAGCCTAACGCCGTCAACACTGTTCCAACGGATTGATCAGGCCGCCTCCTCCAAGACGCAGGAGGTGGATCAAGCGCTCACCGGGTATTCCACGGCCGTGCGGGAGTTGCGCTCCCGGCTGAGCACGCTGCCGCAGTTCACCCGGTCCTTGGTGATCAACGACCCTGCCGGTCTAACGGCGGCGCGTCAGGCACTGGCCCGCTATGCTGCCACCAGCGGTGATGACCGTATCCTGGAGGCGGGACGCGGCGCGCCATCCACGCGGGTTGACCTGAGCAATCAAACTGCGCGCCAAGAAACGCGGGTGCTGTTGAGCGATCTGGCGGCCGAGTTGGAAGCCGCCCGTGAAATCTACGCAGGCGAGCTGGCGAGCATTGAATTGCGTCTGGCCGGTGCCACGGGTGCCTTGGCCGCTGCGCGATCAGGGCAACCGCAGAACGGCTTGTTCAACACGGGATCGAACGCAGACATTGGCATCACCTTCGCGGACCGCCGCCGCGACGTGAAGGTGAAAGAGCAGCTGATGGAGTTCCACAAGCAGCTCTCCCGCATTGGTCAAGTCATCGGTGATCCCGTCGAGCCGCTGAACGCTGCGCGGGCCTTCTCTGTCTTTCCAACCACAATGCAAGATTGGTTGGATCGCGCACAGTTGGAAGACAATGCGCAGTCGGATTTCCGTGCGGAAGCAATCCAGGAGTTCAACCGGCTGCGCACGCAGATCATCGACGGTATCAAAGCATTGACCCCGGTGACGGGTAAATCTCTGGTTGATCAGGACTCGATTTCGAAGTTGGTGGCAAAGCTGAAAGTGTATGCCGACACTTCGCCCATCGAGCGCCGCGACCCCAATGCGTTGGGTGAAGCCTATGCCCGCACCAATACGTCCGGTACCACCGGCGACGCCCAAGCTGGCAAGCTGGACTTCAGCAAGTTCGGCGACGCGGCCGGTACCACGGCCGAGCGGTCAGAAGCGCGGCGGCTGTTGAACGAAATGACGATGCTGACCCGCGAGTTGCAGACCGCGGTCAACACCGAACTCGTGAGTGTCAACACCCGGATCACGGCCTCCGATGCCACGTTGACAGCGCTGACCGGCGGAGGTGGACGCATTGGCTCGGCCGTTGGTGTCAGCGCTGCCTTTGCGACCGGCAAGCGTCTTGTCAGCGCGACCGTCAAGGGCCTGGATCGCTTGATTGAGTTGGTGGGCACCCCCAACCCGTCCTTGACCGGCCAATCGGCACCAGTCCGCCAAGTCACCACCTTGCAAGATGCGATCACCAACACGGCCACTGAGGAACTGCGCACCAAAGCAGCGAGCCAGTACAACGAGATTCTGGGCGAAATTCGCAAGCAGCTGGGTAAGCTTGGCAATGTTCCCGCGTCCCTGCTGCAAGACGGCGATCTCGCGACCACGCTGATGAACACGGTCAGCAGTTTTTCGGGTGGCCTGTCGGCCGATCGCTTGAGAGAGGGGCGGATCGCGTTCCAGCAGAACGAGACTGGTGACTTCTTTGACCTCAGCCGCCCTGGCGATGTCGATGGCACCACCTTCCAGCGCAGTCAGGCCCGTCGCGCCGCCAATGCCTTCTACAACGCGCTGGTCCAGGCACGTACCCAGCTGGATCGCGAGTTGGTGTCACTGACCATCCAGGCTGACATTGCAGAAGCCCAGGCAAAGGCCGCGATCTCTGCGCTGGCGGGTGGCGCGGGCAGTGCCGTGACGGGGATCGCCGGTGCCGTTGCAACTCAAGGCTCCCCGGTTGCGGGTGGGCGCGGCCAAGTGGTCGGCTATCTGCAGGAAGTGACCAAGATCCAGCAGGCGATTGGTCAAGCGCCGGGCGCACCAGACAAGGCCGGGCGCAAGCGGACAGCGGCGTTCACCGCCTTCCAAAGTGTTGATCTGGCAGCCGATGAAAGCCGCCGGGGGCGCGCACTCAGCAGCTTCAACAGTGCAGTGTCAGACGCGCAAACTGGCGCTGCCAAAGCGCGCCGGGTCGGTGGCATCAACATCATCGACCGTGATGGGTTGGAGCGGGCCCGCACGACTTTTCAGACCACCATCAACGGCTCCACCAGCACGGACCGCATCCAACGCACGCCAGATGCCAGCGGCAACCCGCGCGCACCGCTGGAGGTCAGTGACCTGCGCCTGCGCCGCGCGGTCTCCGGGGAGTCGGGTGGCTTATCCCTCGCCAAGGAGGGCAACAACGTGGGCAATGATGGCGGCCGCTCCGAAGCACGCCGGAGTTTGAGCCAAACCTTGGCAGTCACTCGCGAGTATCGCACCCGCCTGATGCGGGAGTTGTTCAACCAGGACAGTGCCAGCGCCGCCTCGCGCTTCAACTCCGCAATCGCCAGTGCCGCCTATACGCGGGCGCTTGCGGATGACGCACCATCCTTCTCAAGCGGACGGTTTTGATTTGATCGGGATCAATGCCGAGGGCACCCGTCTCGGCATCTCCTAATCCCAAGCGTCGGTCGCGGGTGCTTGCCTCCTGCACCGATGCGCGATTGGGAGGACAGAGATGACCCTTGCGACAATTCGTTTGGAGCTTGCCCGCAATCCGGGATTTCCCGATGGCTCAGCAGATCATGGCTACGAGCTTCATGCACCATTGACGGCCGATGGTCACCTAGACCTGGACGCCTATCCAGCGTTGCGCAAACGCTGCACCGTCCGCCGGTTCTGGGCGGGTCATGAGGAGCATGGCGTGCTGCATCGCACCGCCAACCACGCCTGGGCGTTCAGCTATGCCGAGGGCGAAGATGATGACGAGGCGATCTTCAAGCTGGAACAGCATCGGTTCGTGCCCGGCGACTACGTCACCATTAAGGAGCATGATGGCGGTGCAATGACCTTCAAGGTAACCCAGGTCCGCGTCGGCTAAGGCGATCCTTAACTGCGCAGCCGTCGCTGGCGTCCTTGACGACGGACGGGCGGAGCGCCAACGGTGCGCCACCAAGTCTGAGAGGGCGCCATGCGGCTGTTGTTGATCAATCCCAACCTCACCGAAGCGGTGACGGAGCGATGCGCGGCCACGGCCCGGACGGTGGCCAGCCCCGGAACCGAGATCGTCGCCGTCACGGGCGAAGTCGGGGCAGCGATCATCAACAGCCGAGCCGAGGATGCCATCGCGGCCCACGGGCTGTTAACCCTGCTTGCCCAGCACGCGCCAGAGGCCGATGCAGTGCTGCTCGCAGTGTCCTACGACACGGCCCTGCTGGCCGCACGGGAATTGGTGTCGATCCCCGTGGTCGGCATGACAGAAGCCGCGATGACAACGGCATGCCTTGTTGGCGCACGCTTCGGCTTGATCGTGTTCGGAACCCCCTGGGTGTATCGGGAACTGGTGCGCGCCCAGGGGTTTGAGGCGCGCTTTGCAGGCATCCGCTCCCTCGACGCCGCTGCCACCACGGCGTTGAGCGACCCCATGGCAACCGAGCGCGCCGTGCTGGCAGCCGCGACCGACCTTGCGACAGTCGACGGTGCGGATTGCGTGGTGCTGTGCGGCGCTGCCCTGGCAGGGATGGGTCAGCGTCTGGCGGCGGAAACACCGGTTCCGTTGGTCGATGGCATAAGTTGCGGCGTGCCCCTGTGCGAGATGCTGGTCCGGCTCGCCCTGCCCGCACCGCGTCTCGGCAGTCTGGTCAGCCCGCGCAACCGCCGCACGGCGGGTCTCCATCCCGCTCTGGCTGCCGCCCTCGCAACGCCTGAACCAAAGCGGTAGCGAGCTGCCTCCTATCTACAATTGAGCCTGCGCGGGCGATCCCCTATCCTGGTCGGAATGGGGGAGACACCAGCACCGCTGAGCAGACAGCGCCGCGTTCGTGCGGTGGTCTTGGTCGTCTATGCCATTGCTGCCCTGCTGGCGGGATGGCTGCACGCCAGCCACGACCAAGGTCCCGTCAGTGCCGCCGCTCATGGGGCGGACCATGGGTCCAATCACGACGCCATCGCAGCAGTCACCGCGGCTCTGGCACATTCCATTTGTGGCAACGAGGGTGAGCCTGCCTCTGACCATTCTGGCAGGGGCGGCGTGCGGGTATGCGATGGCTGTCTGGTCGGCCAGAGCCTGCTGCCGACACCCCTCGACAGCACGATTGGTCCGCAGGCCCCTGTTCTCCGTGTGGGGTGGTCGCTGGCGGCGCTTGCTGTGTGCGGCGGCGCTCATCCGCAAGGCGCCTGCGCCCGCGGCCCACCCGCTCTGATGTGATGTAGGGCCAACCGCACGCGCCATGCGGCGGTGACGGTCCCGCTTGCCGATCCGCGAATCGGATCGGCGTCCAAGACCCCATCATGAGAAAGGGTGAGGCCATGACCTCCCATCGTTTGTGCGCGGCTGCTGTTGCAGCGGCCGTCAGTTTCGCTCTGCCCAGTTTTGCCAACGAGCCAATCAACGCCCGCGCGCTGGTGGCAGCCGCAGCCGATGCAGCCGCCATCTATGACCTCGACACTGGGCAGGAGTTGGCGCGGATTGCACTCTCCTCCTCGGTCACCGATCTGGCAGTGACACGGGCTGGAATCGGCCTGATCAATGACACCGGCGCTCACCATGTGGTGGTGGTAGACCTTACCACCGCCCGTGAAATCACCCGCCTGCCCGCCTCCCGCCTTGGCGGCAGACGCCCGGTTCATCTCTACCTGTCTCCGGTGATTGCCGGGCAGCAGATCGCTGTCGTGCTGAACGATGGCGCTGGGCATGGCAGCCATGGCGCGGAGCCGCCGACCGATTCGACTGCCACGCTGATCGACGTGACCGTCGGCTCGCCCAGCTACCTGACGGCCGTGGGCGAGGTGCGACTGGGCCATGGGCACCACAAAGCCGCCTTCTCCCCAACCCTGCCGCGCATGGTGATCTCCAACATCAGTGACTGCACCAACGTGCTCACGGTGGTGGATTTCGCCAATCCAGCCGAGCCTCAAGTCATCCACCAGTTCGCCCCAGCAGCGTTTGGACTGGACGGCAGCACGCCGATGCGGCGCTGCGACGCATCGGGCCGCAACGGCGTTTCGCTCGCGCCCCATGGTGTCGCGAGTTCCGCCGCCAGCGGTCTGGTGTTCCATCATCTGACTGGTACCGGCCAGATTGCCGCGATTGATCTCAGCCAGACCCCGCCCGCGCTGTCAGTGGTCCAGACGGCCGGCACAGGCGGCGCATCGATCAAGGATCTGCCGGGCGGTGCCGTGATCGTGGTGCCCCAACGAACCCCGCGGGAATTGGGGCTGCGCGGCGGTGGTCAACGCTGTCAGGTTGGCCAGCTCGCCGTGCTGGATGCCGTACGCCCAGCTCTGTTGGCCCAGCAGCCGATACTGTCGGGTGGTCCGGACTGTTCTGACAGTCTGGCCGGGCGAGCAGACGCCTATGCCGCGCCCGGATACGCGATTGCCCCGGATGGCCGTCATCTATTCGTGCAATTGGGGACACTTGGCGGTGTGCGCGAGGCCCGCTCGCGGGAGATCGCCGTGTTCGACTTGGGCCAACCTGCCCGTCCCCGCCAGTTGCCATCCATTCAGATTGGCGCTGGCGATGGCACCCGCGACCATGCCGTGACCGGCGATGGCCGCTTCCTTCTGGTGCCCAACAGCCTGGATGCCACTGTGTCCGTGGTCGCCATCGCCACCCGCACCGTGGTCAAAACCCTTCCAACCCTGCCCCGGCCAAGCCGGGTCGGCACCTTTGGGGCAGCTGGACCATCAAAGCCCGTTGGCCCGCCCTCCCTCAACTAATTCGAGAGATCGGATCATGAGCCGTCACCTGCTCGCCCTCGTCGTTGCTGGCGGGATTCTAGCAACCCCCGCCACCGCCTGCTCGCCTGAGGAGCTTGATCAACTGATGAGTTCGGTCTGTCTGGAGGCGATCGGCGCCAGCCGCGTGCTGCTGGCCGATCACAGCGCGCGACTGGCCGAACCACAGCTTCTGGGGCTCCAACGCCAATTGGCGGATGCAACCCATGCTTGCGAAGCTGACAATGACCAGTTGACCGCTGCCGCTGCCGCAGTCCGGGTCGCCTTCGCCATGGGGCGGATCGTGGGTCCCGCCGTCAGCCAGGAATAGACCGCGGCGAACCCTGGACCGGGGCACCGGGCTGAGATCGGTTTCGGGTCGCAACTGCGCCCCGAAACCGATCGAACCCAGCCGCAGCCGAGCGTTTACGCAATGCGCTTCACCCAGGCGTCCGGCCAATGGGTTGGCATGCGGGTGTGGTCAAGCGCGCTTTCGTTGAAATGGAAGCCCGGTCGCTCCAGCACAAAATCGCTGCGTCCGGCCAGAAAGCCGCGCACGGCTTCGACGGCATTGTCGGTCTCCCACCCGGCTTGACCGCGCGGGACATCGGCTAGGCTTTGCATCAGCCCATCGGTCGCAACGATGTAGCTGCCAGGCGAGACGAAGCCGCAATAGGCCTCCAACTCGGCGCGGACATGATCGCGGTAGTGGTTGCTGTCCAAGATCACCAGCACGGTCTTGGCATCGCCGAGGCGCTGGCGCACCGTCTCGACGGTCTCCGGTGCAATCGAGCTCCCGATCACCAGCTCAATGGCACCACCCAGCGGATGCTGCTCGATGGCGGCGCGATTGTGCGGGCGCACCTCGATATCGATGCCGATCACCCGGCCGCCATTGCCGATGGCCTTCAACAGGCTGGCGTAGAAGATCAAGGAACCGCCATGGGCGACGCCCGTCTCGATGATCAAGTCGGGCTTTAGCTGCCAGATCACCTCCTGCATGCGGATCATATCTTCCGGCAGCTGAATCACCGGGCGACCGAACCAGGTAAAGGTGTAGGAATACTTCTCGTTCCAGCCGACCTTGACCCAAAGGTCAGACAACAGCTCAAACGCCTCGCGCGAGTAAAGCGGCAGTAGGGCGCCATCACGCTCCACAGTTTGGGCAGTGGTATCGATGGTGAGCTTCATGCTGGCCTCCCGGTGGATTGCCCCAGATGGCCGAGTCCATTGGGGGCGACCCACATCACGGTGTGTATAGGGATTGATTCAAGACGGATTTGGGACTTACGCCCTTCATTCAGACCACTAGCCATCGAGGATGTCCGCGGTGATGCCCAGGGCTGCCACGTCGGCGGCGATCTCGGCGCGATAGTTGGGGTTCATGATCACGATTTGGCGCGGTGCCAGCATCGGCAGCGCTGCGGGAGCATAGACTGGGTGGCCGGACACCGGCACAAACCGCCCCTGCTTGCCGGGGTTCATGTCGATCAGTCCCGCAATCAGCGTGGCATCAGGGTCGATGGTGGTGGCGAAGGTCACGCCCTTGGCGCCGGCCCCCCACACCACTGTGGGCGAGCCCCGCTGCAGTTGAGCCTGCCAGTGGGCGATCTCGGCCGTGACGGCTGCCGCATAGCGCATCGCGGCCTGACCATCGCCCGCCGCTCTTGGCACGGGGACCGGTGCGCCCGCCCGCGCCTCTGCCCACAGATACTGGCCGTCAAACACGCAGTCCATCTGATCGACGATGAAACCACCGGCCTGGAGTGTTGCGTGCAGCGTGTCCGCAGTGAAGTAATTGCAGTGCTCATAGAACACGTCCTGCAGGACGGTCCCAGCAAATATCCAGTCGACGGTTGGCGTCTCAACAAACAGCCGGGCCTCGCTTTCGGTCCCCAGAGCCGCGCGGATCGCTGCAATAAAGCCGACGGGGTCAGACACGTGCTCAATCACATGGCGCGAGACAACAGCATCGACGCCACCTGGAACTGATGCAGCGGCTTGGCGGTCAAACAAGCTTGCCTCGAACCGAACACCGGGTTCGGGTTCTCGCGGGCCGCGATAAGCGGGGTCGAAGCCCAGGGCCGCGCGCAGCCGCCCTGGGCCGCGCTGCGCCAACCGCCGGACAAAGCCGCCCTGCCCACAGCCAACCTCCAGCACGGTCGCTCCCACCGGCAGCGCACCGATGACGCGGTCCGCCATGGCATCAAGGTGGCGGGCGAAGGTGCGCGACAGGCTTTGATCGTTCTCGTAGTCAGCGCCATAGGCGATCAGCTGAGGGTTGAAGGCGTGATTGTGGGTGAAGCCACAGTCGCCACACCGCAGCAGCGCCAAATCGCCCCGCGGTGCGGCACGGGCCGCTGCTGCGGTTGCCAGCAGCGCGTTTTGGAACACTGGCACACCGGTGCGCTCCAACACCGGAGTCAGTGCTTGGCTGCCGCACAGTGGGCAGGCTGCTGGAGACGCGACCGAGGTCTGGGTCATGGCTGCCCCCGCCACCAGGTCACGACGTCAGCCAACCCCTGCTCCAAGCTGACTGCAGGGCGAAAGCCAACCTCCCGCCGCAATCGGACAATGGAGGCGACCAGCCGCTCCGGCTCCCCAGTGCGGGCAGGCAGCGCCCCCACAGCCACGGCTGGCCCCCCCGCAGTCGCGGCCGCCCGGGTTGCGAGTTCCTTGATTTGCATCGGGCGGCCATCCCCGATGTTGACCGGTCCGGTCACACCCGACACCGCCAAGGCCGCAATGGCAGCGCCAGCGTCGCGACTGTCCAGGAAGCAGCGCCAGCCAGTGCCCGGCCCCAGTGGCGCGGCCTTGCCAGCCAGCGCCGCCCGGATGACTGACGGCACCAGACGGCGCGGATCCTCGCCTTCGCCAAAGCTGAAGAACACCCGTGCCCACGCATCCTTGGGTCCCAGCATCCCGGCCAAGGCGGCCTTCGCCTGGCCATAGCGGGTGGCCGGACGGATCGGTGTGCGTGCTTCATCGGCGTCGCTGACGGCCAATGCGGGGGCGGTCCAATCATACTCCGCACAGCTGCCGACGCCGACGATGCGCTTGGTTCCCGCGGCGCGGAGGCGCTGCACCAGATCGCGCATTGCTGCCAGCCATTGGTCGTTCTCCGGCGCCTCCCAATAGGCGCCGTGCTCCGTCACCCAAGCGGTCAGCACCGCCACCTCCGGTGCCAGGGCCGCCACGGCCGCCCGGCCATCCTCGGTCAGCAGGTCAGCTGACACGTCAGCACCGCGCCGGGCAACGCCGATGGCGCCTCGGTCCGCCAACGCGCGACAGACATGGCGGCCAAGAAACCCAGTCGCCCCCGTGACCAAGATGCGAGTCATGGCTGCCACTCCGGCAGGTCCAAATCGCGCGGGCTGAGGGCGACAGGCGGCAGGGGCCACGGGATCGCAAGGCGCCGATCATCAAAGCGCACGCCCCGCGCCGCACCACCAACATACTCCGGTGAAATGCCGTATAGCAGCTCGCTGTCGGCTTCCAAGGTTTGGAAGCCGTGTGCGCAACCGGGCGGGATGTAGAGGGCACGACCCGTGGTCGCCGATAGTTCCACCGCCACATGCTGCCCGCGGGTGGGCGAGCTGGCGCGCAGATCGACCGCAACGTCAAACACCCGGCCTCTGGTGCAACGGACCAGCTTTGCTTCCTGGTGTGGGTCGGCCTGCCAATGCAGCCCACGCAGGGTGCCTGCCAATCGATTGAACGACACCGACCACTGCCGGTCGCAGGGCTGCAGCCCATGAGCAGCAAACTCAGCTGCGTCATAGCTGCGGGCGAAGTAGCCGCGCTCATCCTCGCGCCGGTCCAGATCCACGATCCAGACACCCTCCAACGCTGTGGCGGTGAAGATCACGGGTGAACCGCCACCGTCGGCACCGGCGTGACGAACTGTCCACCCCAGGCGCGGATGCCAGACATCTGGTCCATGATCTCCGCCTTCAGGTTCCACGGCAGGATCAACAGATAGTCCGGTCGGGTTTCCATCACTCGCTCCGGCGCGAAGACGGGAATCCGGCTGCCGGGCAGCAGGGTGTTCTGCTTCACGGGATTGCGGTCCACCACATAAGCGACGTCGTCCGCGGTGACCCCGCAGAAGTTCAACAGCGTGTTGCCCTTTGCGGCCGCCCCATACCCAACCACGGACTTACCAGCACGCCGAGCATCGGCCAGGAACTCCATCAACGCATGGCGGCAATGGGCCACGCGGTGACCGAAGCTGTGATAGACCTCGCTGTGGTGCAAGCCAGCAGCGGCCTCGTCACCCCGAACGGCAACCAAACCCGGCGAGGTGCCAGCCCCGCCCTTGCGCCCCCACACCCGCAAGGAGCCGCCATGGGTGGGCAGGCGCTCGACATCGAACAGGCCCAAACCGTGGCGGGCCAGCGCAGGCTCCAGTGCTGCCAGCGATAGGTAGGAGAAGTGTTCGTGATAAATCGTGTCGAACTGCACGTCCTCAATCAAGCGCAGCAGGTGTGGAAACTCGAACGTGAACACAGATGACGCGTCTTTGAGGGCAATGGCGACACCGCCCAGGAAGTCATTCAAGTCGGGCACATGGGCCAGCACATTGTTGCCCAACAGCAAATCTGCCGCGCGCCCCTCCGCCACAAGACGGCGGGCAGTGTCGCGCCCGAAGAAGGCGACATCCGTTGGCACGCCCTTCTGCTCCGCCACGGCAGCGACATTGGCTGCAGGCTCAATGCCAAGAACAGGAATGCCATGGGGCAGGAAGTGCTGCAGCAAATAGCCATCGTTGGACGCAATCTCCACCACCAGCGAGCTGCTGGACAGCCCAAGACGGGGGATCACGGCTTCAACGTACCGGCGGGCATGCTCCACCCAACTGGTGGAGTAGGACGAGAAATAGGCATAGTCGCTAAACAAGTCTGCAGGCGGCATATCGTAATCGACCTGCACCAGCCGACAGACATCGCACACCACGGTGCGCAGCGGAAACGCTCGATCCGGCACGTCCGCCCGCTCGACCGGGACATAGGCATTGGCCGAGGGCATAACGCCCAAATCGACAAAGGTTTCCGTGCAGGTGCCACCGCAGGACCGGCAGCGGTGCGGGCTGGTCACGAGGCCATCCTTTCCTCATAGCGCATGATTTGCGTGAGGCTGAGGGTGCGCAGATTGGCACCCTCGCCTTGGGCCAACGCCCAGTCCACCGTCCAGCCGACAGCCTCAGTGACCGACAGCCGAGGCTGCCAGCCCAACTGGGTTTGGGCCAGCGAGGGATCAAGGGCCAAGCGCTTGGCCTCGGGCGGGCCGGGTTCGCCGTCTTGCTGCCATTGACCGCGTCCAAGCGCCGCCAACGCCAACTCGATGACTTGGCGCACACTCCACACCCCCTCCCGGTCGGGTCCGAAATTGACGGCGGGGGGGGAGCGACCAGTGACCATTTGTTGGGCCAGCAGCAGATAGCCAGCCAGTGGCTCCAGCACATGCTGCCAGGGCCGCGTCGCTTCCGGGTTGCGCAGCAAAAGGGGCGTTCCGGCCCTCACAGCGCGAAACAAATCCGGCAGCAGGCGATCTTCTGAAACATCACCCCCGCCAATCACATTGCCTGCCCGCGCGGTGGCGAGTGCCATACCCTGGCGGTCGCCGACAGCCGTTCGCCAGCTCGCCACCAACAGTTCACAGGCTGCCTTCGAGGCGCTGTAGGGGTCCTTGCCACCCAACGGATCGCCCTCCACAAAGGCGCGACCGCGGTCATCATTGGCGTAAACCTTGTCGGAGGTGACCACCACGGTCGCTCGCGGTGATGGGACAAGGCGCAACGCATCCAACAGATTGGCCGTGCCCTGAACGTTGGTCGCAAAGGTCTCCACTGGCTCGCGGTACGACCGGCGCACCAAGGCCTGAGCGGCCAAATGGAACACAACCTCGGGCGCGATGGCGGAGACCACTGGTGCGAGGGCCGACCGGTCGCGAATGTCGATCCAGTGGCTGGACGCGACGCGTGGCAGCACCGCCTGCCACAGGCCTGCCGCCGAGCCAGCCGGTGTTTCAGGCGGCAGGGCGATGCCATGGACCTCTGCCCCCAGCCGTTCCAGCCAGAGGGCAAGCCACGCGCCTTTGAAGCCCGTGTGGCCGGTCAGCAGCACGCGCCGCCCGACCCAAAAACTGCGATCAATCACTCCAGGTCTTCCATGGTGCGCGGCCACTGTCCCAGGCCGCTTCTAACAGTTCGCGCTCACGAAGAGTATCCATCGGCTGCCAAAAGCCCCGATGGCGCCAGGCCGCAAGTTGCCCTTGTCCAACCAAGCGCTCGATTGGTTCGCGCTCCCACGCGGTGTCGTCGCCATCAATCTCGTCAATCACCTGGGGCGACAGCACAAAGAAACCACCATTGATCAGGCCGCTCTCCCCCGGCGGCTTTTCTTCAAAGGCGACGATGCGATCGCCGTCCAGAACAGCTGCACCGAAGCGCCCCGGTGGCTGCACCACGGTCATGGTAGCCTTCAAACCATGGGCCTGATGGAAGGCAATCTGCCCCGTGACGTCGACATCACCCAAGCCGTCGCCATAGGTTAGGCAGAAGGCCTCGTCCTGGGCGACAAAGCGTTTAATGCGACGAACGCGACCGCCCGTCATGGTGTCCAAACCGGTGTCGACCAGCGTCACGCGCCATGGCTCGGTGCGATTGTCATGATACTTTTTATAGTTGGTCGACAAATCAATCGTCACATCAGCGCCATGCAGAAAGTAATTGGCGAAATACTCTTTAATCATATATCCCTTGTACCCAAGACATACGATGAAATCATTGATGCCATGGGCGGAATAGATCTTCATAATGTGCCAGAGGATTGGCCTGCCTCCGATCTCGATCATCGGCTTCGGCCGTAGATGAGACTCCTCACTGATGCGCGTGCCACGACCGCCAGCCAGTATCACCGCCTTCATGGCACTCTCCTTCTTGACCCGCCAGTCTTGGACGACCGCGCGGCGAGGATGCCGCCGGCGCGGTCGTCGAACACCGGACCTAGGCCTTTGCGATGCGATCAAGGATAGACCGCGTCACATCCAGCGTTTGCTCTGCCTGACCCGCCTTGCCCGCACCGTCTTCGATGCGCGCACGCACATAGGCCTCAACCTTGGCGGTGTCGATCGGGTGAGTGGCGTGGACAGCAGCCAGCATCGCTTCCAGCGAAATGATGTGACCAGCCATGATTTCGACGTGCTGGAACATCTGGTTGAACGCTTTCACGATCTCTGTCTGGAACTCGGTGACCTTCTTGTCGACATTGCCGACTGCAGCCACCATCGCGTTGTTGTTTTCGTCGCTCATCGCTCTGATCTGCTTCCTGTTTGAGGCACGGGGGAAGTACTCAGCGAACCAACAAGACCGGGCTAGGCAGGTGTGCCCGCCAAAAGCCTCACCGTCGCTCAGTACGGGGTGGGATTGAAGTGGTCACACATGCGTATCTCAATGCTCAGGCGGGTCTGACTTGCCGCAGGCGGCATGTAGGTGCGGTGAATGGTGTGCTGATTGAACAACACCACGTCACCGGGCGCCAGAACCGGTCGGTAGCACTCTGACCCAAACCGAGAAAATACTGTCTCCTCATCGACCTCAACAGTCGGATGGAGAGAATCGCTTCGGCTGGTCAACGACAGCAGCTCGTCCGTTGCAACTGGAACCAGTTCTAAACTAGCCGCGTCCTGGCCGCAGGCAATCAACGGGACCCATAGATTGACGAACGAGGCATGAACGTAGTTCGCGACATCTTGATGAAACGGCAACACACTGGTGCGTGCCTTTGGACGCTGCCGCCGCGCCACCATCAACTGTTGAACTGTGTCACACTCGCTTGTTTGAAAGTACGCCTGCATCGCATGATAGACTGGAGACGCCTTTACTGCGGCTTCGATCACTCCGTGCGGGTGAAACCCCAAAGGGGCAATCATTTCGAGTATCTCGCGATACAGAACGAAATCGCGCTCGACAAAATCTGCGCGGAATTGGTTGAGACCCGTATACCCGAAAAACTTCGATCGCGCGTCTGCTAGGTCGAATCCCATCGAGACGCAGAATTTCAAATAGTCAATAAACTCAGGGGGAAACACCGAGCGTAGAACACAAACACCGGTTCCACGCATTATTTCTCCAGCCTCTCGAACATCAGCCCCTGGAGCAAAGTCCAGATAGCTGAACAAGTCATTGGATGCGGCAACCTCGCTCATCACACCGCCCCAGACTCTTGGGATGCTGGGTCTTTGGCGTCCGGCAGTGGCTCCGGATCAGGCACATCTTCTTCGCGAATGCCGCCAGTCGCTTGGGTCAAGCCCTGCGCGATGTTCCGATTGATGGAAATCAAAATGTCCACCTTGTGCGGCAGCCGATTTTGCAACAACGCACTGGTGTGTTTGTCAACAAAGGCGAACAGATTGAGGAGATTGACTTTCACCTCATCTGGTAGCGGATTGTTCGCGTCTGAGATGTCGGTTGCCAGCGTACCCCAAAGCTTTAAGTTCAGCACCAACGTCTGATCAAACAGCTGCCGACGCACCGGCGGCTGGCGGATCACATTCATCCGTTTGACGGATTCAATCAGCGCTCGTGCCAGCGTTTCCTGCGGATTCCCGCCGATCTTCTGCGTCTTCACGTACGCCTGATAGCTGGGCTGTCCCATGATCCAGGATCCTTTGCTCGTGCTGGATGAGTTTGCGGCAGACTTGCAAGGCAGCATAGAAATCAGCCGCCTCAACCAAGCGGTTGATCTCAAGCACCAAGTCCACGCTGCTTGGACTGGCGGCAATGAATTCAGCCAGGATTTGACGAAACAGCGCCAGACGCTGTTCACGCTGTTCCTGGCTGATGTAAATCATTTGGATCAAGAAAAAGATCCGTCGCGCGGGAGTCGTTGCATGCTCCTCACGCATGATATCTTTCTGGCGCAGCAACGAAGCTGTATTGTGGACAGCCAGTTCGCACCGACCGCCACAATTCTCGATCACAGCGCCATTGATCAGGATCTTTTCGTGCGGCTTTAAGGAAAGCTTCAGTGGCATGGCGGCGACCCTACACCGTGACGGCCCGTCCCGGACCACACGCCGGACCAACCAAGCCTCCCGTTGACCCTATCACCCTCGCCTGCTGGCACACCACTGGGTGCACGCGCGGCAGGCCCGCGAAGACCGAACAGGGTGGAGGGGAGGAGAGCGAGCCACATATCGCCCTGTATGCCGCCACGGGGCGCGTTTTGGCGATTGGAACACCCACCTCGGCGCGGCCAAATCTGACCGCTGCCGACCGGCGCGAACGCCGCACGCCCCCACGCCCCCCGCGGGCGAGCTGAACCGCTGCCGCGCCTCGCCAGCGAAGGGGGTGAGTCGAACAGGTCAGGCATCCGGGCTTCTCCCGCGGGTCAGTTCCGACGCAGGATTAACACACCCAGCAAAGCCTTTGAAGATACAATATGGTTTAGCCCGTACGCTTACGCAGCGCGCGGCACTGGGTCCGCATCCCCCGTAACACTGCCGAAGGATTGCAGCGCTTCGGCAATCCGGATCGCAGCCGACTGGACAGCCGCCGCCGCGTCGGTCAACTGACCAGCAGCGGAGGCCACGGCCCGCGCCACATCGCGATTCTGCGTCGCCTTGGCCTCCAGACCGCTCAGTTCAATGGCGGCATCCTGCTGCCCAGAGGCGGCAGCACGGGCCGAACCAGCGATCCGCTGCACCAGGGCAACCAGGGCCTCGGTGGTTTGGGCGTCGGCTGTCATGCGCGCGCGAACCTCAGCGAAGCGCTCGGCTTCACCACCCACAGCACCGGCCGCGTCTCGGCTGGCAACCTGCGCGTCTGCAATGGCGACCAGCACGGCGGCCAAGGTCTCGCGCGCCGCACCGGCACCGTCGCGGAAGGCGCCAATGGTGCGCTCAATGTCATCCGTCAGCCGCTGGGTTTCGAAGGCAAGGCGCTTGACCTCCCCCGCCACCACAGTGAAGCCGCGCCCAGCCTCGCCTGCACGCGTGGCTTCAATGGTGGCGTTCAGTGCCAGCATGTTGGTTTGATTGGCGATGCCACGGATGGATTGGGCAAAGCTGCCAATCTCCGCGGTCAAGGCCTCCAACTTGGCGAGTGCCGCGGTTGCAACTTCTGCCTGATCCCGACACACATGGGTCGAACGCTCGGCATCAACCGACCGGTTGGCCGCCTGGGCCAGCGTCTGAGTGGCGCTGGCAACCGTGTCCGCACTGACCGCAACACTGGCGGAGGTGGTTTGAATCCGCCCCTCGGCCGCTGCCAGTTGCTCGGCCACCAAATGCTCTTCCGCCGCGCGTCGGATTTCATCCACAGCTAGGCTGGACAGCTGAGCGGCGGCGGCAGTTGCCGCACTTTCTGCCCCGCCCGCCTCCCGACTGAGCTTGGTTGCAAGCTCCGTCAAGGAGCGCGCCTCGACCATCAGCCCCGCCGCCCAGCGACCGGTGACAGAGACCACATCCTCCAGTCGATCCAGGAAACGATTGACCTCGCTGCCAAGCTCCCCCGCTTCGTCACCACCCTCGGCTGCGAGGCGCTGGCGCAGGTCCAACGTGCCAGACGCGAGGTTGCGAAAGGCGTGGTTCAAATCATCGAAGCCAAGCTTCGTGCGATGTTCGGCAATGTTAAGGCCGATCATTTCGTCCTCGGGTGGCACGCGGATGCCGCCCAGCTTGTGCCAACAGGCAAAGAACAGCCAAGCACAGCCGAAGGCCCAGACGAAGGCCGTGACCGCGCCAACCGCTTGAACTCCCAGCTGGCTCCAGCGATCAACACCGTTCAGCGCAGCCTCCGGCATCACCACTGCCAGCATCAAGGTGCCAAGGGTGCCACCGACACCATGCACCGCGACCGCACCAACAACATCGTCAATCCGCAGATGCCGCTCCAACCAGTCTTGCGCCAGCGGCACAACAACTCCGGCGACTGCACCGATGATCACTGCACCCACGGTGTCCACCACCGCACAGCCTGCCGTGATGGCAACCAGACCACCCAACAGGCCGTTGATCACCCGGTCCGGGCGGTAGTACCCGTCGAGTACCCGGCCCAGCATCATGCCAACCACTCCGGCCACACCACCGGCGATCATGGTGTGGGCAATGATCGGGCCGATTTCCGGCTTGGCGGCGGTGGTGGAGCCGCCGTTGAAACCAATCCACCCGACGAACAACACCAAGGCGCCGGACGTGGCGAGCACCGGGCTGTGTCCCTGGATTGAGCGCGGAGTCCCATCGCTGGTGAACTTGCCAATCCGAGGGCCAATCACCAGCACACCGGCGAGTGCGATCCAGCCGCCGACCGCGTGAACAACGGTGGAGCCCGCAAAGTCAATGAACCCCATCGCGGCCAGCCAGGGTTGGTTGTCCGTCGCCAACAGATTACCCCAAGCCCAATGGCCGAAGATCGGATAGATCAAGCCGGATACCAGCAGGGTTGCGCCCAAATAAACCCCAAACTTCATCCGTTCTGCCACTGCACCAGACAGAATAGTCGCTGCAGTGCCGCAGAACACCAACTGAAACACAAAGAATGCGAGCGGCCAGGAGTCGCCACTGTCGTTCAGCACAAGGCCAGAGGTGCCAATCAGGCCACCCCAGCTGTTACCAAACATCAACCCGAAGCCAACCGCCCAAAACACCACGGTGGCAATCACCATGTCGGCGATGTTTTTCTGCGCGACATTGATTGAGTTCTTGGAGCGCGCAAGCCCAGCTTCCAGTAACAGAAACCCAACCTGCATCAGCAGCACCAGACCGGCGGCCAGCAGCATCCAGACGAAGTCCATCGTCTTTTGCAGCTGGGCGAGCGTGAGTGTTTCTTCCGCTCCAGCTGGCAGAGCCAACAGGCACGTGACCAACCCCGCTGGCACCCCCAACGCCAATCGCCTTGCGCGCATCGTTTCCTCCAGTATCACGGTTCAGGTTTGGTCTCTGCCGCCCGACTCGCTGGGTTTCTAGCAGCTTGGTTCATGTTACGAAAGTGTCACGACGCTTGTGCGCGGGGAGATTCCAGGGCTGCTATGGTGGCGTCGTCGAGGGTGAGAGCCACGGCTCCTGCCGCTTCGGCAATTTGCTCGGGTCGGGTCGCACCCATGACAGGTGCCACCACCTGGGGCTTGGAGAACAGCCACGCCAGCGCGATCTGGACCGGCGAGCAGCCATAGGCGGCCGCAGCCTCAACCACTGCGGCGGCTGTTGCCCAATCGACTGCCGAGTATTCTTGGCGGCGGGCGATCAGGTCGGTGCGCGCGCGCTCCGTCGCACCGCCCTGGGGATCGCGGTTGCCCGCCAGAAAACCGCGCGCCAAAGGACTGTAAGGGATCAGGCCGACCCCGTAGTGACGGCAGGCGGGGATCATCTCCTGCTCCTCCTCCCGCGCGATCAGATTGTAGAGATTCTGCATGGAGATGAATGGCTCCAGCCCCTTTGCCCTGGCGGTTGCCGCCAAATCAGCAAACCGCCAAGCTGGCATGGTGGAAGCGCCGAGGTGGCGCACCTTTCCAGCGCGCACGAGGTCGGTCAGGGTTGCCAACACCTCCTCCGTCGGGGTGACATCGTCAATCCGATGGAGTTGGTAAAGATCGATGTAGTCTGTGCGCAGGCGCTTCAGTTGGCGGTCAATACTCGCCAGAATGTGCTTGCGCCCGATACCGCCATGATTGGGCCGATCGGCGATGGCGATGCCCACTTTGGTGCCAATCACCACCTCATCCCGGCTGACCATCGACAGCAATTCAGCGCCGATGATGCTTTCACTCATGCCCGCATTGTAGGTGTCGGCTGTGTCGAAGAAATTGATTCCGGCATCCAGAGCAGCCTTGAAGAACACACGGCTCTCCTCCGGGCCAAAGGCACCCCAGGCCCGGCGCCCGGCTGCCCCCCAGGAATTGCCACCAAGGCAGATGGCGCTGACCATCAAGCCGCTGGTTCCCAATGGACGATATCGCATGCTGCCCCCCTCGGTTCGATCGCCTGCACCCGGCGCTGCAGGCTGCGCCGAGAGGTCGATGGCTGCCAAGGCGCAATCGCCGCAGGTGCGTCGGGCCTTGACACGGGGGCGGAGGCAGGCTATCCGACTGAGACCTAAAATTAGGTTGTTCCCCTCGCGTGTTCTCATGATTTCGCTTCTGACCAAGCATCACTCTCTGCGGCACCTGACAGTTGGCGGGTTGCGTCTGCTTGACGTCATCAAGACCGAACCCGGGTAGCGTCGCCCCCCTCCCTTCTGAATCATCACTCTCTCCAACGGGATTGATCTACGCGCGCCTTAGATTTGGCGCGTGATCGCACCCGTTTGTCTGGTGTTTGAGGCTTATCATGTCTGTTATGACTGCCGAGACTACGGTCCCGGCGGTGCCGATGCCGTTTGTCTGGCGCGTGACTGCGGTTGGACTGGTGTCGGCCTTTGCCGCGATGTTGGTGTATCCAGCTGCGGTTGCCGCCCTTGCTGCGCGTGGTGTCAGTGCCAGCGCGATTGGATTGTTCGCTGTTCTGCAGCCAGCCGCGATGATCGCGCTGATCCCCTGCATGCCGTGGGTGGAGCGGCGGATCGGCCGGATCGCCGCCATTCGCCTCGCCCTGGTGATGGGGGCGGCTGCCATCGCCGTGATGGTGGCGAGCGACAGTGTTGGGCTGTGGTTGCTCGCCTCCATGCTGATGGGGGTGCAGTTCGCGGTCCACTGGACCTCGATCGACACGGCGCTGTCGGAGAATGTGCCCAAGCACAAGGCGGGCCGCGTGATTGGGCTGTACCAGACGCTGCTCGCGGCCGGGGTGGCCGCAGGCCCGGCCGTGGTGACCCTGTTCGCCCTGCCGTTTCAGGCCGCCGCCCTGGTCGGCTGTGCGCTGATCCTGGTCAGCCTTGGAGCCACCCTGGGTGAGGTTGGCACCCGCATCGACGCCGCCGCCGCGGCCTTGCGGCGCCCCACACTGTCCCCTGCCCGCTTTGCCCGCACCCATGCCGGGTTGGCGGCAGCAGCCGTGCTGGCTGGCATCTTTGAAGTTGGCACCTCGGCGATGGCGACAGTCCACGCCCTGCATCTTGGCTTCAGCGCCCCGGCGGCTGTGTTTGCAGCGGCCGTGATTGCGGGCGGCAGTCTGGTGGCCCAGCTGCCCGCGGGCTGGTTGGCCGACCGTGTGGGTCTACCCACCTTGATGCGCGCCTGCGGCCTTGGCATGGCGGCCTCAGCGGCTGCCCTGCCGCTGGCGGATAGTGCACCTCTGGTGTTCTGGGTGTTGACAGCGCTGTGGGGTGCCTTTGGCGGGGCCTTGCAAACCCTGGTCTATCTCAGCGTTGCCAAGTCACGCGACCCCAGCGCCGTTGGCCCTGCGATGGCCGTGCTGGCGATTGGCTGCACCCTCGGCTCCCTCATCGGCCCCGGCCTCGGCGGCATCGCCATGGACCTCTCGCCCTCCCTCGGCCTCGCCCTCGCCCTCACCCTCAGCGCAGCCGTGCTGACGGTGGTGGTGGGGCGGCGGCGGTGAGGGAGGCAGATTGGTCGAGCGGATCAGGTCTGCGGTGCGACGCCACCTTTTTTCAGGAGCGCCGCACCGATACGAAAGAGATCGGGCATGTCGTAGCGGCCATCGGTTCTGCTGGTCAGGACGCCCATTCTGATCAAGCGATCTGCCAGCTCAGCTTCTCTGTTTGACCAGTCGTCTCGCCCAGCCGAACTCATCGAAACGGGAGACAAAGTCTTTGCTCTTTCTGCAATTCTGATAACCGCGGGTACCGTGGTGTTCTCCGCCCAGGCGTGAAAGAACACCTGCGGCACCGCTGGCACTCGAAGACCCGCCAATGGTTGGAGCACGCGCTTGATCCAAGGGTACTCGGTGGCGAGTTGATCAATTCGGACTTTCGAGGCCTCTCGCAGCCCTTCGCGAATGGCCTGCGGCAGCAGGATCAGGCCACCAGCGCCACGAGACTGAGACAGTTCTGCCGCCCTCTGCATCAAGATTAAGAAGCTACGTGGTGTGACATCTCCCAAACCGTCCGCAAGATGATTGTACGGCCAGTCAAAGGTTTTACCCTTTCTAGGACCACCGCCCATAAAGGAACCAGCCATCGCTTCGAACAGTGTTCGTTGTAACATCTCATTCTTGGAGAGCGTCCAGTCTCCAAGATTTCCTGGTTTTTCAGGGAGATTACCCAAGTTTAAAAGCTTAATGAAACGGCCAAAAGCTCCCCGTGCCTGTTCATCAAAAGCCAATCTAGAGAACATGAGTCCGAAAAGATCAGCCTGCTTCCAATCAAGCTTTGCTGAACCGCTACGCAACTTCGGTAGTTCCACGAGACGTAGGTTGAGCTCACTCAATTGGTCAGGCCGCATAAACAGTTTGGCTCGGATCATCTCGAAACCACGCAATTCCCAGACCACCCGCATAAGTGCATCGATGAGTGCGCTTAACCTGGACCAATCCTCTGAAATCGAGTCCAATGCGTCAAAAACAATGAGAACTGTCTGCTTTTGTTTAGCGAGTTCATCATCAACCTTGACCATCACATCAGCCCATTCCTCGGGGTCCGCCAAATAATCAAGAGTCTTTGTGAGTGATCTTTCTTCATCAGGTTTTACTACCTGGAGGGCAGCTCTCACTATCACAGCTCGCCAAAAAATCTCTGCCGTCTCATGCTCCCGTCCGCTTGGAATTAACTTGTCAACTTCCAATCTTGACACACCAGCTTTCGCCACACCGCCAAACCCGATTTTAACTTGAAGCCGATCAAGACCCAAGCGTGGATAGAGACGAGCAGCAAGAACCCGAGTATCTTCATTGCATAAAACGCTTGCCCAGAAGCTCTTTCCCGCACCACGCGCGCCCAGAACTAAGGTTGTTGCTGGGTCTAGCGCTTTGCTATGAGCCGTGGGTGCAAAAATATCCTCAGGCTTAGCTCTATCTTGGCCAACAATCGTAGTCGACGCACTAGGATCAAATCCTGAAATAGTCGCACGTATCGCAGTGATATCTTGTAAGTCGGGAGTGAAGCTTTTCAAGTGAGTGCTCATTTGTACAACGCCATCTGTTCATCAACCCAATCCAGAACCTCTCCAAAGGTTGACTGCACGAGTCGTTCATCCAGTTGGGTTCTATTCATAACTGGATTGAAGTTACGGTAGCGCTCATCATTCAGGATACGTAACATGGGCGCTGATTCCTTCGGTTGCGGGGCGCTTGCGTCACTGTCTGCCCAATCTAACTCCAAATCATCTGGCCCAAGCGACTCAGAACTTGAGCCCCCCCCCTCGTCCCGGTTCCAAAGGACATTGAAGCGCTCCTCCGCGGCTTTGGCGTCCCCAGGGTCCGCTTTGGCCTGAACAAACCAAACATTGTCCTCCCAACGGGAGCCTGCGAGAACACGATCACGGATGTGTGCCAACAGGAAGCCATAGCCTTGAAATGTCTGAGGTTCATTGATCCCAAAGAGGAGCACCTTTGCCCCAAGCCCGAGAACGGGTGTTGCGGTTGTCTCGTGCAACCCAGCACGCCCATCGATCAGCACGACGTCAAAGTCACCAGTTGCCTCAAAGCTTTCGATCATGTCCCGGACCTGATCGCGGAAGGCAAAACGGGCACCGTCGCGGATATCCTCAAGACTTGCACGAGCGATCTTAGCGAGGGCGTCTGCGGGGTTGTCTAGTGTTTGGCTTCCAAAGGCAGGAACCACAGCAACACCGTCCAAAAGCGACGACCTGCCAATACAATCGGCACGAAACCGAGTATCAATCTGAGACAGCCTGTTCTCGATCAGCCAATCCACCACACCGTAGAGAGGCAATTCCTTCTCTTCCAACAGCGTTGCGCCAAGACCGGGAGCTTCCAGATCAAGATCCACAGCAAGCACGCGGTGACCATTCTTGGCCAGATGCGCTGCGATGATAGAGAGCGCTGTCGAACGGCCAACTCCACCTTTGATACTGACAAAGGCAAATCGAGGAATCTGGTTCGCCTCAAGAACGGGGGGCGCCATCCAGTCTGCCCCGACAATCCGGCGATCCAACAGTCGAAGGGTCACTCCATCAATCGTGAGACTTGCAACGGACGTCGCCTCTTCGACAAGCCGCAAGACGCCAGGCGCATCGCGTCCGCGAACCGGTTCATCAGGCCGGGCGTAGGGACCAAGGCGTGCGATCACTGCGCGGTTCAAGCCGTCGAGGTCTTCGTTTGGCGCGTCGAGGATAACGCCGAGGCGGCCTTCAAAATCGCGGATCACAATCGGCTGCGCTGCCGCCAAATCCCCGGGATAGTCGGCTCGCAAAACAGCGACCAACGCGGGCAAGCTGGTGTCGAAGCGGATCGGGTTCTTCATAGCAACGTCGCCAAAGCAGTGTCCGCATCAGAGCGCCACATCTCCAACATTTTGTCGTCGGGACAGGTTCCATCACTGTAGCGGATATCGATAGCCCAACCTCTTAGGTAACTATCTTCGGCAAATCTTACGAGCCCGCCATCAAGACGGCCAGAAAGCTCGTCTCGGAGTTTTTGCTTGATTGCAGGAAAGTGCGCAAAGGCGGCGCCGTCTCGGCTATCCTTGGTCCAATGTAAACTGCGGTAGCGTGCCTTGACCGCGCACTCAGCAGCAATGCCGTAAAGATACCCTGCGGTTGTCCGGTCACGCACAGGGCCTGTGTTGAGCCGCTCGGCGGCAGCCCAATTTCGATTGGCAGACTTGATTAAGTCCGGACTGAACTGACTCATGTCACTGTCTTAGTCCCTGGCGCTACGCTTGCCAAGCGTGGAGCCGTCAGTTGCAGGCTCTCGTGGCTCTAGGAACCACTCAGAAGATCACACCCCTCACTCAAACACCAATTCCCCACCGTCCACTGGCTCGAAGAAGCGGGCCACCATCTCTGGCGTCACCTCTGCCAGAGTGGCGGGGGTCCAGCGGGGGGAGTTGTCCTTGTCGATCAGCAGGGCGCGGATGCCTTCGGCGAAGTCGCCTGCTGCCATCGCGTGTTGGCTCATGCGGAATTCCATCTGGAGGATGGGTTCAATCTCCTGTCCGGCTCCGCGGCGCAGTTGCTCGGACGTGATCGCCATCGACAGGGGGGATTTTGTGGCGAGGGTGGCCAGCACCTCCTGCGCCCAGGGGTCTGGGTCGGTCGCCAAGGCGTCGAGAATCGCGGGCACGGTTGCATGGCTGAAGCAGCGGTCGATAGTGGCGCGCCGCTGGGCCAGTGGTGCATCGGGGAACGGGGCGGTGAACCGGCTGAGGATGGCGTCCACGCCTGCTGCGTCGGCCGGGGCCTCGGCCACCAGGGCTGCAGCTAAGTCCGCATGGGCGGCGCGAGGGACGAAGTGGGTGGCATAGCCGATATAGCCGCAATCCCCTGCCCCCAGCCGCGCCCCAGTCAAGGCAAGGTAGAGGCCGATGGCACCGGGGCAGCGCGGCAGGAACCACGCGCCGCCAACATCGGGAAACAGCCCGATGCCGGTTTCTGGCATGGCGAACAGCACATGCTCGCTCACCACCCGGTGCGAGCCATGGACCGACAGGCCAACCCCGCCCCCCATGCTGATGCCATCGATCAGCGCGACATAGGGCTTCGGGCAGCGGTGAATCCGGCAGTTCAGGCGGTACTCCTCAAAGAAGAAATCCCGCCCCATGGTGGCGCCCGGCTGGCTGAGCGAGAGGGCGACCGCACGCACATCGCCACCGGCACAGAAGGCGCGCTCCCCCTCGGCTGTGATCAGCACCAGACGCACCGCGGGGTCCGCAATCGCAGCCGCCAGCGGCGGGTCGATCACCCGGATCATGTCAAGCGACAGCGCGTTCAGCGCCTTTGGCCGGGTCATTTCAATGTGGCAGGTGCCGCCCTTGCGGCTGACGCGGACATCGGAGTGGTTGGTCTGGATCATGGGGTATCCTGCAACAAGCGCCTGGCGATGATCAGGCGCATGATTTCGTTGGTGCCTTCAAGGATTTGGTGAACGCGCAGATCGCGCAAGTAGCGCTCCACCTGATACTCGCGGATGTAGCCATAGCCGCCATGCAGTTGCAGGGCTTGGTTCACGATCTCAAAGCCCGCATCGGTGGCAAGGCGCTTCGCCATCGCGCACCACACAGTGGCCTCCGCATGGCCGGTATTGAGCGCCCAGGCCGCCCGATGCAGCATCAGGCGTGCGGCCTCCAACTCCGTCGCCATGTCGGCCAAACGGAATTGCAGCGCCTGGAACTCAGCCAAGGGCTTGCCGAAGGCGCGGCGCTGGCGGACATGGTCAAGGGCGCGCTCCAACGCCGCCCGTGCACCACCCAGGGAACAGGCGCCGATGTTCAAGCGCCCGCCATCCAGCCCCGCCATGGCAATCTTGAAGCCCTGCCCCTCTGCACCAATCCGATTGGCGACCGGCACCACGGCATCATCCAGCATCACCATCGCCGTGGGTTGGGAGTTCCAGCCAAGCTTTACCTCCGGCTTGCCGAAACTCAGGCCCGGCGTGTCCTTCTCCACGGCCAGACAGGTGATGCCGCGGGCACCCGCCTCGCCGGTGCGCGCCATCACGAGGTAGAGGTCGGACGCTCCCGCACCAGAGATGAACGCCTTGGTGCCGGTCACCCGATACACATCGCCATCGCGCACCGCACGGGTGGTCAGCGCTGCGGCGTCCGACCCCGCCCCCGGCTCGGTCAAGCAATAGCTAGCGAACCAGCGCATGTCGGCCAGCGGGGGAATCAGCCGGGCGTGCTGGTCGGGCGTGCCGAACCGGTCGATCATCCAGGCGCACATATTGTGGATCGACAGGTAAGCCGCCGTGGAGGGACAGGCAGCCGCCAATTCCTCAAACACCAGCGCCGCTTCCAGCCGGCCAAGGCCGGTGCCGCCGCTATCCTCCCGCACATAGATCGCGGCCAGGCCAAGGGCAGCAGCCGCGCGCAGGGTATCGACAGGAAAGGTCTTCGCCTCATCCCAGTCCGAGGCGTGGGGGGCGATTTGCTCGGCGGCAAAGCTGCGGCACATCTCGCGGATCTGCAGGCGATCCTCGTCTAGCGCAAACTCCATCGCTGCTCCCTCCCAAGGCCAGTGGGCTGCGGGCTGGGATGCCCGTGCGCTGGCGTGTTGGCGCAGGAGAGTAGCGAAGGCCACCCCAGCACTCCACCCCGCAGGCAGGGGTTGCACACACCGCAGTGCGCTGCCCCTTGGCGGCGACCGCCGGGCGGCATACTGGTTATGGTGATGATCGCACTTCCCTCCTCGGTCGATGCCACTGTCGACCTGCTCGAGCGCGGCCGCTATGTCGCCGACCGCAGCTTGGCTACGGTTTTGTTCCTGTCCCTCAAGCTTGGTCGCCCGCTGTTTTTGGAGGGCGAGGCTGGCGTCGGCAAGACAGAGATCGCCAAAGTTCTAGCAGAAACGCTGGGGCGGCGGCTGATCCGCCTGCAGTGTTACGAAGGCCTTGATGCCGCCTCGGCCTTGTATGAATGGAACTATCCGGCCCAGATGCTCGCCATCCGGCTGGGCGAACTGGCCGGGCGCGGCCAGCCGCACTTGGCCGCTGATATCTACTCCGACCGGTACTTGATCCGCCGCCCCCTGCTGCAAGCGCTGGAACCCGACCCGGCTGGTCCCCCTGTGCTGCTGATCGACGAGTTGGATCGCACCGACGAGCCGTTTGAAGCCTTCCTGCTGGAGCTGTTGTCGGACTTCCAGGCCACGGTGCCAGAGCTGGGCACCATCCGGGCCCCGGCTCCGCCGATTGTGCTGGTGACCTCCAACCGCACGCGCGAAATCCATGACGCGTTGAAGCGGCGCTGCCTGTATCACTGGGTCGATTACCCCTCAGCCGAGCGGGAGTTCGAGATTTTGCGCCTGAAGGCACCCGAAGTGCCTGAGGCACTGACGGCCGAAATCGTCGGCTTCGTGCGCGCCTTGCGCGGGCAAGACCTGTTCAAGAAGCCAGGCGTGGCCGAAACCCTGGATTGGGCCCACGCGCTGTTGCAACTGGACGCCATTCCCTTGGACCGTGCGGTGGTGGAAAGCACGCTCGGCGTGCTGCTGAAGTATCAGGATGACATCGCCAAAATGCAGGGGTCGGAGGCCTGGCGCTTGCTAGAAACAGTGCGGGCCGAACTGGCGGCCAAGCCGCTGGGTCGATGAGCGGCAGGCTTGCCCACAACATCATTGGATTCTGCCGCCTGCTGCGCGCTGCCGGGCTCAGCATCGGGCCAGGGCGTGCCCTGTCAGCCGTGCGGGCAGCGGCAGCCGTGGGGCTGACGCGCCGGGATGACTTCTACTGGGCCCTGCACGCCAGCCTGATCACCCGCCGCCAGGATCGCGCGGTGTTTGATCAGGCGTTCCATCTGTTCTGGCGCAACCCGCAATTGATCGAGCGTGCGGTCGGCCTGTTGCTACCCACTTTGCGCACCGATGAGATCAAGGAGCGCCAAGCAGTTGCCGCCCGGCTGGCCGACGCTCTCGCAAGCCATCGAGCGTCCGAGGCCCCTCAGCAGCAGGAGGTGGAGGTGGATGCCGCCCTCACCACCTCAGACCGGGATGTGCTGCAAACCCGCGACTTCGACCAGATGAGCGCCGCGGAGTACGAGGAGGCCAAGCGTCAGGTGCGGCAAATTCGCTTGGCCTTTCCACCCGTGCAGACGCGCCGCTGGCGGCCCGGTGGTGGCAGTGGGCGGATCGATGCCCGGCGCACCCTACGCCTTGCCGTGCGCACCGGTGGTGATCCCGTGCGCCTGGCCTATCGCCAGCGGGCGGAGCGACCGCCGACTGTTGTGGTGTTGTGCGACATCTCCGGCTCGATGGGGCGCTACAGCCGGATCCTGCTACACTTCATGCACACGCTGATGACCGACCGGGACCGCGTGCATGCCTTCTTGTTCGGCACCCGGTTGACCAACATCACCCGCGCGCTGCGCACCCGCGATGTCGATGACGCTGTGCTGCGTGCCGCGGCCGAAGCCAATGACTGGGCTGGCGGCACACGGATTGGCCAGACCCTGCACGAGTTCAATGCTCGCTGGTCGCGCCGGGTGCTTGGCCAAACCGCCACCGTGTTGTTGATCACCGACGGTCTTGACCGTGACGCTGGCGAGGGGTTGGCGCGTGAGGCGGAGCGGCTGTCCATGTCCTGCAAGCGGCTGATCTGGCTGAATCCGCTGTTGCGCTGGGATGGGTTTGAACCAAAGGCCCGTGGCGTGCGCGCGCTGCTGCCCCATGTTGATGAGCATCGGCCCGTGCACTCGCTTGCCAGTTTGGCAGACTTGGCGCGGGCCTTGACCAGCCCCGCTGACCAGACTGTCCGCCGATGAGGATGCAGTCATGACCCAAGATTCCGAAGACGTCCTGCTCACCGCCCGTCAGTGGCTGGACGACGGCAAGAGTGTCGCCCTTGCGACGGTGATTGAGACCTGGGGCTCCTCCCCCCGTCCTGCTGGCAGTCGTCTGGCGATTGATCAGGATGGGCGGCTCGTCGGCTCCGTCTCCGGCGGCTGCATTGAAGGGGCCGTGGCCCGGCGCGCCTCCCAAGTGATCGCCGATGGAGAGCCGTGCTTGATGGAGTTCGGTGTCGCCGATGAGCAGGCATGGTCGGTCGGCCTTGCCTGTGGTGGCCGCATCCGGCTGTTCGTGGAACGGATCGAACCATGAGACGGCGTCTGCTGGACCGTCTGCTGGCGGCCCGCGCTGCGGGTCAACCAGTCGCGCTGGTGACCGATCTTGGAACGGGTCAACAGGCGCTGGTCTATCCCGACGCAATTGAAGGCGAGACCGGGCTGTGGGACGAGGACCTGGCCCTTGCTCGCCAGATGCTGGCGGAGGATCGCAGTGGCTTGGTTGGCGAGAGCCTGTTTGTCCAGGTGAACAACCCCCCGCTGCGGCTCGTGGTGGTGGGGGCGGTTCATATTGCCCAGGCGCTGGCTCCGCTCGCCAGCCTCGCGGGCTATGCCGTCACTGTGATCGACCCGCGCGGGACCTTTGCCACAGAGGCCCGCTTTCCCGGCGTTGCCCTGTCAACCGATTGGCCGGATGAAGCGCTGACAGCCCTACAGCCAGACGCGCGCACCGCCATCGTCACCCTTACTCACGATCCGAAGCTGGATGATCCAGCTTTGGAAGCAGCGCTGGGCAGTGCGGCGTTCTACATTGGCGCGCTTGGCTCAAAGAAGACCCACGCCAAGCGGCTGGAGCGTCTGCGCAGTGCTGGGTTTCAGGACAACGCCCTGTCCCGCATCCACGGCCCGCTTGGCCTTGCCATCGGCGCCAAGACCCAGGCCGAGATTGCCGTCTCCATCCTGGCCCAGGTGATCGCCGCCCGGCGGGGGTCGCTGCCATGAGAGTGGGGGAGGAGGATGCCGTCACAGCCCTCGGCACGCTGTTGCTGCACAGCCTCTCACTCCCCACCCGCGTGTTGAAAAAAGGCCGCCGCCTTGCGCAAGAAGATATCGCGGACATGGTGGCGGCGGGCATCACCCGCGTGATGGTCGCTCGTCTGGACGCCGATGATGTGCCGGAGGATTTGGCAGCCTCCCAGATTGCTGAGGCGCTGGCAGGTCGGGGGCTCACGGTGCAGGCGCCATTCACGGGGCGATGCAATCTAGTGGCTCCGACCGCAGGCGTGGTCACGCTCGATCGTGCGGCGGTCAACCAGTTGAATAGCATTGATGAGGCGATCACGCTGGCAACCGTCGCGCCGTTTGACGTGGTGACGGCCCGCCAACTGGTGGCGACGGTAAAGATCATCCCCCTGGCCGTGCGCCGGGCCAGTGTGGAGCAAGCTTGCGCTGTCGCAGCGTTGGTCGCCCCCACCCTGCACCCGTTCCGCTCGCACCAGGTGGCGCTGCTGCAAACCGAATTGCCAGGGACACGCACCAGCGTGCTCGATGCCACGGCGCGGGTGATTGCCGAGCGGGTTGGTCGCCTTGCCGGCAGTGTGATGACGGAGCGACGCGTTCCCCACACTGTCGCGGCAGTAGCGGCTGCGCTGGCCGAGCCAGCCGTGGCCGCGGCGGACATGGTATTGATGGTCGGCGCCTCTGCGGTGGTTGACCGGGCGGACATCCTGCCCGCAGGTCTGGTCCGCGCTGGCGGCACGATCGACAGCTTTGGCATGCCGGTGGACCCTGGCAACCTGCTGCTGCTGGGCGCGCACCAAGGCCGCCCCGTGTTGGGCATGCCCGGCTGTGTGCGCTCTCCCAAGCTCAACGGCGCTGACTGGGTGTTGCAGCGCCTCGCGGCAGGGCTCACCGTTGGACCGCAGGACATTGCACAGATGGGGGTGGGTGGCTTGCTGAAAGATGTGCCAGCCCGCGGCCAATCGCGGGAGGGGGCGGGTGTGGCGCGCGCACCACTGGTGGCTGGCGTGGTGCTTGCTGCTGGTCGCTCCAGTCGCATGGGCCGCAACAAGCTGCTGATCCCAATTGAAGGCGAGGCGATGGTGGCCCGCGTGGTCGACACGCTGCTGGCCGCCGCTGTTGCTGAAGTGGTGGTTGTGGTCGGTCACGAGGCGGACGCGGTGCGTCAGGCCCTGGTGGGCCGTCCCGTGCGGTTTGTCGACAACCCCCACTATGCCGACGGGCTTGCGACCTCGGTCCGGGCGGGTCTGGCCAGCCTCGCCAGCGATGTTGATGCTGCCGTGATGGCGTTGGGCGACATGCCGGGCATCGCAGCCCCAGACATCGACCGACTGATCGCTGCGTTCGCCCCGGCTGAGCGCCGCAGCATCATCATCCCGACCCATCACGGCCAGCGCGGTAACCCAGTGATGCTGGCACGCGCCTTGTGGCCCCAGGCCATGGCCGTTGAAGGCGATGTCGGCGCGCGCCCGGTCATCGCTGCCAACCCGGATCACGTGGCGGAGGTTGCGATTGACCATGCGGGCGTGCTGCTCGACCTCGACACCCCCTCCGCCCTCGCCCGCTATGCTGGAACCCCGGCCCCATGAGTGACTGGCGCACCTGGTTCCCGTTTCTGGCGGAGCCGCAGCCGCTCTCCCCCCATTATCTGGACAATGCGGCCACCACTCAGATCGTGCGCCCCGCCCTTGATGCGCTGATCCGGGCGGAGGTTCAACTGCGCGCCAATGTTCACCGTGCGGTGCACGCCCGCGGCGAGGCTGCAACCCAGGCTTTGGAGCAAGCGCGCACAGCCATCGCGGCGGCGTTCGGTGTCGTCGCGGAGGAGATCATCTTTACCAGCGGCACCACCCATGCGCTGAACCTGCTGGCCAACGGCTTGGGCGCTGGATTGCAACCTGGCGACCAAGTGGTGGTGTCCGCCCTTGAGCATCACGCCAATCTGCTGCCCTGGCAGCAGTTGGTTCGCACCTGCGGCATTCGCCTGGTGGCGGTGCCGGTTGACGGCGATGGCACCCTATCGCTGACAGCCTTAGCGCAGGCGATCACCCCGCGCACACGTGTGGTCGCCCTCGGCCACGCCTCCAATGTCACGGGGGCCGTGCTTGACGTGGCGGCTGTCCGTGCGATGAGCGCGGCCGTTGGGGCCAAACTGGTTCTGGATGGCGCCCAAATGGCCCGCCATGGCCCCGTCGATCTGATGGCCCTCGGGGTTGATGCCTATGCCTGCTCCGGTCACAAACTGTTCGGGCCAACCGGCATCGGCGTGCTGTGGGCGAAGGCTGACCTGCTGGCCACTCTGCCGCCGCTGCTGGTTGGCGGTTCGATGATCCGACAGGTCACCCTCGACAGTGCCACCTGGGCCGATCCCCCGCGGCGGTTTGAGGCTGGCACACCCCCAATTGCCGCCGCGATTGGCCTGGGCGCAGCCCTGCAGTGGTTGGCGACCCAAGACCATGCCGCGATGTTGGATCATGAAGCCCGGCTGACCCAGCGCTTGCTGGAGGGTCTGGCCCAGATCTCCGCGGTTCGGGTATTGGGGCCGGGGGTCAATGGCGCCCGCATTGGCGTGGTCTCACTGGAGGTGGCAGGGGCCCACCCGCACGATGTCTGCCAAATCCTCGACCGCCACGGTGTCGCCGCCCGCGGCGGACACCACTGCTGCCAGCCGTTGATGGCGGCGCTTGACCTGGACGGCACGACGCGCCTGTCCACGGCACCCTATACCAGTCAGGCCGACATCGACGCGGCACTTACCGCCATCGACGATGCCGTGAGAACCCTCACATGAGCGACGATCTCTACGGCGCAGACTTGATGGCTCTCGCCCGCGATGGCCGCCACGCGGCACCACCCGCCACCACGCCTCCGCCAGAGGACCTTGTGGAGGTGCGCGCAGACAACCCGCTGTGCGGTGACCGGGTACTGCTGTTTGCCCAGCGCGAGGGGCAAGACGGCTTGGCAACCCTCACCCACCGTGTGCGTGGCTGCGCCGTCTGCAAAGCCGCCACCACGTTGGTGTGCGCCGCCATCCCCGCCAATCGCACACGCCTGGATGCGCTGGAGGCCGAGGTGCGCGCCATGCTCGACGGCGGCCCGGTCCCCCCTACCTTCTCCCCTCTCGCCCCAGCCGCCCGCCATGCCAGCCGGCACGCCTGCGTGCTGCTGCCGTTCGAGGCACTGCGCAGGGTGTGGGCCGAGGGTTAGGCCGTCCCACCAACAAGGGGCTGGGTCTTGACGGCACGCCAGACACTCGGCACATCCACAATTGCAGGCGTCCCAAGGTGATCGCGGGTCAAGTATGCTCGCCCCGTTCGTGGATGATGTTGGCGCGGCCAACGATCAAGTCATCGACCGGGCCGATACGCTTGATGTCTTTGTCCTTGTAGGGAAGTGAGTGCAGGACATAGCGCATGGCGTTCAGCCGGGCGCGCTTCTTGTCGTCGCTCTTGATCACCGTCCATGGGCTGTCAGCCGTGTCAGCTGAGAAAAACATCGCCTCTTTGGCACGGGTGTAGTCATCCCACTTGTCCAGGCTGGCGACATCGATTGGGGACAGTTTCCACTGCTTCAGCGGGTGGGCGCGGCGCTCCTTGAAGCGGCGCCGCTGCTCGGCACGGCTGACGGAGAACCAGAATTTGATCAAGTGAAGCCCTGAGCGGACCAAATTGCGCTCAAACTCCGGCGCTTGGCGCAAGAACTCGCGATACTCGTCATCCGTGCAGAATCCCATCACCCGTTCGACGCCAGCGCGGTTGTACCAGGAGCGGTCGAACATCACGATCTCGCCCATAGTCGGCAAATGGCTGACATAGCGCTGAAAGTACCACTGCCCGCGCTCAACTTCGCTTGGCTTCTCAAGTGCCACCACGCGGGCACCGCGGGGATTAAGATGCTCCATGAAGCGCTTGATGGTACCGCCCTTGCCTGCTGCATCGCGCCCTTCAAACAGGATCACGACTCGCTGTCGGGCCTCTTTGACCCATTGCTGTAGCTTCAGCAACTCCGTCTGCAGGACGAATTTCTCAGCCTCATAGTCCTTGCGCAGCATTTTGTACTTGTAGGGATAGCCGCCGCTGCGCCAGTCGTCGGCCAATTCATCACTGGTTTTGCGCGGGCGACCGGGCGGCTTGGGCAAACCCAGGCTCTCGCTGAGCCGCAAAGCATCGTCGGGAGCCGCACCGCTGATGATGGCCGCCACACCCTCAGCCGCCTCGAGGGTACCAGCGGCAGCAATGTCGGTAACCGCCGCGATTTCCGCCTGTTGGGCTGCGACGACGCGTTCGCGCGCCAGGGCGTCTTCAATGGTCGACGCAGAGGATGGCATGGGGACGCCCGGCTGCTTGGTGGTCATCGCGTGTGTTTCTCCCACAGGTCAGAGCCGTCGGCGCGGCTACCGCCCCGATTGGACGACGGCAGTCCAAAAGCCTAGCAAATCAGCATCGCACGGTGGTGTCGTCCGTCCAACCCTGGGACAGTCTGTCACAGAATTGCAACGCTTAGGTCCTGGGAGGGGCTGGTACTGCGCCGTGAGGCCGATCGATCACCCAATCCCCACCCCCTCGCCAGACCTCATCCAACCTGCTATCGTTTCCTCGCAAGCGATTGAGAGGACACCGTGAGCACAGGCCGGGTTGGCGATCGTGGATTTGCCGGTGGGGATGTGCGGGTCGGCCCGTCCGCCCGTCAGCCGGATCGGGAGCGGGCATCGCCATTGGATGTGGTGCCGTCCGGGTTTCGGGCGCGCATCCCCTCTCCGCAGCAGATCTTGAGCTTGCTGAAGGATGGCGTGTTGCAGTTGCCAGCACGGTACTTCCGAGGATACTTCCTCGACGTCCTGGTGTGATCGCAGGCGGGATGCGGCGCGCGCGGGTGTTGAGCGGGCCAGTGGCGTGGACCGCAGCCGGTATCCTGCTGCTGGTCCTTGGCGGCTCGCCCCTAGCCATGCTGGTCGCCGCACAGCAATGGCTGCTGGCCGTGCTATGGATGGTCATTGTTGGAGCATTTCTAATAGCGCTTCATCGCGAGCGCTTCGCTCTTGCCGTGCTGGCACTGCCGCCTGCTGTGTTGGTTCTGCTTCTGGCGATGGACTAACCTCAGGCAAAGGGTTGCAGCGGCTGGAAAAACCGCGGACACTTCGGCCCGGACCCGACCGGTAGGGCCACCCAGAGCCAGGACGGAAGGCGGAGGACGGATGCCCAAACGAGTGCTGCTGGTCGATGACAGCGGCATGATGCGCGCCCTCGTGAAGCGCATCGTGATGTCCGATCCTGACTTCGTCGTCGTTGGCGAGGCGGAGAACGGTTGGATTGCAATCGACAAGGTAAAAACAACCAAACCCGACGTGGTCCTGCTGGACATCGAGATGCCGAAAATGAACGGCCTTGATGCCATGAAGAGGGTGCGGCTGTTGAGCAGTGCCAAGGTCGTGATCTTGTCCTCGGTTGCGCAAATGGGATCCGCTGTGGCGCTGGAAGCGCGGCGCGCAGGCGCCTTTGCAGTGATTGCCAAGCCATCCGGTGCCGTTAGCTTGAACATCAAAGAGGCGCGGGGTACGGAAATCATCCGCACGTTGCGTCAGGCCTGCGACCTGCCAATCGAGTAACGGCTGGCTGGCGCTTTGGCCAACAGCACGGGCTAAGCCAACGTCAGCCCTCGGACTGGCGTTGCCGGTACTGCTCCAGTGCGATGTCATCCAGCCGTATTTGCTCCTTGCGCGCAAACTCGGCTTTGGCGCGAGCCACACGATTGGCCTGCGCCACTTCCAGCTTCTTCAAATCCTGGTAGGCGATCGACACCTCTTCGGCTGCGGCAGCGACACGGATCGCCATCTCCCGAATCGAAGCTTCCAGGTCCCGCCGCCGATTGATCGCTGCCTTCGCGAAGGCCCCGTAGGCGAAGGAGACTTCCTCATCGCGCGCAGCGACTGCTTGTTCCTTCACCACTGTGTCTGCAAGGTCGAGGACTGCATCCTCCAGCTGAGCTTTCAGGGTTTCCAATTCAGCCAAGCGGCGGCGCTTTTGGTCCAACTCCCACGTGCGCAGACGGATCAGCGTTGGCAGCCCCTTCGCCATCGCGACTACTCAGCCGCCTTCGCCTGAGGTACTCGGCCAAGGATTTCGGCCAGAGTCTGGTAGCCCTCCGCGAGGGAGGTGCGCTCGTCCTTCCCCTGCGAGAGGAAGGCATCCAGCATCGGGTAATAGTGGATCGCCTCGTCCGTGCGCGCATCCGAGCCACGACGGTAGGCGCCCAGGCGGATCATCTCCGCCATATCCTCATAGGCCGCAATCAGGCTGCGGGCTTGGAGCACGATGCGGTTTTCGTCGGGATTGTTGCAGCCCGGCATGGTGCGGCTGATGGACCGCAAGATGTTCACAGCAGGATAGCGCCCACGCTCGGCAATCGCGCGCTCCAACACAATGTGACCATCGAGGATACCGCGTACGGCGTCGGCGACGGGCTCGTTCATGTCGTCGCCCTCCACCAGCACGGTGAACAGACCCGTGATGTTGCCTTGTCGGCCAGTGCCCGGCCCTGCCCGCTCCAGCAGCCGCGGCAACTCCGCAAACACCGTCGGCGTATAGCCTTTGGAGGCTGGCGGCTCACCCACCGACAAGCCGATCTCGCGCTGGGCCATGGCGAAGCGGGTCACGCTGTCGATCATGCACAGCACTTGGCGGTTCTGATCGCGGAAATACTCCGCCACCGTCATGGTGGTGTGGGCGGCAAGCTTGCGCATCAGCGGCGGCTGATCGGAGGTGGCAACCACCACGACCGAGCGTGCCAACCCCTCCGGGCCCAAGTCATCATGCAGGAAGTCCTGCACCTCGCGACCGCGCTCACCCACCAGACCCACAACCGAGACGTCAGCCGAAGTACCGCGCGCGATCATCGACAGCAGCACCGACTTACCCACGCCCGACCCTGCAAAGATGCCCATCCGCTGGCCCATGCAGCAGGTGAGGAAGGTATTCAGTGCCTTCACACCCAGGTCGAGCTTGCCTTGCACGCGCCGTCGTTGATGGGCGGGCGGTGGCGAGGCCCGCAAGGCATACCCAATCGGACCGGAGATCAATGGTGGGCCGCCATCCAGGGGATTGCCCATCGCGTCGATCACCCGGCCGAGCCAAGAATGGTGCGGGTAGAGCACGGGCTGACCACCCGTTGCCTCCACCCGGTTGCCAAGGCCGATCCCGTCCAGCGTGCCAAACGGCATCGCGAGCGCCTTATCCCCTTTGAATCCAACGATTTCCGCGGGTACCCGACGGTCCCCACGGGCGATCATGGTCACCCGGTCGCCCACCGACAGGGCCCGACCGATGCCCCCGATCTCCGCCATCATGCCCAGCACGCCAGTGATGCGACCGTACAGCAGATGGTCGGGAACCCGCTCAAGATCGGAGACGAGATGATCACTCAGCATGGACAGAACCCCCGGACGTCTCGCTAAGTGTAACGGATTCCACGCAGATTCCCAAGGCTTGCCGAAGCCCCCGTGAAAGCCGTAGGAAAGCCATGGTGGTGGTGGCAATGCAACGGAGGGCAGGCCATGCGAGTCCTGTTGCTGGAAGATCGCGCGATCCAGGCGAGCAGCCTGACGATGATGCTGGAAACCGCAGGGCATGAGGTGGCGCCCACGGGTCTGGCAGAGGTGGAAGCCCATCCAGATCGGCTGGGTCGGGTTGATTTGGCACTGGTTGATCTGGCCGCCCACGGCCAGGGGGCGGCCCAGCGCGTGGCGCGACTGACTGCAGCGGTGCCACGTTTGCCCGTGTTGGTGCTGTCTGATCGGCAGACGCTGCCAGCCGATGTGCGGGCCCTCGGCATTGGGGAGGATCGTCACCTGCCCCGCCCGTTCGACAAGCGCGGGCTGCTGGCGCGCATGCAGGGCTTGGTCAAGCGTGGTCGCGAGCGGGTCGACCAGGCAATCCGCGTCGGTCGGTTGAGCATCCGTCTGGACGCACGCCAGGCCGATGTCGACGGCCAACCGCTGCCCTTGACGGGCAAAGAGTTTGCAGTGTTGGCGCTGCTGGCAGAAAAGCGCGGCATCACCCTGACCAAGGAGATGTTCTTGAACCATCTCTATGCGGGACGACCCGAGCCAGAGCTGAAGATTATCGACGTGTTTATTTGCAAGCTTCGCAAGAAGATTGCAAAAGCAACTGGCGGACCAACCTATATCGAGACTGTGTGGGGTCGCGGGTACGTGATGCGGGGATAGGGTTCGACATCCCGCGTGCAAGGCGGCACGGGGGCAAGGCGGCATCAGCGTTTGCCCCCCTCCGCCCAATCTTCTAGGCTTTGGGGATGACCATCGCCGCTTCGGGAGGGGGGGCACGCGGCAACGCTGACGCCCCCGCCACTCCCCCTGCCCGCCCCTCCACGCTAGTGTTGATCGCGATGGCCGCGATCGGCCCCGCAGCCCTTAACATCTTCATCCCCTCCATGCCCGGCTTGGTGCGGGAGTTCCAGACCGATCACGCAACAGTACAGCTGACGCTGACGCTGTATCTGTTGGGCTTGGCCGCGGCCCAGCTGGTGTATGGCCCTGTGTCTGACCGCTATGGCCGACGGCCCGTGGTGTTGGTCGGTATCGCGTTGTACGTCGCGGGTATGTTGCTGGCCCTGGCCGCGGTGAGCATCGAGATGCTGATTGCGGCGCGGGTGTTGCAAGCAGTTGGCGGCTGTGTCGGCCTAGTGATTGGGCGGGCCATTGTGCGCGATGTCTGGCCGCGCGATCAGGCCGCGTCGGTGCTGGGCTTGGTCACGGCTGCCATGGCGGTGGCACCCGCGATTGCGCCCTCCCTGGGCGGGGCGCTGGATGGCTGGCTTGGCTGGCGCGCGGGCTTTGTGCTGATGGCGATTGCCGGGGCTGGCGTATGGCTTGCCTGCCTCACCCATCTGCCCGAGACGGCACCACGGCAGACCCAGGCCGCCAGCATCCGCGGCCTTGCCCGTGGTTATGCGACCGTGCTGCGCAGCCCTGTGTTTCTGGGATATGCGGGCTGCTCGGCGTTCTGCGCCTCGGCCTTCTTCGGCTTCCTGGCCGGTGCACCCTTTGTGGTGGTGGAGTTCCTGGGCCACCCTCCCGTGGTCTATGGCGCCGCGTTTGCGCTGATCTCGATCGGCTATATGGTCGGCAATGGAATGGCATCCCGCTTGTCCGTCCGCCTCGGTGCGCCAAGGATGGTGGCTCTCGGCACCAGTTCGACTGTGCTGGGCTGCGCGCTGATGGTGGCACTCGCAGCCAGCGGCCAATACGGCCTGTTTTACTTGTTCGTGCCGATGATGCTGGTGGCTATCGGCAACGGCATGTTGCAACCGAATGCGATCTCCGCAGCCGTCGGCATCGACCCTGCCTATGCTGGCACAGCTGCAGGCGCGGCTGGCTGCATCCAAATGATTCTGGGCGGTGCCGCCACTCAAGTGGTTGGCCTCCTGCATGGCGACGGCGGACCGCTGCCGATGGTCTCCGTGATGCTCACCGGCGCTGTGATCGGTGCCGCCTTTTTCTGGGGTGTCGCCAAACGGGCGGATCGGTGAGGCGGCGCCGCTACTGCATCGCCCATTCCGTGACACAAGTTTGACGGCACCCCTGCCATGGTCCTAGCGTGGCGGCTATGCACTCGCTCGCTGGTTTTCCGCACACCCGTCCGCGTCGCTTGCGTCAGCATGGCGCTGGTTTTCCGCACACCCGTCCGCGTCGCTTGCGTCAGCATGGCTGGAGCCGTGCCTTGGTGGCGGAGGTGCGGCTTGGGCCGCAGGATTTGATCTGGCCACTGTTCCTGATTGAGGGGGAGAACCGCGTCGAGCCCATCGCCACCATGCCGGGGGTGGAGCGGTTGACGGTTGATCGCGCCGTTGCAGCCGCACGGGACGCGCAGGCGCTGGGCATTCCTCTGCTGGCGCTGTTCCCAGCCACGCCGCCTGCGTTGAAAACCGAAGATGGCCGCGAGGCGCTGAACCCTGCCAACCTCGTCTGCACGGCAGTGCGCGCAATCAAGGCAGCCGTACCCGACATCGGCGTGATGTGTGACGTCGCCCTCGACCCCTACACCACCCACGGCCATGACGGGCTGTTGATTGATGACCGCATCGCCAATGATGCAACCGTCGCCGTGCTGGTGCAGCAGGCCCTGGTGCAAGCCGAGGCGGGGGCCGACGTGATTGCGCCGTCGGACATGATGGATGGCCGCATCGGTGCGATCCGTCAGGCGATGGACCGGGCGGGTCATGAGCAGGTGCTGATCATGGCCTATGCCGCCAAGTATGCCTCGGCTTTCTATGGGCCGTTTCGCGATGCCGTCGGCTCGTCGGGCACGTTGAAGGGGGCGAGCAAGTCCACCTATCAGATGGACAGCGCCAACACCGACGAAGCCTTGCGTGAGGTCGCCCTCGACTTGGGCGAGGGCGCCGACATGGTGATGGTGAAGCCAGGCCTGCCCTATCTGGACATCGTCTCGCGGGTGAAGCGAGAGTTTGCCCTGCCCACCTTCGCCTATCAGGTCTCTGGCGAGTACGCGATGATCGAAGCCGCTGCCGCTGCCGGGTGCCTCGACCGTGATCGCGCGATGCTGGAGGCTCTGCTCTGCTTCCGCCGCGCGGGCGCTGACGGCATCCTCACCTACGCCGCACATCGAGTGGCGGCGGCGTTGGCGCGCTGAGGCCCAGGGCTGCCAGCCAAGCGAAGGTTTGGCGGTCACTCCACGCCTCGGGTGACCCTGCGGCATGAAAGCCAACATGCCCGCCATCGCGTGCCACCAGCACGGTGAGTCCCGTCGCTGGGGACAGCGCGTGGTAGGCATCGGCTGGGATCCAGGGGTCGGTCTCCGCATGGATCAACAGGGCTGGGCACTGGATGGTGGGCACCAACGGTGCGGCCGAGCAGCGGGCATAGTAATCCTCCGCCCCGTCGAAGCCGTGCCGGGGAGCGATGAAGCGATCATCGAACTCCCACACGGTGTTGGCGCTGGCGATGGCGGCAGCCTCTGCGGGCGACCAGGGCATTGCCGCAGCTTTCATCCGCCCCAGCAGCCAGCGGTGATAAAGCCAGTTGCGTGGCGCCAGAAAACGCTTGCTCGCCGCCCTTAAGTCAATCGGTGCCGAGACCGAGACCACCGCCCGCACCCGGCTCTCTGAGGAGGGCTCAGCCGCCAGCTTCAGCACTTGATTGCCCCCGAGGGAGATGCCGTGCAGCACCACCCCCGGTGCGACAAGGTCAGCGGCGGGGTCAGCGGCGAGGGCCTGCAGCACACTGGCCAAATCCTCCACCCGACCGGCATGATAGGTCCCCCGACAGAGCGGCGCCGACGGCCCCGCCCCGCGCAGATTGACCCGCACGACGGCATGCCCGCGCAGCACAGCCGCCCGCGCCGTCGCAATCACCGGCGGCGAGCCCTCACACCCGGTTAAGCCATGCACCAGCACCAGGGTTGGGTGGCGCTGCTGCGCTGGCCGATCAATCGCCACCACCAGGGCGTCGCCATCCCCTAGGGGGACAACCCGCCGCTCGGTCCCCGGCCCGACGACCTGCGGTCCCGGCTTGAGAACTTGGCGCAACGTCTGGAGATCACCCCCGATCCACGGGAAGCGAGGGCGGAAGGGGAGACGGGAAACTGACACTGCGGAGGATGACGCCAAGCGAAGAACTCCCGACAAACGCGAAAAGCGCTTATGGATACAGGTTATAGCTTAGAGGCTTTACTTCCAGGGCAAATTGCAGATTTCTCGATCAGTGATTATGTTCGCGTCACACACTGGAGGGTCCGATGCTGACTATGATGCGCAAAAATTGGCTCTTGAAGGATTTGATTTCCATATCCGAGCATAAAGAAATCCCTGATAGCCAAGATACATCGGCTTCACACAATGAAGTACTATGGCATCTTGACGTCGATGACGATAACCATGACCGATACATCTCAGATCTGGATGATCTCAAATCTTGCGGCCTCATCACGAAAACTGGAGGAGGCGGAGGTGGTGTTTGGAAATGGCGTGCTTCGCAGCTCAAAGACGCAATAATCGATCCAAATTCGAAACACGAATCGTATTTCTATCCTGTGATTGAAGAGAATTTACCAGTTTTCCTGCAGGAAATTGAACCTGAACGCCGTTATGCAGTAGCCAATATCTCTTCAAAAGGTCGTAGAGATACAGGAGGACACTTTTCCAGACCAGACTTGATTGCAGTAGGTTTGTGGGAAAGTGTTCTGACCGGCGCAAAAGAACCATTTGTACATACTGTTGAGGTAAAAATACCAAAAGGGGTCTCTGTAAAAGCTGTAGCAGAAGCTGCGGTGCATCGTCTTCTAGTACCATCAAACTATCTCTTTATTTGTAATATGACACACCCTGAATTCTCTAACCACAAGGAAGAGGACCGAATCCTCCAAATGTGCCGAGAACATGACGTTGGCCTAATACTCGCCCCGGATGTTGAAGATGTTGACACTTGGGAGGAGTTAGCGTCACCAGCGGCTTTCTTCTACTCGGCGGCAATGGAGCGATGGTTGCTAGAGCAGACCGAAATCCACCCAAAGCTCAGAAAACTCGGTCTAAACGTCCCCAAGTAACCCCACCCCCCACTCCCCCGGCCGTTCCTGGCGACGGATCGTCACACTTGCGTACCACGGTGTTGTCGTCCCCCGCAGTCCCCAGCGCCAGCAGCTGTCGAAGCGGTTGAGCAGCACGGCCGGGCGGCCGAGGGCGCCGGCCACGTGGATTGCGGCCGTGTCGACGGAAACGATGGCGTCCAGCGCCATCATCAGGGCGGCAGTGTCCGCGAAGTCGCGCACGGGGCCGGGGACGGGGTGGATCGGGGCGCCGCGGGGCACGGGGCGGTCGGGTTGCAGGGCGACCCAGCTGATCCCCTCCTGCGGCAGACGACTCAAGGCCGCGGTCGGCAAGGAGCGGCGGCGGTCAAGGGCGGCGAGCAGGGGGGAGCCGCCATGGCTGCTGCCCGCCCACACCAATCCAACCCGTCGGCCCGGCAGATGGGCAAGGCGATCGCGCCAAGGTGCAACCTCCCGCTCCGCCACAGACAGGTAGGGGGCTGGCGGCACCGTTTCCGGTGTGGTGGCAAAGCGATGGGGCAAAGACATGATATCCAGCCAGACATCGTGGGGCGGCAGAGCGTCCAGTCCGCTCACATCCGCCAGCGGAGCGATCAAGCGATGAAGCGGCGGGGCCGCTGCCACGCTCACGATCATGCCTGCGCTGGTCAGCAGCGGCAGGTAGCGCAGCATCTGGATCGCGTCACCAAAGCCTTGCTGAGCCAGCAACACGAGGCGCTGGCCCGCACGCGGCGTGCCATCCCACACCGGCGTGGCGGGCTTTAAGGCGTGGGCATAGCCTGCACTGTCCAGCCGAGCCTCGAATTCTTCAAACCCCTCAACCCAGCGCCCGCTTGCCACCAGTGCGGCCGCCAGCAGAAGGCGCACAGGCACCAGCGTTGGCGCCAGCGCCACCGCCCGTTGCAGCAATGCCACCGCCTGCTCGCCATCGCCACAAGCCAGTGCCGTCTGGCCAGCATTGGCCAGCAGGCCGACGTCCGCGCTCGCGGCCAGGTCACACCGGGCAAAGAGGGTCTGCGCGTCTAGAAACCGAGCCTCTGCCGTGGCAAGCGACCCCGCAGCCGCAGCAAGGTTGGGCAGGTCCGGCTCATGCTCCAACAGCCAATCGAGATCCAGACGGGCACTGTGCAACCGGCCCGCAGCATGCTCACGCACAGCGCGGTGCAGGACGGCGATCAGCAGCCGTCGCCGCTCCTCAACGGCGATTGCATCATCGGCATGGTCGCGCAGATGCCGATCAAACCGCGCGAGTGCACCGTCCGCCATCCCGTTGGCAGCCAGACGCCGGGCCTCGGCCAAATCCTCGCTCACCAACAGCTATCCTTCACGCGCAAGCCATTGGACCACCGCGGTGATTTGGTCCGGCGCCACCAGGGCTGGG
>RDXE01000084.1 GCA_004292755.1 Alphaproteobacteria bacterium
GGTGAGTTTCTGTTGAGCCTTGGCTATCTGCCGGGCGCCCACGCGTCAGATTGTCCGGCCCCGGCCGCGAGGGTCGCCACGCCGTGGCGGACAGCCGAGGCAGCGGGCTTTTCCGCGTGGAGTTGATGCAGGCGCGAAGGCAGGCTTGCATGCGGCGGCGATTTGGCGAACCATCCAGCAAAACCGGGCAGGGAGCCACCCTCACATGTCGCAGCAGAAATTCCGGCTGGTCACGCGCAGCGATTTCGACGGCCTCGTGTGCGCCGTCCTGCTGAAAGATCTCGGCCTTATCGACGAGATAAAGTTCGTCCACCCGAAGGACATGCAGGACGGATTGGTGCCGATCACCAATCGGGACATCACCACCAACCTGCCCTACGTTGAAGGCTGCCACCTCGCCTTTGACCATCACTTGTCTGAAACCTTGCGGGTCGGCAAGCGGGATAACCATATCATCGACCCAGATGCACCATCGGCCGCCCGGGTGATTTACAATTATTACGGCGGCAAGATGCAGTTTCTCACCATCCCGGACGATATGATCGACGCCGTCGATCAGGGCGATTCGGCGCAGTACAGCCTGGATGACGTTCTGCATCCAAAGGGCTGGACGCTTCTGAACTTCCTGATGGACGCCCGCACCGGTCTCGGTCGGTTCCGCAGCTTCCGCATCTCCAACTATCAGCTGATGATGGATCTGATCGACTACTGTGCTGAGAAGCCGATCGAGCGGATTCTGGAACTCCCGGATGTCAAAGAGCGGGTCGATTTGTACTTTGAGCAGGAAGCCCTGTTCAAAGAACAGCTTCGGCGCTGCACCACCATCCATGGCAATTGCATTGTTCTGGATCTGCGTGACGAAGATCCCATCTATGCTGGCAACCGCTTCATGATTTACGCACTGAATCCGGAGCAGAATATCTCCATCCATGTGATTTGGGGGCCGCAGAAGCAGAACACGGTGTTTGCAGTCGGTAAGTCGATTGTTAATCGCACCTCCAAGACCGATGTCGGCCCGCTGATGCTGGAGTATGGCGGCGGCGGCCACGCGGCGGCGGGCACCTGTCAGGTTCCCAATGAAAACGCTGAGGCCCTGCTGACCGAGATCATCGGTCGCATCAACGCGGACGGTTGATGCCATGAGCCCGGCGGCGATCTTGGACTTCTGGTTCGGACCGCCGCCGCATACCCCACGGCAGGTGTGGTTCGAGGGTGGGGCCGCCTTCGATTCGCAGGTGAGGGCGGTGTGGGCAGACCCTCACGCCCTCGCAGCGTCCGGTGTGTGGGATGGCTGGGCCGAGACGCCCGAGGGTGCTCTCGCGCTCGTGCTGCTGTTGGATCAAGCGCCCCGCCACTTGTTTCGTGGCTCGCCCCAGGCATTTGCCAGCGATGCGAAAGCCTTGGCGATCGCCCAGCGCCATGTGGAAGCGGGCACCGACCGTGCCTTGTCCCCGATCCAGCGCTGGTTTTTCTATCTGCCGTGGCAGCATTCTGAATCGCCTACCGTGCAAGCGGAGAGTGTGGCCCTCCACACCACTCTGGCCGGGGAGCCGTGGGCGGACATGGTGATCGATTTTGCCCGTCGCCATGCCGAGGTGGTGCTGCGGTTTGGTCACTTCCCTCATCGCAACCGCGTGTTGGGCCGCCCGACCACCGAGGCTGAGGCGGCCTTCCTGGTGGATCATCCAGGCGGGTTCTAGCCATGACGGCACCGGGTTGGTTATCGCGACGCCGGGTTATGATTGGTGCGGCACCGCTGCTGTGGTGGCCGCCCGCCGCCCGCGCTGTCGTGCTGGAAGGCGAAGCGGACGTTCGTAGCGCCGGGGCAGTGGGTGATGGCATCACCGATGATCGCCCCGCCCTGCAACAGGTGATTGATCGTGCGCGCCATGTGGTGTTTCCACCCGGTCGCTATCGCATTGGTGGGCCGTTGGTTCCCCGCTCGGGCCAAGTGTGGCGAGGCGCGGGGGCGAGCATCAGCGAAATCACCCTTGGCCCGGACAACCTCACGCCGCCGTTCAACGCCATCCACGGCAGCGGTACGCTAACCGATTGGCAGATGATCGACCTCGGCGTGGTTGGCAATCAGCCGGTTCAGACCACCAGGGATCGCACGGGGCAGTCTTGCTTTGGCCTCTATCTGCGCGGGGATGTCCGCCAGATCACACTGCTTCGGTGTCGGTTTGCCCAGTTGGGCGAGGGGCGCTCGCGACACGCGACCGACGATACAGGCGGCGGTGGCGTGGTGATTGGCCCCGCCCCGACCGATGAAGATCAGGCACTGGAAGACATTGCCGTGTTGGAGTGTGTGTTTGAGCACAATGGCAATGTGCCTGGCGTCTACATCAACGGCGGCACCCGCGCGGGGCGGATGCGGCGGGGTGTGCGGATTGTCGGCAACCGGTTCACCGGGGTGCCCACGGCAACGCGATTTCAGAACTGCATCTATGTGCTGGCGGAGCATCCCGCGGCTGCGATCAGTGGTGTGACCATCGCCGACAATCGCTGCGAGATCGACACCAGCATTGATGCCTGCATTGAACTGAACCACGTCGATGGCTTTCGCATCGCGGGCAATCACATTCACGTACGCTCCGGCGCGCCGGGGTCTTCGGCCATGTTGATCCGCGATGGCAGTCGCCGCGGGGTGATCACCGGCAATGTGCTGGTGGAGACCGGCCATATGCCGGATCAGGCGGGCATCCTGCTGGTGAATTTTCAAAATCCGGGCACGCAGGAGGATATCGCCATCACCCACAACAGCATCGCTGGCTTCGGCTGGCGTAGCATTGGGATTGATCGCGGCAGCCGTGGTGTGTTGGTGGCCAACAACCGTGTGAGCGCCATCACCCGCCCACTCGAGTGTGCTGTGCGGGTAGCAGCAGCCCAGCACGTCCGAATTGAGGCCTTGCTGGTCAGCGATGCCACCCTCGCCCTTGCGGGCTTTGGCACCACGGTTGAGAACCGGATTGAGGATTTGGTGGCGTCGGGCGTGCACATGGTTCGCTGCGGCGGGACGGATGCGCCGATCAGCTTTGCTGGTGCGCTGACCTCGCGCGTGCGGCTGTCCAACCTGCGCTTGGTTGACCCGATCCCCGGCACACCGGCGCTGGTGCGCGGGCCTGCCAGCCTGGATATCCGCGACTCAGACCCAGCCGACCTGCCGCTTCGCGTCGAGTAAACCACGATCAGACAGGAGCACGGGCGGTTAGCCCAGATCCACCCGGTGGATGCGGGCGTCGCCGGGAACAGCATCGCTCCGGTGGGTGATCAACACGACCGTGCACCGTTGGGTGAGGGAGAGGGCAAGGGTAAAGATTGCCGCCTCACTGGTCGCATCAAGGGCGGCCGTCGGCTCGTCGAGCACCAACAAATCCGGGGAGCGCAGCAAGGCGCGGGCAATGGCAATGCGCTGGCGCTCCCCACCCGACAGACGTTCGCCGCGAATGCCCACTGGGCTCTCCAATCCGCGCGGCAGACGGGCAACGAACTCAGCCTGGGCGTCCCGCAGCGCCGCCCACACGTCGTCGTGCGAGGCCGTTGGGGCGACCAGCCGCAGGTTTTCACCAATCGTCCCGTCGAAGAGTGCTGGGTCTTGCGGCACCAAGGCCGTGTGTTGGCGCCAGGCCGCGCGCGTGCCGCCCAGGACTGGCTGGTCGTCGATCAGCAAGCATCCGCTGGACGGCTCAACGAGGCCGAGGGCGACATCGGCCAGCGTGGACTTGCCAACACCCGAGGGACCAGTCAGCAGGATCAGATGCCGGGCAGGCCAGCGCAGCGTGATCGGACCGACGGTGACACCGCCGGGATAGGCGACACGAACAGCCTGGAAGGCAAGGTGCGTCGTCAGGCGCGGCGCTGGCTCAACGGGGGCAGGCTCGGCCCCAGCGCGGCAGGCGGCGAGCGTCGCGGCATAGCTGAGATATCCCGGCAATCCAGCCGACACCTGGCGCCATGCGTCCAGAAGGGCGAGGGTGATCTGTGCCAGCCGGGCAAAGCCCAGCGCCACCACCAGTGCCTCCGCCAGCGGTGTCGCGATCACGCTGACCGCACCCAGAATCAAGCCGGCCAACGCCAGCGTTGCCGCGACGCGAGTTGCCAGCCGACCCAGCACACTCTCGGCCAAGCTGATGCGCTGTGCCTCGGTCATGGCCCGCGCGGCATCAAGGAACCCGGCGTGACGCACGGGGTCCAGCCGATAGCTTTTGATCGCGCGGCGCAGGCTCAAATCATCGGCCAGCCAGCCCTGCATCCGCTGCCCTGCCTTGGACAGGGTCAGGCCGATCCGACGGGCACGCCGATGCTCCGCGATCGCCAGCGGTATCAGACAGACAGCAAACAGCAGCGCGGCACCGGCCAGAGCTGGCGATAGCAGCACTGTCAGCACCAGCAACACGGGTGCGACGGCGCCGAAGCTGGCGACGCGGGTCAGCGCCTCCATGGCAAGGCCAGTGCGCCCAACCTCCTGGATCACGGCGTCGGTGATGCGCGCGGGTCCGATCGCGGCCTGAGTGGCTAAGTCCGCCTGCAGCCAAGCCTGGTGCAACTGCAGGCGCAAATGGTCAACCACGGCGAGGCGCAGGTCAGTGGTCGCAAAGGACCGCAGAGCGATGATGACCGCCGCCGCAACTGAGATCGCGACTCCAACCCCAAGCGCCAGGGGTAGCGGCCACCCGGTTTCCAGCCCGCCGATGCCAAGGGCTTGAACAACTGGCACCAGCACTGCCAATCCAGCCCCTTCGGCGACCGCGCCAAGGATGATCAACACTGCGAGCCGCCACCGCCGCGCGCCTGCGACAGCGCCAACCAGTTGCCACAGCTGACCCAGGTCGCGGATCACCGTCGCCACGACTGCCAAGCCAACCGGCTCAACCGGACCAGAGGATAGAGAGCCGACAAGGCACCTGGGAGAGCGATCACGCTACGGTCCCGCTCGGTGGGTTGAAGAAAATACGAGAGCATTGCCATCTGTATCGCAGGTCTATTCTGACTCCTTAGCTTCCAGAGGAGGGAATTAAAGGCCCCAACCCTTTGGACTAAATGATGATCATCTTTAGGTAGTGGATCCGATAAGGCGAAAACAGATAGATCGAAGTCTTTACTAGGGATATTTCTGACGTGAGCAGCAAGCTCGGGTGGATTTTGAGTTCCTAGAAGCCTTTCGGTAAGTGCGAATGTGACTGATATCGCTGGCATCATTCCAAGAAATTTTGCAGTGTGCAAGAAAAAGGGCCAGTCCACAGCAGTGGACTTCTGCAACGCCGCGATATCCGTCAGCCAGAGCAGGCGGAACCATAGGTGCCGCGAGCCGTGGTGGATCAAATAGAGCAAACTGGCAGTCGGCGACAGCACGGGAATGGGAGTTCCCGCCAAGCGCACCATCGCTGCTGGTTCCGATGCCAACAAGTCAACCGGCAGGGAGCGTTCCACTGGGGCCAAACCCCAATGCAGATCGACGGGAGTCTGACCTTGCTGGCCTTTGAGGCCAACATCCTTGCCCGTCGCCAACAGGCGTGGCACGTCTGCGGCATCGAAGGGCGGTTGATCGTAGCCAAGCCCGCGCATGACCTGCAGCGCTGCCGCGAGGTCGGTGCGGGCAACTAGGATGTCGATGTCAGTGGACGCCCGGCGGTCGGGTGTGCCGTAGAGTGTTTGCGACAGCGCTGGTCCCTTGAGCGCGCGCACCCACAGGCCAGCCTGCTGGAAGGCCGCAATCACCCGCACGACGTCAGCTGCTTGTTGCAGGCAGCGCAGGGCCGCCCGTCGACTGGCCTCCCCCAGGGCGGGGTCGGTCTGGCCGGAGAGATCAACCAATCGGATCACGCGATGGGCAACCAGGGCCGGTGCCAAACCCGTCAGATCGGTCGGCTCGCCACGCACTGCCGCGAGGATGCGGGTCATCGCATCGGTGGGCAGGCTGGCCTGGATGCTGGACACGAGGTCCAGAGGGCGGGACTCAGGTTGGGCTGGCGGTGAACACCCGTGTCTCATCACGCGGCGGCGGCAGGTCAGCTTCGCGACGGGCGCCGGTGGTCTCGATCGTCGCCGCACCACCCAGGATTTGGCCCACCTGCGCCGAGTTGCTGGGGTTCACTTGGCTGGCGTTGGAGTCGGCGGAGAACTGGGTCAATTGCTGGGTCAGGGCTTGGCTCGTGCCCGGGCTGGCGGCCAGCATGTCGGCCGCCCGGCTGGCAGTGTAGGCGTTGGCCATCGCTTGCAGCGCGTTGGTGGGCGATGCCGCATACACAACGGGGCTGGTTGCCAACGCGACCACCTGGGTCATCACCCCAGCGCGGCGCTCCGGCGTGACCACACTTGCCGTAGGCGCCACCAGAATGCGGGCGGCGACGACGGCCACGTTCAAGGATTGCTGCGGTGCTGCCTGCTGAGGTGGCTGCGACTGCACCGCCTGTAAAGCGACACCAGCCAAATCGACGGCTGTGTTGGGCGAGGTTGCCAGCAACCGCTCAGCCGTGGTGACAGCGGCACCGGCGATGCTTGCCACGGCTGCTGGCGGCAGCGCCGTCTGGGCGATCTGCACCGTCAGGGTTGCCAGTTCTCCCACTGTCTCCGCCTGCACCCGTTGGGCTGCAGGGGACGCAAAAATGCGTGCAGCAGTGGTCAACAGCTGTTGCGCCGCGGCCGGGTTGACGTTCGCTTGCAGCGCGGCACGCGCTTGCTGAAGAATCTGCCGGGCGACGGTGATGGCCTGTTGCGGGTTGGCGTTCAAAATCGCCTCCGCCTGCGCCATTTGACCAACCAGCGGCGGAAGAGCCTGTGCCGCCTGCGCCAGCTGGGCTGGCGGAGCTGAGCCCACGGAGCCCGGTGCGGTCTGGGCCAGGGCCGATGATGCAATCAAGGCAGCGGACACTGGAATCAGCAGAGCGGCACGCATGGCAAGGGTCCTTCCGAACGCGGACGTCGTCAAAGCCCCTTTGTATACTCGCTTTCTTGCCGTGTGGGCAACCGTCAGGTGCGCAGACGGCGCTTTAGCCATGCCATCATCACCAATACCGCAAAGCAGAAGTTGGTGACCACGTAGCGCGATCCAAGCCGTCGCGGCTCTTGGGCGAAGCGATACGCCCATTCCAGCCCGTGGCGTTGCATCCACAGCGGCGCGCGGCGGACCTTGCCGCCAAACACATCGACCGATCCCCCAACCCCCATAACGAAGGGAATGCCCAGGGTGCGGTGCCACCGTGCCAACAGGCGTTCCTTGCGGGGGGATGGCATCGCGACGAACAAGCAGTCTGGCTTGGCCGCTTGAATGCGGGCCATCACCGCTGCCTCCTCGTCGGGGGGGAAGTAGCCGTGGTGGCAGATCGCAAACTCCAGCGCAGGGTGCTTGGCGCGGAAATGGGCCTCGGCTGCGGCCAGCACCGCTGGTTCAGCACCTAGGATGGCTGGGCGCCACCCGTGCCGTGCGCACGCGGCGATCACGTCAGCCATCAAGTCGATACCTGTCACCCGCTCAGGCACGGTGAGGCCCAGCAACCGCGCACCCCACACCACCCCCATGCCATCGGCTGAGATGAGATCGGCACTGGCGACATCCTCCGCCAGGACGGGATCGGTTTGGGCCTGGATCAGCTTAGCGACATTGACATCCGCGTGCAGCAAGGGTGCACGCGTGCGGATCGCAGTCGTTGCAGCGGCGAGCGTCGCCTCGCGCGTCAACCCGTCGAGGGGCAAGCCCAGGAACCACTGGCGGGGGGGCCAGTCGGCAGGTTTGGCGCGCTCGGCCTCCAACGCACGGTCCGTCGCCTCGCCCAATCGACGGCGCTGCCATGCTCCCAGTCGCTGAGGACCAACCAGACGCACGGCCCAGCGCTTCATCCACCGTCGAACGCGCTGACCGCCGGTGTCGCGGGCGCCAGCCCAGGCCTGATCGAAGGCGGCTAGTGCTGGTGCGACTGACGGCACCGCGCCAGCCTCACCGCGCACCAGGCGCCGGAACAAGGTGCCCGTCAGCACCGGCTGCCGGTCCTCGATGGCGAGTCCGACCCGTTGGCTCAGTCGATCCAGTGCAGCATCGGTGAGCAGAGACAGATGGGCTGCGTGCACCGTGGACCATGCGCCCCACGGGCTCCCTGCGTCTGGCACCTCAACCACCAGCGCCCCCGCCGGTGCAAGGCAGGTGCTGAGCTGGGCCAGCAAGGCGACCGGGTCCTCTGCATGCTCCAGCACATGGAACAGCAGGATAGCATCGAAGGGTCCCGCAGCCGCCACAGCCTCGAGCGGCAGGAAGGTGACGGCGGCCCCGGTCAGTCCCTGGGTGCGATGGGTGACATCCGGCTCCACCGCCAGCAGCTCGAGATCAGGCCGCTCGGCTGCGATGACGGCAAGCCCAGCGCCAAAGCCGGAGCCAACCTCCAGAATCCGGCCACCGGGCGGTACTGCCGGCAGCCAGCGCTGCGCTCGGGCAAGGGCCACGCGGCGGGCGCGCAAGCTCGCGAAAAATGCGGCGTCGTATGTCTCGGCCGCTTCGGCGGTGAACACGTGCCGGTAGTGGTTGGTGTAAAACTGGGTCAGCGATCCAGGGGTTGGAGGTGGGTCCAGCCACCCTCCGGCGCAGACGCCGCACCGGATCAGACGCTGACCGGTGCCGACCAGCCGCTCCCGTCCAATCACCGATTGCTCCGTCGTGGCACCACAGATGCGACAGGCACCAAGAGGCGGGGCCAGCCGCATGGGTTTAGCCGCCTGCGCGCACGATCGCGGTCAAGCTGTCCGCCAGGGAGCGTGTGGCCCGCCAGCCAAACCGCTCCGCCATGCGCTCAGGGTTGCCCCATTGGCTTGGTCGATCACCGCTGCGCATCAGCGCTGGGTCGGGCGTCAGGCGCACAGGGATGCCGCGGCAGGCGGCCAAGGTTTCGATCAAGGTGCGCACATCCACCTCTCGCCCCGAACAGAGGTTATAGACGGTCGGTGCGTCGGGGCCGTCTGCATCGCTCAACAGATGCACCAAGCCCGATGCCACATCTTCCACATCGATCACATCGCGGCGGGGCGCCAGATTGCCGACCTTGAGCGCAAGAGCGGACCCATCGGTCGGTGCCGCGGCCAGCCGGTTCAACACATCGGGGATCAGATGACCATTGGGGTCCCCTGGTCCGATCACGTTGAAGATGCGGGCGATGCGCAGGCTGCGCTGCGGTTGCTCAGCCCACAAGGCAGCTTGGCGTTCGTTGGTTGCTTTGGTTACTGCATAAATGTCGCTGGGGTCGAGTGGTGCGTCCTCACCCAATGGGCCGTCCTGCCAGGCATAGACAGCACCGGTCGAGGCCAGCACCACGCGTCCGCGAGGCATGGCATCCAGCACGGTTTGAGTGCCAACGATGTTGATGTCGACGGCCCGCCGCGGCTCTGCCCGGCAGGTCGGAATGTGGTGCAGTGCTGCCAGATGCACCACAGCCTCCACATCGGCACAGGCGGTTGCCATCGCCGCGGGATCACGGATGTCCAGGTGTTGGCAGTCCACCCCTGGCCATGCCGGGAAGTCGCGGGCGACCGAGAGATCATCGACCAGCCGGACCGGCCAGCCGCGGTCCACCAACTGGGCGACCAAACGCCTGCCGATGAACCCGGCCCCCCCGGTGATCAGGACCGGACCCACCAGACCCCTCGCCTACAGGCGGCGCTGCAACACGCGGATGATGTCACCCGGCTGGATTGGTGTGCGTTCCGTCGCGCGGTATTCCAGCTGCTCGCCCCCGGTCACGCGGACCAGCACAACCTCGCCCTCGCGGGCGCGATAGTCGTAGCCACCAGCGCGGGCGATCGCGCTCAACACCGTCATGCCGAGCGTGAACGGAAACTCCCCGGGCGAACGCACCTCCCCCAACACGTAAAACGGTCGGAAGGTCATCACTTCGACACTGACCCGCGGTTCCCGCAGGAAATTGTCGCGCTTAAGGGTTTCCTCCACCCGTGTCGCCAATTCCACGCTGGTCAAGCCGCTGGCGGGGATGTTGCCGACCAAGGGCATCGAGATGTTACCCGCCCCATCCACCTGCATATCGCCCGACAGGTTGGTTTCGCCAAACACCAGCACCCGCACGCGATTCCCCGGCTCCAGACGGTAGCCTTCTGCCGGGTTGATTGCCGTGGTTGGCGCGGGGGTAGGAGGCAGCGAAGGCCCGGCGCATCCCACCAATAGGGCTGCAGCGATAGTGCAAGCGATCAGCCGTGCGCGGAACATTCCGAAGCCTTTCATCCGTAAACCGGTCGGCGAAGCTTACTCCTGGATTGGACAGGCGCAAGGCCCGCGACACTACTCTCTGTTGAGCCGTGAGACGACCCCCCATCACCCCCTGAGATGTGGCACACTACCACCGTACAGGAGGGATTGGATGCGATGACCAAGGCATCACAGCCGGCGGTGCTGATTGTTGAAGACGACCCGGCGATGGCGTTCCTGTATCAGGAATACCTCGGCGGCGAGGGGATTGGGGTTGCCACCGCTGGATCCATTGCTGCCGCGCGGCGGCTGATTCCAGACGTGGCACCCGCTGCCGTGGTGGTGGATGTGCAACTGCCCGATGGCTCCGGGCTTGATCTGCTGGGCTGGATTCGCGAGCAGGGGCTGGACTTGCCGGCCGTCGCGGTGACAGCCCATGGCTCGGTCCGCACAGCCGTGGATGCCATGCGCGCTGGCGCGAAGGACTTTCTGGTGAAGCCCTTCACCGCTGACCGGCTGCGCGTCACCGTTCGCAACATTCTGGAAACTGCAGCCCTTCGCCAGGAGGTGGAGACGATCCGGCGCGAGATCGTGCGGGATGATTTCCAGGGGTTCATTGGCTCGTCCCTCGCCATGCAGGCGGTCTATCGAATTCTGGAGAGTGCGGCTGCCTCCAAGGCTCCGGTGTTCGTCACCGGGGAAAGTGGCACCGGCAAGGAACTGTGTGCAGCGGCCGTTCACGCCCTGTCGCGTCGCGCAAACCGACCCTTCATCACGCTTAACTGTGCGGCGATCCCGAAGGACCTGATCGAATCCGAGCTGTTTGGCCATGTGAAGGGGGCGTTCACGGGTGCAACGGGCGCGCGCGATGGGGCCGCCGTCTCGGCGGATGGCGGGACCCTGTTCCTGGATGAAATCGGTGAGATGGACATTGGCTTGCAGGCCAAGCTGCTGAGGTTTCTGCAAACCGGGCAGGTGCAGGCGGTTGGCTCGGACCGTGCCATCAAAACCGATGTGCGCATCGTCGCGGCAACCAACCGCGATCCACTGGTTGAGATTGAGGAGGGGCGGTTTCGCGAGGACCTCTATTACCGCCTGTGCGTGATTCCCCTGACCCTGCCGCCCTTGCGCGACCGCGGCAGCGATGTGGTGGAGATTGCCCGTCGCCTGATCCCCGCCTTCGCGAAGGAAGAGCGCAAGACCACCCTCCGCCTGGACGCGGGCTTCGAAGCGGCCCTGTTGGACTATGACTGGCCGGGCAATGTGCGCGAGCTGCAAAACGTGCTGCGCAATCTCGTCGTGCTCAATGATGGCGATATGGCGACGGCCGACATGCTGCGCCGGGCCATTGCCATGCTGGGCGGTCAGCGCCGCAGCACCGCCCGTCAGCCAGCGAAATCAGCCGAGGTGCGCGCTTTCGAACCACGCCCAACCGACGGCGCGCCGCTGGAAACTGCCGATCTTGCCTCCCGCATTCGTCCACTCTGGATGGTCGAACGGGACACCATCGAACACGCGCTCGCCCTGTGCGATGGCAATGTGCCACGCGCGGCCGTGTTCCTGGGCATTAACGCGTCAACGATTTATCGCAAGAAGCAGGCCTGGGCGCAGGGCAAGACAGGCTGAGGCCACGGAGTGGCACGCCATGCCACCAAGCGATCAGAGAAGGGAGAGTGGCGCGCCCGAAGAGATTCGAACTCCTAACCCCCAGATTCGTAGTCTGGTGCTCTATCCAGTTGAGCTACGGGCGCGTCGCAGGCCGCGGACACTAGCCAGGGCTCCCGGCCCTGGCAACAGTTTTTTCAAGGATGGCCGACATTTGTGGCAGCGATGCATCGCTGCCACGCTCGTGTGGCAATCACGCAGCAAATCAACCTTGGAAACCCTGGTGCCATCCGATAGAGTCCCCCCCGCCGTTTGAGACACTGAACAAAAACAAAGACATACGGCAACCGGGACGCCGGTTCGATGGTGTGTGAGGCCTCTTGACGCTGGTGGTGGCGATGCGTGCGCTGAAGTCGATTGCTGTTCCCGGATTGATCGCAACCCTGCTGGCCGGGTGCTCAGCGCTGGATGCGCTGGCTCCGACCCTGGTGGGAGAGCGTGGTGGCGGACAGCCTGTTGAGGCCGCTCCTCCGCCGGGTCCGCGCCCCGCGGTGCAAATCCAGCCGATTGCGCTGCCCGCTGGCGCGCCATCCTCAACCTTTGTCGGTCAGCGCGCTGAACAGCTGCGCGGCGACACGGTCCGGCTGCAAACGCTGCTGGGCGAACAATCTGGGGCGTTGCAGGAGATTCGGCGCAACTCCCTGGGGGCAGGTCAGCGCTATTTCCAACTGGTGGCTGGCATCAATGGTCGCCTGCAAATCGGCACCACGCCGGGCAATCCAATTCTCACTCGCCAATGGGCCGAAGCTCAGGGGGAGTTGGATCGCATCGGCGATGATGTGAACCGCCTGAACACTCTGTCGGGTCAGATTTCCTCCACAGCCTCGTTCGCCAGCTTCTTGTTGGAGGCCGTGCGCGCCACCTTCGGGTTGACCGGCGCCGTGGACGAAGATCACCGCCTGCTGGCGCTGATCCAAGACGAGGTGAACCGCACGGTGGTTGGTATCGAGCGGTTGCTGAATGAAGTGTCGGACGATCTGCAACGCCAGACGGCCTATGTCAGCAACGAGCGGCGGACACTCAACACGCTGGCGGTCGCCGTGAAAAATGGTGAGTTGCTGGGCGGGACCCTTGCCAATCGCACCAGTGCGGGCTTTGGCGGGGGTAGCCTGGGTGGTGGTTTGGGCGGCGGCTCGCTCAGCGCGCCCAGTGCCGCCCCCTCTTCCACTTTCCTTGGCAGCGGACCGACCGCGCTGGGCGGTCGTCGGCCCCTGGTGGTGATTCGCTTCGACCGACCGAACCCGCCCTATCAGCAACAATTGTTCGATGCCGTGGCTCAAACGCTGGACCGCCAGCCCGCTGCGCGCTTCGATTTGGTTGCAGTGGCACCAACCCGGGGCGCGCAGGGGCAAGGCCCGTTGTCCTCCACAGCCGCGCGGCGGAATGCTGAAACCGTGCTGCGGACCCTGTCGGACATGGGGTTACCGGTGGATCGGGTGACTCTGACCGCCAGCACCTCGGCCCAGGCGGACAGCAACGAAGTGCATCTGTTCGTCCGCTAACCGGTGATGTGCGCGACGCGTTAGCCCCGTCGCGCGACATAGATACCAAGCAGCAACACCAGGCCACCGGCAATTTGGACGGCGGATAACGCTTCGCCGAGCAATACCCAGGCAAGCAGTGCTGCCGCCAATGGCTGGATCAATAACGTCACCGACGAGAAGGCAGCGGGTAGCGACGCCAGTGCCCAGGCGATGAGCCCCTGCCCGCCAGCATGGCTGACGAGGGCGAGGCCCGCCACCACGGCCCAGCCCCAAAGGGTGGGCGGCGCAAGCATCGGTTCGCTCACCAAGGCAATGGGCAGCACGGCCAGCGATGTGCCAAGGGTGGTCCAGAGCATCACCGCACCGGTGCTGAGGGTGGCGCGCAGGTGCTTCACGGCAAGAAAGTAGCCCGCGTAGAACAGCGCCGTGGTCAGCGCCAGCCCATCGCCCATCAAGGCGGTGCCGCCAAGATTGACGGACACGCCAACCAGTATGGCCGCCCCGCCCAGCGCCAGCGCCATGCCAGCCAGGAAGGTGAGGCTGAAGCGCTGGCCGAACAGCAACCAGCCGCCGAGCGTTACGATGATGGGTGCGGCATTGGCGAACAGAGTGGCGTTGGTGACGCTGGTATAGTGGATCGACCAGTGCCAAGTGATCAGATCCCCGGCGAAGCTGAGCCCCGCGAGGGCGCACAAGCCCGCTTCCTTGGACGTGCGCGGCCACATCCCACGCCCCTCGCCCACTGCCAGCAGCAGTGCGGCCGGGAACGCTAAGGCCACCCGCCAGAAGGCCGTCGCTGTCGGGCCGACTTCCGACAGGCGGACAAAAATCGGCGAGAGCGCGATGGCGAGCCCCCCGACGATCAACCCGACGAACGCCACCTGCTGGTGTCGGCTCAACTGCATCAAGAGGCTCCTTCAGGGTCCGGCAGGCCAGGGGCGGCGAGGCGACGGCCCGCAATCATGGCGAAGCGAATCAGCATCGCCTTGCGGCGCGCAGCCGACAGCGGATGATCCGGAGGGGGCCGCAGCCACTCTGCCCCCCACGCGTCGGCGAGGATCACGCCAACATCCTCTGGCAGCACCGCCAGCGGAAACTCCCGGTCGACGGCGAAGGCGAACCGGTCGGCATAGCCGCGATAGTCCTGCCACTTCGAATCGGCGCGGAAATCGGCCAGTCCGGACTTCACCTCAATGGCAGTCAGAATACCGCCGCGCTCCAGACACAACAGGTCAAGCCGCCGCCCGGTGACCAGCGTCACCTCCGGCACGGCAGCCCACCCGGCCTCCATCACCCAGCGCATCACGCCGCGCCGGATGGTGCGCGCGGCCTCGGATTCGGGAAACTGTCCAGCCATGGCGGGCATGCTGTCAGGCAGAGCCGCAGCTTGTCTCCTGCAATGGCTGCATGCGGCTGGTTCGTTGGGGAAAGTTCCGAGCGCCCAAAGGGGGTGGGGATGCGGATACGGTCGCGCCGATACTCTTTTCGATTGCGCTACCGGCTTAGAGGTCGAGGCAGTCACGATAGGTCATGATCGCTTCAGCGCTCAATTGGTTAAAGTTACCAAACGGTCAATCTAACGGCGAAACTCATCATTCAATAGCCTACTACAGAGCTTGCTAGAAGAAATGCAATGAGGAATAACACTTCAAAGACACCGTCACCGGAGAATCGCAGTGTCCATCAATTTCAGTCAGAGTATCGTGTCATTCCTAGACCACTGTCTCGCGACGCGGGTTCTATCCAAACACACTGTCTCTGCGTATAAGATTGACCTTCAGCATGCAAAGAATTTTTTTGGTGCTGAAGCCCTTGTACGGGAAATATCAAAAGAAGATGTAATAAATTACGTTAGCTATCTACGCTCTGTCTCAAAGCACTCGATGAGTAGCGTAAAGCGGCGATACTCAACAGTTAAACAGCTGTTTCAGTTTCTAGAAGAAATCGGCACGATTGAACAGAGTCCGTGCTATCGACTTAAACTCAAGTTAAAGCTCCCGCTGACTCTACCAAAAAGCGTCCCGAGAAGCCTGATTAGTGCGATAATAAGTACAGCAGAGCGCAATGTCGAGGTAAATAGATCATACGATGATTTACTACTTCTCGTCATGATCATTATTTTACTTTTGACAGGAATTAGGATTGGCGAACTTATCGGGATTAAGATTGATGACATAACACTCGAAGATGGCAGTATAATGATCAATGGGAAAGGAAGTCGTGAGCGCAAAGTCTACATAACTACGGACCGTGCAATAGAGATGCTAAACAGCTTCCTGGTACAAAGGGAAGAAGTCATAGGGAACTCGAGACACCTATTCGTCTCGATATCTGGGAGGAAGCTAACAACAGATTCCGCTCGCCGCCGGTTGCAAAGTCTGGTGACGGAAGCTGGTATTCAGAGCCGCATAACCCCTCATATGCTCAGGCACACGGCGGCAACTTTTCTTATAGAAGCAGGCGTTGATATCAGAGTTGTACAAAAGCTGCTCGGGCATTCAAGCATTATTACCACACAGATATACACTCATGTCACTGATTCATCACTTAGGAGCATTATTACCACTGCAAATGCGCTCAAATGGTAGCTCAAGACACTAGTCAGATAACTAAGAATTATGACTACCTGCAGTCTCGTCGCGAGCATCCTCAATCCGCCTACCCTCACCGATAATTTCCTGTCGTGCCTTGCCCATCTGAAG
>RDXE01000002.1 GCA_004292755.1 Alphaproteobacteria bacterium
CACCAGCGCCGGCAGCGGCGGCAGGCCGTCGTCGTGCTCCTCGTCGCCGGGGTGGGGCTGCGGGCGGGCGGGCGGTGGTACTACGTGGACGGGGATCCGCGCTAGGAGTGTGGGCGGCAGTAATTTGCCGAACCCTGACGGTTGATCGATTTCGGACACGACGCGGGCGTTTCGCCTCCGCGTTGACGTCGTGAGGCGCTGTGACCGCCCAGGGTGCCTTGTGGGATCGTCTGCAGCCGGATGTTCGGGGCGATTTCTCTCATCGGTGCGCCCTCATCCTGCCGTCATGGTGCCCATGCGCCGCAGATTCAGCGCCAGGCACACGAGCTTGAACTCCGCCTGCACGCGGTGCAGGCCTCGCAGGCTGAACTGCCGGAAGCCGAGCACGCTCTTGATCCAGCCGTTGGGCGGCTCGGCGATCCACTTGCGTCGGCGGTAGGCCGCCTTACCCTCGGCGGTCTGCAGCTTGGCTGCCATCTCTGCCGTGCGCGGATTCTTCAGGGCATCGACTTCGGCGCAGCGTTTGCCTTCGCGCCCCAGCGCAATGACCAGTTCGGTGAGTGAACCTGTCAGCCCTGCGAAATTGGCTTCGCTGCGGTAGCCCGCATCGGCCAGCGCCTGCTCGGGTGCCTGCCCGGCGTTGTCCCTGACCGCCTGCAGCATCGGCAGCAACTGGCCCACGTCAGCCGCGTTGTTGCCGACCTCGGCGGCCACGATGATGTGCGCGGTGTCGTCCACGGCCGTCTGGGCGTTGTAGCAGGGGTCGAAGCCACCACCGGCGCGCTTCATGATCCGGCTGGCCGGGTCGGTGAAGTTGTCCTGCGCCTTCGGCTCAGGCACGCCGAACTCGCGCTTGTAGCGGCCGCCCTTTGGGTTGCCGTCCTCGTCGCGCGGCTTGCGCTCGTCGTCCTCGCTGCGTCCGCGTTCGATGTCGGCATCGCGCTGCCGCTGCTCCAGACGCTCGCGGGCTTCGGCGATGGCCTTGAGCCGCGTCTCGCGCCGTTCGATCTCGGCGGGGATGTCCAGGTCCGGCTCTTCGGCTTCGGCCGCGTCGGTGGTCTTGGCCCGCTCCAGCAGCGCGTCGATCTGCGCCTTCAGCTCGGCCTCAGCCTGCTGCATGCGCTCGTAGCTCATCGCCTTGTGGCGGCTGGCATTGGCCTTGATCTTGGTGCCGTCGATGGCCACCGTGCCCAGCTTGACCAGCCCCATCTCACGGGCCAGCTTGACCACCTGCACGAACAGGTCCGACAACTCCTTCAAGTGCAGGGCACGAAAGTCGCGGATCGTGCGGTGCTTGGGGAAGTTGCCAGCGCCCAGCATCCGGAACGCCAGATCCTCGTGCAGCCGACGCTCGATCTTGCGAGAACTGAACACGCCTGTGGCGTACCCGTAGATCAGCACCTTGACCATCATCGCCGGGTGGAACGGCTGGTTGCGCGCGCCGCCTCCTGAGTATCGGGCGTAGAACGCGCCCAGGTCCAATGCATCAATGGTGTCGCTGATGAAGTACGCCAGGTGCCCCTTGGGCAGCCAGTCCTGCAGCGATGCGGGCAGCAGCATCTCCTGCTGCGGTTCGTAAGGGCGGTAGCTGATGGCCATGTTTGATCAACGCTCGGGCAATGCTCGTAGACGACAGGGACCTACCTTCTGCCGCCCGGGCTCCTAGCCCGGATCTTTCACGAAGGTAGGGTCGGCAGCCTCGTGCCGAGGCGCGTTGTCATAGGTATCTGACCCCTATGCCAACCGAGGACTGCCGATGCCAAAGTGTACCGATGAGCTTGTCGAGTTTGGACGGGTGGGAAGGCGTGTGGTCGAGGCCTCGTTCGATGGCGGGGACATCGTCAGTGATGGCGGCGTGCTTTTGCTCAGGCAGGTCGATGAGCGGCTGGGTCTGACCCGTGCGGCAGCACATGCATTCGGTGACGACCGCCGCAGCGCCAGTGTCATGCACAGCGTGCACAGCCTGTTGGCGCAACGCATCTACGGCCTGTGCCTGGGCTGGTCGGACGTGTGCGATCACAACGTGTTGCGCCACGACCTGGTGATGCAGACTGCCGTGGGCCGGGCCGAGCCGCTGGGCTCTGCACCCACCCTCAGCCGCCTGGAGACGGGTGCGACGCCTACGCAGGCGGCGTCGCTGCACAAAGTGCTGATGCAGCAGTTCATCGCCAGCCACGCCAAGGCCCCGAAGGAACTGGTGCTCGATGTGGATGCCACTCACGTGCCGTTGCACGGCGAGCAGGAGCGAGGCCACTTCCACGCCTACTACGACAACTACTGCTACTTGCCGCTGTACGTCTTCGCCGGTCAGGATCTGCTGGCCTGCGTGCTGCGCCCCAGTGACCGGGATCCCGCCAGTGTGCTCAGCGCGCTGATCAAACGAATGCTGGTGCCGTTGCGCCGCGCCTGGCCGAAGACGAAGATCATCGTCAGAGCGGACTCCGGGTTCTGCCGGCCTCGTGTGCTGCAGCGCCTGGAGCGCTGGGACGTGAGCTATGTCATTGGGCTGCAGAAGAACTCGCGCCTGGCGCAGGAGGTCGAGTTGGCCGAGTTGGCGCTGGCCGAGCAGTACGCGCACAAGCAGACCAAGCAGCGAATGTTCGGCGAGTTTGAGTACGCCGCACGCACCTGGGACAGGCCTCGGCGGGTGATCGCACGGCTGGAGCATGGCCCTCAGGGGGCGAACCCGCGCTTCATCGTTACCGACCTCCCGGGCACGCCCAAGGCGCTGTACGAGCGTCGGTACTGCGCGCGCGGTGAAGCGGAGAACCGCATCAAGGAGGCACAGTTGGACTTGTTCGGCCGGCGCGCGAGCTGCCACCGGTTCCAGGCCAACCAGCTGCGGCTGTTACTGGCGGCGCTGGCCTACACCTTGATGATCAACCTGCGTCGGCTCGCCCTGCGGGGCACCGAGTTGGCCAAGGCCTGCACGGCCACGATCCGAACACGGCTGCTCAAGATTGGCGCGGCCATCGTGCGCAACACCCGCCGGGTGCGGGTGCTGCTGGCCAGTGCTCACCCGATGAAGCATGTCTTCATGACCGCCGCACGCGCGCTGGCGCCTTGACCACCCTTGAGTGCTGCCCCGGCACGTTGACAAACCATGGGGGTAGGGGGCAGTCCGCCCAAAAACCGGTTCACCCCCCAGCCAACGCGGAAATCAAGCCCTCACGTACCTGTCGGCGGCAGCAATGACCACCGCATGCCCTACTTCGGCGCTACTGGCGAAAGATCCGGGCTAGTTCGATTGGTGGCCGTGAAGCCACGGCACACCGATCACAGCCTCACGGGTCCGTGCCGAAGAAGCAGAAGGTATTGCGCCCTTGCGACTTGGCACGGTA
>RDXE01000085.1 GCA_004292755.1 Alphaproteobacteria bacterium
CACCTTGGTGATCGCCGCCGTCAGCGACGTCTTGCCATGGTCAACGTGACCAATGGTGCCGATGTTGCAGTGCGGCTTGTTCCGCTCAAACTTTGCCTTTGCCATGGGGTATCCCCGTCAGATGTCTTGAGGAGTAGAGGTGCTCAACCGGCCATCTTGGCGCGGACTTCATCCGCGACGGCCTGCGGCACTTGCTCATAGTGGTCGAACAGCATGGTGTACTGGGCACGACCCTGGCTCATCGAACGCAGAGTGTTGACGTAGCCGAACATGTTGGCCAGCGGCACGAACGCCGTGACCACGCGGGCATTGCCGCGGCTGTCCATGCCGGTGACTTGTCCGCGGCGGCTGTTCAGGTCGCCGATGACATCGCCCATGTAGTCTTCCGGGGTCACCACTTCGACCTTCATGACCGGCTCCAGGAGCTTCGGTCCGGCCTTCGGGATACCCTCCTTAAACGCGGCACGTGCGGCAATTTCGAACGCCAGCACCGAGCTATCCACATCGTGGTAGGCGCCGTCGATCAGGGTTGCCTTGAAATCGATCACTGGGAACCCAGCGATCACGCCCGTGTCACGAACCGAATTCAGACCCTTTTCCACGCCCGGCACATATTCCTTTGGCACCGAGCCGCCAATGATCGCGCTCTCGAACACAAAGCCGGTGCCAACTTCCTGCGGCTCAAAGCGCAGCTTGATGCGGGCGAACTGACCCGACCCACCGGACTGCTTCTTGTGGGTGTAGTCGATCTCTGCCGACTTGGTGATCGTCTCGCGGTAGGCCACCTGCGGCGCGCCGACGTTCGCCTCGACCTTGAATTCCCGCTTCATGCGGTCAACCAGGATTTCGAGGTGAAGTTCGCCCATGCCCTTGATCACGGTCTGGCCGCTCTCATGGTCGACCGACACGCGGAAAGACGGATCTTCCTGCGCCAGGCGATTGAGGGCCATGCCCATCTTCTCCTGGTCGGCCTTGGACTTCGGCTCAACCGCAACTTCGATCACGGGCTCGGGGAACTCCATCCGCTCCAGCACAATCGGGTTGGCTGGATCGCACAGCGTGTCACCCGTGGTCGAGTACTTCAGACCCGCCAGTGCTACGATGTCACCTGCGCGGGCTTCCTTGATGTCTTCCCGGTGGTTGGCATGCATCAACAGCATGCGGCCGATGCGCTCGCGCTGGCCCTTCACGGTGTTCTGCACATAGGTGCCGGCTTCCAGGACACCGGAATAGATGCGCACAAAGGTCAACGAGCCGACGAACGGGTCGGACATGATCTTGAACGCCAAACCGGAGAACGGCGCCTCGTCGGCAGTGGCGCGGGTATCGTCACCCTCGCCATCGACGGTCTTGCCCCGCACGGCCGGAATGTCCAGAGGACCCGGCAGATAGTCGACCACCGCGTCCAACAGCGGCTGCACACCCTTGTTCTTAAACGCCGACCCGCAGATCACCGGGACAAAGGTGCGGCTGATCGCACCCTTGCGGATGCACGCCTTCAGGGTCTCCAGCGACGGCTCCTCCCCTTCGAGGTAGGCTTCCATCGCCGCATCGTCCATTTCGACGGCGGTCTCAATCAGCTTCGCGCGGTACTCTTCGGCTTGGGCCTGCATATCTTCGGGGATCGGACCAACGGTGAATTCCGCACCGAGGCTCTCATCCTTCCAGATGATCGAGGTGTTGGCGACCAAGTCGACGATGCCAACAAACTCGGCTTCCGACCCAATCGGCAGCGTCATCACCAGCGGGCGCGCAGCCAACCGGTCGATCATCATGTCGACGCAGCGGAAGAAGTTGGCGCCAATCCGGTCCATCTTGTTGACGAAGCAAATGCGCGGCACTTCATACTTGTCAGCCTGACGCCACACCGTCTCCGACTGGGGCTCAACACCGGCCACGGAGTCGAACACCGCAACAGCACCGTCCAGCACGCGCAGCGAGCGCTCCACCTCAATGGTGAAGTCGACGTGGCCCGGCGTGTCGATGATGTTGATGCGATGATCCTTCCAGAAGCAGGTCGTCGCAGCAGACGTGATCGTGATGCCACGCTCCTGCTCCTGCTCCATCCAGTCCATGGTGGCGGCGCCATCATGGACTTCGCCGATCTTGTGCGACCGGCCCGTGTAGTAGAGGACACGCTCGGTCGTCGTGGTCTTGCCAGCATCAATGTGGGCCATGATGCCGATATTGCGGTAGCGCTCGAGCGGAGTGGTGCGGGCCATCGTCGGAGATCCTGATCGGGCGTGGGGAGCCGGTTACCAGCGGTAGTGCGAGAAGGCGCGGTTGGCTTCCGCCATCCGGTGCGTGTCTTCGCGCTTCTTCACTGCGGACCCACGGTTGTTGGCCGCGTCCAGCAGTTCGGCCGACAGACGGTCGACCATGGTGTTCTCAGAGCGCTTGCGAGCACTGTCGATCAGCCAGCGGATCGCCAATGCTTGGGCGCGGTCATGGCGCACTTCCACCGGCACCTGGTAGGTCGCACCACCGACGCGGCGCGAGCGCACTTCGACGGCGGGCTTCACATTGGACAGGGCCGCATGGAACAACTGCAGCGGATCAGCCTTGGAGCGGGTTTCGACTTTGTCGAACGCGCCATAGACAATCGCTTCGGCGGCGGACTTCTTGCCGTCGAACATCAAGCAGTTCATGAACTTGGTCAAAACCTGATCGCCAAACTTGGCGTCCGGCAGGACTTCCCGCTTTTCGGCGGCGCGACGACGCGACATCGACCGATCTCCTTACTTCGGGCGCTTGGCGCCGTACTTCGACCGGCGCTGCTTACGATTCTTCACACCCTGGGTATCCAGCGTGCCGCGAATGATGTGATAGCGCACACCCGGCAAGTCCTTCACACGACCGCCGCGGATCATCACGACAGAGTGTTCTTGCAGATTGTGGCCTTCACCGGGGATGTAGGACGTGACCTCAAACCCATTGGTCAGGCGCACACGGGCCACCTTACGAAGCGCCGAGTTCGGCTTCTTTGGGGTGGTGGTGTAGACGCGCGTGCACACGCCGCGCTTCTGCGGGCAGGCCTCCAGCGCCGGAACCTTGTTCCGGGTGCGGGGGGTCTGGCGCGGGCTGCGGATCAACTGGCTGATCGTCGGCATCCGTCTCTCTTCCGTCCTCGTCAGAAACCACAAGCGGACCCCGTGCCATGCGTGGGGCCCGCTTGGAGCGTTGCGCCACCTGATCCGCGCGAAAGCCAGCGCAGCCGGGTGTTATGAATAAGGGTCCCGAGGGTCGCCGTGTTTCCGGGGATCCGGGGATGCCTCCACAAAGAGACAGTTTCCGGTCCGGACGACCGGCGGGCCGTTCGAGGTCGGTGGACCCTAGGGACCCGCCCCCCGCCTGTCAAGCAAAACCCGCGACCCAAAACGCCTGCGGGCCCGCCGACGCATGTCGACAGGCCCGCAGCACCAGATCAGCCAGAGTTAGGCAGCTTCGGTCGCATCCGGGATGGCCGGCGGCTGGGCGCCGAGGCTCTGCCGGTCGCGGTCCGCCGCAATTCCGCGCAGTCGGTTCATCACCGAGCCGGTGCCTGCTGGAATCAGGCGGCCAACGATGACGTTCTCCTTCAAACCGTTCAGCGTATCGGTCTTGCCCGACACCGCTGCCTCGGTGAGCACGCGGGTGGTCTCCTGGAAGGATGCAGCTGAGATGAAGGAGTTGGTTTGCAGCGAGGCCTTGGTGATGCCCTGCAGCACCGGGTGACCCATCGGCAAACGACCGCCTTCGCGTTCAACTGCAACCCGAACCATCTCGAACTCGATCCGATCCACCTGCTCACCCACCAGATAGGTGGAATCACCGGGCTCGTCGATTTCGATCTTCTGCAGCATCTGACGGACAATCACTTCAATGTGCTTGTCGTTGATCTTCACGCCCTGCAGACGATAGACGTCCTGGATTTCCTTGATCAGGTAATTGGCCAGCGCTTCCACACCCAGCACGCGCAGAATGTCGTGCGGGACGGGGTTGCCGTCCATCAGCAAGTCACCGCGCTGAACATAGTCGCCCTCGTGAACCGAGATGTGCTTGCCCTTCGGGATCAAGTATTCAATCGGCTCCTTGCCTTCCTCATTCGGGACGACAAGGATACGCCGCTTGGTCTTGTAGTCCTTACCGAATTCCACCCGACCATCGCCTTCAGAGATGATCGCATAATCCTTCGGCTTACGGGCTTCAAACAGCTCTGCCACCCGCGGCAGACCGCCGGTGATGTCACGGGTCTTGGAGCTTTCGCGCGGGATACGGGCCAACACGTCGCCCGCCTTCACACGCTGACCATTCTCGATCGACAGAATCGCGTCGACCGACATGAAGTACCGCGCCTCCAACCCATTGGACAGCCGCAGTGCCTCGCCCTGCTCGTCACGCAGCACGATGCGCGGCTTCAGGTCGTTACCACGGGGCTGCTGGCGCCAGTCGATGACGACGCGGTTGGAGATACCAGTCGCCTCGTCGAGCACTTCGCGCACCGACAGGCCCTCGACCAAGTCGAGATAGTGGGCGATGCCCTCGCGCTCGGTGAGGATCGGCAGGGTGTAGGGGTCCCACTCTGCCAGACGCTGCCCCTTGGTGACCGGTGCCGTCTCGTCGAACAGCAGCTTTGCACCGTAGGGCACGCGGTGACGGGCACGCTCGCGACCTTGCTCGTCGCGCAGCACCAGTTCGGTGTTACGGCTCATCACAACCGGCAGGTTCTGGCTGTTCACCACGAGGTTGCGGTTGACGATGGTCACCTTGCCGTCAATTGCCGCTTCCACGCTTGATTGTTCGGCACCGCGCTGGGCGGCACCACCAATGTGGAAGGTGCGCATGGTCAGCTGGGTGCCCGGCTCGCCAATCGACTGAGCCGCGATGACGCCCACAGCCTCGCCGACATTGACCCGCGTGCCACGCGCCAGATCACGGCCATAGCAGGTGGCGCACACGCCGACCTTGCTTTCGCACGTCAGCACCGAGCGGATCATCACCTCATCGATGCCGGCGCGCTCAATGCGCTCCACTGCTTCTTCATCGATGATCGCGGCATCCTCAACCAGCACCTCGCCGGTCTGCGGGTGCTTGATCGCGCCAACAGCCGAACGGCCCAGGATGCGCTCGGACAACGGCGAGATGATCTCGCCGCCCTCGACCACCGAGCGAACGGTGATGCCCTGGGCGGTGCCGCAATCCTCTTCGACGATGATCGCGTCCTGCGCCACGTCGACCAGACGGCGGGTGAGATAACCGGAGTTCGCCGTCTTCAACGCGGTGTCGGCCAACCCCTTTCGGGCGCCGTGGGTCGAGTTGAAGTACTCGAGCACGGTCAGGCCTTCTTTGAAGTTCGAGACAATCGGCGTCTCGATGATTTCACCCGACGGCTTGGCCATCAGGCCGCGCATGCCGGCAAGCTGGCGGATCTGACCCGGCGAGCCACGGGCCTGGCTGTCGGCCATCATCGACACCGAGTTCATGGTGTCTGCGGCACCTGAGGCGCGCATTTCCTTCATCATCGCATCTGCCACCTTTTCGGTGCATTGCGACCAGACGTCCACCACCTTGTTGTACTTCTCACCATGGGTGATCAGACCATCAAGGTATTGCTGCTCGTACTCTTTGATCTTGCCCTGGGCTTCGGCCACCAGCTCGCGCTTGGCCAACGGGATGATCAAATCATCCTTGCCGAAGGAGATACCGGCCTGACACGCGTGCTTGAAGCCCAGCGCCATCAGGCGGTCGGCGAAGATCACCGTCTCCTTCTGGCCGCAGTGGCGATAGACCGTGTCAATCACTGCCTGGATGTCGCGCTTGGCCAGCACGCGATTGATCGTGCCAAACGGCACCGCGGGATGGCGGGGCAGAATCTCCGACAGCAGCATCCGACCGGGTGTGGTTTCCACCCGCAGGATGGTTGGCTTGTTGTCGGCATCGACAGTGCGGAAGCGGGTCACGATTGGGGTGTGCAACCGAACGGCCTTGGCCGCCAGGGCGCGCTCAATCTCCCCGATATCGGCGAAGTACTGCTTCGGCTTGCCCAGGCGTGCGCGCAGCAGGGCTGCGTCCTCACCATTCACGCCGCTGCGCGTGATCTCCGCCTCCAACTCCGCGGCTTGCCAACGCCCGGTTGGATCCACCGACTCCGTCGAGAGGTAGTAGATGCCCAGCACAATGTCCTGGCTGGGCACGATGATCGGCTTACCATTGGCGGGGCTGAGGATGTTGTTGGTGGACATCATCAGCACACGCGCTTCCAACTGCGCTTCCAGCGACAGCGGCACGTGGACTGCCATCTGGTCGCCGTCGAAGTCCGCATTGAACGCGGTGCAGACCAGCGGGTGCAGCTGGATTGCCTTGCCTTCGATCAACACCGGCTCAAACGCCTGAATGCCCAGGCGGTGCAGCGTGGGTGCGCGGTTCAGCAGCACTGGGTGCTCGCGGATCACTTCTTCCAGGATGTCCCACACTTCGGGACGCTCCTTCTCCACCATCCGCTTGGCTGCTTTGATGGTGGAGGCAAGGCCATAGGTTTCCAGCTTGGCGTAGATGAACGGCTTGAACAGCTCCAGCGCCATCTTCTTCGGCAAGCCGCACTGGTGCAGCTTCAATTCCGGACCGACCACGATGACCGAACGACCGGAATAATCGACGCGCTTGCCCAGCAGGTTCTGCCGGAAGCGGCCCTGCTTGCCCTTCAGCATGTCCGACAGCGACTTCAACGGCCGCTTATTGGCACCCGTGATCACACGACCGCGGCGACCATTGTCGAACAATGCATCGACGGCCTCCTGCAGCATGCGCTTTTCGTTGCGGACGATGATGTCCGGCGCCTTCAACTCGATCAGCCGCTTCAGGCGGTTGTTGCGGTTGATGACGCGGCGATAGAGGTCGTTCAAGTCAGAGGTCGCGAACCGCCCGCCATCCAACGGCACCAGCGGACGCAACTCGGGTGGGATCACCGGCACAACGTCCAGAATCATCCACTCCGGTCGCGCCTGACTTTCGATGAAGGCTTCCATCAGCTTCAAGCGCTTGACCAGCTTCTTGCGCCGGGCTTCGGAGGTGGTCTCCTTCAGCTCAATGCGCAAGCGATCCCGGTCGGCCAGCACGTCGATGCGCGACAGCATGTCTTTGAGCGCTTCGGCGCCGATCTTGGCTTCGAAGTTGTCCTCGCCATACTCGTCCTGGGCACGGATCAAGTCGTCTTCCGAGAGCAACTGGTGCAGCTTCAGCGCCGTCAGGCCGGGCTCCGTCACCACATAGTTCTCGAAGTACAGCACCCGCTCCAGATCCTTCAGGGTCATGTCGAGCAGCAATCCAATGCGGCTCGGCAACGACTTCAGGAACCAGATGTGCGCAACGGGCGAGGCCAATTCGATATGGCCCATCCGCTCGCGCCGCACCTTTGACAGGGTGACTTCAACACCGCACTTCTCGCAGATGATGCCGCGATACTTCATGCGCTTGTACTTGCCGCACAGGCACTCGTAGTCCTTGATCGGACCAAAAATACGCGCGCAGAACAGGCCATCGCGCTCCGGCTTGAAGGTCCGGTAGTTGATGGTCTCCGGCTTTTTGACCTCGCCATAGGACCAGGAGCGAATGCGCTCCGGGCTGGCGATCGAGATCTTAATCTCGTCAAAGCTTTGCGGAGTGGCGACCTGGCCGAACAGATTCATCAGCTCGTTCATGGTTCGAACTCCTCTTTACAGCTTCGCGTGGTCAAGTTCGACATTCAGGCAGAGCGACCGCAGTTCCTTCACCAACACGTTGAAGGACTCCGGAATACCGGCCTCGAAATTGTCGTCGCCGCGCACGATGGCTTCGTACACCTTGGTGCGGCCAGACACGTCGTCTGACTTCACCGTCAGCATTTCTTGCAGCGTGTAGGCGGCACCGTAAGCCTCAAGCGCCCACACTTCCATTTCGCCGAAGCGCTGGCCGCCGAACTGCGCCTTGCCGCCCAGCGGTTGCTGGGTGACCAAGCTGTAGGGGCCGATGGAGCGGGCGTGGATCTTGTCATCCACCAAGTGGTGCAGCTTCAGCATGTAGATATAGCCGACGGTGACCTTGCGGTCGAACCGCTCACCCGTGCGGCCATCTTGCAGCCAAACCTGCCCAGAGGAGTCCAGGCCTGCGAACTCCAGCGCGCCGACGATGTCAGTCTCACGCGCGCCATCGAATACTGGGGATGCGAAGGGCACGCCGCGCTGCAGATTGCCCGCCAATTCCAGCACTTGGCCGTCATCCAGGTCCGCAATGTCGTCGCCGTAGACTTGGTCGCCGTAGACCACGCGCAGCTTCTCGCGCAGGGCTGCGATGTCGGCTCCGCGCTGCACCTCGCCCAGCGTGGCGGCAATCTGCCGCCCAATGCCAGCCGCAGCCCAGCCCAGGTGGGTTTCCAGAATCTGACCGACGTTCATGCGGCTTGGCACACCCAGCGGATTCAACACCAAGTCAACAATGGTGCCATCTTCCAGGTGCGGCATGTCCTCCAGCGGCATGATACGCGAGATCACACCCTTGTTTCCGTGACGACCGGCCATCTTGTCGCCCGGCTGCAGCTTGCGCTTCACCGCCACGAACACCTTGACCATCTTCATCACGCCGGGTGGCAGTTCGTCGCCACGCTGCAGCTTTTCCACCTTGTTCTCAAAGCGCTTCTGGAGGCGATCAATCGAGTCGTCGAACTGCTTCTTCAGCGCTTCCAGATCATCGGCAGCCTTTTGGTCTTCCACCAGGATCTGGTGCCACTGACCGGCTGGTACGTCTTGCAGCATGGCCTCAGTCACTTCCGTGCCAGCCTTCACGCCGCGTGGACCGCTCTTCACCACCTGCCCAACCAGCAATTCGCGCTGACGATTGCGGAAGCTGCGCTCCAGAATCTTGCGCTCGTCGTCACGGTCCTTGGCCAGACGCTCAATTTCGGCGCGCTCGATGGCAACTGCGCGCTCGTCCTTCTCAACGCCGCGGCGAGAGAACACCCGCACCTCAACCACTGTGCCCGACACGCCCGGCGGGACGCGCAAGCTGGTATCGCGCACGTCGGAGGCCTTTTCCCCGAAGATGGCACGCAGCAGCTTTTCTTCCGGGGTCATCGGGCTTTCACCCTTCGGCGTAACCTTGCCGACCAGGATGTCGCCCGCCTTGACCTCGGCACCGATGTAAACGATGCCCGCCTCGTCCAGGTTCTTCAGCGCCTCTTCACCAACATTGGGAATGTCGCGGGTGATGTCTTCCTGGCCCAGCTTGGTGTCACGAGCCATCACCTCGAACTCTTCGATATGGATCGAGGTAAACACATCGTCGGAGACGATGCGTTCCGAGATCAGGATCGAATCTTCGAAGTTGTAGCCGTTCCACGGCATGAAGGCGCACAGCACATTACGGCCCAGCGCCAACTCACCAAGGTCAGTCGACGGACCATCGGCGACAATGTCGCCACGCTTCACCACATCACCCACCTTCACCAGCGGACGCTGGGTGATGCAGGTGTTCTGGTTGGAGCGCTGGAACTTCATCAGGTTGTAGATGTCAACGCCGGACTGGGCAGCGTCGGTTTCCTCGGTTGCCCGGATCACGATGCGCTGAGCGTCCACCTGATCAACGATACCGGCGCGACGCGCGCCGATGGCGACACCGCTGTCCTTGGCGACCGTGCCTTCCATGCCGGTGCCAACCAACGGCGCTTCCGCACGGATCAACGGCACCGCTTGGCGCTGCATGTTGGAACCCATCAGCGCGCGGTTCGCGTCGTCGTTCTCCAGGAATGGGATCAGCGCTGCGGCGACCGAGACCAGCTGCTTCGGCGAGACGTCGATCAAATCGATGTCTTCCGGACGGCACATCACGTATTCGCCCGACTTACGGCACGACACCAAGTCTTCGACGAACTTGTTTTCCACCGTCAACGGCGCGTTGGCCTGGGCAACAGTGTATTTGCCCTCCTCCATCGCCGACAGATACACAACATCATCAGAGACCACGCCGTTGCGGATCTTGCGGTACGGCGCCTCGATGAAGCCGTACTGGTTGACCCGGGCGTAGGTCGCGAGGCTGTTGATCAGACCGATGTTCGGACCTTCTGGCGTCTCAATCGGGCAGATGCGGCCATAGTGGGTGGGGTGAACGTCGCGAACCTCGAAGCCCGCACGCTCGCGGGTCAGACCGCCCGGCCCAAGCGCCGAAAGGCGGCGCTTGTGAGTGATCTCGGACAGCGGGTTGGTCTGGTCCATGAACTGGCTGAGCTGCGAGGAGCCGAAGAACTCCCGCACCGCGGCGGCCGCAGGCTTTGCATTGATCAGGTCATGGGGCATGACGGTGTCGATCTCGACCGAGCTCATCCGCTCGCGGATCGCACGCTCCATGCGCAGCAGGCCCAGGCGATATTGATTCTCCATCAACTCGCCAACCGAGCGGACGCGGCGGTTGCCCAGATGGTCAATATCGTCGATCTCGCCGCGGCCATCCTTCAGATCGCACAGCACGCGCAAGATCGCCAACACGTCCTGCTTGCGCAGCACACGCATGGTGTCCGGCGTGTCCAGGTTCAAACGCGCGTTCATCTTCACGCGACCAACCGCGGACAGGTCGTAGCGCTCAGAATCGAAGAACAGCGAATTGAACAGGGCCTCGGCTGTTTCCAGCGTCGGCGGCTCGCCGGGACGCATGACACGGTAGATGTCGATCAGAGCGTCTTCGCGGGTCTTGTTGCGATCCACCGCCAGGGTGTTGCGCATGTAGGGGCCGACATTAACATGGTCGATCGCCAAGGTCTCGATGGTCGAAACCCCAACAGCCACCAACTCATCCATCATCGGGACGGTGATTTCGTCACCAGCCTCAAAGAAGATCTCGCCAGTGTCCTCGTTGATCACATCGGCAGCGAGGTAGCGGCCAATCAACTCTTCGCCTGGAACCAGAATCTCGGCCAGCCCCTCCGCCTTCAGCTTGTTCAGCACGCGCGGCGTGAGCTTGGTATCCTTCGGCACCCGCACTTCACCCGTGCTGGCGTCGATCAGATCGTGGGTCAGCTTCACACCCTTCAACTGCTCAGCATTGAATGGCGTGCGGTAACCACCCTCGGCGCGGGTGTAGACGATGCGGGCGTAGAACGCGGCGAGGATTTCCTCGGCATTCATGCCGAGGGCTTCGAACGGCTGCAGCGTGCGGCCTTCGAGGCGGCGCTCCTCGCGGAGCTGCTCCGTATAGGCACCATCGAGCGCCAACAGCAGCGTGGTTGCAGGCAGCTTGCGGCGCCGGTCGATGCGGACCGAGACAATGTCCTTGGCATCAAACTCGAAATCGAGCCAGGAGCCGCGGTAGGGGATGACGCGCGCGGCAAACAGGTACTTGCCGGAGCTGTGCGTCTTGCCCTTGTCGTGGTCAAAGAACACACCGGGCGAACGGTGCATCTGGCTGACGATCACGCGCTCGGTGCCATTGATGATAAAGGTGCCCTTGTCGGTCATGAGCGGCATGTCGCCCATGTAGACATCCTGCTCCTTGATGTCGCGGATCGAGCGGGACTGGGTGTCCTCGTCGATGTCCCAGACAACCAAGCGCAACGTCACCTTCAGCGGCGCGGCAAAGGTCATGCCGCGCTGCATGCATTCATCAACATCGTATTTCGGCACCTCGAGCTCGTACTTGACGAATTCGAGCTGGGCGCGCTCTGAGAAATCTTTGATTGGGAAGACAGTTTTGAAAACCTCTTGCAGACCCACGGTCTGCCGGGATTCCGGCACCGTGTCCATCTGCAGGAAGTAATCATAGGAGCTCTTTTGAACCTCAATGAGGTTCGGCATCGGCGCAACTTCAGGGATCCGACCGAAGCTTTTGCGAATGCGCTTACGGCCCGTGAACGACTGTGCCATGTGCCCCTCGACCTGCCTCATGTGATGACCACTGGACCCGACCCACAGGCCGTTCCCAGGTTCTTACCAGCGCCCAGATCACCTGGGTGCCTTCGAGACTGCTACTGCACCGCTGCAAGAACTGCGCCCTGGCTTCGCCGGGGCTGGTCCCTGAAACGGCTCCAGGACCGTCGCGCAGCAAGGCGCGCCGGTCCTGGGACCTTCACTGTGTTTGGGTTTGACGGCATCTCTGTGGCCAGCGCTGACCCAGAGATGCCCAAACCCGACCGCGCTGGACGCGCGGCACCGGCTTACTTGACCTCGACGGTCGCGCCGTTTTCTTCCAGCACCTTCTTGATCTTGGCGGCTTCGTCCTTGGACACGCCTTCCTTGACCGCCTTCGGTGCGCCTTCCACCAGGTCCTTCGCCTCTTTCAGGCCAAGGCCGGTGATGGCACGGACTTCCTTGATCACGTTGATCTTCTTGTCGCCAGCGGCGGTGAGGATCACGGTGAACTCGGTTTGCTCTTCGACCGGAGCGGCAGCAGCAGCAGCACCCGGCGCAGCGGCAGCAACGGCCACCGGCGCGGCGGCAGTGACGCCCCACTTCTCTTCGAGCATCTTGGACAGCTCGGCGGCTTCCAGCACCGTGAGGGCGGACAGCTCGTCAACGAGCTTGGCGAGATCGGCCATCGGTTAGTCTCCTGTTTTCCTGTTGGGTCTTGATCTGGGGTTTCGGCGTCACGCCGCTTCTGCGCTCTTGTCGGCGTACGCCTTGAGGACCCGCGCAACCTGTCCGCCTGGGGTTTGCAGGATTGCCGCGACCTTTTGGGCCGGGGCCTGCAACACACCCACCAGCTTGCCGCGCAGCTCGTCCAGCGACGGCAGCGTGGCAAGGGCCTGCACGCCCGAGGCATCCAACAGATGCCCCGGTAGCGCGCCGCCCACGATGGACAGCTTGTCATTGGTCTTGGCGAACGCCGCGATCACCTTCGCCGCTGCCACGGGGTCCTTAGAGACTGCAACTGCAGTCGGACCCTTGAACAGCGGAGACAGGCTCTCGAATGCCGTGCCGGCAAGAGCGAGCTTGACGAGCGTGTTCTTCGCGACGCGGTAACTCGCACCAGCTTCGCGCATCTTGCGACGGAGATCCGTGACTTGCGCCACGGTCAGGCCTGATTGGCGGGTAACCACCACCAAGCCAGCACCGGCAAGCATGCTGTTGAGCTGGGAGACGAGTTCCTGCTTTTCGGAACGATCCACGTCTTCCTTCTCCACTCCGAGTGGCCGTCACGCGGGTACCGCGTATCGGCCACCGTTGCACGTGGGCCAACCCGGATGGGTCAGCCCGGTTCGCCTGTCCCAGATGACCCGGTGATCCGGGTCGCTCTGTCTCCTGTGGGCCTTTGACGGCTTAGGTTGGGTTGGTGCCCAACACCCACAGTCTTGGACAGGTCGGTCAGGGTTGCCCCTGACCAGTCACAAGGTGGGTTGCCCCACCCCGCTCGGTCAGCCGGCCGAAAGGGCCGACAGCTCGATCTTCACACTCGGCCCCATTGTGGAGCTGAGCGACACCTTCTTGACGTAGGTGCCCTTCACGCCGCTTGGCTTGGCGCGGGTGATCGCCTCAACGAACGCCCGCACGTTCTCCACCAGCTTGTCTTCAGTGAAGGACGCCTTGCCGACACCAGCATGGACGATGCCAGCCTTCTCGGCACGGAACTGCACCTGACCGCCCTTGGCCGCGACCACGGCGGCGGCGACGTCGGTGGTCACCGTACCCAGCTTCGGGTTCGGCATCAGGCCGCGCGGACCCAGCACCTTACCCAAGCGGCCAACGATGGCCATCATGTCAGGGGTGGCGATGCAGCGATCGAATTCGATCTTGCCGCCTTGAATCACCTCGGCCAGATCCTCCGCACCGACGATGTCGGCACCGGCATTGCGGGCCTCTTCGGCCTTGGCGCCGCGGGCGAACACAGCCACACGCATGGTCTTGCCCGTGCCATTCGGCAGGTTGCAGACACCACGGAGCGCCTGGTCGGCCTTGCGCGGATCAATGTTGAGGTTCATTGCGATTTCGATGGTCTCATCGAACTTTGCCGTGGCGCGGGTCTTGATTTCCTTGACCGCGGCTTCGATGGACACCGGCTTTTCCGTCAGGCCCGTGTTGTAGGCCTTCTGACGCTTGGAGAGCTTTGCCATGGCGCGTTACCCCACCACCTCGAGGCCCATCGACCGGGCGGAACCGACGATCATGCGCGAGGCCGCGTCGACGTCGTTGGCATTCAAGTCCTTCATCTTCTTCTCAGCGATCTCGCGGATCTGATCCATCGTGACCTTGCCGACCTTGGCGCCCTTGCCAGTGGTCTGCGAGCCCTTCTGGATATTCGCTGCCTTCATCAAGAAGTAGCTGACCGGCGGAGTCTTCAGAACGAACGTGAAGGTACGATCACCATAGGCGGTAATCACCACCGGGATCGGCATGCCTTGTTCCAGATTCTGCGTCTGGGCGTTGAACGCCTTGCAGAACTCCATGATGTTCAGGCCGCGCTGACCAAGCGCCGGGCCAATCGGCGGCGACGGGTTCGCCTTGCCCGCCGGCACTTGCAGCTTGATAAAGCCGACAATCTTCTTTGCCATTGTCCTACCCTTCTGATGGGTGAGAAAGGAGCGCGGTCACGGCCATGGCGGGCCTCCCGCGCGCGAGAGCCGGGCGAACCCGACTCGCATCGCTCAAGTTTTCTCCACTTGCGCGAAATCCAACTCGACAGGTGTGGAGCGACCGAAGATCGAGACCGCCACCTTCAGGCGACCGCGCTCTTCATCCACTTCCTCAACCATGCCGTTGAACGAGGTGAATGGACCATCGACCACCTTGACCTGCTCGCCAACCTCGAAGCGGATCGAGGGACGCGGGCGATCAAAGCCTTCAGCCACCTGCTTGATCAGGCGGTTGGCCTCGGCCTCGCTGATCGGCACCGGCTTGATTCCTTTGCCGCCCAGGAAACCCGTCACCTTCGGGGTGTCTTTGACCAAGTGCCAGGACTGGTCTGTCAACTCCATCTGCACCAACACATAACCTGGGAAGTACTTACGCTCGCTGGTCACCTTTTGACCCCGGCGGACCTCAACCACGTCTTCGGTTGGCACCATGATGTCGCCAAATTGGTCTTGCAGACCCTTTTTGACGGCTTGTTCCTTTAGCGATTCCGCAATCTTCTTCTCGAAGCCGGAATACACGTGGACGACATACCACTTCATCGTCATCGCGTCGCCTCCGCCTCAGGAACCAAGGCCAAGGATCAGGCGCACACCGAACGCCAGAACCTGGTCAACCAGGAAAAAGAACAGCGCTGCCAGGATCACCATCACAAACACCATCGCCGTGGAAACCATCGTTTCCTTCCGGGTGGGCCACGTGACTTTCGCAGCTTCCTGCCGAACCTGCTTCAGGTATTGGATGAACTGCTGCATCGGAGCGAATTCGCGTTCTTTCAAAGCCAAACCCGACATGCTGTATCCACTTCATCAGCAGTCTGGTCTGGCGGTGACAATTGGCCCAACGGTGCTCCGTCAAACCCGCCCCACACACCCAGCTGCCACCTCCCGCAGGAGATCGACCGCCGGATCTGGTTGACTGGTCCAGCCAGAGGGGCGCTGCGTCAGGAGAGCGGCGCCGTCAATGGCAATAGGACCGGGGGCCGGAGATAAAACCCGGACACCCGATCCTTTGTCAAGAGCATCATTGATCTAAGGCGTGGCAGGAGCAGAGGGGCTCGAACCCCCAACCCCCGGTTTTGGAGACCGGTGCTCTACCAGTTGAGCTATGCTCCTATCTGACCCGCCTTACTGAACCACCTTCGCGACGACGCCAGCGCCCACCGTACGCCCGCCTTCGCGGATCGCAAAGCGCAAACCTTCGTCCATCGCGATCGGCGCAATCAGCTCGACTTCCATCGAGATGTTGTCGCCCGGCATCACCATCTCCGTGCCTTCCGGCAGCTTGATCATGCCG
>RDXE01000046.1 GCA_004292755.1 Alphaproteobacteria bacterium
ACGGGCTCCGCTCCACAGGCCATTGCTTCAACCGCGCCCATGCGCAACAACAACCGCCAGACTCTAATTCCCGTTGGATGAAAGATGGGGGTCAGGTCACTTTGACTCATATATGCCAAAGATTTCTGACTTTGAGAATGACCATGCAGATTTATCAGTGATTGACACGATAACCAAGGCATGTTGGGCTGACTTCTTAAAAGCCTGTGCTGCTTGGAAGATTTTCTGTTGTGATTCCGAGTCCATTTCATCGATGTTGTCAATGATCAAAATGGGCAGTTTCTTCCAATTCTTGACAAGGAAAGCGCACAATTTTTTGAGGTACTCCTCTGGATCTTTTTCGATTTTTTCGTTCATCCACGCGCCGAACTCGATTTTAAATTGAGTTCTATCTGAGTCGTAAAGATGCTTTTTTGTCCCTTCAGAAAGTCTCTTATAGTCAGAGAAAAATATGCCCTGTAAATCATTCCAACTTGGGTAACCACTATCAAACATCTCACTGTGAACTTTTTCTATCAATCTCCTGATATACCAGGATATTGCCTCAACCGCATTTCCAGAAAAGTCACGCATATCCACATTAGCAACAACACATCGCTCTCTAGTTTCTTTTTGCAAAGTCCTTCTAAAAAATCTATCTAGGAATGTTGTCTTACCTGCGCCAGTGGGCCCAATAATAAACACAGTTTGCCCCTCTGTAGCATGAAATACCCTCGTCACCAAACTGGATAGGTTGTCGTCTAGGCGTCCAAAATCGCGATCAACATTGCCAAGTATCTTCGATGTCATCTTCTCAAGAGTGAAGTCAGCAACCCGACTCTCTCTACTCTCTACAAAACAGTTTATCAAAAGCTCTGGATCGTCACTACCCTGCATCGTGCTAAAATAAACATCAAAAACTCTGTCTAGATCGGCTGCAAGAGCACTTTTCTGATGGACTGATCGGTCAACATCAGTCAACGCGGTATACTCAGGCAATGGCTCCACAGCACGATTATTGTGAACCCTATCAAAGGAAAGAGCATAAATCTTCTTTTTCACAGAGTTTATGTGTAGGAGTTCGTAAAATACCTGCCAGTCGAAAATAACGGCGTTCGATGTTTGAAAGACAAATGATTCTATTTCTCTCCAATTTTTTCCTGGTACGAAGGGTTTTCCAATGATCCAACATTCGCCGTCAGTCAGCACATAAAGTGGAATGCCCTCATCAAGAGCATAATTTCTCACTTGGTTGAGTCCGGAAAAACAGTCTCTGAGGGCTGTCCCGCCATTCTTGAATGTCTTAACTTTATTTTTCTCTACACTGTTTACCGAAAGCAAGCCTTTTTTCTTTGCCTCTAAAACAATCTTACAAGATTCTCCATCATGTAGAATATAATCAGAATAGCCACTTTCATGTTTTTTTTCGGTAGTGAGACTAGACAGAGGCCAATCAAGCGATTCTTGAATCACACGTTGAATAATCTGCAGCTTTGTATCCTCTTCTGAATGAATTTGCGCTTTTATGGTGTTGGCTTCTCCAACTATCGCCTTAAATGCAGGAAGTGCAGATTCGCTCATGGCTGGTATTCCCCAACTTCAAGTCGCAAAAGATTTGGTTCTGGGTCGGCGGGTCGCTTCTGTATTCATTTTACGCTCTGATGAACTTCTATCTTTTCTACCGCCGCCCCAACGCTTCCTTAGCAGCAGCCAGTTCCTCGTCGTCGATGCGCACAGGCGTGCGGTCGGCGGCGACGAGCGTGGAGAGGGTGGCGGACAGGGCCAGCAGGTCGAGGTCGTCAGCCGTGACGACACCTTCGGTGCTGGTGTCGCGCAGGCCCACTTCAGCATAGCGGCGGCTGGCGCCAGCGCGGGCATCCAGGCGAATGGCGCGCACGTCGAGGATATCAATCGGCTCGGTGGTGCCCGCGCGGCGCACGCGGATGGCCCGCCCGGTCAGGCTTTCAATCAGGCGCAGGCAGGAGCGGGAGAGCGGCAGCGCCACCTCGCCGCGCAAAAAGCCCTGCCAAATCGCCGTCGGCTCCAACAAGCGCTGGGCGCGGCGGCGCGCGCGGCGGTTGAAGGGGTTGAGGCGACCGGTGGGTAGCACCGGGATCAAGGCAGCGCCCACCACGATCACCAGGGTCAAGACAATCGCGAGATGAGCACTGGTTGCCAGGGCGACCACCAGCCCGAGGCAGGAGATCGCCCAGACCACCAGTGCCGCCACCCGCACGCGGTGTGGCGTGACGGCACTCTCGACCAGACGACGGTCAGGCGTTTGGCGATACAATCCGGTTGCCACCAAAGCGCGTCGCGCTTCCCGCGAGGCGAGCACCCCGGCGAGAGGGTCGGTCTGGGTGGGCGTGCCGTGATCGGTATCGTCGCGTTGCATCGACGCTGTCTCCTTGAACACCTGAGAGTATCAAGCCTTGCCCCGCGTCGCATTGAAAACCTGCGACTGATCCGGAGGGGAGGGGGGTTAGCCCCGTCCCTCACTCTCCGCCCAGCGAGCCATCAAGGTGTTCGAGGGCACACCGGCGGGATCCAGCAGCTTCTGCGCCGTCTCGACTCCAGCGACTGGCAGGCCGGTTGGGTCCAGCGCACCGATCTGCACCAGCACCGAGGCTTGATCCCAGTGAATGTGTTCGTTGTACAGCTTGTTGCCGCGGAAATGGACCACCGCGATCAGCGGTACTTCAACCTTGCGGCCAGTTGGCTTCAAGCCCGGCAGCAGCCAGTCAATCTCAATATCATGGGTGAAACTGAAGATCATTTCATCCACCAGACGATCCACACCAATCGTTCGTGACAGCGGGGTCAGTGTGGTGTCTTTCGGCGTCTGCGGGATGAAGTGATGCTTATAGAAGCGATACAAGTGCTGATAGCCAAACCCGCCAGTCAGAGTCGGGACATGGTTGACATAGGGTTCGGCCACCATCGTGGTCATCGTCGCAGCAGCATCACGGGTGGCAAATTCCAGCTCGCAATGCTTGTCCCACAGGGCGGAGAGATCGTAGTGCGGGCCGAGGGTTGGGCGCAGTGTTTCCAGTGAGCGGGAATGGGCGATCTGCGCCGATGCGCGATGATAGGCGTGTCGTGGCGCGTTGAACCCGTGATCAACACCGGGGTAGCGGAACACCTTGGCGCCGGGCCGGCCAGCGAAGGCCGCTGCGACAGCATCCACTGCGGCTGGCGGCACAAACTTGTCCTCGCCTGCGAAGTGGAAGGCAATGGGACAGGTGATCTTGGCGGCGCGCGCCAAGTCGGTCTCGATCCCGACGCCATAGTAGCTGACTGCTGCGTCGACTCCGCACTCGGCCGCTGCCAGATAGGCCAGCTTGCCGCCAAGGCAGAAGCCCAGCGCACCGATGCCACCGGCGACTGCCGGATGGCTGCGCATCGCCGCCACGGTTGCCTGCATGTCGGCAATCGCGTGGTCGACGTCGAAGCGTTGGTAATACCCGAACGCCTTGCCAAAACTCTCTTCGTCGTAGCCAAGCTCGATCCCTGGCTCCAGGCGCCAGAACAGGTCCGGTGCCACGACGGTATAGCCTTCCTCGGCCCACAGGTCGGCCACGGCGCGGATGTGCGGGTTGACGCCGAAAATCTCCTGCAACAGCAGCAGCCCAGGTCCAGACCCAGCCTCTGGGACCGCTACATAGGCTTTGAAGTGGCCGCCATCCTTCGCCGGAACATCAATCCAACTGCCCATCACCCACCCCCCTTATCGATAGACTTGGAGAGTGGCGATGGGGTTGCAGAGTGTCAACGTGCCGCGGATGCGGGCATGCCCTCCATCGTTGATCCCGGCACTGGGCGCCACTGCAAGACAGTGTCAATCACATGAGTCAGCGTGGTGATCATCGCGGCGGCGCGCTCGGGGCACCAGGTCAAGTCGTCCGGCAGATAGCTGGAGCGGGTCAACTCCATCTGCAGGGCGTGCCAGCCAACCGTCGGTCGACCATAGTGCCGGGTGATGTAGCCACCCTTGAAACGCTGGTCGCGCACCATCTCAAACGGTCCAGCCAACAGGGCGGTGACCACGGCCTCGCTCAACTCTGCGGCGCAACTGGTTCCGGCACTGGTGCCAAGGCTGATCGCTGGCAGACGGCCTGAGAAGAAGCGCGGCACCTCATCGGGAATCGAGTGCAGGTCCAGCAGCACAGCCCAGCCATGAAGCTGGCGAATCCGTGTCAACTCCGCGTCCAGGGCGGCGTGATACGGAGCCCAGAAGCGTTGACGGCGCGACACGAAGTCGATGCCCCCAGGGCGGTACCAGAGCGGCTGATGATCAAAGCTGGTCAGAGGCACGAGGCCGGTCTCATCGGCTCCAGGGTACAGCGGTTGGCCTTCGGGATGCCGGTTCAAGTCAACGACATAGCGACTATAGTGCGCGACCAGCACGCCAACCCCGCGGTCGGGGGCACTGGCCGCCAGCCGGTCCACGAACAGGTCGGTGTCGGCGCGGGCCTGGCCCACGGGCGTCATCTGGTCTTCCATCTCCGGCGGCACCGCCAGACCAGCATGGGGGACAGAGATCAGCAGCGGTGCAGAACCCCGCTGCAAGGTGAAAAGCGGCGGGGTTAGCATGGGCGGGGTCCTCCAGCTATTCTTGCACAACGCCAGAGGCGCGCACGATGGGGGCCCACAGCGCCAGTTCGGCCGCCAGATGCTCGGCGGTGTCCTTCGGTCCGGCGCCAATGGGTGTGGCTGCAATGTCTGCCAGACGCGCCTGCAAGGCAGGATCGGCGATGGCCACGCGGGCGGCTTCGGCCAAGCGCTGGATCACGGCGGGCGGGGTGGCGCGCGGGGCGAGCAACGCCGTCCAGCTTCCGCCAACCACGTCGCCGACACCTGCCTCTGCGGCGGTTGGGACTGTGGGCAGCTGCGGCACCCGCGCCGGCGCTGTCACCATCAGCGCGCGCACAGCACCGGATTGGATTTGCGCCAGAGCAGTGGGCAGATTGTCGATCATCATCTCCACTTGGCCCGCCACCACGTCCTGCATCGCAGGGCCTGCGCCGCGATACGGGATGTGCTGGATGTCCATGCCGGTGACCCGTCCCAGCCAGTGGGCTTGCAAGTGCCCAATCGAGCCATTGCCCGGCGAGGCGTAGGAGAAGCGACCGGGCTGCGCCTTCGCCAATGCCACTAGTTCTTGCACAGTGCTGGCTTGCACCTTGGGCGACACGACCAGGACGTTGGGCACACTGACCAGCAGCGACACCGGCGCAAAATCCCGCAGTGCGTCATAGGGCAGGGTGCGGACCAGGGCCGGGTTGATTGCGTGGGTGGAGACAGTGGCCGCCAGAATGGTGTAGCCGTCCGCTGGGCTGCGCGCTACCTGGGTTGAGCCCAGCGCGCCGCCAGCACCGCCGCGGTTTTCCACCACGACGTTTTGACCGAGGGTGCGCGCCATCTCCCGTCCAACCAGTCGGGCGATGATGTCGGTGGTCCCGCCAGCAGCGAACGGTACGACCAGGGTGACAGGCCGCTGCGGCCAGGTCTGGCTCGCCGCGGGCAGAGGCGTCAGAACCGCCGCTGCAAGGATCACAGCGATTGCTGTTAACGATGATTGATGCCGGTGCATGGTCAAGCTCCCCTTCGGTGATGGCTTGACTTTGCTGGTGTTTTTAAGGAATGACCAATTGATCGCAGCGATCCATCAATCAGGAAAATCTATGGCTATTGCTGTTCGTCACCTGGCCGCGTTCGAGGCGTTGGCCGACACCTTGAACTTCACCCGCGCGGCCGAGCGTCTGGGGCTCACGCAGCCCGCGCTGTCCGCCACCATTCAGCAGTTGGAGGCGGAGGTTGGGGTGAAGCTGGTGGAGCGGTCCAGCCGCGCCGTCCGGTTGACGGCGGCGGGCAGCCGGGTCAGACCCGCAGCCGTCGACGCCTTGTGGCGCTGGCAAGCAGGTGTGGAGGAGGTGCGCCGCCTTGCCCGCAGCGCTGAGGCTGTGTTGTCGCTCTCCCTCGTGCCATCGGTGATGCGCTTGGTGCTTGGGGACGTGGTTGCGTTCGTCTCAGCCGAACTGCCTGACCTGCGCCTCGCCACCCGTGAGGCGAGTTCCGAGCAGGTCTGGCGTCAAGTCGCCAATGGCGAGGCTACCCTTGGCGTTGCGACCCCCTGGGCGGACGCGGACCGCTCGCTGGAGGTCGAGCCTTTGGTCGCTGATCCCTTCACTGTCGTGCTGCGCCCCGACCATCCCTTGGCCAGCCGCCCAGCGCTGACCTGGGCCGATTTGGCGGCGTGGCCGGTGATCGGGCTACCGCGCGACACCGGCGTGGCGCAAACCCTCGCCAGCCACACCAGCCTGCCCGATGCCGTCCGCCGCCCCGCCCATGAGGCGACTTCGTCCTCCGGGTTGCGGGCCATGCTGGAGGGTGGCTTGGGCGTTGCGGCCCTCCCTGTGCTGGCGGCACCGGTCTGGGCCGGGGCGTCCTTGGTGTATCTCCCAGTGACTGACCCCAGCCTTGCCCGTCCGTTGGCCTTGATCCGGCGTGCCGATCACGTGCCCGACGCGGGCGAGCGGCGGCTGGTCGCCTTCTTGCGGGCGCGGCTTGAGGCGCTTACCGCAATGGCAGATAGATCGCCGTCAACCACTCAGCCGGTGGCAGGGCCTGACAGTCATTGAGGTAGATTTCGTAGCTCGGCACGTCGGCAGGCTCCTCGCCGGAGGTCTGCAGCCAAGTGCCGTAGAGCCAGGCATAGGGCTTCTGCAGCTCCGCATAGGGGCCCTGGAACACCAGTCTGGCGGCGCGGGTGGCAGGCAGTGTGACTGGTGTCAGCGTGGGTGGGCAGGCCACCCCGTCCTCAAGGATGATCCCGGCATGGCTGCGCAGCTGGTCGGCCGGTACCGACGCAGGATCGTCGTAATAGATGCCAATCGACAGCGTGTCCTTGGTCATCAGGCCCGCGGCTCCGGCCATCAAGAACACGCGCTGAAAGGTGGGTGGAATCTCGCCATAGGGGCCGCGATGCTCCAGCGCGGCCAGGGTGAGGGCAGGGGCGGTGACGATGTCGACTTGGTACATGGGCTGATCTCCAGCCAAAGGGTGGGACGATGGCGGCAGCACCAGATGCCCACGGCGCCGATAGGTCGCAGGCGGAACACCAAACATGGCTGCAAAGGCCCGACCGAATGCTGCCGTGGACCCATACCCTGCCTGCTGGGCGATGGTGGTGATCGCCAGCGGCCCAAGCACAAGGGCGGAGGCTGCCCGGTGCAGACGCAAGCGTCGGTGGGTCTCTGCGGGCGTCTCACCAACCAGCGCAAGATAGAGCCGCTGGAAATGATGCGGTGAGAAACACGCCACGGCAGCCAATGTATCCAAGCGCAGATCGCGGTCCAGATTGTCACCAATGAAGGCGATCGTTCGGGCGATGCGGTTGGTTAGGTCCTGGCTGCGGGACTTGGTTTCCGTGGTCATCTGGTCTCCTGCTCCCAACCATGGCAGAGACCCATTTGATCCAGGTTGCGAATTTGACCGGCGTCGCCGGGGCCGACGACCGTAAACCCCACCCGCTCCAGCAGGAGCGGGTGGGGTATTCCGTCTGGGCAGTGGGGGCTAGTTCCGCCGGGTGATCCGGCCATCCAGACCAACCCGGGCGTGGCCGCCGGCAATGAAGTTGGCCACTGTCTCGTCGAGGCCTGGGCCGAAGTCATAGGGGTCGATGGCGCGCTCATTGAACATCGCAAAGCCATCGCCGCCGCGGCGATTGAAGTTGTTGAAGGCCACGGTGTAGCGGCGGGCCGTGTCAATCGCTTGCCAGGAACCATCGGACTGGCGGGTTTCGGCGCGCACCAAGCGCTGGCCCGCGGGCTTCGTTGCGTCCCACTCAATGCGCGCGCCTGCCATCTGCAGGAAGCGCCCGGTGTTGTTGGCCTGCGGATTTTCGGCCTGGCTCACGCCATGCTCCAGCGCCGCCAACAGATCAGCACCCGTCACCTGGAAGGTGGCGATGGTGTTGCCGAACGGCAGCGCCTCCAGCACCTGACCCATGGTGACCTCGCCCGCCGCGATGGAGGTGCGAATGCCACCGCCATTCTGCAGCGCCACCTCAACCCCCTTGGAGCGGGTGCCCCACAGAATCGCATCGGCGATCACATTGCCAAAGGTGCACTCCTGATGGCGGCAGCGGGTGCGGTCGCCATCCAGTGGCTGCTCGACACGGCCAATCACCCGGCGGCGCAGGGCGTCCAAGTCACCAGACAGGCTGGCGACGGTGGCGGCCACCTCAGCATTCGGCGTCACGCTGTTGTCCACCAGTTTGGCGTCGCCCTCCCATTTCACGGGCACGCCTGCAGCATCGAAGGTAACCTGCAAGGTGCCAAGCGCACGGCCATGCTCCCAACTGGTCACCACCAGCACGGGTTGACCACCGGGCGCGCGCTCCACAAGCGGGTAGGGGCCTTCGGCGCGCGGCACGGTGTTGGACAGCAGGGTGTGGGTGTGACCGCCAACGATAACGTCGATGCCATCGACTTGGCGGGCCAGGTCGCGGTCGGCCCCCAGGCCCAGGTGCGACAGCACCACGACTTTGGTCACGTTCTGGCTGCGGAAGCTGTCCACTGCAGCGCGGACGGTGTCGACGGCAGCAGCGAACGCGAGCGTCGGACCGGGGGAGGAGGTGATCGGCGTGTCCGGGGTCACCACACCTACCAAGCCAATGCGCTGGCCGCCGCGCTCGACAATCGTGGTGGCGGGTAGCCGCCCGCGCAGCAGGTCGTTGCGGCTGGTGTCAACATTGCCGCCCAACACAGGGAAGCGCACACCACCCAGCAGGTCCGCCAGCACTTGCGGGCCATCATCGAACTCGTGGTTGCCAACCACCATGGCGTCGTAGCCCATGCGGTTCATGGTCTCGTACACGCCGCGGGCCTTGTGGACGGTGTAGAACAGTGTGCCCTGAAACTGGTCGCCAGCATCCAGCACCAGCGTGTTCGGGCTGGCCGCGCGGGCTGCCGCGAACAGCGTCGCAAGGCGGGCTGCACCACCAAAGCACTGGTTTTCCTGCACTTGCTGCGGCGAGCACGCCGTGCCGGAGCGATTGTTGGGCTCCAAGCGACCATGAATGTCATTGGTGTGGACGATGGTCAGCGTGTAGTCCTGCGCGGCAACCGGGGCGGTAGCGGACAGCATCGCTGCCACCACTGCACCACCCAGCGGGGTGGCCAGGGACAGGGTGCGGCGCGAGGGGTGCTTTGGCGTCTGGTCCATGGGCGTTTGGTCCTTCGACATCGGGTCTGACAGGCAAGCGGTTGGCAGAAACGGTGGGGGCTTGGCGGCCCTGCTACAATAGGCTACCGACCGGTTATGACGAAAACCGCCGTCAGACGCGACGGTTTTGTGACAGCCTCAAACAGCCGGATGCACGATGAACACAGCCTCAATCGCCATCGCGGACGCCCTTGCCACTCTGGAGGCGGAGATTGCAGCCGCTGCGGCCGTCGCCGGTCGTCCGCGCGCGGCAATCACGTTGACAGCAGTCAGCAAAACCCAGCCCGTAGCCCGCTTGGAGGAGGCGCTGGCAGCAGGCTTGCGCACCTTTGGCGAGAATCGCGTGCAAGAGGCAGAGGCGCGCTGGCCTGCGCTCCGGTCCCACCATTCCGATCTGCACCTGCGCCTGATTGGGCCGCTGCAAACCAACAAGGCAGCCGACGCTGTTGCGTTGTTCGATGTGATCGAAACCGTGGACCGCGACCGGCTTGCCATCGCCATCGCGAAGGAACAGCAGCGCCAAGGCCGCCAGATCGGCTGCCTGATCCAAGTGAACACGGGCGAGGAGCCGCAGAAGGCGGGCATCCTACCCGCCGAGGCCGATGCCTTTATTGATCGCTGCCGAGGCGAGCACGGCCTGACCATCCGCGGCCTGATGTGCATCCCACCAGCCGATCAGCCCGCCGCACCTCACTTCGCTTTCCTGGCAGAGATGGCCCGCCGCCACGGGCTGCCAGAGTTGAGCATGGGCATGTCGGCTGATTTCGCCACCGCGATCCGCTTAGGCGCCACCCACATCCGGATCGGCTCGGCGTTGTTTGGCGCCCGCGGGTAGTGGGACCTTCTATCCCGGTGGGCGGCGGGGCGTGTTGCTCCCCGCCGCGCCGGGTCAACGGACGGGGGCAGCTACCGCGCCAACCACACCGCGCCAAGGTCTTGGTTGAGCAGGTGGCTGGGCGTGAAGTCCCACCCTCGCACCGAAGCGGCCATCGGGACGATGCGCTCAAACCAGAACAACGGCACCATGTAGGCCTGATTGATCAAGTGGGCCTCCATCTGGCGCAGGGTGACGCGACGCTTGGCGCGGTCCAACTCGCCGGACTGGGCGTCGAACAGCCGGTCCAACTCGCGATCCGTGAAGCGCGCGGAATTGAGCGGCGGCGGTGAGCGGTCCATCGAGATGTACTTCACCCATTGCAGGTTCGGCTCATCGGCAAATTCGGTCGAGAAGTCGATGATGGCATCGAAGTTGCCGGAACTCATCGCGGAGAAATAGGCTGCCGTTTCCAGGTTGGTCTGCTCCACTGTCACGCCGATCTGGCGCCACTGGTCGATCAGAAACTGTGCGGCGGTTGGGTATGGCGGCAGCGTGCGGGAGCCCAGGACAAAGCGCAGGTTGCTCTGCCCAGCCTCGGTCAAGAGGCGCCGGGCCTCGGCGCGGTTGCGCTGCATGTCGCGACCCATCAGCGGCAGCGCCTGCAGTTCTTCGTTGGTGGCGCTCAAGTCAAAGCCGGGTCGCAGCAGGCCGCCGGGATAGCGGATTTGAGAAATCCGTGACAGCGGCTGTGCCGCACCCCAGCGGTCAATCGCGAGCGCCAGCGCTTGACGCACGCGCACGTCGTTGAACGGCGCCTTCTCGGTGTTGAACGACAAGATGAAGCCGGACAACCAGGGGCCTTCAGCAAACTGGATGCGATCGCCGAGGGCCTGGCGCAGCCGGTCGCGCTCGGCTGGAGCAATGCCGCGGAATTCCGCATCCACCTGACCACCTTGCAGGGCATTCAGCATGGCTGAGCCGGTCAACAGGATGTTGCGGAAGCCATCAAGATAGGGCCGCCCCTCGCGGAAATAGCCCTCAAACCGCTTGCCAACCCATTCGGAGCCCGGCGTGCGGCTGACGAACTCGAACGGACCGGACCCCAGAATGCGCTTTTCGGGATAGCGCGGATCGGCGGCCAGAGCCGCGGCGGAGAAGATGCAGTTGTAGGGGCTCGCCAGCTTGGTCAGGAAGGATGGGTCTGGCGCGCGCAGGCGAAACACCACGGTTTCGGCATCCGGCGCGTCGATCGCGGTCACGCCAGCAAAATGCTCCCGCCGGGGGGAGTTGACGCCCTGCGGCGGGGTCTTGATCCGCTCGTAACTGGCTTTCACATCGGCTGCCGTCAGCGGGCTGCCATCGTGGAAGCGGACCGGTTGATGCAGGCGAAAGGTGTAGCTCAAGCCATCGGCAGAGGCTGTCCAGTCCCGTGCCAGATCACCCTCAATGCTGGGATAGTTTTTGGCATCAAAGCGCACCAGGAACGAATAGTGCGGTGCCAAGTGATGGATGACGGTGAACGTATTGGCGGCGTGGCAATCGGTGGTCGGCGGTTCGGAGCCAACGGCGACCCGCAGCACGCCACCGCGGGTTGGCGTTTGCGCCAGGGCAGCGCTGGCAAGGCCAAATCCCAACACACCCACCGCCGCCCAGGCTGCGGCCCTCATGGTCCTGCTCGTCATCAGTTCCTCCCGCTGTGGTCGACTCTTGACCGTCCGACCATCTGGAGTCCGTTTACCAGACAGGCTATGCTGGCGCCATGTCCAAGCCACCCGTCCCCGCTTCATCCGCCCGTCCCCCCGCCCCGGCGGTGATGGATGATGATCCGAACGATCCCGTCGGCGTCGCCCTGCGCGGTGTCAATGGCAAGGTGAAGAACGCCGTCGTCACCAAGATTCGCACTCTGGTGGACAAAGACCCCGAGGCGTTTGTGCGCGGCATGCGCCAGTTCCTGTACCAGGGCGGCTCGAAGGAATAGGGGATTATCGGTAAGCGGCACTACAGCGCCGCCGTCTCCTCAATCAAGCTTTGCACCACGGCGCGCAACGCCTCGGCGCGGTCGGCACCAGCCGCAAGGGCGGCGTGGTACACCCGCAGCTGCCGGTCGGCTGAGGTGCCATCGGCAAGAATGGTGCGGGCGTGCGCGACCTCCGCCACACAGTCCAGCGCTTCGGCGTCGGGGGCGGTGAGGTGCAGCAGCTCTTCCAGCAATTCGGCGAAGGGCACCTTCTCGCCCCGGCCGAAATCGACCAGATCCGCCTCGGTCCCGCGGCGTTGGGCGCGCCACCGGTTCTCGCGGATCAAGTGGCGGGAATACAGGCGCCAGCGCTGGTTTTGACGCTTCAGGCGCCACAACATCCGCAGCAAACAGCGATAGAGCGCTGCAAGGCACAGCACATCCGCCAGCCGCGGGGTGGCGTCGGCGATGCGCATCTCCAGCGTTGGAAAGCGGGCGGAAGGACGGATGTCCCACCACAGGCGGCTGGCATCCTCGATCAAGCCGGGCTCGACCAAACGCTGGACCAGCCGCTGATACTCCGACCAGCCCTCAAACACTTCGGGCAAGCCGGTGCGCGGCAAGCCATCAAAGATGGTCAGCCGATAGGATTTCAGGCCCGTCGGCTCGCCCCGCCAAAACGGCGAGGAGGTTGCAAGCGCCAGCAGATGCGGCAGGAAGTAGACCAGCTGGTTCATCAGATCGATGCGCAGCTCATCATCCTCAATGCCGACATGGACGTGCATGCCGCAGATCATCAAGCGGCGACCGGCACCTTGCAGTTCTTCCGCCAGTTGTTGGTAGCGTGCGCCCTCCGATGGGCTGGCGTTGCGCCATTCCGCGAAGGGGTGGGTGGCGGCAGCGATGGGGGCAAGGCCGCGGGCGGCGCATTCCTCAATGATCGCACCGCGCAGGCGCACCAGATCGGCCCGTGCCTCGGCCAAGCTGCGGCACGGGCGGGTTGCCACTTCGATCTGACTTTGCAGAAACTCCTTCATCACCTGTCCGGCCAGCTTGGCCTGACAAGCGTCCAACAGGTCGGGCGGGGCCACGGCCAGCGCGCCGCTGGCCCGATCCACCAAGTGGTATTCCTCCTCGATGCCGAGGGTGAAGGCCGGTTCCTGGCTCATTCGATCATGGCGTCGGGCGCGCCAAGCTCCAATGTGGCGAGAATGGGTGGCAGCAGCCGGGCCAGCCGGTCGGCCCAGGCCTCGCACCCCGCCTCATCGCTGATCAAATCCTGACGGATTTCAAAGGTGACGTGGGGCAGCTTCGCCGCGACAGCATGGGTGGGCACCGTGAAGCCCGCGGGGTGACGGCCGGAGTAGGGCAGGTTATCCCCCACCACCAAATCGCCCTCGGCCTCCAGAGCTGTGAGCAATGGCTCCGCAATGCGGCCATCCTCCCCCCACAAAATGCCGATGTGCCAGGGGCGCTGGAAGCCATCCATCACCGGCGTGCAGGAGTGCATCGACAGAATCGCCGGGCGGATGCCGCGGGCGAAAAAGCCATCCAGCACCCGGGCAATCGCCGTGTGGTAGGGGCGAAACAGCCCCTCGATGCGCGCCGCGCGCTCCTCTGGTTCCAGCCCGACATTGCCGGGCACCGGCGTGCCATCGGACACCACCGGCATCGCCGATGCCTCGGCCGGGCAGCGGTTGCAATCAATGACCAGGCGCGAATAGCCGGACGCCACCAAAGTGGCCCCCAACGCCCGCGACAAATGCCGCGCGGTCGACAACGCCCCAATGTCATAAGCGATGTGGCGGTCAAAGGCAGCCGCCTCCACCCCCAACATCCCCAACGCCTGCGGCACTGCGCGCCCGGCGTGATCACACAACACAACAACAGGGGCCCGGCCCGGATACTCCTGGACCGTAACCGGCGGCGGATCGCCAGGGGACAGCAACGACATGACGACAGGATGACGGGGCCTGCTGGGAGAGGCAAGGGGGTGGGGTTGGGGCCAATGCCGGGATAACGGGGTTCAGGCATCCGACCGCGTGTTTGGTGTTACGACCAACACTGCGCCATCACAAACTATTGGGATCTGTCGGGGGGCAAGCCTCTATGCGACCAGACTTTTATTTTCTGTGAGAGTGTAGGAGTCGGCTGACGATCCGCCTCAACCGTCGCCCTCCCTACCCCTCCACCCGAGCCTTCAGCTGTGCGAGGGTGGTTGGTAGGCCGTGGTTGATCGCCGGGACCAGGATGCGGGCGAGCAGGGGTTTCAGCAGCCCGCCGATGCGGACGCGGTGCAGGATTTCGGTGCCGCCGGGTGCGGGGGTCAGTTCGTGCTCGAACACCAAGTGAAAGGCCCAGGTTTTGCTGGTGAGGGTGAAGGCTTGATCGGGCTGGAGCGCCGTCACGGTGATCGGTATCGCGCGGCCTTTGGTGGGAACCAGAGTGCCGGTTGCGCCCAGCGTCAGGCCGCCGTGCAGCACTGCGCTGCGTGTGTCTGGGTCCCAGGTGGGCCAGCCAGCAACATCTCGGTACACCGCGAAAATCGCAGGTGCTGAGGCCGCGGCGACAAGAGAGTGTGTGATCACCAGCATGCTCAATCCCCTCACCCCACCCCCACCAACCCCAGCGCGATGGAGACCAGCTGGTCGCCGGTTTCCACGCGGCCCGGTGGGAAGCGCTGTTCGAACAGGCGGCGCACGGCTGGCACGTATGAACTGCCACCGGTGAGGAACACGCGGTCCACCTGCTCTGGCGCCAAGCCAGCGCGGGCGAGGCAGAGGTCGACTGCGTCGGCGATGCGCTGAAGATCGGGTGCAATCCAGGCTTCGAAGTCGCGGCGGGACAGCGGCAGCGCGATCTCGTCATCGCCCAGGCGCACGGCCAGCACGGTGTCCTGCGCGTCCGACAGGGCGCGCTTGGCGTTGGCAACGGCGCGATAGAGCAAATAGCCTTGCTCGCGCGCCAGGAACCCGATCAGGCGGCGCACCGGGGCGGGGTCCTCCGACGCGCGGGCCAATTCATCCAGCTCCCGCAGGGTGCGCTGGCTGCGCATCAACGCCAGATGATTCCAGCGGGCCAGGTCGGCGTAGTACTGCACCGGCATGTCCAGCCACTTGCCGAAGGAGCGATAGCGCCCGCCCTTGCCCAGCAAGGGGGCGATGGCTTCTTGCACGATGCGCTGGTCAAAGGCGTCGCCCGCCACGCCAACCCCGGCGTGGCCCAGGGCATCGGCGCTGGGTTGGCCACCACCAGCACCCGGCTCAAAGCGAATGACGGAGAAGTCAGAGGTGCCGCCGCCAAAATCACCCACCAACACCGTCGCTGGCCCAGTCAAGCGGCGGGCAAAGTGATAGGCGGCCGCCACTGGCTCGTACACAAAGCGGATGTCGGGAATGCCAAACGGCTCCAACGCCGCGCGGTAGCGCGTTTCGGCCAGGGTGTCATCGGCATCGATCCCCGCGAAGGCAACCGGGCGGCCCACCACCAACCGCTCCGGCCAGACGGGCAAATGGTCGCCGGTGTGATGGCGATAGCGGCGCAGGAAGGCATGCATCAAGTCTTCAAAGCGGAAGGTGCGGCCCTCAATCCGTGTGTCCTGGAACAGGGGGCTGGCGGCGAAGGTTTTGATCGATTGCAGGAACCGGCACTCCTCGCGCCGGTCCAAAAACACGTCGACGGCGAAGGGGCCAGCCTCCACCTCCAACTGGCGGGGCGTTGCCTCCTCATGCCAGAACGCCAGCACGGTGCGGAACACCCCGTCCGGTGCCTCGCCATGGGGAATCGGCAAGGCGAGCGGCTGGCCACCAGGGCCGGGAATCGCGGCGACCGTGTTGGTGGTGCCGAAGTCCAGTCCCAACACCGGGGGCAGGTTGTTCAGAGTCATCGCCCACTCTCGCCACACGCTTGCGGGTCGGCGGGTGTAGCGGCTTGCGGGCCGTCTCGCAAGGGAGGCAATGCGCGCTGCCATGCCATTGCCCCCTTTGGGGTTAAGACTATCTGCCCTGTCGATTGAAGTGGCGCTGGCACGGCGCTATCGTCCGGCGCCGCGAGAGTAGGGATGACGTCATGAACATGAAGCTGGTTGCAGTGGGTGGGGGTGCTGTGGCGATTGCCCTGGCGATTGGCGCGTGGGCGTCGTTCAGCAGCGGGCGGATTGACCCATCGGTGCCAGCCGCCGTCGCCGCTGCGCAAACTGCCGCAACCCCCAGCGGTCAAGCCCCGCAGGTGGCGACGGTGCCCGCTGGCATGGTGATTGAGCCAACCGACCGCGTGCTCGGCAACCGGGAGGCACCGGTGCAGATCATCGAGTACGCCTCGCTCACCTGCCCGCACTGCGCGGACTACAAGGCGAACACCTTCCCCGAGATCAAGCGCAACTGGATTGATACCGGCCGGGTCCGCTATGTGTATCGGGATTTCCCGCTGGATCAGGTGGCGCTGCAAGCCTCGGTGATCGCCCGCTGCGCGCCGGAAGAGCGGTACTTCCCCCTGCTGGAAGCGCTGTTCCAAACCCAGGGCCAATGGGCCACTGCGTCCGACCCAGTGGCGGCCCTGCGCCGCATCGGTCGGCTGTCGGGTATGACCGAAGAGCGGATGACCGAGTGTCTGGCCGATCAAAGCCTGCAAGAGGCCGTGCTGCGTCAGCGTCTGGGCGGGGCGCAAACCTTCGCCGTGTCTGGCACGCCGACGATTTTGATCAACGGCGTGGCGGTGCGCGACCGCAGCTATACCGCCATTGATCAGGCCCTGCGCCAGGTCGCGCGGTAATCCTTGCAGTTCAACCGCCTCCGTCTGGTCGGCTTCAAATCCTTTGTGGAGCCGACGGATTTGGCGGTGGCACCGGGGCTGACCGGGATTGTCGGCCCCAATGGCTGCGGTAAATCCAATCTGGTCGAAGCGCTGCGCTGGGTGATGGGGGAAACCTCGGCCCGGCAAATGCGCGGCGGCGAGATGGATGATGTGATTTTCGGCGGCACCACCACGCGCCCGGCGCGCAACTTGGCCGAAGTGGTGTTGGCGATTGATAACAGCGACCGGCGCGCCCCGGCCCAATTCAACGACCATGAGGAGTTGGAGATTGTCCGCCGGATTCACCGCGGCGAAGGCTCCAGCTATCGCGTCAATGGGCGGGAGGTGCGCGCCCGCGACGTGCAATTGCTGTTCGCCGATGCTGCAACCGGCGCCCATTCGCCTGCTCTGGTCAGCCAGGGTCGGATCGGTGCCCTGATCGCCGCCCGGCCAGGGGACCGCCGGGCGATCTTGGAAGATGCCGCGGGGATCGCTGGGCTGCACGCCCGCCGCCACGAAGCCGAACTGCGCCTAAAAGCCGCCGAGGCCAACCTCACCCGGCTGGATGACGTGCTGATGGCACTGGACGGTCAAGCCAAGGCCCTGCAACGCCAAGCCCGCCAGGCCCAGCGCTATCGCAATCTGGGCGAGCAGATCCGCAAAACCGAAGCCGTGGTGCTGGCCGCTGCCTGGGCGCACGCGATTGCCGCCCGCACCCAGGCAGGGGAGGGGTTGCTGAGCGCCGAAGCCGTGGTTGCCCAGCGCGTGGGCGAGGCTGCGACAGCCGCCCGCATCCAGGCCGAGCGTGAAGCCGATCTGCCACCTTTGCGCGCCGCCGAGGCAGCAGCGGCCGCCACTCTGCAACGCCTGACCCTCGCGCTTGGTGAACTGGAGGCAGAGGGCAAGCGGGTGGCCGATCGTCGCCGGGGGCTGGCGCAGACCACTGAGCAGATCCTGCGCGACGTGGAGCGTGAGCGCAGCCTGGAGGGCGATGCCGCTGCCGCCCTCGCCCGTCTGGGCGAGGAAGAGGCCGCCCTTGCGCGGCAGGAGGCGGTGGAGGCACCGCGCCGGGTTGGCCTGACGGAGCGGGTGGACGCTGCCAAGCGCGCGATGGATCAGGCCGACGCCGCTGTTCAGGACTTGACCCGCGCCGTCGCAGGCGAAGAAGTGCGGCGCCAGGATCTGGAGCGCCGTCGCCAGGAAGCCACCAGCCGCGTGCAACGGTTGGAGCGCGAACGCGCCGCTGCGGTTGACCGGCTGCGGCTCGCCGAAGCCGATCCCGCCCTCGCCTTCGATGCCGCCGCTGCCGACCAGGCGATCGAAGCGGCTGAGAGTGCTGCAGCCACCGCGCGCGCAGCCCTGGACCGACTGGCAGCAGAGCGGACCGAGGCTGCAGCAGCGGATGCCGAGGCTGTTCGTACCGTCCAGGCGCTGGAGGGTGAGATCGGGCGTCGGCAAGCGGAGGCCAAGGGCATTGCCGCTCTGCTGACCCCCGCGGCTGGCAAGGCCGGGCCGCCAGTGCTGGATCGCATCGCTGTCTCGCCCGGCTATGAGGCCGCGTTGGCGGCCGCCCTGGGGGAGGATGCGCTGATCCCCCTCGCCGTGACAGGGGCTGAACTGGTGCGCTGGGGCCTCCATGCCGGGGCAGAGACGGCGAGCTTGCCCGGCGCTGGCCCCCAGGCGGCCGAGCCCCTGGCGCTGCATGTCGAGGTGCCGCCTGCGCTGCGGGCACGGGTCTCGCAGGTGTGGGTGGTGGCCGATGCAGACTTGCTGACGGCTGCGGCTCAGCTGCAGCCGGGTCAACGCGTGGTCACCCGCGCGGGTGACCTTGCGCGCTGGGATGGCTTTGTCCGGCGCGCCGATGCGCCCGTTGCTGCCCAGGCGGAGGCAGCCCAGCGTTTGGCCCGGCGCAATCGGCTGGCAGCGCTGGACGCAGAGTTGGCGGACCTTGCCACGCGGCGGCGCGAGGCGGTCGCTGTGCTGGAGGCCGCCCGGGCGACGCGCCAGCGGTTGGATGCGGCCGATCAGACAGCCCGCCACGCGGATCGTCAGGCAGCTCAGGCTGTGCTGACAGCCCGCGATGCCCGGACCCGCGCGACCGCTGCCGTCGCAGCGGCCGAGGCGCGCGCGACCGCTGCCCGCACGGCACTGGACCGGGTGGACGCGGACGTGAGCGAGGCTCAGACCGTCGCGACCGCCGTTCATCAAGAGATTGCAGCCCTGCCCGATCTAGCCGAGCGGCGGGCGGCCGTATTGACGGCGCGCACGGTGCTGGCTGAGGCACGCTCCACCCTGGCCGAGGCGCGCGGCGATCAGGATCGCCTGATCCGCGACCAAGCCGCCCGGTTGCGCCGCGGTGAGGCCATCCGCGCCGAGCGCTTGACCTGGGACAACCGCCGCGGCGGGGCGGCTGCGCGTTTGGAGGATTTGGCAACCCGGCGCCAGGAAGCAGAGGCAGAAGCCGCGCTCTTGGCGGAGCGTCCCGCAGCGCTGGAGCAGGAGCGGCAGACCCTGGCCAGTGCGATTGAAACCGCAACCAGCCAGAGGCGGGCAGCAGCCGACCAGTTGGCCCATGCCGAGACCGCACGCACCGAGGCAGATCGCGCCGCACGCCGGGCGGACGCTGCGGCGGCCGATGCGCGCGAGGCGCGGGTGCGGGCGGAGGCAGCCGTGGACGCGGCCAAGCGCGAGGCCGAGGCTGTCGCCCACCGCATCGCAGAGCGGCTGGGGTGCCGCCCCGATCAAGTGGCGGCAGTGGCGGAGATCGACCCTGCCGATCCCCCGGATGAGGACGCCGCGCGCCAACGCCTGGAGCGTCTGGTGCGCGAGCGCGATGCCATGGGGCCGGTCAACCTGCGCGCGGACGCCGAATTGACTGAGCTGGAACAGCAGATTGGTGCCCTCACGGCCGAGAAGGACGATCTGCAGCAAGCCATCGCCCGGCTGCGCGGCGCGATCTCCCAGATCAGTCGCGAGGGGCGCGAGCGCTTGATGGCCGCGTTTGAGTTGGTGAACGGCCACTTCGAGCGCCTGTTCACCCGCCTGTTTGGCGGCGGCCGCGCCCTTTTGGAGTTGACCAACACCGAAGACCCCTTTGCCGCCGGGCTGGAGATCATGGCAAGCCCACCTGGCAAGAAGCTGCAAACCCTCTCGCTGTTATCCGGCGGCGAGCAAGCGCTGACGGCGTTATCGTTGATTTTCGCCGTGTTCCTCACCAACCCGTCGCCGATCTGCGTGCTAGACGAAGTGGACGCCCCGCTGGACGACGCCAATGTCGACCGCTTCTGCACCCTGCTGAGCGAAATCGCCGAGGCGACCGGCACCCGCTTCCTAGTGGTCACCCACCACCGCCTGACCATGGCGCGCATGGACCGCCTGTTCGGCGTCACCATGATGGAACGCGGCGTGTCCCAACTGGTCTCCGTCGACCTCCGCCGAGCCGAGGCGCTGGTGGATGGGTAGGGGGAGCGTTGGCCGAATCCGAGAGCACGGTGCCCTGGTAATCCGCGTAGCCGACAGGGTACCAGTGGAAGGTCTGGGTATCAGTGACCTCTGACTACATCCGGGCAGCCGAAGTGAAGTAACTCCGCACAACAGGCGGCTGTACGCCCAAGTTCAATGTAGTATTCAGCCGCAACAGGCCGAAAGGCCTGTCGACCGGCATCGATCAGATTACCCCAGCGAGAAATTGAATGCTTCTGTCCTGCGGTGCCAGACCGCGATCACCCCAGTGAGCGGGAGATGACTGGCCAGAGGCCGAGGCCCAGCAGAATCACGAAGGACACCACGATGGCGATCATGATGCCCTTGCCAGTGGGGCTGATGGCTTTGCGGCGGGCGGGTTTGGTGGCGGTTTTGGAGCCGACCTTGACGTAGCCTGCGGGCGGTTGAACGCCGGAGCCGACAGTCCCGGAAGTCGGTGGCTTGCCCAGCATTTCGCGGGTGATGATCAGGAATTTGGTGGCGTCGTTGGCGTCTTTCACCTTCGCGGAGGCCAGCGTCTGCATGGAGGCTAGCTTTTCACGGGCAATCTTTTCGGCAGCGCCACGGTCGGCGCCCTCACCCAGATAGATGGCTTTGTTGGTGGTGCTGATGCCTTCGGCGATCCAGGGCATGGGGACCTCGCGCACGGGTGCGAAAGCGCACCCACCCGTGTGGCGGGTGCGATGGCGCACCGTATATGTGTCAGGCCGCTGGAGTCCACCAGGGGCCGGGGCCGCTGCGGTGTTCATCGGCCAAAGCAGCCGATGTTTCACCGAACTGCATCGGCAGGGCGCGGTCAGCACAGTCCGCCCGCGGGCACAGCCGACAGGAAATGCCAGCCGCCACGGTCTGGTCTGCGCCGATGCCATCGCAGTGGGCGATCTCGCTCGCATGGCTGGCGCCACATCCGATTACCACCACCGCTGGCACCAGCGCGCGAGCGGCCCCGCGCCGCGCGGCGGCTGCGCTTTCCACCGTCCGCGCCAAAAGAATGAAGCCCGTGCCATCGGGCAGGCGCACCGGTGTGGTGACGATCCGGCCCGGCCGTGCCAGGGCGTCGGCCACTGGCAGGCGGGGGCACAGCTGACCAAAGCGCGGCGGCGTAAACCCCGGCAGCGTCAAGCGCTTCAAGACCGCGCCAGCCGCATCCACCTTCAGGAAGAAAAACGGCACGCCCGGCTGGCCTGGGCGGCGCAACGTAGCCAGACGATGGGCCACCTGCTCGAAACTGGCGCCGAATCGCCGCTGCAAGGCAACCAGATCATGGCGCAGCGCGCGGGCAGCCTCGGCGAAGGCATCGTAGGGCAGCATCACCGCACCAGCAAAGGCATTGACCAGAAGGCGCCGGGCCAGGGCATCGGCATCGCCGGTGGTCAGTTTGGAGCCTGCGGCCAGCCGCTCGATCAAGGTGCGCTGGGTCAACCAGCCGATCTGCACCGCCATCTGGAAGGTGCGCGAGGCGGGGGACAGCAACTCCGACAGCATCAAGCGCCGGGTGTTCTGATCAAACCGGCGCAACGCCCCGCTCAACGCCTCATCGGGCACAATTGCCACATCAACGGCGAGTCGTGAGCCGAGATACCCCTCCAACCCTTGGGCCAGACGGCCTGGCGTCAAGTTGGCATCCTTCCACAGCGCCTGTGCCGCTTGTTCGATTTGCGCGAAGTGGCCATCGCGGCTCTGATGGAAATCGGCTACCTCCTCCCACGGCATGCCGACCGGCACGGCGTCGTCGCTGTCGCTGGCCGAGGCGGCAGTGGTGGTGCCGCGTCCACCGCGCCACGCTTGGTAGAGCGTCAGGATGGCACGCGCGACCGCGGGCGAAGCCTGAATAGCCTCCTGCAGGTCAGCGGTTTTCAGCTCATGCCCATCGAACAGCGGGTCGGAGAACACCTCCATCAAGTCGGTAAGGGCGCGCCCCTCGTCCTCGGCCCGGAAGCCTGCCAAGTCGACGCCGAACCGCTCGGCCAGGCGCAGCAGCAAGGTGACCGACAGACCGCGCTGATTGTGCTCGATCAGGTTCAAGTAGCTGGGGCTGATGCCCAGCCGCTCGGCCATCTGAACCTGGGTGAGCTTCTGGTCTTGGCGCAGGCGGCGGACACGCGCGCCGAGGCGGAGTTGGGCCATGGCAGGTCCTGTGTAAAATTCACAAACACACAAACTGCAAACTGTCACAGTGTCAATGATTTCTGGATTTCTGACGTGCGACCAACAGGTTATTGTGTGTTAAGCCGATCCATGGCTATTCCTGTTGCACCGCACACCACCGCCTCCCCACGCAAATCGGTGAGCGGCAACAACAGGAGAGCCCCGATGTCCACTACTCCCGATCGGTTCGCCGGCATCAAGCGCGATTACACCCCGGATGACGTGAAGCGCCTGTCTGGGTCGGTGAAGATTGAGCACACGCTGGCGCGCCGCGGCGCGGAAAAGCTGTGGTCCTACCTGCATTCTGAGCCCTACATCAACGCGCTGGGCGCCTACACAGGCTGCCAGGCCATGCAGATGGCGAAGGCCGGGTTGAAGTCGATCTACCTGTCCGGCTGGCAGGTGGCGGCTGACGCCAATAATGCAGGCGAGATGTACCCTGACCAGTCGCTCTACCCGGCCTCGTCCGTGCCGGAAGTGGTGCGTCGCATCAACAAGACCTTCATTCGCGCTGACCAGATCCAGACCATGGAAGGTAAGGGCGATCTCGATTACTTCCTGCCCATCGTCGCCGACGCGGAAGCTGGCTTCGGTGGTCCGCTCAACGCCTTTGAGCTGATGAAGGCGATGATCGAAGCCGGTGCCGCTGGCGTCCACTTCGAAGACCAGTTGGCCTCTGAAAAGAAGTGCGGCCACTTGGGCGGCAAGGTGTTGCTGCCAACCCAGCAGGCGATCCGCCAGCTGAACGCGGCCCGCTTGGCGGCCGACGTGATGGGCGTGCCGACTGTGTTGATCGCTCGCACCGATGCGCACTCGGCGCAGCTGATCACCAGCGACATCGACCCGCGCGATCACGCCTTCCTGACGGGTGAGCGCACTCCGGAAGGCTTCTTCCGCCTGAAGCAGGGCCCGCAAGTTGGCGTGCAGCATGCCATCGCCCGCGGCCTCGCCTATGCGCCATATGCCGACCTCGTGTGGTGGGAAACCTCCGAGCCGAACCTGGACGAAGCGCGCGAGTTTGCTGAGGCCGTGCACAAGCAGTTCCCGGGCAAGCTGTTGGCCTACAACTGCTCACCGTCGTTCAACTGGCGCGCCAAGCTGGACGAAGCCACCATCGCAAGCTACCAGAAGGAACTGGGCGCGATGGGCTACAAGTACCAGTTCGTCACGCTGGCTGGCTTCCACAGCCTGAACCTGATCACGTTCGAGATGGCGAAGGGCTATAAGGAGCGCGGCATGGCCGCTTACTCCGAAATCCAGCAGCGCGAGTTCGCGAACGAGCAGCATGGCTTCACGGCCGTGCGCCACCAGCGCGAAGTTGGCACCGGCTACTTCGATGCCGTTGCCGTTGCAATCTCGGCGGGCCAGTCCTCGACCACGGCGATGTCCGGCTCGACCGAGCATGACCAGTTCCACGGCTCCGAGAAGTTGGCGCCAGCGGCTGAGTAACCGCTCGCGGTCGGTAGTCCACTCCTGATCCACTGACCCGGTGGGTGTGTCCCGCCCACCGGGTTTCTGAACCAAACGCACTGACAATCCAGATCTGAAGGGGGTTCCCATGGGCAAGCAGTATTGGGTGATTGGCGGCGAGTTCGAAGACACCAGCTTCACGCAACTCTCGAACGGTGGCGCCAAGATCTTCGGGCCGTTCCATTGCTACGAGACCGCCCGCCGCCAGTGGGACGAGATCTCGATTGCACACCGGCCGCAAGCGACTGTCCGGTTCCAAATCACCGAGACCTCGCGGCGTTAGTTGGGTGGCGGCGGTACGGTTGTACCGCCGCAGCCGCACTGGCGCACCGATGCGGCACATCGGGCCAACTTACCCCGTCGGAGCAATCCGGCGGGGTTTTTTGCTTCGATCCCCGGCCCTCTACCCGTCGGCGAGGCCTGAGGCTGAGACATGGCAACGCAGTGTGACAGGCTGTCCGTGCTGGTATTTCGGCCGCGACACGGGCATGATCGACCCATGCCAAGTCCAAACTGGGAAGCCTTCACCCACAGCGATCCCGCGGGGTCCGACGCCTATCGGGGCCTCGTGAAAACAGCGTTGGCTGGGGGCGCATTGGACGCCACCACCAAGGAATTGCTCTACGCGCTGTTGCTGGGTGTGCAGGGTTATGGCCCCGGCATGCGCTCCCACCTCGACAAGCTATTGGCGCAGGGTATGACACCCGAGGCTTTGCGTGAGGCCGTGCGGGTTGTGCTGCCGGCGTGCGGCATTGCCCGGTTCCTGCCGCTTGTCCCAGTGGTGGAGGAGGCGATCGCAGCCGCCACTTCCCCTTCGCCTGCGCGATAGAGCAATGCCGGCGACGGGCGAGAGGGTGGAGCCGAGACTGAGCCACCTTAGCCCCCCGGCAAGGCCGCGGGTCGATCGCTCCTCGCGCTCGGCCAGCAGTGACGCGTGGCAGACTGATTCCGATGGTGTGATCAGCCACTTGGCAGACCGGGTGCATCGGGATCTGGGGTTACCGGGGCGTTGGTTGATCGGTCGCTCCATTCCGGCCATCGCCGCCCTGGTGGCACCAGCCGACTCGCGCTGTTTGTGGACAGAGTTCGCAAACATGGTTGCAGCGCCACAGAGCTTTCGCGATCACCCGCTGCCTTTCACCACCACAGCGGGGGAGGTGTTGTGGTTCCGCGTGTCAGGCGCCCCGCGGCGCCATGTGGGTGGAGGCTTTGGTGGTTTTCGCGGTCGCATTGAGCGCACGGCCACTGCCAGCGATCCACTGCTCACGGCCGTGGATATGATGCCCGACGCCGTTGGGGTGTATGATCAGACTCTGTGCCTGGTACGCTGGAACCGGGCGTTTGTGCGCTCCAACGAACCGATCCAGGACCGGCTGCGTCCCGGTATGGGGTTTGGCGACTTGATCCGGGCCGCGTGGTCAATTGGGTTCTACCCAGGCGACAGTGACGTTGACAGCTTCATTCGCGAGCGCGAGATCCTGTTGCGTGGTGGTGCTCAGTTTCGGCGTGTGCGCCCCAATGGCACGGCTGGTCTCTACCGCTATCTGCCTTTGCCAGGGCAGGGGGCGATGACGCTGGTGACCGACATCACGGAGTTGGAGCGTCAATCGGCTGACCTCCGCCGTCGTGCAACCATCGACGCGCTGACTGGGGTCGCCAATCGCGGTTGCTTGGTTGAGACTGCAACGGCAATCGTCGCCGAGAGTCTGGCGGAGGGTCGCCAGACTGTCGTCGGCATCCTCGACCTCGATCACTTCAAGCGGATCAATGATACCTACGGCCATGCTGGGGGAGACGCGGTGCTGGTCTCCACCGCTGCCACGGCCAAGCGGTGTTTGCGCTCAGCTGACCTGTTTGGTCGTCTCGGCGGGGAAGAGTTTGCCTTCGTGCTGACCGATGTTGGGCTGGACGAAGCACGGCATGGCGCTGAGCGTTTGCGCACCACATTGGCCACAACAGAGATATGGTACGAAGATCAGGTGATCCGTGTGACTGCCAGCATAGGGTTGGCTGAAGTCGGTGCATCTGCTGCGACTTTTGAGCAAGCACTCGCGCTGGCAGACAAGGCGCTGTATGAGGCTAAAGACCAAGGGCGGAACTGTGTTCGGGTCTGGCGATGGTCCAGCTAGATTTCAGTGCGTGACAGGGTTGTAGCCATTGTTTGCTTGCCAGCATCTGCGTCCTCACTTATTCAACGGTTGGGGAGTTAGACGCAGATCGGACTCATCATGGAACCCCAGTCGTGGCAGACGATCCCATCGGCCCCCTTCTCGGCTGATCTTGCTGCCGCTGTGCTAGAGGCATTGCCTGCTGCTGTTGCCCTGGTATCGGAACACAATCGTCTGCTCGCTTGGAATCGCGCCTTTGCCCAGCGCTTTCAATCGCTATCCCGCTCTGCTCTTGGCGCTGGGGTTGGGCTGGATGATCTGTTCGCCCAGGCGCTCGCGGTCGGTTTGTACGCCCCCACGGCCGTTGCGGCCTTGGAAGTGTTGATTGACGATCGTGGGTCTGGCATCCCGATCATTGTTGCTGACACTGCGGGTATGCGGTGGCGCCATCAATGGCGCCCGCTGCCGCCGTCCCATCCAGTGGGTCGTGGCTGTCACCTGCTGGTGATTGACGAGTTCTCGGCTGTCCATGACACGGATCGCGGCCGCCCGGGCGTTGATCCTGAAACCGAATTGGCGGATCGCGATGCCCTGCTGCGGGAGTTGCAGCGTCGCATCGACCGGGATGAAACCGCCGCCCTGCTGCTGGTGCGTCTGCCGGAGACCGGTGGCGGCGCGCTGCTCAGCTCCGGCGCCGTGGCGTTGGTGGAGGTATGCGGCACCGATGGTCTGATTGCGCGCCTGCGCGGTAGCGAGTTGGGCGTGCTGCTGCCAGCCTCTGGCGAGGCAGAGTTGGCCGAATGGCGCCGCCGCGTGGCGGAGGCGATTGCCAATTGCAGCATCGCGCGGGTTGCTGCCGGTTTGGTGCCGCGCGAGGGCAGCGCCATTGATGCCTTGCGCACCATCGCCCGCGCGTTGGAGACCGGTCGCGCGCGCTGACCGGACAGCCGATCCACCGCATATCATTTGCCGACCCAACGGATCAGGCTTTCTGGCTGCAGCCACCGGGGTTATGGTCGGTATACCCTTGCCGCTGCTGGTGCTGCTCTCATGTGTCGTTGGCTTGCCTATTCTGGCCGTCCCATCCCAATGGACACGCTGCTGTTCAAGCCCGGCAACTCGCTGATCCGCCAAAGCTTGTCGGCGCAACGTTCCATCGTGCCGACCAACGGCGATGGCTTCGGGCTCGGCTGGTATGGCGACCTGCCGTATCCCGGTTTGTTTCGCGATACCATGCCCGCCTGGAATGATGCCAACCTGCGCAGCTTGGCGGAGCAAATCCGCGCGACCGCATTCTTTGCCCATGTCCGCGCTTCCACCGGCACCGCCACCACGCGGCTGAACTGCCACCCGTTTCGGTGGGGACGCTGGTTGTTCATGCACAATGGCAAGATTGGCTGCTGGCCGCAGGTAAAGCGCGAGCTGGAGCATCGCATTTCGGAGGAGTTTTACCCCTTCCGCGAAGGCACCACGGATTCGGAGGTGCTGTTCTACCTGCTGCTGGGGCATGGACTCGCAACGGATCCCCACGGTGCCTTCGAGCGTGCCATTGGGGAGGTGCTGGAGGTGATGCAGCGTCACCGGGTCACTGAACCCTTGCGCATCGCTTGTGCCGCCACCGATGGCAGACGCACCATCGCGCTGCGCTATTCCTCTGACCGGCAGGCACCGTCCTTGTTCTTTGGGCGCGGCTGCGACATCTGGGTGGAGGAGGGGGAGGTTCATTTTGACCCCGGTCGCGGCTGCGTGCTGATTCTGTCGGAGCCGCTGGATCAAGTCTCCGCCTCCTGGTCGGAGGTGGCCGAGGCCAGCCTTCTGACGGTAGAGGCCGGTCAAGTCTCGGTCGCACCCTTCACTCCGGTCGGCGGCCATGTCGCCTTGCCCGAGGCGGTGGCCTAGCGCGGCAGGTGCTGTAATGGCGTCGACACAGTCCAGTCCAACCGTTGAGGTGCTGGTGGTCGGTGGTGGCCGCTGGGGCACCGCCCTGGCTGTCGCTGCCGAGCGGGCGGGGCGCCGTGTTGCCCTGCAGGTGCGCGACCCGGCACTGGCGGACGCTCTGGCGGCCGGTCGTCACCCCGCGTTCCCCGACGCTGAATTGCCCCGGATGCTGGCGTCGACCTCTGCCTGTGACGCCGAGGTCGTGGTGCTGGCGGTGCCTGCCCAAGTGGCGGCGGCGGTTGCCAGCCAGCTGCCGCCAGCGCCAAGCCCTTTGTTGCTGGCTGCCAAGGGCATCGAACAGACATCTGGTCGCTTGCTGGCTGATGCTGTCGGGTCGGTGGCGCCCAACCGACCCCTTGCCGTGGTCTCAGGTCCCACCTTCGCCAGCGATGTGATCCGGGGGCTGCCAACGGCCTGCGTGATCGCTGCTGCCGAAATGGCGTTGGCCAATCGCTTGGTGCAGCTGTTCGGCAGCCCAACCTTCCGCCCCTATGCCAGCACGGATCTGGTGGGGGTGGAGGTGTGCGGCGCCTTGAAGAACGTGCTGGCCATCGCCTGTGGCATCGCCGTTGGCCGCGGGCTTGGCGACAATGCGCGCGCCGCCCTGACCACGCGGGGCCTGGCGGAGATGGCGCGGGTTGCAGTGGCGGCCGGTGGCAGCCTGGACACGGTGATGGGGTTGGCCGGGGTGGGCGATCTGGTGCTGACGGGGTCGTCGCATCAAAGCCGCAATTTCACCTTGGGGATTGGCATCGGCCAGGGCCAGACGCTGGCGGAGTTGACGGCGGGGCGCACGGTGGAAGGTGTTGCCACCGCCCGTGCCGCGGTTCACATGGCCGCGGCGTTGGGGGTGGAGGCACCAATCCTGGCTGCTGTGGACGCCGTTTTGCATCAGGGCGCGTCCGTCGCTGCGGCAATCACGGCCTTGCTGGCGCGCCCATTTCGCGATGATGGCTGGCGAGCGGTGCCGCCGACGTAAGATATCGGCGGGCAGTGCCGCCAAAGGGGTGGTAGGATCATGGCGTACTGGTTAGTAAAGTCTGAGCCCTTCAAGTATTCATGGGACCGAATGGTCGCCGATGGTCGCACCCATTGGGATGGTGTGCGCAATTACCAGGCCTCCAATAATCTCAAGGCCATGCGGGTCGGGGATCGGGCGTTCTTCTACCACTCTAACGAGGGGAAGGAGATTGTGGGTATTGTGGAAGTTGTTCGCGAATACTATCCTGATCCATCCGATCCTGACGGTAAGTTCGGGATGGTCGATGTCGCTGCGGTGCAAGCCTTGGCAACGCCGGTTGGCCTCGCGGCGATCAAGTCCGACCCTGTCCTGGAAGGCATCGCGCTGGTGCGGCAATCCCGCTTGTCGGTGATGGAGGTCAGCGAGGCACACTGGCACCATCTCTGCCGCCTGGGGGGACTTGCCTGATGACTGCTGCGTTGCCGCCTGCTGTCGCTCTCTGCCGTCCGGAGGAGATCACCGAGGGGGAGGCACGCCCCGCCAGCGTGACCACCACCTGGGGCGAGACGGTTGGTTTGATCATTGTGCGCTGGGGCGGTGCGGTGCGCGTGTTCAAGAATTGGTGCCCCCATGCCGGCACGCCGCTCGATTGGGCACCCGGCATGTTCTGGAACACGGACCGCACGCTGCTGCTGTGTGCGACCCATGGGGCTCAATTTGAACCGGACACCGGCTTCTGCTTGTACGGCCCTTGCCGCGGCAAGCGCTTGGAACTCTGGCCGACGGATATGCGCGACGGCGTGCTGCACGCGCTGGCGGGGTAGCCAGAGTTAGGGGAATTGGCGGCCCGGCAGGCGCTCGACCAAGCGCCACTCGCACGAGCCGCTGTCCACCTCGCACAGCAGTATCGTGTCTTCGCGTCGGAGCGCCGCATTGCAGGTCACGCGATTGAACCGTGGGCTATGCCCACACACCATATCGTTGTGGAGTTCGACCGTGGTGCGGATGCTGTCGCGGCGGTCCCCCAACATCAACTCTCGCTCGCCTGGTGAGGGGTAGAAAGCCCAAAAGCCGATTCGCTCGCGGCGATGGCGCCAATGGGTGCTGTACCCAATCAGAAGGCGGTTCAGGTCAGCTTGAGGCAGGAGATTAGCACCAGCCGCCACTTCATCATGGAGGGAGGTGACACGGTCTGCCCCTGTCTGGGCAGAAGCACCGCTTGTCGCAAGAACAATCGCGACCACGATCAAAACGGGCGTGATCGCCAAGGGGCTTCTCACCGGGCAGCCATCAGCGCGGCGGCAGGGCATCCAGTTGGATGCGCGCGATGCTGGCGAAGCGTCCGGTCGGAAAGGCTTCGAGATACGCGCGAAGCGCAGCGGCGCGTTGCGCGGGCTCGGTTAGGGACTGAGTGGCGGTCCAGAACTGCAGGTCGGCTGCGCTGTCGGTTGCGGGTGTGCTGCGGGGGAGCGAGGCGGCCGGTTGGGCTGCCACCGGCACAAAGAAAAAATCACTCTCTAAGGAGCTATGGTCCCACGGCACCTGTCGACCGTTGGTGGCTTGGCGAACTGAGGCGCGCACGCGGGTGAGCATTTGGCGCACCTCAATACCCGGCGTCTTCATATGCTCCAGCAGTGCAGCCGTGAACGGGCTGTGGCGGGTTAAGCCATCCTCTGCCACGTTGCCCGGCTGGGTGGCGTAGGCGATCAGGGTGCCACTGCCGGTTTGCACCGCGGCCAATCCAGTGCCGACGGCGCTTGAGCGAGTGCCCATGGACCGCGCGAGAGAGCGGGCCAGCGGGTTATCCCGGCAAGCATCCAGGAACACAAGATTGACGCGCCTCGCGCTCTCCATTTGGTCAAGCACAAGGTCCAAGTCAACGGCTTCAAACCGTAAGTCCCGCTCGTGCTTCAGTTGTACATCGGTTGGCAGGATGTAGTTCTTGGCGCCAACCTGCATGCCGTGACCGGCGTAGAAGAACAAGGCGACGGTCGCTTGATCCAGCCGAGCCGAGAAGCGGCGGATCGACTGTTCCAGCGCAGTTCGGTCGGTGTCCTCCACCAACTCACTGTCAAAGCCCAGCGCTGTGAGGGCGGCATGGACCGCGCGTGCGTCATTGGGTGGGTTCGGCAGGGGTGACGCGGCCTGATACTTGCCAATCCCCACCACCAGAGCGACCCGCTTGCCAGTTGACTGCGCGGTGCTGCCAAGAGCCGCAGCAGCCGCTGCCGCTGCCACGGGGGGTACCGGTGGGACCACCACCGGCGCTGGCGGCGGAGGTGGCGCCGCTGCTTGTGGTGGCGCCGCGGCTTGCGGTGGTGCCGCGGGCGGCGTTGCTGGCGGTGCTGCAGGTGTAGGCGCCGCCGCAGCGACGACCGGGGCCTGTGGTGGGCGTGCCCGCTCGGCAATCGCCCGCCGCTCCGTCTCAGGGCGGCGGCCATCGGCAATGAGGCGCGGCAGTTGCGCGTCGCTGATGGTCCCCGTCAGGGGCAAGGAGTTTGCGCGCTGCCACGCGAGCACAGCCTCCCGCGTGCCGCGACCGGCTTCACCATCGATGACACCGGAGTAAAGACCGATGGCGCGCAAGGCCTCCTGCACCTCGCGGACCCGTGCCTGGGCAGCCTCTCGTTCGGCGGCGGCGCGGGCCTCGGCCTGTCGTTGACGCTCGGCTTCGGCTTGCTGCTGGCGCTGCCGCTCCAACTCTGCCTGCTGTTGGCGCTGGGCTGCGGCTTGCTGCTGACTTTGGGTTTCGGCTGCTGCTCTGGCTTGTTCCTCCCGTTCCAACCAGGAGGGAGCAGCAGCAACGCCAGCATTGGCGGGTGGTTGTGCGCGAGCGGCCAAACTGCCGGGCGCGGGGGTTGAGACCCCCCCTGACACACGACAATCATGGGCGAACTGCACCTGAAACCGCTCCTCGCCATCACCAGTAACCCGCGCAGCCTCGAAGCTGAGGCTGAGGCGCGCTGGCCCACGCTGGCCCATCTCGGTTGGGGGCGTGACACCGGTGAGCACCAGGCGGTTGCCAGATACCGTGCCGGAATAAATGGAGTCGCCGCGCCGATGGGGGCGCGTGAATCGGGCTTGGTTGTCCTTAATCTCCAGCACGCCATTGGCGCTGTAGGGTTCCCCACCCCAATTCCGCGCAGTGCACTGAAGAAACAGGCGCCAGGTGCCGTCATAGGCCTGACCAGCGGCTTCCGGCGCTGCGCCCAACGACGCCGCACCCAAAGCAACTGCGAGTGTGATCGATCGAAACCAACGCATGTCGAATCATTACCACGCAGATCAGGCGATGTCACCGCAGACACCAAGCCCAGTGGCGTGATGTCTGCGGTGAGCAGGCGGATCAGTGGCCGGGGACAAGATTGGCGAAGAAGTCGTTGCCCTTGTCGTCCACCACGATGAAGGCCGGGAAGTCTACGACATCGATCTGCCAGACGGCTTCCATGCCCAACTCGGCATACTCCAGCACCTCAACCTTCTTGATACAATCCTGCGCCAGTCGTGCCGCAGAACCACCGATTGAGCCCAGATAGAAGCCGCCATGGGTGGCGCACGCCTTGGTCACCTGAGCCGAGCGATTGCCCTTCGCCAGCATGACGAAGCTGCCACCCGCGGCCTGGAATTGGTCGACATAGGCATCCATGCGACCGGCCGTGGTTGGGCCAAAGCTGCCGGAGGCATAGCCGTCTGGTGTTTTGGCGGGGCCGGCATAGTAGATCACCCGCTCCTTAAAGTATTCCGGCAAGCCATCCCCCGCCTCCAACCGCTCGCGAATCTTGGCGTGGGCCAGGTCACGCGCGACAATGATTGGACCAGTCAGGCTCAAGCGGGTGCGGATCGGGTATTGCGACAGTTGCTTGCGGATGTCCGCCATCGGGCGGTTGAGGTCAACGTGAACCACGTCGCCTGCCAGCGCTGTCTCATCAATGTCGGGCAGATACTGGGCCGGATTGGTCTCCAACTGCTCCAGGAACACGCCCTCTGCGGTGATCCGCCCGAGGATTTGCCGATCGGCCGAGCACGACACGCCAATCCCAATCGGGACCGAGGCGCCGTGGCGCGGCAGACGGATCACGCGCACGTCATGACAGAAATACTTGCCCCCGAACTGGGCGCCGATGCCCATCTGGCGGGTCAGATCGAGGATTTCCTGCTCAAACGCCAGATCACGGAAGGCCTGGCCGTAGGCATTGCCCTCAGTCGGCAGCGCATCGAGGTACTTGGTGGAGGCAAGCTTGACTGTCTTCAGGTTCAGTTCAGCCGAGGTGCCGCCAATGACAATCGCCAAATGGTAGGGCGGGCAGGCAGCCGTGCCGAGGGTGCGGATTTTCTCGTCCAGGAACTTCAACAGCAAATCCTTGCGCATCACGGATGGGGTTTGCTGATACAGAAAGGTCTTGTTGGCTGACCCACCGCCCTTGGCGATGAACAGGAAATCATAGGCGTCCCCAGTCGTCGCATAGATATCGATCTGGGCTGGCAGATTGTCGCCGGTGTTCTTTTCCTTGAACATTTCCAGCGGCGCCAATTGGCTGTAGCGCAGATTGGTTTCGGTGAAGGTCTTTCGCACACCAAGGGCCAGGAACGCCTCATCATCCGCGCCGGTCCAGACCTGTTGACCCTTCTTGGCCATCACAATTGCGGTGCCAGTGTCCTGGCACATCGGCAGCACACCACCGGCAGCGATGTTGGCGTTCTTCAGAAAATCATAGGCCACGAAGCGATCATTGGGGGAGGCTTCGGGGTCATCCAAGATCGCGCGCAGCTGAGCCAGATGGCCCGGCCGCAGCAGGTGGCTGATGTCGCGGAACGCTTGGTCGGCCAGGGCGGTCAACGCCTCTGGTTTCACGGTGAGAATGGTTTGACCGTTGAAGCTGGCGGTGCTGACCCAATCCCCCTCCAGCTTCTTCCAGGGCGTCTTGCCCTTCACGCGGGGAAACAGGGGATGGAAATCGAAGTCCGTCGGCACGGAAGCGAGGCTATCAGGCATGGTCCGGCTCACCAGCAAAGAATGGGGCTCGCGGGACTGTGCCCCAGATGCACACCGGGTTGCTAGCCGCGCGCGTGTCGCCGCCCCGTCGGTGGGGCACGACCGACGCCCAGGGACTAGCCGATCGGTCAGTCGCCGATATCACGAGACAGGGTGTAGATCGTCCGCACCGCAGCTTTTGTTTGCCCGCTTGGGTGTGGTCGCCAGACAGCGCGGCAATGGCGCTGTCGGCTCAGGATGTGCGGGCAATCGGCGTCGAGGCGCGATCAATCGCCTCAGACGACGTCAATGCCCTTGAGCATACCAGGAGGTAAGACGGCGATACCCTTTGGCCGTCTCGGCTACTTCCGCCGGAACCGATCCAGTGCCACGACATTGGAGCCATCATCGGCCTTGCCGGGCTCGGTCGCCGTGACCTCGGCTTCAGCGGCTGGTTGGTCAGCGTCGGGTGCCGCGTCGGAGGTAAGCTGGAACTGCAGGCCGAAATGGGCGGCGGGGTCGTTGAAGGCAGTGATGGCTGCAAAGGGCACAACCACAGTCTCAGGTACGCCGGCGAAGGACAGGCCAACCTCAAACTGGTCGGCCAGCACCTTCAGATCCCAATACTGGTTTTGGATGACGATGGTGATCTCGTCGGGGAAGCGCTCGCGCTGGGCGTCGGACAGTTGCACGCCAGGGTGGCGCGTGCGGAAGCTGATGTAGAAATGATGCTCACCAGGCAGACCTTTGGCGGCAACGCCCTTCAGCGCCTCCCGCACCACACCGCGCAGGGCGGATTCGATCATCCGGTCGTAGGCAAGCTCGAACCCTGTCATTGCACTGCTGCTCCCCACACTGACCGCCGCAGCGCGCGGGATTGTGTGCTGCGCCGATCCAGTGGGGGGCTTCTGTTGCCCGGTGCCCCCCGAACCGCGTTCTTGAGCTAGTGCCCTAACACCCTAGCGGGTGGTTAGGCAGCGGCCTTCAGAGCGGGTGCAACGTTGTCGTTGGCACCTGTGAGTATGGCCCGGTAACGGCGGAACCATGCCGAGCGAAAACCATGCCTTTACCACGCACGTCGATCCTGTTTCGCCCCCATCGGATGCCCTGGTGGGCAGGAATGGTGGAGGCGCCGGGTACCGCCCCCGGGTCCGTAACGTCTATTCCACACAGCGTTTATCGCCATAGTCGGTTGCCCGACGTTGTTAGATATAGGGTGGAATCCGGCCCCCGCAAAGAGGTTCTCGCCAGGGCTCACGCAATGCCAGCCAGTCCGGCGACGGCGATTGCCAGGGCTGCCGCGCCACAGCGGCGCCACAGCGGGGCCTCTGCAATCAACGCATAGCTGGCAAACCACAGCGCCACAGCCACTTTCACGGCAGCGATCAGTGCCCAGAGCGGTCGCTCACCCAGGTCCAGCAGGGCGGGGTTCAACACGAAGGCCAAGGGGATCAAGAACAACCCAAGGCCCAGGCGCATGGCGCGAAACGCCACGGGCAGCCATGGGGTTTGGGCGATGGTGCTGGCGATGAACACGTTCCCGCACACGGGCGGCGTGATCGTGCACAAGAGCGCGTACCAGAACACAAACATATGCGCCTGCAGGGGTGGCAGGCCGAGATTGATCAAAGCAGGCCCTGCGACCGACACGCAGATCACGTAGGCGGCCGTGGTCGGCAGTTCCATCCCCAACACCAAACAGGCGACGGCCGTCAACACCAACGCAGCCCACAGCATGCCGCCGGAGGTGCCAACGATCACGGAGGTGATCTTCACCCCCAGCCCGGTCATGTTGAACACGCCCACAATCAGCGACGCACACAAGATGATCGAGGCGATCTGGGCAATCTGCCGGGCGCCATCGACCAGGGCAGACTCCAGCCGCGGCAGCCAGCCGCGAATGTCCAGCCGCCCATCGCCATTGGCAGCCAGCATCAAAACGCCGATGCCAGCTGCCAGCATCGCAGCATAGGCGGCGGTGTAGTCGGTCAGTGCCAACATCCCCAGCAGCACCAGGAAGGGGCAGAGGAAAAACGGCACCGTCGCGCAAACTCGCCGCCAGCCGGGCAGGTCCGCTGCCGACAGTTTGGGCAGGCCCAGCCGTCCGGCGAAGTGATCAATGCCAATCCAGACAGTGGCAAAGAACAGGACTGAGGGCAGCAAGGCTGCCACCATCAACTCGGCATAGGGCACGCGCAGGAGTTCGGCCATCAAGAAGACGCCCGCCCCCATCACTGGCGGCATGATCTGGCCACCAGTGGAGGCGACAGCCTCAACCGCGGCGGCAAAGCTGCGCGGATAGCCTGAGCGGATCATCGCTGGAATGGTGATTGTGCCAGTCGAGGCCACATTGGCCGAGGCAGAGCCCGAAATCGTGCCATAGAGGGCGGAGGCCACCACCTCCACCTTCGCCTCGCCCGCGCGGTAGCGACCGGCCAGTTGGGTTGCCAAGGCCATGAACCCAGCCCCTGCCGCACCCGCCGCCACCACGGAGCCCATCACAAGAAACGGTGCCACCAGATCGACCGAGATGCCTGTGAGAGAGCCCCACAAGCCCCCCTCCGCCAGCACGAGCCGACCGAGAATCCCCTCCAGCGGGATGCCAGCATGGCCCCACTCCCCAGGGATCAAATCGCCCCAGACAGCATAGGCTAGGCAGAGGGCGGCAACGCAGGGCATCACCCACTTAACTGCCCGTCGCGCAAGGTCCAGCACGATCAGGATCAGCGCCAGACACACGAGCGGCTGCCACCACCCCTCGGTCCAACCATACTGATCGGTGATCCGGCGGTGATCGATGGCAATCCAGCCGGTGATCGCCAGACCGGTGAGGCAGAATACGCTGCCGATGCCGCGGCTGATCCAGCCGCCATTGACCCCGATTATAAACACCCAGGGCAGCGCGAGGGCCAGATGCAACGGTCGGCTCACCATTGCAGGCACCAGCCCCGTGAACACCAGCCAGACATGACAGCCGACCGTGATGGCCGCGGCGAGTGCCACGGCCATCCGAGCCATTCCACCGCGCGGGGCGGCGTTGTCAGGGGTCACTTCAAGCTGTCCGGAATCGCGATCCCCGCCTCGGCATAGTAGCGCGCAGCCCCTGGATGCAGGCGGATTTGCAGGCTGGTGATCTGCTCGGGTGCAACAGCATTCCACCAGGGATTGGCGCGCGCCATCTCGGCCCGGCGGGTCCAGAAGATGCGCGTTAGCTCATACGCCGTCGCGTCGTCCATCCGGGTGGTGCCGTACATGCCGACGGGGATGGCGATGGTTGCCGTATCGGTTGTCACCCCTTGGTAGGTGTTCGCGGGGATAACCACGCGGGCAACGGTCGGGTCTGCCTCCTGCAAGCCTGCCAACAGGGCATCATTCAGCGCCAGCAGCCGGATCGGAGTGCCAACGGCCAGCTCTTGCAGATTGGCCGCGGGGTGGGAACTGCCGGAGGCAAAGCCATCGATCTGGCGATTGCGCATTGCAGCGATGGCGGCGCCCAACTCAACCTCGGGTGCCGTCACCCGCCCCTCAATCCCAAGACGGCGGAACAATTCCCGCGTGGAGCGTTCGGTGAAGGTGCCGCGGCCTCCCGCCACGAAGGATTTGCCGACCAAATCCTCAAAGCTTTGGATGCCGCTGTCGGCGCGCACCACCCAGTGCATGGTGACCGGTGGCATGGTCCACAGCGCGCGGATTTGGTCAAAGCCCGTGCCTTCTTGGAAGGGCGCGCGGTTTGCCATCGCGTCGCGCACCAGCGAGGGCGGCGAGGTGAAGGTAAAGGCACCGGGGCGGCGCGGCGCTTCGCGCACGTTCTGCACGCTGCCTTGGCTTTCTTCCACGGTGGCACTGATCTGGCCATTGGTGGCGGTGCGCAGTGCCTCAGCCAGCTGGACCGTCATCAAATAATAGCTGGAGCCAGCAGTTGCCGCCTTCAGCGTCACGCGGGTCTGCGCCTCTGCCGGCCCTGCCAGCATGATGGCTGCCACGGTCATCGCGGCGCCGATCGTCTTCAAGCCCATCATGATCCCTCCCCAGGGTTGGTGTTTGGACAGGCGTAGCAGGAACTGACGGCGCGGAAAACACATGCCAACGCGCGGTGACGGCGTACCTGCGTCAGTGGGTCACGGATGATCGCCATCGCGAACGGACTGGTTCGCAGTCAATACTATATTTTCTTCGGGGGAGGGAGTGATGCCAACAATAACCACAGGCGATATGTTGTTTTCCGTCGGTCTGGCGATGGACCAGATGACCCCCGATTTGGTTCGCCATCACACAACGACTGCAATGCTGACCGATCTGATGGCAGAGACCGCGGGCATCTTTGGTGTCCGACGGCGGCGCCTGGTTAAAGCCGCAATGATCCATGACATGGGAACTTTGGTTGGGCGAGAGAGGGTTGATTCAACCTTCGATCACGCAGCGGTGGGGGCCGCAATGGTGTCCACCTGCGCGCCGCTGGCCGATTTGAGCAACCTGATCCGCCACCATCACGCGCCGCATCAAATTGATCCCGATGCCCCCGATGCGTTCGACATCGGCTTGTTGTCGATTGCAGACTTTGTTGCTGATCGGCTGCGCCCGGATGTTCCGATCCTTCTGCAAAGCCGGGATGTGCTGGATTTGCTCCAGACCAGTGCCGATCCAGCGGACCGCGTGCGCTGCCGGGCGATTGATTGTTGCTTGGAGGCGTCGCGCTCCGAGGCGTTCTGGCTCAGCCTGGACTTACGCATCGCGACCCGACGGCTGCGCGAGTCCCTGCATTCCGAGCCGATCCTGGATCGCGATGGCGTGCTGTCGTTGATGCACCTGATCGGCCTTGCAATTGACAGCAAGAGCAGCTTCACCGCCAGTCACTCTGCCGGTGTGGCCGTAGTGGCGCGCGCGCTGGGCTATCTGTGTGGCCTGCCGGACAATGCCTGCTGGCGGTTGGAGGCTGCTGGCTACCTGCATGATATCGGCAAGCTCGGGGTCTCCAACGACATCCTGGAAAAGCCCGGTCGTCTGGACGATCTGGAGGTCAAGATGATCCGCGGCCACTCCTTCATGAGTTGGGCGATCCTGTCAGAAGTGCCGGACATGTCCGACATCGCGTTGTGGGCCGGGCTGCACCACGAACGGCTGGACGGCAAGGGCTATCCCTTCCAGCGGCGTGGCGATGATATCCCGTTGGAGGCCCGCATCCTTACCATTGCGGATCGGTTCACAGCCCTGGTGGAAACCCGGCCCTATCGCCATGGCCTGGAAACCACGGAGGCGCTCAGCATGCTGCGCACTGCCGCCAGCGATGGCGAAATCGACGGCGATGTGGCGCGCGAGCTTGGTTACTACGTGGAGGACATCGACCGTCGGCGCGAATTGGCGCAAGCGGAAGAACGCTGGTTTGGGCGTGCAGCGCGCGAAGCTGGCAATCGAGAGGGGATGCACTGATGACAGTCTCGGCTCCCAAACCCACCGCCATCGCCCGCCGTCGGGCGCTGGCGGGCTGGTCCACCCGCGACGATGCCTCCCTCAAAGCCGGCGCAGAAGTGCTGGGCCGCGAGGTTGGGCCGATCCTGGACGCATTCTATGCCGCCGTGCGGGCCGACCCCGCTTTGCGCGAGCGGTTCCCCTCGGACGCAGCTGTGGCCCATGCCCGCGCGCGGCAGGAGGATCACTGGCGTGAGTTGTTCACCGGCCAAATGGACGAGAGGTACACCGACTCAGCAGATCGGATCGCCAAGGTGCATGCCCGCGTGCGATTGCCGTTGGCGGAATACTTCTCGGCCTATGCCTTTGTCGCGGCCGAGTTGGCGCGCCGGGTGATCGGCGCGGCTGACCGCCGGGCAGCACCTGTGGCCGACCTTGTGGCGGCAACCATGCGCGCAACCATCCTCGACATGGCAATTGTCGCCGATGGCTATCTGGCTGAGACCGAGCACCAGCATGCCCAAATGCTGGCGGGTCTTGCCCAGCAGTTTGAAGCGTCGGTTGCCACGCTGGCGGCCGAGGTTGATGCCGGTGTCGCCACTCTGGCGGAGCGTACCAACCGCTTGGCCGAGGCTGCCACCCAAGTGGATGGCCAAGCAGGCGGCATGGTGGAGGAGGTGCGCCGCACCCGCGAGAGTGTGCAAAGCTCGGCCGCTGGCACCCGTCAACTGCACGCTGCCTCCAATGAGATCGAGCGTCGTGCTGTCGAAGCCGCCACCCTTGCCCGCTCGGCTGCGGCCGATGCCAGTGCCACCCGCGCCGTGGTGGATGGCTTGGCGGCCGATGCCGCGGGAATTGGCACCGTGGTGCGCCTGATCACTGAGATCGCGGGTCAAACCAACCTGCTTGCCCTCAACGCGACCATTGAGGCCGCACGGGCTGGCGATGCAGGCCGCGGCTTTGCCGTGGTGGCGACGGAGGTCAAGCGCCTCGCCCAACAGACTGCAGCCGCCACTGGCCGCATTCGCGACCAAGTCGGTGCGATCCAAGCCGCCAGCCAAACCGCTGCCCAGCGCGTGGGGGCGACAGCCGAGACCATCGGCACCATCGACCAGTCCGCCGCGCAGATCGCCGTCGCCGTCCATCAGCAAACGGCCGCGACCGAGGAGATCGAACGCGCCCTGGGCACAAGCGAGCGCGCCGCCACGGAAATCGACCGCGGCATCACGGCCGTCGCCGATGTCGGCCAAGCGTTGAAAGACCTCGCCAGCACGGTGGCCACTGTCGGCCAACGGCTTTCCAGCACAGCTGAGAACCTGCGCAGCAGTGTTCAGGAATTCTCCGGGCAGTTGAGAGGGGCGGGGTAGGGGGAGAGGCTGAGTTCTTCCGCGCGGGCTTCCGACAATAGCGGGCGACGAGCAACCAGACCGAGAGGACAAGGCTCCGCTCCTCAGAGCCCTCGTGTGCATCCAAGGGGTGTTGCTCGCCCCACCCACTCCAACACCCGTTTGCGGACCGGGGTGAGTGGGCCCAGCTGGGCCGTGCTCAGCCACAGGCAGGTGCGCAGGGTGATCAGGCGGTGGGCTTCGGCTAGAGCTTCGGGTGGGGGCAGGGGGTGGTAGGCAGCCCGCACGGAGGCGGTGTCGGCTGGGGTGAGCCAGCGGTTGAGGCGGGGGTCGAACAGGCCTGCCCAGGGGTGGAGGGCGTCGGCGAGGTCAAGGGCGGCGGGGCCGGTTGCGACCCAGTCGATGTCGACGGCGACGGCCTCGCCACTCGCGCGGATCAGCCAGTTGCCGGGGTGGCAGTCGGACAGCAGCAGTACGGGTGCGGGCTCGGCGACGGCTGGAGCGGCTGCCAGCGCCTGCTGCAACCGCCGAAGGGCGGGTAAGGCCGGGGTGGCAGTCAGAGCCTCCTGCCGCAGGCTGGCAAAGCTTTGGCGCGGCAGAGTGGCAAGGGCTGCGTCCAGCGGGTGGGCGTGGAGGGCTGCCAGCGCACGGCCAATCGCAGCGCCGTCAGCCGGGAGCTGTGGCAGACGGCCCGTGATGTGCTCCACCAACAGCCCCCCCAGGGGCAAGTCTGGCAGGGGCGGAATCTCGGCGAGCAGGCGTGGTGCATGCTCCCCCGCCAGAGCCCGGAACGCCGTCTTGGCCGCGGCAAAGCGGGCCGCATCCTGGTGGCGCGGCAGGCGCAGCCGCCCGGCAGCGGTTACTGCGTGATCGTGGCTGGAGCCAACAGCATCCACGGGCGGGGCGGGGGGAACGCCCAGCCAGCGGCAGGCAGCCGCGATCCGCCGGGTGGTCGCGGCCATCACCGCTGACCGGTGCCTCGCCCTTGTCACCCGTGCGTGCGTCACATGTTCGGATAGGTTGGGCCGCCGCCGCCTTGAGGCACGACCCAGGTGATGTTCTGCGTCGGGTCCTTGATGTCGCAGGTTTTGCAGTGGACGCAGTTCTGCGCGTTGATTTGAAAGCGCGGCTCGCCACCCTCGGGTCGCACAATCTCGTACACACCGGCCGGGCAATAGCGCTGGGCTGGTTCATCATAGAGCGGCAGATTGTGCGCGACAGGCACCGTCGCATCGGTCAGCCTGAGATGCACCGGCTGGTCTTCCTCATGATTGGTGCCACTGAGGAACACGCTGGACAGCCGGTCGAACGACACCACGCCGTCGGGCTTTGGATACTCAATGCGGGGCATCTCAGCGGCTGGCTTCAGGCAGGCATGGTCCGGTGTGCCGTGACCCAGCGTGAATGGCAGCTTCAGGCCTAAGGTTTCTGCCCACATGGTGAACCCGCCAAAGGCGGTGCCCAGCCACAGACCCAGCTTCAAGCCAGGCTTCACATTGCGCACACGGCGCAAATCCTCATACACCCAGCTGCTGCGGTAGGCGGCTGGGTAGGCCTCCAGCCGATCCCAGGCGCGCCCTTCGGCCAGAGCGGCCGCTGCCGCCTCGGCCGCCAGCATCCCGGTCTTCATGGCGTTGTGACTACCCTTGATCCGCGGCAGGTTGACGAATCCAGCCGCACACCCGATCAGCGCGCCGCCGGGGAAGATCAGCCCGGGTACAGACTGCAATCCCCCTTCGTTGATTGCCCGCGCGCCATAGCTGATCCGTTCCCCGCCTTCAAAGGTTGGGCGGATGGCGGGATGGGTCTTGAAGCGCTGGAACTCCTCAAACGGGCTCAAGTGCGGGTTCTGATAGTTCAAATGCACCACGAACCCAACCGAGACCAAGCCATCTTCCAAGTGATACAGAAAGGATCCGCCACCGGTTTTGCTGTCCAGCGGCCAGCCCTGGCTGTGCATCACCAATCCTGGGCGATGACGCGCCGGGTCCACCCGCCACAATTCCTTCAACCCGATGCCATAGGTCTGGTGCTGAACACCCTCGCGCAGGCCAAAGCGCGCTTCCAACGTTTTGCTGAGGGAGCCGCGGACACCTTCGGCAAACAATGTGTACTTGGCGCGAAGCTCCACCCCCGGTGTGTAGGAGGCCAACTGTTCGCCCGTGCGCGAGATGCCCATGTCCCCCGTGGCAATGCCGACCACCCGCCCATCATCGTCATACAGCACCTCAGCGGCGGCGAATCCGGGGTAAATCTCCACCCCCAGCCCCTCGGCCTGCTCGCCCAGCCAGCGACACAGGTTGCCAAGGCTGACAATGTAGTTGCCGTGATTGTGCATCAGCGGTGGCAACAGCCAATTGGGCAGCGTGATCTTGCCGGTGCGGGTCAGGATCAAGAATTGATCCTCGCTGACAGCGGTTTTCACCGGGGCGCCCATGGTCTGCCATTCGGGCAGCAGTTCGGTCAGCGCAATCGGATCGATCACGGCGCCGGACAGGATATGCGCGCCAACCTCGCTGCCTTTCTCGACCACACAGACACTGGCGTCGGGCGCCAGCTGTTTCAGCCGAATGGCTGCGCTGAGCCCTGCCGGACCGGCGCCGACGATGACGACATCATACTCCATCACCTCGCGTGACATGGGTCCCTCTTCCTCCCGCTGCCGCAGGCATCACTGCTGCGGGCTTGACTCTGTCCCAGTCGAGACAGCTTCGTGCGTCGATGCACGCCGCTGTCAGCTCTGATCTCTCCACCCTGTTGGCCTGGCACCTCGCCGTTGGCTGCGACGAGACGCTGGCCGATGCCCCGATCAACCGTTTGGCCACGCCGCAACCCGTGGTACCGGCGCCAGAGGCACCTCAGATGCCCCGCGCGCCAGGCCCGACGCGTCCATTCGCCGCGCCACCCGTGGCCGAACCTGCTGCCCGCGCGACCACGACTGCGGCATCAGCGCGCACTGCGACACCATCACCACCGCCGTCGCGCCCTGCGACGCCATTACAACCGCTCTCGCGCAACGAGGCGCTGGCAGCAGCAGAAAGCCTTGCAGCAGCGGCCGTGGACATCGCTGCCCTCGACGCTGCCATTCGGTCCTACACCGGATGTGGGCTGAAGGCCACGGCCATCAACACCGTGGTTTCGGATGGCAACCCTGCATCGGATTTGATGGTGTTGGGCGAGGCGCCGGGAGCCGAGGAAGATCGTCGCGGTCTGCCCTTTGTCGGGGCATCCGGCAAGCTGCTGGACCGGATGCTGGCGGCCATCGGTCGTTCGCGCGAAACTGCGTACATCTCCAACGTTGTCTTTTGGCGACCGCCAGGAAACCGCACCCCCACTGCTCAAGAACTTGAATTGTGTTTGCCGTTCGTTCTCCGGCGGCTGGAACTAGTGCGACCGAAAGTGTTGATGATTGCAGGCGGAGTCGCGGTCAAAGCAATCTTGCAGCGATCCGAAGGCATAATGAAACTCCGAGGCCGTTGGTTTACCCATTCGCTCTCCGATGGTTTGCAGATTCAAGTTATGCCAACCTACCACCCTGCATTCCTCTTGCGATCGCCAATACAAAAGCGCGATGCATGGCGTGATCTCATGCAAATCCAAGTAAAGATGCAAGACTAAAACTTTTCATGGGCTGGAATGTGGCGGATTCCGGGCGCTTCCGCCTGTTTACCCTGGCGTGTCACATTTTTCATTTGTCAGCGGCATGGCGAATGTTCTATGCACCGCCCCCATGTCGGAGACGCTTGCCCGTCGGGCCCGGCCGTTTGAGGCCAATCGGTTCGACCTCCCGTCCCATCGACCTCGCCGCCCGCGCCGTCTTGGTAGGGCGGGCGTTGTGGTCGGATTGCACCTTGTCGCAGCTGCGGCAACCCCGGCCCTTGCCAGTTCCAGTGCTGGCGAGGCGTGGTCGCTGGCCCATGGTCATGCCGATCAGCTGACCCTCCCAGCGGTGCTCAGCGCGGACGATGCCGCGCGCTACCGCCGCGCCTTCGCTGCACAGGCGAAGGGTCAGGTTTGGGAGGCTGACCGCTTGCTGGAAGCGGTGACGGACAAGGGTCTGGTTGGCGTTGTGCTGGCGGAGCGCCTGCGCACCCAGCGATCGCCGAAGCGGGCAGAGGTGGTGCAGTGGCTCAGCCAGTACGCCGACCATGCCGCAGCACCAGCCATGCTGGCGCTGGCCCGTCGCCTGGGTGCCGGTCCGCTGCCGCCGGTGGCGCCGACCGTCGGCATCGCGGGTGGAGCCGAGGAAGATGGCGGTTGGCGCGACCGGCCGTACCGGTCCAGCGCCCCTGCAACGCCGGAGGCGCTGGCCCTGGCGCAGTCGCTGGAGCGCCGGGTTGATGCCGCGCTGAAGCAGCGCAATCCGGACGCCGCCCTCGATCTGCTGCAAGCCCTGCGCAACACGCAAGCGCTGGATCCCGTCCAGGTGGATGGTTGGCGGGCAGCAATCGCCATGCATCTGTTCGCCCATGGCCGGGATCGCGAGGCTTTGCTGTTGGCGGCCAGTGCCGCGCGCTCTGCCCAGCATGTGCCGCAAGCCCCCTGGGTCGCAGGTCTTGCTGCCTGGCGCCTCGAGCGTCGGGGCGAGGCGTTGCGCCACTTTCAAGCCGCCTACAGCAGCGCTGCGGCATCGGCTTGGACCAGAGCTGGCGCTGCCTACTGGGCTGCCCGCTCGGCCCTGGCGATCCGCCAGCCGACGGTCTACCTGCAATGGCTGGAACGCGCAGCTGACCTGACGCCAACCTTCTACGGCCTGCTGGCGCGCCGCCAGTTGGGCCGTGACGCGGGCGTGGACTGGAGCCTGCCGCTGATCGGGGTTTCCGAGTTGCAAGCCCTGGATCAAGCCCCTGGTTTCTGGCGGGCACTGGCACTGTTGCAGATCGATCAGCGGGACTTGGCAGAGGCGGAGGTGCGGCGCGCCTTCCCATCGGCCCCGGCTGCTGTGCAGCCGTTGGCACTCACCATTGCGGAGCGCGGTGGTATGCCGGGGCTGGCCATGCGGCTGGCGCAGCGGGTGGAGCACACCCACCAGCGCCGGTACCCCGCAGCCGCTTGGCCAATCCCGGTGTGGAGCCCGCCCGCTGGCTATCGGCTGGACCCCGCACTGGTGTTCGCCGTGATGCGCAAAGAGAGCCAGTTTGAGCCCTCCGCCCGCAGCCGCGCGGGTGCCGTTGGCTTGATGCAAGTGATGCCCGCCACCGCCCGTGCCATGGCGGAGACTCGGCTGGACCCGGCTCAATTGGCGGATCCCGCCCGCAATCTGGAGATTGGCGAGCGGTTGTTGGCCTATCTGCTGGGTTTGGACCGGGTGAAGTCTAACCTGTTTCATATGGCAGTTGCCTACAACGGCGGGGCAGGGTTGCTGGGCCATGTGCAAAGCACGGTGACCCACCATGACGATCCGCTGTTGTATCTCGAGGCGATTCCAATCACGGAGACCCGGCTGTTCGTGGAGCGGATGATCGCCAATTACTGGCTGTATCAACTGCGCCTGCGGCTGCCGACGGATAGTTTGGATGACGTTGCCGCGGGCGGCTGGCCGGTGTATCGGGGACGCTCGCCGGTGGAGGTTGCGCAGAATCCTGGGTCCTCTGCGGCCCAGCCCCCCGGTCGGAGTGCCCCTGATGCCCGGAATTGACGAGCGCTTGACCTTCCTGCCAGTCAACATCGCAGTGTTGACGGTATCTGACACCCGGACGCTGGAAACCGATACCTCGGGTCGGCTGTTGGTGGATCGCATTGCCGCCAGCGGGCACCGGTTGGTGGATCGCGCCCTTGTCCCCGACGAGGTGGATGCGATCGTCGCCCGTTTCCAAGGCTGGATTGCCGATCCGCTCGTGGATTGCGTGATCTCCACGGGCGGGACCGGCATTACCGGCCGCGACATCACGCCAGAGGCGATGAACCGGGTGCTGGAAAAAGAGATCACGGGGTTTGGCGAGCTGTTCCGGATGCTCAGCTACCAGACCATCGGCACCTCGACGATGCAGAGCCGGGCGATTGGCGGCGTTGCGAATGGGACCTACTTGTTTGCGTTGCCTGGTTCCTCCGGCGCGTGCCGCGATGCGTGGGACCAGATCCTGTTGTTCCAGTTGGACAGTCGTCACCGGCCCTGCAACTTGGTCGAATTGATGCCTCGGTTGAAGGAACACTTGAAGCGCTGAGCTACTTGCCCTGATAGCGCTTCAACGGCGGCGTCAGCAGTGCCTCCAGTGCAGTCAACACGGCTGAGACGGGGATCACCTCCATACTCGGCGATCCAAAACTCTGTGCGGTCAGAATCGTGCCGCGGGCAACGGACGGTGCAAACTTGTCCGGGCTGGTTGGACCGAACAGCGATAGCAGCGGAATATCGGCCGCTGCCATCAAATGGCCGCCACCGGAATCATTGGCGATGGCTGCCTTGCAGCGCCGCGCGACGGCGATGGTTAAGTCAGCCGGGAAGCCCAAGCTTTCCGCAACGCGTGTTTGCAGTGGGAAGTGAGCGCTGGGCACGGCATCGCCAATCATCTTGCGCCAATGCCCTTCCTTTGGGCCGAGGATGAACACCGGGGTGCGCCCCTCGCGCTCCAGCGTTCTGCCTACCGTAATGTAGTGTGCCAGCGGCCAGCATTTGTGGGTGCCGCCAGCGCCTGGGACCAAGCCCACATAGAACAGGCCATCGGGTAGCAGTTGGCGCGCCGCATCGAGGGAGCGTTGCGGCAGCGCCAGCGGCGGCCCAGGTTGGGCCGGATAGCCGGTGCCCAGTTCCATCAAGTCCAGCAGTTCCCGGCTCAAGAGGCGCGGCGCGTGATAGCCAGATGGCGGGCGCACGGTGGAGAACGCGAACCCGCCAGCGGGGGACACAAAGCGATCAGCGGTGATCCGGCGCAGAATCAGCGTGGTCAGCAAGCGCCGCTGGGTGTCGATCACCAAGTCAAAGCGCTGGTCACCCAACGGGCGGCCAAACAGCTCCCCCCAGCGGGAGCCGATGTCCGCTTCATCAATCACAGCATCCAGCAACGGTTCCACCAGCGGCGCCAGCTCATGGCGATACGCACTGCGCCCTTTGCCCGCCAACCAGACCAGCTGCGCCTGCGGCAAGGCGGCGCGCAATGCCCGGACCAGAGGCAGTTTGATCAACCCGTCTCCAATCAGATCCAAGCCAACATAAACAAGAATCCGCGCGGTTGCTGGTAGTGGTGGTGATCCTGCGGCGATCAACCGCTGCGACACCGCGCCCACCGGGTTTGGGGTTCCATCGTCATTCTTTGCGGTTAGCGTGTGTGGCATCCGCGGCTCCCGCGCGCAAAAACAATCAAAAGGGTCACCCGATGAGCATTCGCCACTTGGACCGGCTGTTTGCCCCAAAATCGATTGCGCTGATTGGTGCCAGCCGGAAACCCCACTCGGTTGGGGCCGTCCTGGCGCGCAATCTGTTCAGCTCCGGTTTCGCTGGTCCGATCATGCCGGTCAACCCGCATGAGACGGCAATCAATGGTGCGTTGTGTTACAAGGAGGTCAGCGACCTGCCGATCGTGCCCGATCTTGCCGTTGTGGCAACCCCACCCGACACGGTGCCAGGGTTGATCGGCAAGCTGGGCGAGATGGGGTGCCGCTCGGCTGTGGTGCTGACCGCAGGCTTTGGCGAGGGCACCGACGCTGCACAGAAGGCCGAAGGCGAAAAGCGGGTGGAAGCGATGCTGCACGCGGCCAAGCCGCACCTGCTGCGCATCGTTGGGCCGAACTGCCTTGGCATCGCTGTGCCCGGCGTCGGTTTGAATGCCACCTTTGCCCATGTCACCCCGCAAAAAGGCGACGTCGCGCTGGTCACTCAGTCCGGGGCGGTGGCGACAGCGCTGCTGGACTGGGCAGCTTCCCACGGGATTGGCTTCAGCCATGTTGTCTCCATGGGCGATATGAGCGATGTCGATTTCGGCGACATGCTGGATTACCTGGCCGCGGACTCTTCGGTCCGTGCGATCCTGTTGTACGTGGAGCATGTGACCCACGCCCGCAAATTCATGTCAGCGGCGCGGGCGGCTGCGCGCTCCCGCCCGGTGATTGTGGTGAAGAGCGGGCGCACGGCGCTGGCTCAGCAGGCCGCAGCCTCGCACACTGGTGCACTTGCCGGCTCGGATGAAGTGTACGACGCAGCGTTCCGGCGCGCGGGCATGCTGCGCGTCCACACCCTGGCCGATCTGTTCGGTGCAGCCGAGATCCTGGCCCGTGCCCGCCGCCCCAACGGCGACCGGCTGGCGGTGCTCACCAATGGCGGCGGTCTGGGCGTGATGGCCGTTGATGCCATGGCGGGCGAGGCAGTGCAGTTGGCCAATTTGGCACCGGAGACAGTGGAAAAGCTGAACCGCGTGCTGCCGCCGACCTGGAGCCATGCCAACCCCGTCGACATTATCGGTGACGCGGGGCCGGAGCGCTATCGCGCCGCCCTCGACACGCTGATGGACGCGCCCGAGGTGGATGGTGTGCTGGTGCTCAACTGCCCGACGGCACTGGCCGAATCCGATGAGGCGGCTGGTGCGGTGGTCGCGTCCACTGCCGATCGCCCGGCCGATGGGCGCAAGACGGTGTTGACCTCCTGGCTGGGCGACCACACCGCCGTGAAGGCGCGCAAAGTGTTTGCAACGGCCCGCCTGCCCACCTTCACCACGCCCGAAGATGCGGTCCGCGGCTTCGGTCAATTGTCGCGCTTCCGCCGCAACCAAATGGAGTTGCTGCAAACCCCGAAATCGGTGGAGGGGGAGTTTGACGTCGACCTCGCCCGCGCCCGCGGCCCGGTTGAACTGGCCGTTGGCGAAGGGCGCAAGTGGCTGGATGAGGCCGATGCCAAGCAGGTGCTGAAAGCGTTCGGCGTGCCCGTGGTGGAAACCCGCAAAGCCAGCGACCCGAATGCTGTCGCTGCCGTTGCCGCCCAGATTCACAATGGTGGGCGTCTGGCGATCAAGATCCTGTCGCCCGACATCCTGCACAAGTCGGACGTCGGCGGCGTGGCCCTTGATCTTGTCTCGCCGGGGGCCGCAGCCGATGCCGCGCGTGCGATGTTGGAGCGGGTGAAGCGCATCAAGCCGGAGGCACGGATTGATGGGTTCACCGTGCAGCAAATGGTGTCCAAACCGATGGCGCACGAGTTGATCTGCGGCATCACGGTCGACCCAACCTTTGGCCCCGTGGTGATGTTCGGCAAGGGTGGGGTTGCTGTGGAGGTGATCCGCGACACCCAGTTGGCGCTGCCGCCGCTCAACATGACGCTTGCGCGGGAGTTGATGGAGCGCACCCGCGTGTGGCGTCAATTGCAGGGCTATCGTGGTCGGCCAGCGGCTGACATCGATGCGATTGCGCTGGCGCTGGTGAAGCTGGCGCGGCTTGCGACCGACGTGCCGGAGATCATGGAAATCGACATCAACCCGCTGCTGGCCGACGAAGCAGGCGTGGTGGCCCTGGACGCGCGCATCGCCGTGACCGCTGGCTTCCGCCTGCGCCCGGCAATCAAGGCCTATCCGGCGGAGTTGGAGAAGACGATCACACTGCGCGATGGTCAGCGCCTGAAGCTGCGCCCCGTGCGCCCGGAAGATGCTGCCATTTATCGCCCGAACCTGGAGAAGTGCGACCCAGCCGACATTCGCATGCGCTTCTTTGGTCCGTTGAAGACAGTGCCGGAAACCCTGATCGCGCGTCTGACGCAAATCGACTATGACCGCGAGATGTGCTTCCTCGCCACCCCGGAAGAAGAAACTGGTGAGATTTTCGGTTGGGTTCGCGTTACCTCGGACCCCGACAATCTGCGCAGCGAATACGCCATTCTGGTGCGCAGTGACTGGAAGGGTCACGGGCTTGGCTGGACCTTGATGGAAGAAATCATCGCCTATGGGCGCGCCCGCGGCACTGGCGAGATTTGGGGCACCATTCTGCGCGAGAACGATGCGATGATCGACATCGTCCGGCAACTGGGCTTTCACATCACCGGCGACCCCGACGACACCACCTTGGTCAAGGCTCGCCTACCACTGAACGATAGCGCCGAGCGGCAGGCAGCGCAGTAACGTCGAGACCGTTCCCAGCGACAGCCCGCCGTC
>RDXE01000003.1 GCA_004292755.1 Alphaproteobacteria bacterium
AGAGTCCTGAGCCCCTTGGTGCCTACCCCCGGAATCCCCGACGCCTTACGCCAAAGGCGTGATGGAGGTCAGCCTGGGGTTGCCGCCGAGCGGCTACCCCAGGTCCCCCCGCCCCACCGCCGCCGAACCGCAACGCGGTTCCGCCGGGGCAAGGGACCTGGGGCCGCGCTTCCGCCGGCCGCTGCCCCCATGCCCCGTCCCGCTTCCCCCTTTTTTCCGGAACCCCGTGGGGGTTCAGGGAACTGGCCCGGGGCAGACCTGGGGTAGCCTCCTGTAGTCGGCAACCCCAGGCTGTCATCCATAACGCCTTTGGCGTAGCGCCAGGCTAGCGGCCTTCCGCCGCAACTTTGGGCTGGGTGACAAAATTCCGGCTGGGGTTTAAAAGAACTCAACCACAGACCTCAGCCATCGCCTTTACCCTAAATGGGAAAATGGGAGCCCACCGATGGCAGTAGAGTAGAGAGGGGGCAGCCATAAGCTGCCGCCCTCCCCCTCGTCAAACCGGACGTGCAGATTTCCCGCATCCGGCTTTCGCTATCATCGGTGTCTTTTCTATGAGGCATTCAGAGGTTGATCAGTCCCATGTGGTTCAAGTGTTGGTAGGTGCTTTTGTCTCCATGCGGTCTCCATTGGCGTTGGCTGCGGCGCTTGAGGTGGCGGGTGAGCTTTTCTCCCACATAGGCGTTCATCGACCGGAAGGCTTCCCGATGGTAGCCCAGTCTGAAATAGTTTCCCCACCCGCGCTGACGCCGATTGAGGTTTTCGATCAGCTCTGGCAAAGGGACGTGGCTCTGCCGGGGGCCTATCATGGCCCTTACCTTTTCCCGCTGCCGACGACAGGCGGCGGCACTCGGGCCAAGGCTCAGGTATTTCTTCCCCGCCCTCCCGTATTGGTCGTGGGCATATTTCAGACTAAACCCCAGAAAGTCGAGCTTTGCCCCGTCCGCCCGCAGGTCTGGAATCGTCCGGGTTTTCTCCCGGTTGATCCGCAGCCCAAGGCGTCCTTCGATCTGCTCTTCGATCCAGTCCGTCATCCGCGGCCCGATATACCGGGCCACGATTACGAAGTCATCGGCATACCTCACGAGCTTCGCATTCGCCCACTGCCCCGGTCCTTTCCGGCCATGGAAGGCGCGGTCGAACCAGTGCAGGTGGATATTGGCCAGGAGGGGACTCAGGACTCCGCCCTGCGGCGTGCCTGACTTTTGACGCGACACGCGAGGTGGACCTTTGCCTGACTGATTGTGGTCTTTGTCAGGCGGTTCCACCACGGGCGCGTTGAGCCATTGCCGGATCAGGCCCAACACCCCTCCATCCACGACGCGCTGCCGCACTCCGGCGATCAGCTTGTCGTGGGGGATGGTGTCGAAGTAGCCTGCCAGATCCGCATCATACACCGCATGGCGTCCTTCGCGGACGCTCTGCTCGACGCTTTCCAGCGCATCATGGGCACTCCGGCCAGGCCGGAAGCCGTGCGAGCAATCCACGAAGTCGGCTTCAAAGATCGGCTCCAAAATGAGCTTCACGGCGGCCTGCACCACGCGGTCTCTGATGGTCGGGATGCCGAGGGGTCTCAGCTTCCCGTTGGCTTTCAGGATATAGACCCGCCGCACCGGGGCGGCTTGATAGGTCTTCTCCCGCAGCTCCTGCTGGAGATCGACTAGAAAGGCGGCTTCCTTTTCAGGGGTCGCCGTCAAGTCCTCGATCGTCACTTGATCCACGCCGGGCGCTCCTCCATTGAGCCGCACAGTCGCCCATGCTGCCTCCAGAGTGTCAGTGCGCCAGACATGGCCATATAAACTGAAGAAGCGGAAGTGCTTCTCCTCTTTGGCCTTATAGCCCAGCTTCTCTCTCAAAGCCTGGAGGGCAGGCCACGGCGCCAGTTTTACCGCAAGGCGGCATTCCACGGCGGCCGCGGCCCGTTCTGTCGTAGGGTCATCTTTCATCTCCCAATCAGTTCCAGTCTTTTCCCAGTCAGCTTGACGATAGCCAGGGACCCTTCGCTCCACCGGCTTTCACCAGTTTCATCACTACTATGATCCCCTCCGACTTCCCCGCCGCAATCCCGGCGCTTATTGGTTCGCACCGGCCACGGCTGCGCCCGGCTGACACCAGGCGCGCGACGGGGAGGATCCCAAGTTCCCAACCACTCTGTCCTGTCGCGCTGCTCCCGCTGACCCCGGAGAGTCCCCTGCCGTTTTGTGGTTGGTTGCGGCAGGAATGCTGGCTTCACGTTATCCGAAACGCTGGCCACTCTCATGATAGTCTTTCGAGGCTCGATTGGATTCGCTGGCGCTGCGGCTCGACAGTTCGCCGCCCCGGGCTTCGACTCACGGAATTGCTCCCGCCTGCCGCCGGTTTGGCTACATGACTTCAACCTGTTTTCATGACTGACTCCTTTCATTCAGTTAGATTTGTTGGACTTTGCTTGGCGCACCGGATGCGACTGATATTCACGGATATAGAAGAAATATTTGGATTCACCCGAAAGGTGAGGCGGGTTGTTTTCATAAATCCGTGATTATCAGTCCTATCAGTGCCATCTGTGGCCCGTCAGCGTCCTCTTTAGGGTAAAGTCCCGCCCGCGTGCTCCGTAAACACCAGCCCCTGGTTCAATGGGCCATGCCCTGGTGTTCCTGGATGTATTCCTGTTTCAGGCCGAGTTTTTCCGGGGCGTGGAGGACGAGCATTTTCATGCGGATATCGGCGGGGACGGTGGCACGGGTGGCTTTGGACACGAGGATCATCAGGCCGATGGACAGCGGCACGGACCAGATGGCCGGCTGCTCGCAGAGGATGCGGAGGAGCGGGTGCTCCTTCCAGAAGTCGTTCATGCCGTTGAAGCCGGCAAAGAGTTTGCCCATGGGGCCTTTGTCGAGGGCCAGATTGCTGACGTTGACCATGGCCGCAGCCGCCAGGGCGCAGAGGCCTCCCGTCAACATGCCGGTCGCGGCTCCTTTCATCGTCATGCCGCGCCACCAGACGCTCATG
>RDXE01000086.1 GCA_004292755.1 Alphaproteobacteria bacterium
TCGGTTTGCCCGGTCGCACCACCACCGTTGGCAGCCGCAGGGATCGGCCATCGACCAAGCCGCGGCGGCTGTAATCCGCCACCAGCAGCTCGCCCATCGCCTTCTGCGCGCCATAGGAGTTGGCGGGGGTTGGCCAGGTCTCGTCCTGCACCACTGCGGGCAGCGCGCCACCAAACACTGCAACGGAGGAGGCGAACACCAGCCGCGGGCAGTGCCCTGCGTGGCGTGCGGCCTCGAGCACGGCGCGGGTGCCGTCAAGGTTGACGCGCAGGCCAAGGTCAAGATCGGCCTCTGCTTGCCCAGAGACCACAGCCGCCAAGTGCAGGATGCGGCTGGTCTCTGGTGTGATCAGACGGCTCAAGGTGGCAGGGTCCAAGTCACCCGCCACAGCCTCAACGCGGGGATCATCAAAGCCGTCGGCGGCTGTGAGGTCCAACAGCACGACGCGCTGAGTGTCGGCGCGGGCGAGCAACTGCTGGGCGGCGAGGCGGCCGAGAAACCCGGCACCGCCGGTGATCAGGGTGGTCATGCGTCAGTGATCCTTGGTCCCGAACAAGCGGTCCCCGGCGTCGCCGAGGCCGGGGACAATATAGGCGTGATCATTCAAGTGGCTGTCGAGGGCGGCCGTGAAGATGCGGACCTTCGGATGGCGGGCGACCACAACGCTCACGCCCTCCGGCGCCGCCACCAGGGTCATCAGGCGGATTTGAGTATCCTCCACCCCATGGCGGTTTAGCACATCCAAAGCATAGGCAGCCGAGTTGCCGGTTGCCAGCATCGGGTCCACCAGGATGAACAAGCGGCCCTCCGCCTCTGGCAGCTTGACCATGTACTCAACGGGCTGTTTGGTCACAGGATCGCGATAGAGGCCAATATGCCCCTCGCGCGCGGAGGGCATCAGTTCCAACAAACCCGATGCCATGCCCAGACCGGCGCGCAGCACGGGCCAGCGGGGTTTCGATGGGCACCAATTCCACCGGCAGGGGGCGGGTGATCTCATAGCCCATCAGCAGCGAGATCTCTTTCAACAATTGCCGAAACAGGACTGTCGGCGTCGACCGGTCCCGCATCAGGGTCAGCTTGTGCTGGATCAGCGGATGATCCAGGACAGTCAGCGACGGAAACGATGGCATCCCTTTCCCCCATGCGGCGGCGCTGCCGCCTACGATGCACTCTTGAGCCGGTGGCGGGGAAGGGGTGGCCTTTGGGATTTAACCGGCTCGTGCAAATGGACTGGCCGATGGCGCTTCGGGGCTGGGGGACGGCGCGGCGGTTGCCTGCCAGCGCAGGGCAAGGGCGTTCAGAGCAGACAGTGCCTCGCGCAATTCCTGGCCGCGGCTGGTGAGGCTGTAGGAGACAGCTGGTGGAATGGTTGGCTCGTAATGCCGGGCGACAATCCCAGCCTCTTCCAGCAGCCGCAGGCGCTCGGTCAGCATCTTGGCTGAGATTCCTGTGATTTCGCGCTTCAGCGCGCCGAAGCGGATGGGGCCCTGGCTCATGAGCACCCACAGGATGTAGGTCGTCCATGGTCCCATCAGGAGCCGCAGGATGGTGTCCATCGGGCAACAGGACGGCGCTGTCTTGCGGCTCATCGCGACGCGGTCTCCTCCTCAAGCGACAGATACCCCGATACCTCTCCGGTCGCACGGCGGATGCGCTGTGCCGGGTCGCACCTGCGGCAGGTGGTTACGCAACGGTGCCTACTTTACTGCCATCATTCACTGAAGGCTATACTAGTCACGAAACGTAACCGAATTCCCAAAGGGGAGTGGCATGGCAAAGATCGCAGTGGTCTATCATTCCGGCTTCGGCCACACCAAGGCTGTGGCAGAGGCGGTGGCCCGTGGCGCAGGCGAGGTGGCGGGAACCGAGGTCAGCCTGATCTCGGTGGAGGAATACAGCGAACGGGCGGCGGAGTTGGACGCGGCCGACGGCATTGTATTCGGCGCGCCAACCTACATGGGCAGCGCCTCAGCGCAGTTCAAAACCTTCATGGATGCCACGGGCAAGACTTGGTACCAGCAAATCTGGAAGGACAAGCTGGCCGCTGGCTTCACCTGCTCAGCGTCTCAGAGTGGTGATAAGCTTAGCACCTTGCAGCAGCTGGCCACCTTCGCCATGCAGCACGGCATGATCTGGGTCAGCCTTGGCCTGCTGCCGGGCAACAACCACTCCAAAGGTTCGATCAACGATCTGAACCGGCTCGGCTCATTCCTGGGGGCGATGGTGCAGGCGAACAACGACCAGGGCGCCGACGGTATCCCCACCAGCGACCTGGACACCGCCGCCCACCTGGGCCGCCGCATCGCAGGCCTAGCCGCCAAGCGTTAGGCGGACCATCGTCGTCTCAACCCGGCGCCGCCTCAATTCAGCCGAGCCCGCAACTGCTGGATCAGTGCGGTGAGAGCGAGGCGGCTGGTGGCGTCGGGGGCGAGGGTGAGGGCGTGGTTGGCTGCCGCCAGGGCAGCCGTGAGGTTGCCCAGGTGGCCATTCAACAGCGCAGACTCGCGCCATAGATCGACGATGTCGGGGGCGAACAGCAGCATGGCGTCCAGAATGCCGACGGCGCGCTCCACCGCGCCGGTGGAGATCAGCCGCATCTTCAAGTTTGTTTGCAGACGCAGGAGGATCGCCCGGTCCGGCACGGCGCGGTAATGCTCCGGACGCAAGCTGGCAGCTTCGCCCTGGGTGGCGCGCAGCAGGCGTAACAGGTCAGCCGCATCTGGTGTTTCGGCTTCGTGGAACGGGTCCAGGATGATCCGGCCATCGGGGCCGTCCAGGCGGATGAGGAAATGGCCGGGAAAGGCAAGGCCCGCCATGGGCCAGCCCTGGGCCCGGCCCACCGTCAAGAACAGCAGGCCCAGGGCAACGGGCAGCCCCCGCCGTCGTTCGATCACGTCGGGCAGGCGGGCATTGCGCAGATCATCATAGGTCTCGCGGTCGCCACGATAGCCGAAGCGGCGACACAGAATGGCGTGGAGACTGTCCACGCGACCGGCCACGCTATCGGGCTGGCGCCGCGCCTCTTCCCCGACATCGCGGATCAGCACGGCGATGTGACGACGCAAGCCATCAAGGTCAATCGCTGGCTGCTCCATCACCGCCAGGGCCAGTGCCGCCTCGCCCAGATCCATCTCGTCGTCGCCACAGGGGGCAAGGCGCTTGAGATGCTCGCGCGCCCAAGCGAGCGCGGCCTCGGTCATGAGCCTGCGCCGGGCAGGGGGTCGCTGCGTTGGCGCACGTAGGAAACCACCCGCTGCACCCCGCCGATGGCGCGCGCATGGTCCGTCACGCGTTGCAACTCCTCCGGATTCTGGGCCACGCCCAGCAGAAACACGGTGCCTGCGATGGTGGTGATCGAATAGTTCACCGCCAGGATGTTGCCATCGAAGGTGAGGCGCGAGCGCAGTTGGGTCGTGATCGAGCGATCCCGAAAGCTGTCCAGCCAGCCCGGTGGGTCGCCCACCTGCACTTCATTGATCACTTCGCGAATGCCGTCGGCTTGCCAGGCGATGCGGATGGCCGTGGCGCGCTGCTCCTCCGTTGGCAAGTAGCCCATCACCAGGGCGCGCCCCTCGGTGACGTCGACGGTCAGGCGGGAATAGATATCCAGGCTTTCGCGCCACCAGCCATCGCTGATGGCGGAGCGCATGCGCACGTCTGCTACCGTGCCGCCGACACCGCGCTCCGACAGGCCAGCACTGCCAATCGCCGCGCCGCCTGTAAGGGCGATGCCAACCGGGCTGCACGCCCCCACCGCCACGCCCAGCGCCACCGCCAGGGCCATTGCTGGAGCTCTGTCCGTGAGTTTCATCGCGCTCCTCCGCAGCCTTAGTCCCACGCGTTGCGGATATGCTGGGGCCAACCGCCCGGCGATACCAGCAGCGCGTCAAATCGCACCTGGTAGTGGCTAAACTGCGGCTGCCCTGCGAGGAACCACGCAGTGGCGCGGCGGATGCGGTCCTGCTGGTCGGGGCGAATCGCCTCGGCCGCGGCCGTGCGTGTGGCGCGGTGCTTCACCTCCACCACCAGCAGGGTGGAGCCGCGGGTGAACACCAAATCCAACTCGCCCACCGGGGTGCGCAGATCGCGGGCGCGCAGGCGCCAGCCGCACAGGCTCAGCCAGATCAGCGCCAAGGTTTCCGCGCGTTGGCCGCGACGGCGGGCGGCCAGACGATCATCCTTCGCCATCGCGCTCTGCCTGATCGGTGAGGGCGAGGGCACGGGCATAGACTTCCCGCCGTTTCAAGCCAGTGGCAGCGGCAACGCGGTCGGCTGCATCGCGCACCGAATGCTCCTGCAACGCCATGTGGAGGGCTGCATCGAGATCGATGGCAGGGGCCGCGTCCTGGTCCGCGGGGCCGATCACCACCACCACTTCACCACGCGGTGGCCCGGCGTCGGCATAATGCTGGGCCAAGGGTTTTAAGCGATCCCGCCGCACTTCTTCGAACTTCTTGGTCAGTTCACGCGCCACGGCGGCCGGTCGGTCACCCAGCACTGTTGCCATGTCCGCCAAACTGTCTGCGAGGCGCTGGGCGCTCTCAAACAGCAGTATCGTGCCCGGCGTGGCGGCAAGGTCCTGCAGTTGGCGGCGCCGTTTGGTCGGCTTGGTGTCCAGAAAGCCGGCAAAGGTGAAGCAATCCGATGGCAAGGCGGACAGTTGCAGTGCGGTCAGCACCGAGGAGGCGCCGGGCAGTGCCGTAACAGGGTGGCCCGCTGCCACCACGGCTTGCACCAGTCGATAGCCTGGGTCAGAGATCAAGGGTGTTCCGGCATCGCTGACCAGGGCCACCACTTGGCCCGCGGCCAGCGCCTCTAGAACCTTCGGTCGCTGGGCAGCGCCATTGTGGTCGTGGTAGGGGATCAGCCGCCGCGGCGTGATGCCGTGGAGGGTGAGCAGCGACAGGGTCACGCGGGTGTCTTCGGCGGCGATCACGTCGGCCGCGGACAGCACATCAAGGGCGCGCAAGGTGATATCGCGCGCATGGCCGATTGGGGTTGCAACCAGATACAATCCCGGCTGAGGCGAGGGAGAGGGCGATGAGTGGGTCACTGGAGCATGTCCGCGGGCAGGTGCAAGGTCAGGTCTCCGCTGAGCGCGCGGGTGCCAGCCAGCGCGGCGTCGGGCGAGGCGTGATTGCCGCTGCACTCACCGCTCTGGCGCTCTTCAGCGCAGCCTGCGCTCCCCAGACCGTAGCGGAGCGGCCAACAGCAGCGCAATCGCGGGTCGCTCCTGGACCGGACTTGCAGCGCGAGCCACCGCGTCCTGTGCCGCCCCCACCGACTGTATCGCCATTGCCACCGGCTCCGCCTGTGGTGGAGGCCCCCCCGGTGCTGCGTCGCCCGGCCGCCATGCCGGAGGGTGGGGTACGCGTCGGCTTGCTGCTGCCCCTGACGGGCTCTGCTGCGGAGTTGGGTCGCCAGATGCTGAGTGCCGCGGAGATGGCGTTGTTCGATTTCGGCACCGAACACTTGGTGCTGGTGCCACGCGACACCGAAGTGGCCGGGGCTGCCGCAGCTGCCCGATCGGCTTTGGAGGAGGGCGCGCAGATACTGTTGGGGCCGATCTTCGCCCAGGCCGTGCAACAGGCGGCGCCGGTGGCACGGGCGGCTGGCGTGCCGCTGATCGCCTTTTCCTCCGACCGTACCGTAGCGGCACCGGGGGCGTGGGTGCTGGGCCTGCCGCCGGGGGATGCGATTGATCGCGCCGTGCAACAGGCACGCCGGGACAATCGGGAGCGTTTTGCCGCCTTGGTGCCTCAATCGCCGCTGGGGGAACAAGTGGCGGACGCGCTGCGCCAGTCGGTGGAGCGTCACGGTGGCCGCGTCGTGCGGATCGACAGCTATCCCGCGGCGACCAACGACTTCACGCAAGTGGTGCGCAGCATTGCCAACTTCGACTCGCGGCGCTCCGGCGTCGGCTCCCAGCTGCGCGCCCTGGAAGGCCGCACCGATGAGGCAGCCCGGCGCGAGCGTCGGCGCATCCAGGGGCAGGCGGCCGTTGGCGATCCGGGCTACGACACTCTGGTACTCGCCGAAAGCGGCGCCCGCTTACGGCTGCTGGCGCCGATGCTGGCCTTTTTTGACATCGATCAGCCGACCGTGCGGGTGCTGGGGCTACCCTTGTGGGAAGACCCAGGCCTGGGTCGGGAACCGGCTCTGGTTGGTTCCTGGTTCGCAGCACCGGATCCTGCCGGGCGCCAAGACTTTGAGCGGCGCTTTCGCGAGGTGAGTGGGGCGGCGCCCCTGCGCATCGCCACCCTGGCCTATGATGCGACTGGCCTTGCCGCAGTGCTGGCGCGCCAACCCGGCGGCCCCGACTTCTCCCTCGAGACCTTGACCCAGCCCGATGGGTTTCTGGGTGTCGACGGGCTGTTCCGCCTGCTCCCCTCCGGTCATGTGGAGCGCGGGTTGGCCGTCCTTCAGATCGAGCGCACTGGCCTGCGCATTCTGGACCCCGCGCCACAACGCTTCTTGCCGCCGCAAACCAATTGACGGGTGCTGACGGGGCTACGGTCGGCACCGAGTTTGAACTGCTTGACGGGTGCTGACGGGGCTACGGTCGGCACCGAGTTTGAACTGCAGCGTACTGTGCGTGGCGACAAAGCGCTGGAGAGGTGGCGATCCCAGCACTTCGTCCCCGGTTTTTCGGCGCTGTTTCGTGTGGTTGGTCCTGCGTGCAACCGGTCGCTGGGCGCAGCTGTAGAGGCGGGGTCCGGCGGGCTAGAACAGCCGACCGCCGAGTGGAACCGCTTGGTCCGGGGCAATCAGCACCACGGCGCCGGTCGCGTCGGGTACGCCCAGGCATAACACCTCGCTGCGCACCGGGCCGATCTGGCGGGGTGGAAAGTTGACCACGGCCAGCACCTGACGGCCCACCAACGTCTCTGGCGTGTAGTGGACGGTGATCTGGGCCGAGGATTTGCGGGTGCCAAGCTCAGGTCCGAAATCGATGGTGAGCTTGTAGGCTGGCTTGCGCGCCTCGGGAAAGGGCTCTGCGGCGATGATCGTGCCGACGCGAACATCAACCGCCATGAACTGGTCGAAGGTGATGACGGAGGCGATCGGCTGGGGGGCGGTGTCGGTGCTCATGACAACAGGTAATCACATGCAAAACGACCGCCGCCACCCCTGATCGAGGCGACGGCGGTCGCAACGCGAGCATACCACCGGGTGTGGTGACAGCGTCTTACTTCTTGGCCGGCTTCTTGGTCATCATGCCGCGCATCTCGTCCAGGGACTCGGTGAAGCGCTTGTTGATGACGTTGAACGCGTCGGTGTTCGACTTGGCGACCATTTCGGCCAGCTCACGCATGTTGGAGAGCGCCTTTTCGAAGGCGACCTTCACCAGTTCGGTCTGCTTGGCCATCTTCTCTTCCGGCGCGCCCTGTTCCATCATCTCTTGGGCGGCCTTGGTGGCTTCTTCCAGCGAGGTGCGCAGGATTTCGGCCTGACGGCGGGCAACCGCCTGCATGCCTTCAACGGCCAGCTGATTGGCTTGGGCCAGCGCTTCGACGTTCTTGCGCTGCGTTGCAAGAATCGACTCGATATCGACGCCCGGCACCTTGAAATCGGCCATCAGCTTGGAAAGGTCCATATCGAAGAACGGGTTGCTCATGGTCGCGGGCATCGGAGCCTCCGGTTTGACAAAAGGATTCTGGCGCGGTCATGTTGCACCGCAGCAGCGGAAGCCGATGTATCCGTCGGGTTTTCGAGTGTCAACGTCCCCATGGTCTAGGGTGGCGCGGTGTCACGCGGTTTTCGGCTCACTGGGTGCCAGCAACGACCCAGCTGCTTTGAGCGCGGAATCCAGGGCTGCCATCGTTTTGGGCAGATCGGGCTGATCGTCGGTCAGCCAAACCTTCGCCGATTTGGCGTAGGCGCGACCAAGTGCCGCGATCCGCGCCAGCCCTAAGGGACCCCGTCGGTCGATCCGGGCGGCATCCAACATCCAGCCGAGCGACAGCGGCAGCGCCGCCGCCAGCGCCGCCAGGGCAATGGGGTCTGGCTTGGCCGCGAGGGCTTGAAGGGCTGGCTTCATCGGTGCCAGCGCATCGAAGCGCCGCATCATCACATCAAACAGCCGATCCCGCGGTGGCGAGGAATCGGCGGGGTCGGTTCCCGCCAACACCAAGCGGTCGGTGCGATTGATCAAACGACAGATCAACGCCGCACGGGTCGGCGCGAGGCGATACACCTCCACCAGTGGCAGCCCGCTCCTGGCGGCCAGCGCAGGACCAGACAGGCCGCGCCAGCCCAGCGCAGCAACGGCAGCCATCAGGGTGATCAGGCTAGCGTCCTCGTCCCCACTGCTCATTGGGTGGACGGACATCGGCTCATCGGTCTGTGGCGTATCAGTCATGTGAGGGAGGTGGCATCGCGCAGTGCTGCTGACAAGCGACCTCTTGCACAGCTTACGCTAACATGTAGCGACCCAGCCCTCGATCAGCGCGCGGGCAATCGAATCCACCCTTGGCAGGGCAAAGCCATGCGGGGTGGGGTTGCGGATTTCATCGGCGGTGAACCAGCGCGCATCGGCCAGTTCGTCCGGGTCGATGGTGATCGCGGTGGAGGTTGCCTCCGCATAGAACCCGATCATCAATGATTGTGGGAACGGCCAGGGTTGGGAGGAGTGGTAACGCACGGCCCCCACGGTGACGCCAACTTCCTCCAACACCTCGCGGGCGACGGCATCCTCCAGGCTCTCACCCGGCTCCACAAATCCTGCAAGGGTTGAGAACATGCGCACGCCATCGGGTCCCGGCGGGAAGCGCTTGTTGTGGCCCAGCAACGCCCGGTTCCCATCGGTGACCAGCATGATGGTGGCAGGATCGGTGCGCGGATAATGCTCGGTCTGGCAGGCAGGATTGGTGCAGCGGCGAACATGCCCCGCCTCCTGCATCTCCGTCTCGCTGCCGCACACGCCGCAGAAGCGGTGCCGGGCGTGCCAATGGGCAAGCCCGCGGGCATAGGCCAACAGATGCGCCTCCAGCCGCGGCAGGGTGGAGCCGACCTTGCGCAAATCCTCAAACTGCGCTCCTGGGGCGAGGGACTGGGCGAGATCAAGCGCCTCATCGTCACTGAGCGGCAGGAGATCAACCGCGAACACCGCACGCCCATCCATCTCCCCCAGAAACACCCAATGCCGCGCCCGGTCGAGCAGCGCGTCCGGGGGCAGTGACAACAGCGCCTGTTGCTCGCTCACGCGCACCAGGCTGCGATTGTTCCACACTGGCACAGCGATGCTGGAAGGGTGGCTGAGGCGCTCCGCCAGCCAAGTGCCATCCCGGCGGCGATGGGTTGCGCGGTCAAAGCCATGGGCGGCATAGATGTTGGTGCGATGCATAGCGGCAACGCTGCCACGCGCCGATGTCCGCGCCAAGCCCAGTTCCACGAGACCGTCCGGCGCAGGCTTGGCCGCGTTTCTCCCTTGCGCCTGTGGCCGGGGCGGGCGATACCTCTCGCCGGAAGGTCGGCGCGGGCGAACGCCTCGCCAACCCGGTCAGGTCCGGAAGGAAGCAGCCGTAACGAGTTCCCGTTCGGGTCGTGCCCGGCCTTCCACCTGTTCCGTTCCCATGGTCTGGTCGAAGTGCTTGGGATACCAAGGGTTTCGGGTTTCAGCCAAGGCGAACACCAGCCCTCTCCAGTGTGGTGCCATCAGACGCCATGGATGCTGCGGCCCAGCCCTACCGCGTCCTCGCGCGCAAGTATCGCCCGCAAACCTTTGCGGACTTGATCGGTCAAGAAGCGCTGGTGCGCACGCTGACCAATGCGTTTGCAACCGGGCGGATCGCGCATGCGTTTCTTCTCACCGGGGTGCGCGGGGTGGGCAAAACCACCACGGCCCGGATCGTCGCGCGCGGCTTGAACTGCATCGGTCCTGATGGCACTGGCGGGCCAACGCCGCACCCGTGCGGGGTGTGCGAGCCCTGCCAATCCATCGCTGCCGACCGCCAAGTTGACGTGATGGAGATGGACGCGGCGTCACGCACCGGCGTGAATGATATCCGCGAAATTATTGATGGCGTGCGGTTCCGACCAGTATCGGCGCGGTTCAAGGTCTACATCATCGACGAAGTGCACATGCTGTCGACCAACGCCTTCAACGCATTGTTGAAAACGCTGGAGGAACCGCCAGAGCACACCAAGTTCATTTTCGCGACCACGGAGCTGCGCAAGGTGCCGATCACGGTGCTGTCGCGTTGCCAGAAATTTGAACTCCGCCGGATCGGAGCTGACGAGCTTCAGGCCCACTTCGGTCGCATCGTTGCCCGCGAAGGTGTCACCATCGAGGATGAGGCGCTGCGCTTGATAGCACGGGCGGCCGATGGTTCTGCCCGCGACGGGTTGAGCCTGTTGGATCAGGCAATCGCCTTGTCGGCTGGGGAGGTGAAGGCCCAGGCGGTGCGGGAGATGCTGGGTCTGGCTGACCGTTCCCGCTTGTTTGACTTGTTTGAAGCCGTGATGGCGGCGGATCTGCCTGCCGCCCTGGCCCAGGTCGATGCCATGCATGCCCGCGGTGCCAGCCCCGTGGTGGTGGCCCAGGATTTGTTGGAGCTCACCCACACGCTCACCCGTTTGAAGGTGGTGAAGGCAACCGATACCCCGGACTTGGCGGGCGAGGCTGAGCGGGGGCGCGGCGCCGACCTTGCCGCCAGACTCTCGGTTGCGCACCTCTCCCGCACCTGGCAGATGCTGCTGAAGGGGCTGGGTGAGGTGCAGCAGGCACCCGATGCCCGCGCTGCGCTGGAGATGGTGCTGATCCGTCTGGCCTATACAGCCGACCTGCCGACGCCCGGCGAAGCCTTGACCGGGTCTGGTCAGCCAGTGGGCGGCGGGCGCCCGGCGGGTGGTGGCGGTGGTGGTGGCTCCTCTGGTGGAGGGGCGCGGGCGATGGGTCTGGCGCTCGCCACCTCGACGGCTGAGCCAATGGCGACCGTGGCGCAGCTCGGCCCAGCCCCCACTGCAGACCCCAACCGCGCGCCCATGCCGAAGGACTTCCCATCCCTGGTGGAGTTGGTGGTGGCTCGGCGGGAGCCGCAGATGGCGGCCCATTTGAAAACCTCCGTCCACCTCGTGCGGTTTCAGCCGGGTCGGTTGGAGGTGCGACCGACTGCGTCGGCCCCCTCTAGTCTCTTGCCCGATCTCGCCCAGCGACTGAGTGCCTGGACTGGCGACCGTTGGCTGGTGATCGCGAGCAAGGAGCCAGGCGCCCCGACGCTGGCCGCGCAACAGGCCGACGCGCGTGCGGGCCTCTGGCAGGAAGTCTCGGCCGACCCCCTCGTGCGGGCGGTGCTGGAGGCGTTTCCCGGCGCCAAGATCGACGCTGTGCGCGCCCTGGCGCAGGCCGACCCCGACCTCGCCATCGACGACCCACCGCCACCCCTACCGCCCATCGATGCGGAGGAGGAGGACGAGGCTGACTTGTTCTGACCAATCGGTGAGCCTCGCCGGGTCACCGGGGGGCAGTGGGTGACGCTGCCACACCATGCCCGGTTGCGGCAGTGCTGCGGCCTTAGGCGGCCGCAGCGCGATTGGTCAGCAGGGACAGGATTTCAGCTGCGGCCGCTGGGATGTTGGTGCCGGGGCCGTAGATGGCGGCCACACCGGCAGCTTTCAGCGCCGGGTAGTCTTGGGGCGGAATGACGCCCCCGCACACCACGAGAATGTCGCCAGCGCCCTCGGCCTTCAGGGCCTCAATCAATTGGGGGACGAGGGTTTTGTGGCCTGCGGCTTGGGAGGAGACGCCGACGACGTGGACGTCATTCTCCACGGCCTGACGGGCGGCCTCTTCTGGGGTGAGGAACAGTGCGCCGATGTCGACATCGAAGCCGATATCGGCAAACGCAGTGGCGATCACCTTCGCGCCGCGGTCATGGCCATCTTGGCCCAGCTTGGCGACCAGCATGCGCGGGCGGCGGCCCTCAGCGGCGGCGAAGGCGTCAACCTCGCTGCGGATGCGCTCAAACCCCTCATCGCCCTGGTAATGCGAGGCATAGACGCCGGAGATGGAGCGGATTTCCGCCCGGTGGCGGGTGAACACCCCCTCCAGCGCATCGGAAATCTCCCCCACGGTGGCGCGCGCGCGGGCGGCGGCGACGGCAGCCTCCAGCAAGTTGCCGTAGCCAGTCACGGCGACTTGGCGCAGCGATGCCAGCGCCATCTGGCAGGCGACCGGGTTGCGGTTGGCCCGCACTGCAGCCAAGCGGGCGACTTGGGCGGCGCGCACGGCGGTGTTGTCGATCGCTAGGATATCCACTGGCGTGTCAACGTCGGGGCGATACTTGTTGACGCCGACAATCACATCCTCGCCGCGATCCACCCGGGCTTGGCGACGGGCGGCCGCTTCTTCGATGCGCAACTTCGGCATGCCGGCTGCGACGGCCTTGGTCATCCCGCCCATCGCCTCAACCTCAGCAATCAAGCCGCGCGCAGCCTCCGCCAGTGAGTGGGTGAGATGTTCGACGAAGTAGGAGCCGCCGAGCGGGTCCACCACCCGCGGAATGCCAGTTTCCTCCGCAATGATCAACTGGGTGTTGCGAGCAATCCGAGCAGAGAATGGCGTGGGTAGAGCCAACGCCTCATCAAAGGAATTGGTGTGCAGCGACTGGGTGCCACCCAGCACAGCGGCCATCGCTTCAATGGTGGTGCGGATCACATTGTTGTAGGCGTCTTGCTCGGTGAGGGAGACGCCGGAGGTTTGACAATGGGTGCGCAGCGCCAGACTGTCGCTCTTCTTCGGATTGAATGGTTGGATCAGCTCCGCCCACAGCAGCCGGGCGGCGCGCAGCTTGGCAATCTCCATAAAGAAATCCATGCCAATGGCAAAGAAGAATGACAGGCGCGGCGCAAACGCATCAATGTCCAAGCCCTTGGACAAGGCAGCACGCACATACTCCAACCCATCGGCCAGCGTGAAGGCCAGTTCCTGCACAGCCGTCGCCCCGGCCTCCTGCATGTGATAGCCGGAGATGGAGATTGAATTAAACTTCGGCATCTCCTTCGCGGTATATTCAATGATATCCGCCACGATGCGCATGGAGGGATCGGGTGGATAGATATAGGTGTTGCGCACCATGAATTCTTTCAGAATATCATTCTGAATGGTGCCTGACAGCGCCGCGCGCGGTACACCTTGTTCTTCGCCCGCGACGATAAAGCTGGCCAGCACCGGCAGCACGGCACCGTTCATGGTCATCGAGACCGACATTTTGTCCAGCGGAATGCCGTCGAACAGCACCTTCATATCCTCAACCGAGTCGATGGCGACGCCAGCCTTGCCGACATCGCCCTCCACCCGCGGGTGATCGCTGTCATAACCGCGATGGGTGGCGAGGTCGAACGCCACCGACAGGCCCATCTGCCCAGCCGCCAGCGCCTTGCGATAGAAGGCGTTGGACTCCTCAGCCGTGGAGAAACCGGCATATTGGCGGATCGTCCACGGTTTGTTGGCATACATGGTCGCCCGCGGCCCGCGCACGAACGGCGCGATGCCTGGCAGGGTGCCGAGATGGCCCACGGCTTCCAAATCCGCTTCGGTATAGAGCGGCTTGATCGCCAACCCTTCAGGCGTGGTGCGCACCAACGAGGCCGGATCGCCGCCGCGCAACTCCTTGGAAGCCAAGGCCTGCCAAGCCTGAAGAGACGGACGATCAAACGAAGCCATGGCAACCTCTCCCTGCTGCGGGTGCGGTCACTCTAGCCTGCCGCCAACGAGACGCAACCGGCAGGCGCACCGCCAATGGTCTGGGGTTCAGCTTGCGGCATTGGGACACAGCAGCACAGTGGCCGCAGGTTAGCGCGGTAGGTCCATCGTCGGGGCGACGCCGCGGCCGCAATCCGCAGCAGCGATGGTGAGCGGCATGGCAAGGCCCGATGGCAGGGTGATCAAGCCAACGGTGATCTCCGTGTCCCCCGGCCGCTCAAGCCGGGTGAGCGCTGCTGGTGTCGCGATAATGGTGGTTGCCCCTCCGGTCGCATGATCCCTGGCTCGGCGGCCCGACCAGCGATCGATGCCGGTGCCGGTGTCGAACACCGGGCTGATGATCCAATCTGGCCGGGACTGGCGGATCACCTCGCGCAAGGGCGCGGTATCCCGCTCCAAATCCTCACAGATTGCGATCAAGATGCGCGCCTTGGGCAGGTCGACAATGGTGATGGTCTCCCCGATGTTTGTGGCTTCCTGGTAGGGCAGGGCATGCTTTGGTGGGTGACCAAACTAAGTGGTTAGTCGCGTCTGATCATCAACATGCCACAACCGCATCTTGGTCTGCTGCCACAGGATGCGCCCGCCGGGGCCAAGCACATGGGCCCGGTTGTAGCCGTCGTGACAGCCCGTACCCGCAAACACCAACCCCGTGTTGGCGCTACGCTTTTCCAAGCCTTGGATCAGAGCAGTGAGGGTGGCTGGACTGACCGAACCCTCCGGCAGAACAACCCAGGTCCCTCGGCTCAGCGCCTTTAGAGTGGTTTTGACGATCCGCGCTGGGTCTGCCATCGCCTCGACCGCGAACCCGGCATGGGCGCGGGCGCTGCTTGGTGCGACTTCGCGGATCACAACATCCTGCGGTGTTTCCAAAGCCGGGACGATCGTGATGGTGGTTGGTGGGTCACTCACACCGCCAACCCTGGGACTTTGGAGGCCGATGGAGGCCCCTCCCAGCCGTTTGCGAATTGGGACGGCGCCCACCAGCAACCCGTCCGGCGAGTCCGGTACCAGCCGGCCGCCACGCTGCGGGCGAGTCAGTGGACCTCGACGAATCAGATAGTGGGTCGCTGTCTCCGCCAAAACCGGGCCAGCGGGCAAGGACGGTGGGGACCGTCTGCCAATCCTACTGTCCTCAATCACTGCGTTGACGGCCAGCACCACGGGAAGTGCGATCAGCCAATCCTCCACCGTCCAATCAGCGCTGTTGGCAGGACGCCCCGCCAACAGCTGCTGCGCGTGTTGCACTGCGATGGCGGGTCGATCCTCGAGGTCTATCTGCAGCCGGGCGGCCTGTTGAAAGACCGTATCACCGCGCCCTTCGAGCAGTGACTGTCGCAGAGCCTGCCAAGGGCTATCGTCAATCAGCGCAAGCGACGCTTGAAGCACGATGAGTAAGAGACGCTGCATGATCCACCAACTTTTCGGGTGGAGAGGTTTCTGCCTTTGGGCAAAAAAAGCAAGATCGCTCTAAGAGTCTGTCCCACTGTGTGCTGCAACCTGGCTCTTAAAGTATGCCTGAACCTTCGTCCAGCCCGCATTGGTTGGGTCGAGTGTTACCAAACGACCCATGATCGCAAGCGCTTGACGCGCTATGTCCAGCGCCTCCCCCCGCTCACCCATAGCAGCGTGCTGCCTTGCAAGTCTCCCAAGGCTGACGGCGAGGTCTCGCTGCCATTCTGTGTTGGATGGGTCAGCAGCAGCGAGGCGTTGCGCGATGGCGAGGCTGTCGCGGAAGGC
>RDXE01000047.1 GCA_004292755.1 Alphaproteobacteria bacterium
TGCGGTGCTGGTCCAATTGCTCAGCGATCTCGCCAATCCGATGTCGCTGTGTCTCGGTTGCGTCGGGAAACGGAAATGGGTCGAAGCAGCGGGATTTTGAATAGCGAGGGTCATTCCCCATTCCAAGCCACCCCCCGGCTCTTAGCGCCCATCTTGAATGGACTGAAGACGAGAGTACTCCCAGAATATAAGCGTCATTTACTCCAACAACCACCAACATGTTATCTGGAATCAACATGTCATCAAGAAACTGGAAAACACGATGTTTCGCAGTCTCAACGGTCACCAGATAACTACTTAGTTCACTCACTGCCTCTCGCAATTCTTTTCTCGGTTCTCCGAATATCCACCAATTGTCGCGATAGCTAGCACGATTATTATATGCTCGGACCGGCTTCACCGTCATCAAGAGATGTTGATAGACCTCTGGGAAGCGCCTGCGCACGTCATCTGCTGAGAGGCCGTACAGATCAATCACCATAACGCCACGCGTTACGGTAGTGCCGGATGTGCTGTTCCAAGCCTGGGCGGCGGCCCAGTCCGAGGCCCTTTGCTTGGTCTGGCGTTACGATAAACCCAGACCCGTGAAGCTTAACGCCCGGAGAACACAGCCCTTCGTTTGCGAGAAGCGCGCGTGCAGTTGTCACATCAGGCCCAACGGTCAAATCAGAGTGAATCCGGCCCTGTCGGTCTTTCAGCGTAATGCGGGGTTCGTCTGTCTCTAGCGCCTCTTCCCTGATCACTTCCCGCAAAACGCCGTCATGGCTACCGCGCTCCGCCACAGTCATTGCAATACGGACAGCGGCTGCATCTGGGGTTGCTTTGGTCCAGGGATGATCTGGGATCGCCATCACCAACGAGATTGGTTTTTTGGCCGAGCAATGGCGCTCAATCGTCCGACGCTGAAACACCTGCGAGATCGAGTTGGTGGTGACCAGCCCAAACCTACGCAGGCGGGTATTTCTTCGGGTCAATAACTCAGCGGCATGGTCCCACCAGTACATCACAAGGTCGGCTGAATCATTCATCTTTGGATGGGCTGCCCACAGGGCCTCGGCCTCTTCGTCTCCAAGGCGGGACCGCAAGTCTTTACCACCGATGAAGGGCGGATTGCCGACAATGAAGTCAGCCGAGGGCCAGTCCGGGCGGCGTGGATTGGTGTAGCGATAAACCTCCCGTGGACTACCATCGGGAAGCAGTTTGGTGATTGGGCGGCCCTGGTCATCGCGCACTAAAGTCTTCTCGCCAGAAAGCACAGCATTCATCACTTGAATATTCTTGAAGGCTTTCAGGATCGGCTCCGATGGCATGCTGGTTTGGGTTCGGATGTGCCATTGCAGGAACCCAATCCACAGGACAAGCTCTGCAATTGCAGCGGCACGTGTGTTCAACTCCAACCCCAAAAACTGGTGAGGATCGACCGTGAGCCCCTCGAAACCAGCCAAAACTTCTTGACCCCCGAGATCTGTCAGCGCTTCTAGAACCTCACCTTCCAGTCGCTTCATCAACTCAAGTGAGACATAGAGGAAGTTTCCGGTACCACAGGCCGGATCCAGCACACGGAGATCGCAGAGTTTGCGATGAAATCCTTGAACTGTCTTCACAGCATCTGCCGGGCGGCCTTCCATCTTCTGGCGCTGTGCGGTCGACAGGGCTGCGGCCCAATCTCGGCGTAGAGGCTCGATCACTGTCGCAATAACCAATCGCTCGACATAGACTCTGGGAGTGTAGTGCGCACCCAGATTGCGGCGATCATTTGGATCGAGTGCTTGTTCCAGCAGCGTCCCGAAAATTGATGGATCGACATCGCGCCAGTCATGAGTCGCAGCTTGGCGAAGTTCTGCAATAGCCTCCTTCGACAAGGGTAGCACGGTACGGCTTTTAAAGAATTGTCCATTGAATCGCTTGACTCTAGTCTCCAAGGCCATTGCGAAGCCACCGTCATTCATTGCTTCCCAGAGCTGGCCGACTAATGGTTCGAGTTTTTCCGGTGCATCTTCACACCGTGCCAGCAGCTTCTGAAAGGATTTATGCGGCAGCAAACCGCTATCTTCGGCAAACATTGTGAACAAGCAACGCATCAGGAACAGCGCAACGTCTTCCGTTGGCAGGCAACTGTCCTCCAGGGCCTTCGAGACCGTCGCGAGACGCGTTGCAATGTCACGTGTAACCCGGGCGGAGCGCCGAGCGGGATCCAATGCCATTGGATCAGACCAAATCGCCCGAAAACGCTCTTGAATAGCAGGCTGACGCAACTCCTCCAGATAGATTCGAAAACTCTGCCGATCCGGAAATTGATCATAGGCTTTGCCGTCCCGCCGAAAATTTGCGTAAACCTCAAAACAGTGGCCAACATCACACACTAATATGAATGGCGGTGGCGTGTGATCCTTTGGCAACCACCGAACATACCCTTCGGCTTGCTGACGCGCATTCAGCATCAAATCATCCCATCGCCGATCTGCAGTTCGACGCCCCAAGACTTTTGGCTCAGCCGACGGCACACCACTATGGTTGGGCAATGCTTTTGCCCCAAATTGGCGGGACTGTTTCGCCTCAAGAACAAAGCAGTCCCGCTTGTACAAATCGATACGTCGATGAGACTTCGCGCCATTGCGCAACGTCTCAACAACAGCACGTTCAAAGACATAGTCGTTCGCCGCCGTGTCAGCATCGGCAGGGTCCGGAGCGGGCAGATCAAGCGTCGCGCACAGCTCGCTCAAAAACAGGGCATAGTTTGCGCGTTCCTGGCCGCCGATGCGACCGCTCCAGCGCTCAATGAAGAGATCAATCTGCTCAGGGGCTGTCATGCTGGGCAGGCTAATCGTGGCAGCGCAGATGGTCTACACGGCATGCGGGGAGGGCGGGCTAATCCTGGGAATGAAGGAGGCGCAGCACGCTGCCTTGATCGGAAGCGCCCCGGCATGATCCGGGCAAGCTGGGAGCCCAAGTTGGCGTGGTACCTGCCGGAGTGGTGGAGGACGGTCGAGCCAGCATACCGATCTCAGATGGTCAGCAATCTTCCGGCCGAGCCGCCAAATCCCTTGCCAGCAGGCCGACATCTGAGTAGGGTCCCGGCCCTGGCGCCGTCGTAGCTCAGTGGTAGAGCAACTGATTCGTAATCAGTAGGTCGTCAGTTCAATCCTGACCGACGGCACCAGTGATTTCCTTGAATGACCGCCTCGTTGCGGGTGGCCGCGTCACCCCGGCTGGGGTTGGTGCGTCACACGCACTCCCTGTGTCAGCGCTGCACCAGTTGGTGGCGGAGGATTGTGCGCACGGGGCTAGCGTGATCCAGCGACAGCGCTTGCACGGCATCGGCAATCGCGGGGCCAAAATCCGCATAGGGGACGCGAACGGAGGAGAGCCACGGCGCGATCCAGTCGTTGAGCGGATTGTCGTCAAACCCGAAAACGACCACATCCTGTGGCACCTGTAAGCCAGCATCGCTCAGGCGCCGGTGGGCGCCGTAGGCCATCAAGTCGCTGGTGCAAAAAATACCTGCGGGACGGGGGGCCGAGGCCAGCAGCGCCTCCGCACCGCGATAGCCGATTTCCAGATGGTCGCCCGTGCCGCCAAAGATGTGAGCGTCGATGATCGCCCGGCCTAGCGCGCGGGTGCGCTCCACAAACCCCTCGATCCGCATGCCGGTGGCCGACGACCAAGGTGAGCCGTGGAGCAGTGCGAGCGGACCGGAGACACGCCGCACCAGGGCTTCGGCAACCTCCACGGCGGCACCTTTGTTATCGATGCCAACGAACGGGGCCTGCGGGTCGCCCGGCGCCAAGCGATTGACAAACAACAGCCGGTCACCGCGCGGTCGCGCCGCGTCAAGACCAGGACTGGCGACGGCACCCAGCAGCACGGTCACATGGGCGCGGTGTGCCCGCATCTCCAGAAGATACTCATCCTGCAATTCCGGGCGGTCATGGGTGTCGCACAGCAGCATCACCAGACCACGCTCGCGCAATGCCATCTCCACCGTGGCTGCAATCGCTGCCATGGTTGGGTTGGCAAGGTTGGCGGCCAACACCGCGACCAATCGGCTTTGCCCAATGCGGAGCGTGCGCCCCGCACTCTCCGGGCGATAGTCGAGGTCGCGGATCGCCGCGTTCACCCGCGCAATGGTTTCGGCTGACGCCTTGTTGGCAACGCCATTCACCACCCGCGACACTGTCGCAATGGAAACACCGGCGCGCTGAGCCACAGCTGCAATGGTGGGGCGGCCTGACCGGCTGGATGGTGGGCGAGAGTGCGCGCGGGTCATCGTGGGCATCTTGTGTCGGCATCGGAAACAGAGCAAGATGCGTGCGGGGAAAACGTTTACCTAATCAACCCACAAAACGCTCCAAGGGGGGAGACAACCATGAGGTGCCTGACCGGCCTGACCGGCCTTGTTGCTGCAGGCATGCTGGCGACTGCGCCAGTCCATGCCCAGCAGCTGACGATTTGGCATGACCTTGGCGATAACGGCATTGCCTGGTTCCAGCGCATGGGTGAGGAGTTCGCGCGCACGCGCCCAGGCGTGACCATCCGGTCGCAAAGCTTTCCGACTGAGCAGTGGTTCGGTCGGGTCATCGGTGCAATCAACACCGACAGTGCCCCGGATTTGATTTTCAACAACTACGAACGCGTGATCCGGGTGCAAAGCCAAACCAACCGGCTGCTGGACATGCGTCCGGTGCTGGCGGCCTCACCCGATCGCACGTTCTTGGGCGAGGCAGAATTGCGCGTCGCCACCTACCGCAATCGCATGCTGATCATCCCGATCCAGCGGGTGCAGATGGCGCTGGGGGTTCGCAAGAGCTGGCTGGACCGGGCCGGCGAGCCATTCCCACAAACCTGGGACGATGTTCAACGGGTGGCGCGCAAGTTTAAAGAGAACCCACCACCGGGCTCAACAGCCGCCAATACCTTCGGGTTCGCGCTCCAAGCCGCACGACCGCGCGACTTGATCCACATGCTTGACCTGTTCGTGTTTGGCTCCGGGCTGGAGCACACGCTGATCGATCCCGCTGGCACGATCACCATTGACCGCCCGGCCCATGCGCGCGTCCTGCAGGAGTTTCTGCGCACCTATACCAGCTATGGCTTTGTGCCGCCTGACACCATCAATCACTCCTTCACCGAGATGTATCAGGTGATTGAGGGCGGTCGGGCAGGCATGTTCCGGGTTGGCGATTGGAACGTGCGCCGATGGGAACAGCCCAACACGCTCGGCGGCGACTTCGTCGTCGGCCCCTGGCCGCGATTTGAGGCGGGCCGAGAGAATGCCGTCGTGGCAGGCGGCATGCGCGGTGTTGCAATCCCAGAAAACTCGCCCAACCGGCAGTTGGCCCAGGATTTCGCCCGCTTCATGCTCTCCCAGCCCGCGCAGCAAGCCTCGCTGGAGGTGATGGGCGCCTTTGTTCGCAACGACCTGAATGTCTCGGCGTTGACGCCGCTGCAGCAATGGTTCGCCCGCGCCCAGCATCGCCTTGTCCCCTCCGACTTCCCAGAGGCAACGCACGCTTGGTATCCAGAGTTGGAGGCCGCATTCCACCGGCGGCTGCTGACCGGGATCGCCAATCCACCGGCGAATGGTGACTGGTCCGCCTTCATCACTGCCACCGCGCAGGAGATGCGGGAAGCAGCACAACGCCTGTCGCGCAACAACTAGGCCGCGATCCGGTCCACCCCAGGCGGCGGGGGCCCACTGGCAGCCCCCGCCGCAGCGGTCTGTTCCTGCGAGTGTTGAGGCGCCCATGGCTTTGTCTCGGCTTTCGGCCACCCTTCGCCTGTTGTGGCGCGAGCGGATCTTCTATGCCTTCGTCGCCCCATTCGCGGTGATCACCATCCTGTTTGGCATCTGGCCGATCCTATTGTCGATCCAGGTGTCGTTCACAGCCTCTGCGACAGCCCTGCGCGCCACACCGACATGGGTTGGATTTGCCAATTACTGGACCATCTTTGCGGACCCCTTGTTCACGACGTCGTTATGGCGAACCCTGGTCTATACCGGCCTCAGTGTGGTCGCAAACCTTGCCTTCGCCCTGGCACTGGCGGTGCTGCTGGACTCAACACTGCTGCGCCGTGGCAACATGGCAATCCGGGTGGCTTTGTTTCTGCCAGTGGTGACACCAGATGTTGCCGGTTATGTGGTGTGGCGTTGGCTGTTTGATCGATCATTCGGGGCGGTCAATGCTGGCCTTGACATGTTGGGACTGCCCGCCTTTGGTGGTTTATCGAGTCCGGCCACGGCGACAGCGGCGATTCTGATTGCGGAGCTATGGCATCACTCTGGCTTTTACATGCTGATCTTTCTGGCAAACCTTGCCATCCGCGACAAGCAATTGGAGGAAGCCGCAGCCATAGACGGGGCGACGCCCTGGCAGATCTGGCGCCTGATCATCCTGCCCCAGCTGAAGCCAGCCCTGCTGATCAATGCGGTGTACGCCACCATTCAGTTCCTGAAAACCTTCACGGTTGTCGTCGTGATGACCAAGGGTGGACCAAATGACCAAACCAATTTCGTCAGCTATTACGCATACCAGTTGTTCGACCAGGGTCGCTACGGTGAGGCCACGGCGATGGCAACCATTCTGTTCTCCATCATCATTGTATTGTCGTTAAGCATGCTGTGGATCAGTGAGCGGAGTGGCACGAAATGACCAGACGCAGAGCACGACGCCTCCTCCTCGGTGCTTTGGCCTATACCGCGGCATTGCTGGTCGCCCTGGTCTTTTTGTATCCGTACTGGTGGATGCTGGTCGGGGCATTTCGGCGGACGCGCGATGTGCTGTCCAACCCCCTGCGCTTGGTGCCCGAGCAGATTGACTTCGGGGTGTTTGGCGAGATCGCGCGCATCGGTGGCGTTGATTTGTGGGTGTACGGCGTTAACTCGCTGCTGATCACCTCGGCATCCACGGCCGTGTCGGTCGCAATCACAGCCCTGGGGGCCTATGCCTTGGTGCGCCGCCCCACTCTGCCGGGCTTCAAGCTGCTGCGCGCGGGCTTCCTGGTCACCATCATGTATCCCTACATGCTGTTGCTGATCCCGGTCTATGTGGTGATGTTCAAGTTGGGGCTGTTGGGTACCTATGCTGGCATCATTCTGTTCTTGGCCTTAGGGCCGATTCAATTTTTCTTGTTTGAGCAATTCTTCCGCGCCATCCCACCAGCCGTGATTGAAGCGGCACTGATCGATGGTGCCAGCGAGGTGACCATCCTGACCCGGATCGTAATGCCAATGGCGGCACCCGTGGTCGCAACGGTGACCTTGATCACGTTTTTGCTGAACTGGTCGCAATGGTTCCCAATCCTGGTCATCTCCCGCGCGTCAGACACTTACACACTGCCAGTTGCCTTGTTGTCGATGAACACTGAGCTTGGCTCCAACTTCCAGGGCATTATGGCGCTGGCAGTCCTCACCACACTTCCGCCAGCAATTCTGTTCGTGATCGCGCAAAAGCGCGTGATGGCGGGCATGGCACAAGGGGCCGTCAAGGGATGACCAGTTTGGCTGCACGCCGCCCATCCGGGCTTGATGACCTTGCTGCCCGGATCGATCAGGCCCGCCACGCCACATTGGCTTGGTTGGACAGGATGGCCTTGGGCGACATCGCACGCGGTGTTCATCGCATCTCCGCCCATCACGATCCTCAGGCATGGCCGGGTGTGCTGCTGCCCGGCAGCTATAATGCGATCCTCTGCCGGGATTTGATCGGCGGGCTGGACGACTGGAGCGACGCAGACAAAGCCGCCACCATCACCTGGCTGGAACAAGCGCGGCTGCCCGATGGACGCTTTCGCATCGCGGGCATGACCGATGCCGACGTGTTCAAAAAGCCCGATCCAGTCGAGACATGGCGGTACATTGATTTCCACGTCACCAATTACACGCTGGGTGCGATTGCGGCACTTCAGCCCGACCGACCGGCGGTGCTGGCATTCGCTCGGCCCTATCTCGATACGCATCATCTCTTGGCGTGGCTCGGGCTGCGCGACCTGCGCGACCCCTGGCAGGAGGGCAACAACATCGTGAACCTCGCCAGCTTCCTGTTGTTGATCGAACAGCAGGGCAACGCTGCCGAGCGCGCCTTGGTGCAAGCAGCGTTTGACACGCTGATCGCCTGGCATGATCGCCATCGCGAGCCGACCACTGGCTTCTGGGGCGTTGGCCAGTTGAGCGATGCGACCCAGTTGCTGCACGCCTTCGCTGGGTCGATGCACAACTTCCACATCTGGTATCAGCGCGATTTACCGCTGCCGGGGCAGGCGGCAGCGGTGGATTATTGCTTGTCGCTACCGCCCAGCATCCACAGCGCCTGCATCGATGTGGATGCCGTGGATGTTCTGGTGCATGGCCACCAGATGCTCGATCACCGGCGAGCCGAAATTGAGCACTGGTGCCGTCAGCTGCTAGGCGCGCTGCTAGACCGTCAACACGCCGATGGCGGGTTCTCAGACGTTCAGCATGGCATCCGCCGCCAGGATGGCTGGGTCCATGGCTATGCCGAACCGCAGGGACTATCCAACACCTTCGCCACATGGTTCCGCTGGATCGCGATTGCGATGATCGCGGACCTGCTCTGGCCAAACCGTTGGCCCTGGCGGTTTCGACAGATGATCGGCATTGGCTATCGCAAGGCATGGCGTCATGACCGCTGACGATCCGTTCGCCCATCTGCACGACGAAGACTACGCGAGCCCCTTTGACCAGCTGCGCGTGGGCCATGCGCAGTTGGTGCAAACCGGTGGGCGGCTGACGGAGCCGGTCAACGGGCCGTGGCGCCTTACCCTCGATTTGTTCGATGAGGGGTTGCGTCAGCGCTGGTACGCCGATGATGACACACCCCCCTCCCAATGGGCGCTGCCACGGGACTATGACGTGGAGGCGGGGGAGCCTGTGCCCGTGCCCTCGTGCTGGAACCTGTTGAAGCCGCATTGGTACCAGTTCGAAGGAGCGGGCTGGTACACGACCATGCTACCCTGGACACCTGGACCGCCGGGGGAGCGGGTGGTCCTTCAGTTCGGCGGCGCAGCGTCCCACGCCCTGGTCTTCTTGAACGGGCAGTGTGTCGGCGGCCATGCCGGGGCCTCAACCCCGTTCTCCATCGAAATCACGCAAGCGATCCAGGCAGGCCCGAACCGCCTGCAGGTGATGGTGGAAAATCGGCGGCGCGCCGACCGCGTGCCCATGCACCATATTGACTGGTTCAACTATGGCGGACTGTACCGCTCCGTTGAGCTGCTGCGGCTGCCCCAGGTGTTTCTCCGCCGGGTTGCAGTCGGCTTGGTTCCAGGCTCCAACGGGGGGCGGGTGTTCGTTGAGGTGGTGGCTTCCGATCCCATCGACGCCGAGGCCGAGGTGATTTGGCCGACCGTGCAGGAGGAGCCATGCAGGGTTCAGATTCGAGCGGGGCGCGGACGGATTGAAATTGCCGCACAGCCGCGCCTGTGGTCGCCCGCCTCCCCCACCCTGCATGATGTTTTGGTCACCTCGGGCCAAGACCGCTGGCAGGAGCGTATTGGATTTCGGGAGATCATCACCCGCGGACACGACATCCTGCTCAACGGGGAGCCGCTGTTCCTGCAGGGTGTGTGTGTGCATGAGGATGACGAGGCGGTGGGCAAAGTCTCCACCCTCGACGATGTCGAGCGGCGCCTAACCCATGCGCGCGAGCTTGGTGCCAACTTCCTCCGCCTCGCCCACTACCCCCACCACGAGCATGTCGCGCGGCTCGCCGATGCCGTCGGTGTGCTGCTGTGGGCCGAAGTACCGGTCTACTGGGCCATCGACTTTGCCGATCCGGCAACCTACTGCGACGCTGAAAACCAGTTGCTGGAGTTGGTGACGCGCGACGTCAACCGGGCCAGCGTTATTCTCTGGGGTGTTGGCAATGAGAATGCCGACACTGACGCCCGCTATCGCTTTATGCGGGACCTGGCTGCCGCCGCCCGTGCTGCCGATCCAACGCGCTTGATCACGGCCGCCTGCCTGATCGACCGGGAGCGCTTTGCCATCGCCGACCGATTGGCAGAGCATCTCGACGTGATCGGCCTCAACGAGTATTTCGGTTGGTATGAGCCAGATGTCTCCGGCCTCCAGCGCTTGATCGCGAACTCTGCACCCGACCGGCCAGTGGTGATCAGCGAAACCGGCGCCGACGCCAAGGCAGGCCACCGCGGCACCGGTCGGCAGTTGTTCACGGAGGACTGGCAGGCGGAGTTCTTCCGCCAGCAATGGCACGTGGTGCGCGGCACCCCCTGGATCCGCGGTTTCGCCGCCTGGCTCCTCTATGATTTCCGCTCCGAGCGCCGACAAACCCGCTTCCAGCGCGGCTATAATCGCAAAGGGCTTATCGCTGAAGACAAGGTGACAAAAAAACTGGCATTTGAAGTTCTATCCGCACTGTTCCGGGAAGAAACCCGGTAGTGTCTGGGTGCCATCAAACGCAGATGGACGGGCGCGGACCTTGTATCAATACTCATATATCTGTAACAATATTTTGTTTGATGTAAATATTATTCTCATCTGAGTTGCGGCCTCGGTTTGACTATTTGGACAACACGAGACTACGACCGAAGGCCAACGCGCGAGGTCTGCAGTTGAGTCGAAACATCTCCGGGCGCTTGCCAGGGCGACCTAGAATTCGTACTCAATCGACGTCGCTCATAAAACTTTGGTTCATTGCGGATGGGTGAGCTATGAAACATCAGGTACTCTTTACGATTGGGTATGAGGGCGCAACCGCTACGGACTTCTGGGCGACGCTGCGCATAGCTGGCATACGAAACCTGATCGACATCCGAGACGTCCCAGTTTCGCGAAAGCCCGGATTCTCGAAAAAGGCTTTGTCGGAAAGTGCAACATCCCACGGTGTAAGCTATTTTCACTTAGCGGCGCTCGGTGATCCAAAAGAAGGCCGAGATGCAGCTAAGAGAGGCAATCATCAGTTATTTCGTGAAATCTTCACTGCCCATATGGAGACGATGACAGCACGGCAGGATTTATCAAAAGCTATTGAATTAACTGGCGAGGCACCGTCTTGCCTATTGTGCTATGAGCGTGATCCGCTCGTTTGCCACCGCTCCATTGTCGCCGCTTGCATAGTACGGCGGAATGAGTTTCGCTTGTTCCACCTTGGCGTGCACGCTGAGCTTTCACTCCAATCACCGTCAACACAGAGGCGCCATGAGTCTCGCGATTTCGCAGCCGGGAAAAACTGAAGCCGTAATTATCATTAAGGCGGCACCCCAAGTTGGAACACGATCTGGAGAAACCGTTTGCTGCGCTGCCATCGATATCTATGGCAAGTGGCATAGACTTTACCCAGTATCATTTCGTCATCTTGACGATGGTCAGAAATTTGGCCGCTGGGATCGGGTTGAATTTCGCTGGCGGACGCCAAAAGATGACCCGAGGATCGAATCGCGTCGCATTGATCAACATAGCCTAAAAATAATCGGACAGATAAAAGAAAGTGAAAGGTCTGGCTTTCTGGCCAAGTCAATCGTCACTAGCCTGGAAAATGAGCGAAAGCAAGGTCGTAGTCTTGCCCTCTTAAAGGCACACATTACCGATTTTCGGATTGAACCAAAGACCGACAGTGATATTCTTGAACAAAAGGCTAAATTCGACTCACTCCGGGCACAGCCAGATCTGCTGAACACCAAACCTCTAATTCCCTATAGTCCGTGTCCCTACAAATTTAAGTATCGGTATCGAACAGATGACGGGATTCGGGAAGGAACGTGCCAAGATTGGGAAATCGAGGCAACATTCTTTAAGTGGTCAAAACAATACGGGGAAAACGCTGCACTTGAAATGATGAAACAACGTTTTGGTGAGGAGTACCCTCGAAAGGGAATGCTACTCGCGATGGGAACCCACTCTCAATATCCAGACACATGGTTAATCAATGGCATAATTCGATTTGATGACACTCGACAACTGTCATTATTTTGAAAGCCCACAATCAGGGCGTCGACAGGTGATTTGCTTTACTGCTACAACGCAGAATGCAACCATCCACAGGTCAAGCGCCCAGATTGAGAACTGGACGCCTCTCCCTGCACTCCGGTTCGCTTAGTAGCTGCCGATCAGCACATTGCGCAGAGTGCGCATCTCTTCCAGGCAGCGACCCGTGCCAAGGGCGACGCAGGACAGGGCCTCGTCGGCGATGGAGACGGGCAAGCCGGTTGCGTGGCGCAGCACGAGGTCGAGGTTGGAGAGCAGCGCGCCACCACCAGTGAGCACGATGCCCTTGTCGACAATGTCAGCCGCCAGTTCTGGAGCGGTGTGTTCCAGCGCCACCTTCACGGCCTCGACAATTGCCGAAACTGGTTCGGCCAAGCTTTCAGCAATCTGCCGTTCGGAGATCACAATCTCCTTCGGAACGCCGTTCATCAAATCGCGGCCCTTGATTTCCAACACCCGGCCTTCGCCATCTTCCGGGGGGCAGGCAGACCCGATTTCCTTTTTGATCCGCTCGGCTGAGCTTTCACCAACCAGCAGGTTATGCATGCGGCGGATGTAGGCGATGATCGCCTCGTCCATCTTGTCGCCACCCACGCGCACCGAGCGGGCATAGACAATGCCGCCCAGCGACAGCACGGCCACTTCCGTGGTGCCGCCGCCGATATCGACCACCATACTGCCAGTTGGCTCGGTCACCGGCAGGCCGGCACCAATGGCAGCCGCCATTGGCTCTTCAATCAGGTAGACCTTGCGCGCGCCCGCACTCTCGGCGCTTTCCTGAATCGCGCGCCGCTCCACAGCTGTAGAACCCGATGGCACGCAGACAATAATCTCCGGCGAGGCAAAGCTGCGACGGTTGTGCACCTTGCGGATGAAGTGCTTGATCATCTCCTCCGCCACTTCGAAGTCGGCGATGACGCCGTCACGCAGCGGGCGAATGGCCTGGATGTTGCCCGGCGTGCGGCCCAGCATCAGCTTGGCCTCGTCGCCAACAGCCAGCACCTGACGCTTGCCGCGCACTGTGGCAATGGCGACGACGGAGGGCTCATTCAGCACAATCCCGCGGTTCTTCACATAAACCAGCGTGTTGGCGGTGCCGAGGTCGATCGCCATGTCGGAGGAGAACCAGCGGAGGGGATTAAACATCGGGTGCGGCGTCCAGGACAGAAACGCGCCGCGGCGCCCGGCTGCTGTGCAACCGAGCGCCGAAGCGCCAGATGGGCTGGCAGGCTTTTACAGCCTCCGCGTTACGCCGTCATCGCCTCTGGTGCGGTGCGCTGACGCTTCACCAGCAGTTTGTTCAAGGCATGCACATAAGCGCGCACGGACGCAACAATCGTATCAGGATCGGCGCCCTGACCGTTGACGGTTTTGCCGTCTTCCTCCAGACGCACGGTCACTTCTGCCTGTGCGTCGGTGCCCTCGGTGACAGCATGAACCTGGTAGAGCTGCAGGCGCGCCTCGTGCGGGACAATGGCGCGCACGCCATTGAAGGCAGCATCGACTGGGCCGTTGCCCTGGGCCGTGACGCTGCGCGGCGTGCCGTCGACATCCAGGGTCAACACAGCCTCCTGCGGGCCTTCACTGCCGCAGGTGACGCGCATGCGCACGAACTGCACCGTGTCGTTGGCACGGCCCACTGTGTCTTCCACCAGCGCCAACAGGTCTTCGTCATAAATCTGGCGCTTGCGATCGGCCAAATCCTTGAAGCGCTTGAAGGCATCGTTCAGGGCGTTGTCGCCCAACTCCACCCCCAACTCCTTCAAGCGCTGCTTGAAGGCGTGGCGCCCCGACAACTTGCCCAGGACGATGTTGGAACGCGGCGGCAGACCCACTGATTCCGGTGTCATGATCTCATAGGTGGCGGCGTGTTTCAGCACACCATCCTGGTGGATGCCGCTTTCATGGGCGAAGGCGTTGGCGCCAACAATCGCCTTGTTCGGCTGCACCGGGAAGCCAGTGACGGTGGAGACCAATCGCGACAGCTTGGTGATGTGCTCGGTCTTCACACCCGTGGTGTAGGGCATGCGGTCAGGGCGCGTGCGCAACGCCATCACCACTTCCTCCAGGCTGCAATTGCCGGCCCGCTCGCCCAAACCGTTGATGGTGCACTCAATCTGCCGGGCGCCAGCCGCCACCGCAGCCAGCGAATTGGCCACCGCCAAGCCCAAATCATTGTGGCAATGCACGGAGATCACGGCCTGATCGATGTTCGGCACCCGGTTCATCAGCATGCGAATCAGATCCGCGTACTCTTCCGGAATGGTATAGCCAACGGTGTCGGGGATATTGACCGTGCGGGCACCGGCGCGGATCGCCGCCTCCACGCAGCGCGCCAGGAAGTCGGCGTCGGTGCGGCTGCCATCCTCGGCCGACCACTCCACATCATCACACAGGTTGCGGGCGTGGCTGACGCTGTCGATGACATGCTGCAACACCGCCTCCGGCTCCATCTGCAGCTTGTACTTCATGTGCAGCGGGCTGGTGGAGATGAAGGTGTGGATGCGCGGGCGCACCGCGCCCTTCAACGCTTCGGCAGCGCGGTCGATATCCTTTGCATTGGCGCGCGACAGGCCAGCGACGGCCGCATTGCGCACCCGTCCGGCGATGGTGCGCACGGCCTCGAAGTCGCCATTGGAGGCGATGGGGAAACCAGCCTCGATCACGTCCACACCCATCTCATCGAGGGCGATGGCGATCTTCAGCTTCTCATCCAGGTTCATGGAGGCGCCGGGCGACTGCTCGCCATCGCGCAAGGTGGTGTCGAAAATGATGACGCGGTTGGACGACATGATCACTGCTCCGAAAGATCAACGGATCGGAGCGACCTGTCAGCGGATCAATTACGAGGGATCGCACCGGACGGGTCGCTGTGGCAACCAGAACCCCCCTGAACGACGCCCCGGCGTGGGTGACCATCGTCACGCCAGACCGGCAGGACACGCGTTCAGGGGCGGCTAAGTCGCAGCCCCGCGGTGGTAAGAAGACCGGATGCACCCAACAGGACCCGAGCACCCCGAACCGTACCCCAAGCGCAGTCGGCCGCAGCAGCGGCAGCACTAATGCGGTTGGAACGAACGGCGCAGGTCATTCAGGGCATCCACTCACCCGGCATTGTTGCCGGACGGAAAGCTTTACGCGAACAGCAGCGTCACGGCAAGAGGCAAAGCGGGCCGCCAATCCAGAACAGCGGCCCGCGTCGCCAGACCCATTAGATGCAGTACGCGCGCAGCGGCGGGAAGCCGTTGAAGGCAACCGCGCAGTAGGTGGTCGTGTAGGCACCGCAGGCGAGAATGCGCACTTTATCGCCAGCGCGCAGCGCCTTCGGGAGTTCATAGTGTGTCTTTTCGTACAGGATGTCGGCGCTGTCGCAGGTCGGGCCGGCCAGGATCACCGGCACGGTTTCGCTGCCATCATGCTCCGTCTCGATCCGGTACTTGATCGACTCGTCCAGGGTTTCGGCCAGACCACCGAACTTGCCGATGTCCAGATACACCCAGCGCTTGTCGTCGGACGCGTCCTTGGTCGAAACCAGGACCACTTCCGCCTCAATCACGCCCGCGTCGCCAACCATGCCGCGACCCGGCTCGACAATCAGGTCCGGCATCTGGTCCGGGAACGCGCGGCGCACGGCCTCGATCACAGCTTGCCCATAGGCACGCACGTCCGGCACTTCGGTGCGATAACGCGACGGCATACCACCGCCCAGGTTGACCAGCCGCAGGTTCAGCCCACGCTCCGCCACTGTGCGGAACAGGGACGCCACCTGGGCCAGCACCACATCCCACTGCGCCAGATCGGTCTGTTGCGAGCCGACATGGAAGGACACGCCAATCGGCTCCAGCCCACGCTCGCGCGCAGCCAGCAGCAGGTCAGCAGCCATTGCAGGCGAGCAGCCAAACTTGCGCGACAGTGGCCATTCAGCCCCATCGCACGACACCAGCACACGGCAGAACACCTGCGCGCCGGGGGCGGCTTCGGCCAACTTGTCCAGCTCTTCAGCGGAATCAAACGCGAACAGCCGCACACCCTTGGCATAGGCGTAAGCGATGTCGGATTGCTTCTTGATGGTGTTGCCGAAGGACAACCGCTCCGCCGGGATGCCAACACCCATGCAAATATCGATCTCGCCGCGCGACGCAACGTCGAAGTTGGAACCGCGACGAAGCAACTTGCGCAGGATCGACGGCTCAGGATTCGCCTTCACAGCGTAGTAAATCCGAGCCGGCGACAGGCCTTCCGACAAGTCGATGTAGTTGCGTTCCACCAGGTCCAAATCGACCACAAGACACGGAGTCTGTGGCTGCTCCCGCGCCAGAAAGGCCGCGATCTTGGGGCTGACGCCACCGCGCTCGATTGGTTGCGGCGGGACCACCTGCAAATTCGGGCGGCGGTCGCGACGGGTCTTCGGCGCCTGCGGCGCGCGAAGTGGAACAGAAGATGAACCGGAATTGCGCAGACGGGTGGCCGAGCCACCCTTGTCGGATGCCAACATCGATTGCTCCCTCTCGGTACCGGCCTTGCGGCCGGTTCGAACCAAAAAGGACGCGACCGTCGTTGCATAACCACAGGGGGCCAGCGGCACGTGCGTAAGCGTCGTGGGGGGATGATTGAAACAGATTGCCCGGCGACGCAAGCCTCTTTTTACAAAAAAATGATGGCGAGTTCATCGCCATTGAAATCCGGCCCTGCCACACTCATGACTCAATCAGCCCCCTCATCCTCTGGGGGATTCAATCCGATTGAGAGCCATCGAGCCCGCTCAAACACCCGCATAAAGGACGGGCGCCCGCCGGGCTGCGCATCTGGGTTGAATAGTAGCAGCATATCTGCACGCTGAGCTGTGCTGGCCACGGGCACCAACAGGCGCCGGTAAAACACCTGCTCCTCCCCTGCGCGAACGAACACGCGATGCACGCAGGGATGCGGTGCACGCAGAGCTGCATGGAAATCCACCAGCTGGGAATCCCGATAGGCTGGCGGACGGTTCTCATCCAAGTAGGCGGCATCCTCGTGGGAGCGCTCGCCGATCTGTTCGCCGCGCAGCCGCACGCGCAAGCGCCCCTCGGCTGTCATTTGATACAGGCAGAGCCGTCCGATGTGGCGGCGCAAGGCCAGGGGATCAATGGCAGCACGCGGCAGCGCACCATCGGCGCGCGCCAACCCGCGATACCAGTCGAGCATGCCCAGAATTTCAGGATCGCCCTCAATGGTCGGCTCATACGGCTCAGACCAGAATGCCACCGCGGTCACTGTTTCCTCGCTCCCGTTGGTCACGGGTTAACTTTCAATCACTCTAAAGTGAGACAGCGGCAAACACCAGCGACACCCGAGCAGATAGTTCCTATTGCGCAGGATCTTGCAGCAGCCGAAACTCCAGCAGCTGGGTTCGTTGCCACACCCGCTGATAGTTGTCGTCTGACAGCAACAGAAGACGGGTCTCGCCAGTCGGGGCTCGCCAGGCGACTGCCGCTTCAATGTTGTCAATGGCAAGCGGATGGTGCAGCAGCGCCAACTCCTCCCCCCGAACCTCGGCACCGGCGCTGAGCGCCGCAGCCGCCACCCGCACCAACCGGATGGACCACAGCGACAAGGGACCGAAGCCGCGCTCAATCACCATCAGGTCGCCATCAGGCAGGGCAGTTGCGCCGGAGACGGCATGGCCGTCGGCCGCGGTGTAGCGAAAAGGCTGCCAGTCCCCCTCCCCGCCGACCCAACCTTGGCCGGAGGTTTCCATCACCAACACCAGCCGACCGTCGGTCAACCGGGCCATCGCCTCCAGGCCGCGGTTGGAGGTGACTTCTGTCGCCCCTGGCACTTGCAGTTGCGCTGCGGCACGGCCGCCCACCGTCTCATAGCGCCAGATGCGGCCGCGGGTTTCAAAGGCAACCAGGGCTGCGCCGTCCGGCAGCAACACCACCTCCTCCGCATCACGGAACGCAAGGCTCATGACGGCTCCGTTGCGGCTCAACAACGGTCCAAGGTGGGCAGCACCGATGCCGACCAGACGCCCTGCCTCGTCGCGTTGCAACACCCCCTCTAACCACCAGCCCCGATCGGAAACCGCGACGAGACCCTGCCCATCGGGTCGAAGTGCAAGGCCAGACCAGCCGCCGAAGCGCACCGACGGCGCACGCAAGGTCACGCCGCCCAAATACTCCAGACGTCCGAACCGCGGGGCAGTGGGACGGGCGGGGTCCAGGGTGACCGGATCAGCCGTCACGGCGATGGGGACAAGGCCCGGCGTGTCAGCAGGCCAATCCTGTTGCGCGCAGGAGATCAGCAACAAGGGCGCCAGCAGCGCCGCTACACCACGGATTCGAACCACGCCATCAGTCCGTCAATCGCCGCATGGTCGCGCGCAATACGCGGTAGCGCCGCTTGGATCGACAGCCCCTCCTCCCGCCGCTCGCGGGCCGAGGCGACCAAGCCAGCCACCCGCGCCACCACTGCCTCAGGCGTTTGAGCGATCAGCGAGTCGAGCCCCATGCGCATCAGCAGCGCGGCCCCGAAGCGCCCGCGCATCAACCCACCGGCGTGGGTGACCAGGGGCAACCCCGCAACCATCGCCTCAATGGCCGTGTTGAACCCGGCGAAGTCCATGCTGTCCAACGCCAGATCAGCCGCTGCCAGCACGTGGCGAAACTCCGCCAGCGACAGGCGAGGCAGAATCATCACGTGCTCTTCCAGCAGCAGCCCGGCCTCAGTGAACGCCCGGTCCAAGCGCAGGCGGAACGCCGTGGTCACATGCTCCGAGCGGTGAGCGAAAAACACCATCAGCGCCGATGGTGCCTGCTGCGCAATCGCCACCAGCACAGCGTCGCGCTCCGGGCGATGCTTGAACAGGCTATGCGGGCAGGCAATCAACACGCGGTCAGTCGGCAGGGCATGGTCGGCCCGCGCCGCTGGTGTCACCCTCCACTCCGGCGCCTCCAGCCACACGCCCAGATTCGGCAGAGGCACCAACTGTTCGGTGTAGTGGTCGGCGCCGTCTGCTGGTTCCAACAACGCGCCGGAGAGAAAATGGCTGATGGTCGGCAGGCCACTGGTCTGCGGGTGCCCCCACGCCACGGCCTGGACGGGCGCAAGCGGCGTCCCCGCCAGCATCAGCGCCATGGGGTCGATGCCGAGTTCCGGGAAAATCACCACATCTGGCTCGCGGGCGCGGATCGCCTCGGCCCAGCCGCGCCGGGTTTTACCCTCAAGATCGATGCTAGCAACCCGCTCGGCTGCCCATCGGGTTTCATCATCGACACCGGGGGCGGTGCCGAACAGATGCACCTCGACCCCGCGAGACGGCAACTCACTGACCCAGCCGCGGGTGATTGCATTCCACACCGAGTGGCGCCGCAGATGGGCCGCGACAATCGCCACCCGCATTGGCCGCGCCGCGCGGCTCGCCCGGCGCACCTCCGCGGGAACGGCGAGTTCGGCTGCAGTCAGCAGGCTCTGTGGGTCCGCGGCCACCAGGGCGTCGACCATCAAGGCGCCCAACTGCGCTTGCAGATCTCGATCAGACTGGCCCTGATAGGGCAGATAGAAGGGCTGCTGCGAGCCAATGGCGCTGGCCCCCGCAGCGAGGTGGGCAGGATCGGCGCGCCAAGTGCGGTCCAGCGCCGCCAGCGCCTCAGCATAGTGGCGGCGACTGGCTGCTTCCTCAGCGGCATCGGCGGGAATCACCGGCAGAGCGGTCACCACCGCCGCGAGTTCAGCCTGTGGCATGGTTGGCTGCAGCGCCAGTGCCGCTTGATGCGCAGCACGAGCGGCGCGCATATCGCCTTCCATCTGATGGGCCAAACCCAGGTTAAACTGAGCTTCGGCCATTTTGGGGTCCAGCCGGGCAGCCGTGCTGAAGGCGTGGATGGCATCCTCGCCCTGCCCAGCCTGCAAGAACACCGTGCCGAGATCATTGTGAAAGCGGGCCACTGTCGGCCGCTGTTCAATCGCCGCCAGGATGTGGGCGTGCGCGCCGTGCAAATCGCCCCGGGTCAGCAACAACAGCCCCAGCAGATCGCTGGCGTCTGGCTGGTTGGGGACAGCGGCCAGGATCTGTCGATAAATCGACTCGGCCTCGATCAGACGACCGGCTTGATGGTGACCGAGGCCAATGGCAAGGGCTTGGTCCAGGGAGACGGCGCGCGTCTCGTCGCCTTCTCCTGTCACGTCAGTCTCCTGTCACGTCAGGCTGCCCGGCGGGGGCGGCGCACCTGGCGCACGGGGGGTGCTTCCTCAAACAACTCAGCCAACTTGTCCAGCATGGTCGTGCCCAGCTGCTCGACATCCACAATGGTCACCGCGCGTCGATAATACCGGGTGACGTCGTGCCCAATTCCGATGGCGACCAAGTCGACGGGAGAATAGCGCTCAATCCGGTCAATCACGTCGCGCAGGTGGCGCTCCAGATAATTGCCGGGGTTGACCGACAAAGTGCTGTCGTCCACCGGCGCACCGTCAGAGATCACCATCAGAATGCGCCGCTGCTCTGGTCGACAGATCAGCCGTTGGTGCGCCCACCACAGCGCCTCACCGTCGATATTCTCTTTCAGCAAGCCTTCGCGCAGCATCAGCCCAAGCGATTTGCGGGCACGCCGCCACGGGGCATCAGCCGACTTATAGACGATATGGCGCAGATCATTCAGGCGACCGGGCAAGGGCGGTTTACCGTCGGCCAGCCAACGCTCCCGACTTTGACCACCCTTCCAGGCGCGGGTGGTGAAGCCCAGGATCTCAACCTTGACCGCGCACCGCTCCAGCGTACGGGCCAGGATGTCAGCGCTCATCGCCGCGATGGAGATTGGACGGCCCCGCATGGAGCCGGAATTGTCGATCAGCAGCGTCACTACTGTGTCGCGGAAGTCGGTATCCTTCTCCAACTTGTAAGACAAGGCGTGGGTTGGACTGACCACCACCCGGGCTAGGCGCCCGGCATCCAACAAGCCTTCCTCCAGATCGAAATCCCACGACCGCTGTTGCTTCGCCAGCAGACGGCGCTGCAAGCGATTGGCAAGTTTGGAGATAACCCCCTGCAAGGCAGTCAATTGCTGATCCAGCAGGGCCCGCAGGCGGGTCAACTCTTCGGGATCGCAGAGGGTTTCTGCATCGACGACTTCGTCGAACTGAGTGGTGAAGGGTTTGTAGTTGACCTCCGGCCCGTCGATGGAACGGCGCGTGTCCCGTGGCGGTGGAGGGCTATGGGCGGGGCGATCTTCGCCCGTCCCCGGCCCATCCTCGCCATCCTGTTCTTCGCCCTCGCCATCGGCGTCATCGCCAGGCGTCATATCCTGTTTGCTGCTCTCGCCCGTGTCCTTGCTATCGCCGCTGTCATCCTTGCCAGCTTCGCCGCGGACTTCTTCTTCGCCAGGCCCGCCCTCGTCCTCTTGGTTGCCCTCGTCTTCGCTGTCTTCGCCAGAGGGCTCGTCTTCGCTCGCTTCCAGATCGAGGTCAGCCAACACCCGGCGCAGACGACGACCGAACTCGTCCTGGTCCGCCATCAACGGCGCCAGCGCATCCAGACTTTGGCCGATCTTGGTTTGAATCCAGGGACGCCACAATTCCACCACTGCGCGGGCGGCATCGGGCGGCGGCATGCCCGTCATGGCTTCACGCGCCAATAGGCGCAGCACTTCGGCCAAATTGACGTCGGTGCGTTCCTGTTGCTTGTCGAGGCCTTGGCGGCGATAGCGATGATCGAGCGCCGCATCCAGATTGGCGGCCACTCCCATCATGCGCGTAGCACCCAACGCCTCGCAGCGCGCTTGTTCGACAGCTTCAAACGCCGCACGCGCCGTTGGACTGTTCGGCAGGCGGCGCTGGTGGGTGGCAGCATCGTGATGGCGCAGACGCAGAGCAATCGCGTCCGCCTCGCCCCGCACCCTGGCCACGTCTTCTGCTGGCAGCGAGCGCGGAGGCATCGGCAACCGCGCACGTTTGCCGCTGAGACCTGAGGCTTCCGCCGCGTACACCACCTCGACTTCGCCCTCGTGGGCGACGGCGCGCAAGGCTGCGGCGGTTGCCCGCTTGAACCGTTCGATTGGGTTGTCCTGGTCGGCCATTGAGGGTTAGGCCGCCTTGGCCAGACCCGGCTTGGCACCCTGCTTCAACTCGCGCCCGAAGCAGCGCTGGAAGTATTCCGCCACCACGGACCGTTCCACCTCGTCGCACTTGTTCAGGAAGCTGACCTTGAAGGCAAAATCGACGTCGCCGCCAAAGATCCGCGCATTCTCCGCCCACGTGATCACCGTGCGGGGGCTCATCACTGTTGAGACGTCACCCGCCACGAACCCAGCGCGCGTCAAGTCCGCACAGGCAACCATGTGGCGGATCATCTTGCGACCGTCAGCCGTGTCATAATCCGGTGACTTGGACAGCACGATCCGCTCTTCCACCTCACTGGGCAGGTAGTTGAGTGTGGCGACGATGTTCCAGCGATCCATCTGGCCTTGGTTGATCTGCTGGGTGCCGTGATACAGGCCAGTGGTGTCCCCCAACCCCACGGTGTTGGCTGTGGCGAACAAACGGAATGCCTTGGAGGGGCGGATCACGCGGTTCTGGTCCAGCAGCGTCAGCTTGCCTTCCACTTCCAACACGCGCTGGATCACGAACATCACGTCTGGGCGACCCGCATCATACTCGTCGAACACCAAGGCAACGGGGTGCTGCAGCGCCCAGGGCAGCATGCCCTCCCGAAACTCCGTGATTTGCTTGCCGTCCTTCAGAACAATCGCGTCCTTGCCGACCAAATCGATCCGGCTGATGTGACTGTCCAGATTGATGCGGATGCACGGCCAATTCAGGCGCGCGGCCACCTGCTCAATGTGCGTGGATTTGCCCGTACCGTGATAGCCCTGGATCATCACGCGACGATTGAAGGCAAACCCAGCGAGGATTGCCAGCGTCGTCTCTGGGTCAAAGTGATAGGACGCGTCCCGTTCTGGCACGTATTCAGAGCGGGCGGAGAACGCCGGCACGCGCATGGGGCTGGCGATTCCAAACACCTCTTGCACAGACACTTCGGTATCGGGCAGGGCGCTTTCTGGCAAACCGGAGGGCAGTTCGGCAGTCATCGGACGTGGATCATCCTGGCACGGGAACGGAGAGCGAGAACACCATCGGCGCCCCGCTGGGTCAAGCGTCGCTTATGCGATGCAGGACAGCACCAACCTAGACCGCGCGGAGCCGAGGGGAAGCCGCTGCAATGGGGCTTTCGCCAAAGCGCTGAAAAGAAGGTGAGTTTGTTTGATGATCTCGCTTTAATATGCATTCAGGAAGCTGCCCGCGTATCATTTATCAGGATACGAGGAAATTTCCCCTTGGCTGACGCCTATCACGATGATAGGTGTGCTTTCACGAACAGGGAGGACCGTCGCAGATGCGACACAACCAACCTTGGACGCCTACTCAAGCAACTGAATGCATCAGGAGGTATGCAAACGCTGAGGAGTTAAGTTTGACGTGGAGCGATCATGCCAAAGAGCGCCTCATGGAACGCGGCCTCTTGGAAGGTGATATACGTCACGTCTTGGAATGTGGCTTTGTCACGAAAAATGGAGAGCCCACAAAAACAGAAAAGCTCTTCAAGTATACAATGGAAGGATCAACCCCTAACTCAGAAAATAGAAAGATTGGGGTAGTGGTCATTCCATACAAGCACGGCGTAACACCTGGCTTTCGTATTGTCACAGTAATGTGGATGGATGAGCCGGGTACCGGAGGGAGTTAAGATGGCTAAGTATCACTACACGCAATGCGGGCTGCCAAATGTGTGGCTGGACGGGTTGACGACGACGACGACCGATGACGGCGAGGAATTGACCATGATCCCCGCGGTCAAGCGGTTGCACAAAGCCCTTGCTGAAGCAATCATTGCTCGTCCCGGCTCATTGAGCGGCGCGGAGTTGCGCTTCTTGCGCACAGAAATGCGTAAGACGCAGGCGAACCTTGCCCCACTGGTTAGCAAGGATGTCCAAACGATTGGCCGCTGGGAGCGCGGAGAGACGGCGATTGATCGCAACGCCGATGCCGTGATCCGCTTGCTCGTGGCTGAAGCGCTCGCGCTTACCATGCCGCGAGTGGAGGACGTTGCGCGCAACGCCGCCGCCACTGAAGACCGCGTGGTGGTTTACACCGTGGACGGCAGCGATCCAACCAACCTGCGGGTGGCGGCGTAACAGGTGATCCCGACCTAGGGATCAGTGGGAACCAGAGCGTCATGGCGGGAAGGCTTGTGAGCCACTTCACTTGGTGACAGGCTTCCGGGCGTTTCCTCTGATCCGCCATCGGAGACCAACTGATGCCGCCCTCACCGCGTTTAGAAGACTTTCCTCATAGAACCTTCGACAAGCTACGCTACGCTGACACGGATCGGCAGGGGCACATCAACAACCGTGTGTTCTCAACCTTGTTTGAGACTGGTCGGGTGGAGATGCTTTACGGCGGCGAAGCACCGCTGCATGGGGTTGATTGCTCCTTTGTCATCGCGCGCCTCGCGATTGACTTCGCCTCAGAGCTGCACTGGCCGGGAACCGTGCAGATCGGCACTCGTGTGGCGTCGGTCGGGCGCAGTTCCATCCGCCTGGAACAGACACTGTTTCAAGCGGGCCGCGCCGTTGCTTCGGCTGAGAGCGTGATTGTGCATGTTGCAGCAGCCGATGGCCGCTCCAGCCCCCTGACCGATGCTGCGCGCGAGGCCCTTCAAGCCTATCACGCACCCGCGCCGGAGGCATCGGCATGACAGAGGCGTTGGCCACCCCCGCAACCTCGCATCGGACCGTGCTGATCACCAACGCCCTTGCCTATACGGGCCCTGGTGCGGTGCCAGCGCTGTTGGCTCGTGGCATGCGGGTCGCCTGCCATGATCCAGCCTTCGCGGATTCAGCAGCGCGGGAGCGCGCGCAGTCCCATTGGCCGGAGGCGTTGCTGCTGCACGAGACCGATCCCGTCGCAGCGGCAGCAGAGGCGACCGCGAGTTTTGGTGATCTGGAAGCGGTCGTCTCTAACGACGTCTATCCCCTCTCCCCCCGCCCCATTGAGAGCCTGGACCTGGACGACCTGCGCCGGACCTTCGAGGCGGTGACTGTCACGCCGATCCGCCTCGCGCAGGTGGTGCTGCCAACCATGAAGCAGCGGCGGCGGGGTGCCATGGTGTTTGTCACCTCCGCCCGTGAGCGCAAGCCCGAGCTTGGCTATGCCGTGCCAACCACGGCACGGGCAGCCACCACGGCCTTCGCCAAGGCTTTGGCGCGGGAGGCGGCCCCCTATCAGGTGCAGGTGACCGTGGTCGCCCCCAACTATCTGGAAAGCGAGCTGTATTACCCCCGCGCCCGCTTTGTTGATGATCCCGTCGGGCGGGCTGAGATCGCCGGGCTCGTTCCCTTCGGACGCTTGGGCACACCGGTCGAGGTTGGTGCGCTGATCGCGTTTCTCGCCTCCGGCACGGCGCCGTTTGTGACGGGTCAGGTGATCGATTTCACAGGTGGCTGGCCTTAACGATCCCTTACGGCAGACGGGCCAGCAGGCGCACCAGCCAGCGCACGCGGGGGGAGAACAGGCTGCGGCTGAGATACTCCCCCGCCGCGCGCTTCGGCGCCTCGGAGAGGGTTGGATAAGGCAGCATCGTGCGGGCGATGCGGGACAGCCGCTCCCGCTCCGCAACCGCACGGCACCAGGGGGCGATCAGCTCGCCCGCATGCGGTCCCAGAATGTGGACGCCAACCACACGACCGCGCTGCAAGATCAGCCGCACCGAACCCTCGCCCGTGCCATCGGCGAGGGCGCGGTCATTGTGCTGGAATGACCATTGAGCCACCTCGGTCGGCACGCCCGTGGCGCGCGCCTCGGCCTCGGTCAAGCCAACGCCAGCGAGCTCTGGGTCGGTGTAGACCACGCGCGGCACTGCGTTGTGGTTGGCCCGAGACGGCACGCGAAACAAGGTGTTGAGGATCACTGTGGTGGCATGGCTGCCCGCCACATGGGTGAATTGCGGGCCGCCCGCCACATCGCCCGCCGCAAACACCCGGCGGTTGGTGGTACGCAACCGGCGATCCACCGTGATACCGCGTGGGGTCCAGGCAATGCCCGCTTGCTCTAGCCCCAACCCCTCCAACTGCGCGACGCGCCCGGTCGCGACCAACAGATGGCTGCCAGTCACTGTCTGGCCATCGGCGAGGGTGACAGTCGGCACACCGTCCGCCCAACCAACTGCGGTGGCCGCCACCCCCTCATTCACCGTGACACCGATGGCGCGCAGGTGCTCGCACAGTGGCGCCACGAGAGCGGCCTCCTCCCGCGCCAGCAGACGCTGGGCTTCGATCACGGTGACCTGACAGCCAAGCAACTGATGCGCCTCTGCCAGCTCAACGCCAATAGCACCGCCGCCCAGGATGATCAGGTGGCTGGGCAGGGTGTCGCCCTGAAACACCGTTTCATTGGTCAGATAGGGGCCATCGCGAAGCCCAGGGATCGGCGGGATGGCAGGGCCAAGACCGGCTGCCACAACGGTCCAGCGTGGCGTCAGACGGGTTTCCTGGCCGGACGCCTCGCGCGCAATCAACTGGGTGGGGGAGATAAAGCGCGCTTCCGCCTTCAGCACGGTGGCGCCCAGGCTGCGGTAGCGCTCCTCCGAGTCCACCGGGGCTATTGCAGCAATGGTCCGACGGACATGGGCTTTGACTGCAGCGGCGTCGATCCTGAGGCCATCCACCTGGACCCCAAGTGCCGCCGCACGACGCACCCGCTGGGCTGCGTGGGCCGCGGCTAACAAGGCCTTGGATGGCACGCAGCCGACATTCAGGCAATCGCCGCCCATGGCGCCCCGTTCGATCAGCACCACGGCTGCACCCAACTGCGAAGCCCCCGCAGCAATCGACAGGCCCGCGGCTCCTGCGCCGATGATCGCCAGATCGCAGGCAAGCTCGGTCATGGCAGTCATGGCTGGATCTCCGCTGCGGGTCGCTTCCATCGCCGCACCACCACCGGCACAATCGATAAGGCGGCCAACGCTAGGATTGGCAGCAGCACCGGTGCAGACACCAACACGGACACGTCCGGTGTGTCGCCCCGCGCCAGCACCTCATCCAGGCCAACGCCGATCCAGGCCAGCACTGCTGAGCCAGGGATGATACCCAACGCGGTGCCCATCACATACGTGTCGACCCGCATGCCAACCAAGGCAGGCAGCAGATTGACCAACCAGAACGGCATCGCTGGCACGAGCCGCAGCACGAGAAGATATTGCAAGGGGTGGCGCGATAGCTCCGCCAGCACCTGCGCCCCAACGCCCCGTGCTTTCGCTCGCAGCACCTGACCCATGGCAGAGCGCGCGGCGAGAAACAGCACCGTAGCCCCCAGCGTCGCCCCGATCACAATGCCCAGCGTGCCAAGCCACACGCCAAACAGAAAGCCACCGGTGATGCTGAGCACGGCACCACCCGGCAGCGAGACGGCGGTCGCAACGGCGTACAGGCCAACGAATCCCAGCCATACCGCCAACGGTTGGGCAGCCACCAGACCGTTCAAGCGTTGACGCTCCACCGCCAAACGCTCAAAGCTCAGCCACTCCCCCGCACCCAGGGCGAGGGCCGTGACCAGACCTGCCGCCAGCAGCAGCAGCGGCAACCACCGCCTCACGACTGCGCCATCCCGTGCGGCGTCCGCACCACAGCCAAGCGCGCCAGTATTGACGGGGGCAGGGCAATGGTATAGGCACTCGCGCTCGATTTTTGCCGAAACCCGGAGACACCAGTCGTGAAGCGCACCTTTCAACCCTCCAAGATCGTCCGCAAGCGTCGGCACGGGTTCCGCGCGCGTATGGCCACCGTTGGCGGCCGGAACGTCATCAATGCCCGTCGCGCCAAGGGGCGCAAGAAGCTGTCGGCCTAGGGACTGCCAACCCCTGCCGCTCCACTGGGAGCTGCAGGGACGTAGTCTTAGGTTCGCTGCAAGGGGCCAGTTGGTTGCGCGGTCCGATACCACATCTGTCGCGACGCGCTGAATTCCTCCGGGTTGCAGCAGCGCGGCGCAAATGGGCGGCACCAGGATTGGTGCTGCAGGTGGCGGCGCGCGCCGATACATCTGGCCCACGGGTTGGATTCACCGCCTCGAAGAAAGTGGGCAACGCCGTCGCGCGCAATCGCGCCCGGCGGCGACTGCGCGCTGCGATTGCCGCCGTGGCGGCGGGCCGGGTGCGCGACGACATCGATCTTGTCGCCATCGCCCGCGACAAAACGCCGACACGCCCCTGGCCAGCCCTGTTGGCGGATCTGGAGCAAGCGCTGACCCGGCTGAAGGCCTGGCGATGAGTGTGGCGGCCAAGCTGCTGCGGCTGCTCGTGCTGCTGTACCGCTACACTTTGAAAGCGGTCCTCCCACCCTCCTGCCGGTTTGAGCCCAGTTGCTCGGCCTACGCGCTGGAAGCCCTCAGCCGCCATGGCGCCATCCACGGCGGATGGTTGAGCGTGCGGCGCATCTGTCGTTGCCATCCGTGGGGCGGAATGGGATACGACCCCGTGCCGGACGCCAAAAGCCAACGGCTGCGCTGTTGGCGCGTCTAGACCCTCGTTGACCCTGTCAGCATTCCTTTTTCAGCATCACTCCTGCGGAAGCCTCGGATGGAACAGAAGAATCTGATCATCGCGATCGTGGCTAGCCTAGCAATCCTGCTGGGCTTTCAATTCTTCTACGAGATACCGCGCCAGCAGGCAGCGCAGGAAGCGCAGCGCGCCCGGCAGGCGGAACTGGCCGCTCAGCAAGCCCTGCAGAACCCGGCGACACTGCCAGCAGCACCCGGTCAATCGGCTGGCCTCAATGCTTTGACACCGACTCTGCCGGGGGCAACACCGTCAGGTCTGGTGCCAGCCCAAGCACTGACCCGTGCGGACGCGCTGGCCCGCTCCGAACGGCTGGCCATCGACACGCCAAAGCTGTTCGGCACGCTGCCCCTGACCGGCGCGCGGATCGATGATCTGCACCTTCAGCGCTATCGCGAAACCGTCAATCCGACATCCGAAAACATTGTGCTGCTGAACCCAAGCGGGCGTCCCGACGCCTATTTTGGGGAGACGGGCTGGATCGGTCAGGCCGGGCTGAAGCTGCCGTCAGCCGATACCGTGTGGACCGCAAACCGCCGCACGCTGGTGCCCGGTCAGCCGGTCACCCTGACCTGGGACAATGGCGAGGGGCTGCGCTTCACCCGGGTGGTGGAGATTGACCAGGACTACATGATCACCGTGGTGCAGAAGGTGGAGAACACCAGTGCCGCGACGGTGACGCTGGCACCCTATGCCCGCGTTGCCCGCTCCGGCACGCCGGTTACCCAAGGCTTCTTCATCCTGCATGAAGGTTTGATTGGCGTGTTGGACGGCGTGCTGCAGGAGCACACCTACAAGGACATGCAGGGCGACCGTCGCATTGAAGGCCGCACCACCGGTGGCTGGCTTGGCATCACCGACAAGTATTGGCTGGTGGCTCTGATCCCGGACCAGCGGGAAACAGTCGCCACCCGCTTCATCCACGACATTGCAGGCGGTGGCGATCTTTATCAGGTCGATTATCGGGGCACCGAGCGCACGATTGCCCCCGGCACCGTCGCGGAAACGCAGCACCGCTTCTTCGCTGGCGCCAAGGAAGTGGCAACCCTCACCCGCTACAAGAATGAGGTTGGCATTACCTCCTTCGATTTTGCAGTGGATTGGGGCTGGTTCCACTTTCTGACCCGACCGATCTTCTACCTGCTCGAAATTATTCAGGGATTGGTTGGCAATTTCGGCGTCGCCATTTTGTTGCTCACCGTCCTGATCAAGGGCTTGTTCTTCCCGCTGGCGAACAAGTCCTACGTGATGATGAGCAAAATGCGCGCCCTCACGCCTAAAATGACCGAGCTGCGGGAAAAGTACGCCGAGGACAAGCAGCGCCTTCAACAAGAAATGATGCAGCTGTATAAGTCTGAGAAGGTCAATCCGCTGTCAGGCTGTTTGCCGATCCTGTTGCAGATTCCCGTGTTCTTCGCCCTCTACAAGGTGCTCTTCGTCACCATTGAGATGCGGCACGCGCCATTCTTTGGCTGGATCCGCGATCTGTCAGCGCCGGATCCCACCTCGATCTTCAACTTGTTCGGTCTGCTGCCCTATGACGTGCCGGGCTTCTTGCTGTCGGTTGGCCTTGGCATTTGGCCGTTGATCATGGGCGTGACCATGTGGGTGCAGCAACGCCTGAACCCGCCACCGCCAGACCCGATTCAGGCGCGCATCTTCGCGTGGATGCCGGTGATCTTTACCTTCATGCTGGCAGGGTTCCCCGCGGGTTTGGTGATCTACTGGGCGTGGAACAACCTGCTGTCGATTGCTCAGCAGAAGGTGATCATGCACCGGATGGGCGTGTCCTAACCGGATGGCTGATCCTGCACCACTGGACCCTGAGGTGCTGGAAGCCGGGCGGCTGTTGTTCGCCCGGCCTTGCCAGTTCGTCTATGCCGTCGCCACCCTGGACCGTCTGCCGCCACCGGGTCTGCCGGAGGTGGCAATGCTTGGCCGGTCCAATGTTGGAAAATCCAGCCTGATCAATGCGTTGACAGGACGCAACGATTTGGCACGGGTGTCCAACACGCCAGGGCGGACCCAGCAATTGAACTTCTTTGATCTGGCGGGGCGCCTGCTGCTGGTCGATATGCCGGGCTATGGCCACGCCGAGGCACCGAAGTCGGAGATTGCCCGCTGGACCGCGCTGATTCGCCAGTATCTGCGCGGTCGCGTCCCTTTGAAGCGGCTGGTGCTGCTGGTCGATGCCCGCCATGGCCTGAAACCGATTGACCACGAGCAGATTACGGAACTGGACCGGGCCGCTGTCGCCTGCCAGATCGTGCTGACCAAGGCCGACAAGGTGCGCGGCGGCGACCGGGCTCGGCTGATCGCGGACACTGAGGCAGGCTTGAAGCGCCACCCCAGCGCGTTCCCCCAGGTGCTGCTCACCTCCTCCGAGACAGGCGCCGGGATACCGGAACTGCGCGCGATGATTGCTGAGTTCGCGTTGCCCGCAGCCTGATCCGGGTTTCGAATGCGGCAGTGATTGCAGCAGTGTCCGTTCGGGCCGCTTTGGCTGATCGCCGGGCGCCAATGGCTCTGGTCGCCCCTTCGCGGGCCAGCCATGCTGGCCGCCATGAGCCTTGATCTTGCAACCCTGCCCACATTTGACCCCCGCCCCGCCACTCTGACAGGGCAGCGCGTGCTGCTGCGTCCGGCCAGCCTGGAGGATGCCCCAGCCCTGGCGGCGGCCTGTCCACCCGGCACAACCCAGTGGTTTCCCGTCCCCGTGGATGACGAGGCAGCATGGCGTCGTGTGCTGCCGCTGGCGCTGTCCCAGCAGGATCAGGGCAACGAAGTGGTGTTCACCATGGTGGACACGACAACCGGCCAAGTGTGCGGCAGTTCGCGCTACATCGCGATTGAACGGGTCCATCGGCGGTTGGAGATCGGGTGGACTGTCATCGGCCCGGCATGGCACGGCACCGGCATCAACACCGAGGCAAAGCTGCTGATGCTGGGGCATGCTTTCGACACGCTGGGGGCAACCCGAGTTGAGTTTAAGACCGACAGCCTGAATACACGCAGTCGGGCCGCCCTTCGGGCAATTGGTGCGGTGGAAGAAGGCACCTTCCGCAATCACATGGTGGTGCCGGGCCCACGGCTGCGCCATTCCGTTTACTTCTCGGTCATCCGGGAGGAGTGGTCGGACGTGCGCGCAGGCCTGCGAAACCGCTTCCAACGTCAACACCCAGCCTTTGCCTGACACGACTTGGCTGCTAGGGTCCCCTTTCGAAGCCGGGCGCGCCAAACCGCAGCCCGGCCAGTCGGGAGGGAGACCCTGGAATGAAGCGTTGGCTTTCCGCCGCAGCTGTGGCGGCAACCTTTGCGTTCGGTGCTGCGAACGCGCAAACCAACTGGACGATCAGCCATCCGCTGCCCACCGCCAACACCCACTACGGGGCTGGCGCCACGGCGTTCAAAGAAGCAGTGGAACGGCTGACCAACAATCGCATCCGCGTCACCATCCAGCGCAATGACAATGAGCGCGAGATGATTGAGAGCATGCAGATCGGCACGCTCGACGCTGCAATCACCTCCACTGGTCCGATTGGGAACTTCGTTCCGGATGTCCGGATCGTCGATATCCCGTTCCTGTTCCGGGACTATGACCACGCCCGCGGTGTGCTGGACAGCCAGATCGGTCAGGACCTGCTAGCGCGCTTCACGCCTCGTGGCATCATCGCACTGGCCTGGACCGAGAACGGCTTCCGCAATCTGACCAACAGCCGGCGCGAAGTGAATTCGCCCGATGATGTGCGTGGCTTGAAGGTGCGCACGATGGAGAATCAGGTGCACATGCGCGCCTTCTCCACGCTGGGCGCGCTGCCGACGCCGATGGCGTTCTCTGAGCTGGTGCCTGCCCTGCAACAGGGCACCGTGGATGGCCAGGAAAATCCGCTGTCCGTGATCATCGGCAACAACCTGAACCAGGTGCAGCGCTTCATCTCGCTGACCCGCCACGTTTACTCTCCGGCTGTGGTGATGATGGCGCCGTCCAGCTTCACTCGGCTGTCTGCTGCTGATCAGGCGTTGGTGCGCCAAGCAGCGGCAATTGCAGCCAAGGCCCAGCGCGACAAGGTGTCGTCTGACGAAGCATCGGGCGTTGAAGAGCTGCGTCGGCGCGGTATGACCGTCAACACCAATGTGGACACGGCCAAGTTCGTCGAAGCCCTGCGCCCGGCGTTTGCTGAATTCGGTCGTGAATTCGGCGCCGACAAGATCGCCGCGATCCAAAACTGGAAGCCATAATGGCTGCCGCGGTGCGCATCTTCCTCACGATAGAGCGGGCGTTGACCCGCGCTATCCTCTGGGCGGCGTGCCTCGCCATGACAGTTGCTGTCGTGGCGGGGGCGTTCCAGGTGATCACCCGTTTCCTGTTGGAGCGGCCAGCCACTTGGACTGAGGCATTGGTGCGCACCGCGCTGATTTGGATGGCTCTGTTGGGCTTGGTGGCAGCGATCCGGTCCGGCGCGCTGGTTTCCATCGACCTCTGTCACCGCTTGGTGAAGGGGCCGTGGAAGCGGCTGATTGAGACTGTCCACTTGGTCTGTACCGTCGGCTTGATGGGCATCACCGCGTGGTACGGCTGGACCATGGCGGAACGGGTGCGCTTCCAGACCCTGGCCGGGTTGGAAATCTCCATCGCCTGGGGCTATGCCGCCATCCCCATCGGCTCGGCGCTGGCGATCGTTGCCGCGATTGGTCAGTACCTTGACCGACGCAATGAAGAATTAGATCAAGCGGTTTAAGGAATCCTCCCATGGCATCTGTGATGTTGGCCGTGATGTTGGGGCTGTTTGCCCTCAGCGTGCCGATTGCCATTGCAATTGGAATCGCAGCCCTGGTGGGGCTTGAATACTTTACGCGCTTTCCGCTGCTGGTGATGGCTCAGCAGATTTATGTCACGTTGGATCGATTTCCCCTGGCAGCAATTCCCTTTTTCATTTTGGCTGGCAACATTATGGAGGTGGGTGGCATCTCCCGCCGATTGGTCGAGTTTGCCAAGTCGCTGGTCGGCGGCATCCAGGGCGGTCTCGCCATCACCTGCGTGCTGACCTGCATGATCTTCGCTGCGATTTCTGGCTCGTCGGTTGCCACCACCTTTGCGATCGGCTCGATCTTGATTCCGGCCATGGTCAAGCATGGCTACCCCGTGCCTTTCGCCGCTGCGCTGCAAGCAACGGCCGCCGAGCTGGGCGTCGTGATTCCGCCCTCCATCCCAATGATCCTGTTCGGCGTTGCCACGCAAACCTCGATCCCGGAATTGTTCATCTCCGGCTTCGGGCCGGGATTTTTGATCGCCGGGGCGTTGTCGGTGTATGTGTTCCTATGGTGTCGACGCACGGGCAACGGCAAGAATGACGGCGATGGCCGCCTGTCCGTTCTGACGGCAACTCGGCAAGCGGCGTGGGCGCTGTTGATGCCGGTGATCATTCTGGGCGGCATTTATGGCGGCGTGTTCACGCCAACCGAAGCCTCTGTGGTGGCGGTGGTGTATGCCTTGATCGTCGGCGTGGTGATCCATCGGGAGATCACTTGGCCAATCCTGCTTAAGGCTGTGGAGAAGTCAGTCATTTCCTCGGCTGTGATCATGATGATCATTGCCATGGCTGGGCTGTTCTCCTACTTGCTGAATCGCCAAGGCGTGCCTGATGCGATTGGGGAGTGGCTGGTTGCCACCTTCCAATCACCTGCGCTGTTCATGCTGGCGGTTAATCTGTTCTTGTTCGTTGTCGGGATGTTTGTGGAGACGTCGGCTTCAATCATCGTCCTGGCGCCAATCTTGACCCCCGCTGCGACCGAGCTTGGCATTGATCCCGTCCATTTTGGCACAGTGATGGTGGTGAACTTGGCGCTTGGAATGATCACCCCGCCCTTTGGTGTGAACCTGTTTGCCGCCTGCCAAGTGGCGCGCATCGGCATCGATAAGATCATCCCGCCTCTAATCCCCTTCGTGGCGGTTATCTTCACCTGCTTGATGGTGATCACCTATGTGCCGGAATTGGTGCTATTCACCCGCGACCTCGTCTTCCGCTAGCCCATGACCGACGCCGACGCTCGCCTCGTCTCCCACGATCTGGCCCGCCAGACGCTGCCGGACGAACCCATCAGCGCCGCCGAGTGGCAGGTGCGGCGCGATCTTGCTGCGGCCTACCAGTTGTGCGCGCGCTTCGGCTGGGATGATCTGGTCTACACCCACCTGTCGGCACGGGTGCCGGGGGTGGCGGACCGGTTTTTGTTGAACCCCTTCGGTCTCAGCTTCGCAGAGGTGACGGCCGACAATCTGGTGAAGATCGATGGCAAGGGCCGCCTGATCGGTAGCCCACCCTATGGCGTCAATGCCGCTGGCTTCACCATCCATGCCGCTGTTCATGACGCGCGCCCCGAGATTGACGCCGTCATCCATCTTCACACCGAAGCCGGGATGAGCCTGTCGATGCTGGCGGAGGGGTTGCTGCCACTGTCGCAACACGCGCTGCGCTTCTACAACCGCATCGCCTATCACGATTATGAAGGCATCGCCCTCAGCGCCGCCGAGCGGGACCGGTTGACGGCCTCGCTTGGCTCCCACAAGGCAATGGTGCTGCGCAACCATGGCACGCTGACCTGTGGCGCCACAGTCGCGGAAGCCTTTGTGTTGATGGTCTATCTCGAAAAATCCGCCCGCACCCAATTGGCCGCCCTCGCCACGGGCCGTCCCCTCACCACCCCCACCCCAGAGGTGTGCGAGTTAACCGCCCGCCAATTCGAAGCCGACGGCATCCCCCCCGGCAGCCGCGAATGGCCTGCGCTGGTGCGGATGTTAATCACCTAATGGCAGGGCAGAGATTCCATGTCGGTGATTGCCGAGAGAGTTTTTATCCGTCATTAGATTGATTAACACCTTCGTAAGGATTGAACCCGCATTTCCCAGATAGCCGCGCGAATTCATGACGAAGACCGAAGATTATGATATAAGAATCAATGTGTTGTAGGTGTTTGGAGCGGCTGGTCATGGAGGTTGTGACGGGTGAACTGGAAACGGGCAATCTGCGGGTCGCTTTCGACCGCCGCCTCAAGCTGGAGTTCCATGGATCACGGGTCATGTCGGATGCCGGGTTGCTCGCCTTCCGGGAACTGGACGATGCCCTTGGCTTGACCGAGATGGTCGGGCAAGTGCTGGCCGACTTGAGGACCGGCAAGAACAATCGCCACACCCTGACGGCGCAATTCCGGCAATCGGTGTTCGGCCGCCTTGCCGGGTACGAGGATGTCAATGACGCCGACCGCCTGGGCTATGACCCGGCGATGCGCTGGATCGTCGGCGGCCGGGCAGTGACCAAGGAAGCCGCTTCGACGAGCTAGATGGGGCGCTTTGAGACCGAGGTGCTGACCGACAAGGCCAACGTCGCCGTTCTGGCCGACCTGTCAGGGACATGGATCGACGCCGTTCATGCCCGCCGCTCGACCAATGTCGTGGTGCTCGACATGGACTCAAGCGTCAGCCCAATCAACGGCAAGCAGGAAGGCACCGCTTACAACGGCCACTTCGGCTGCACCTGCTACCATCCGCTGTTCGTCTTCAACCAGTTTGGCGATCTGGAACGGACCACGCTGCGGTCCGGCAATGTCCACAGCGCCGATGGCTGGCGCTCGGTGCTGGAACCTGTGGTGGCGCGGTATCGGGACCGGACCAAGCGGCGGTTCTTCCGGGGTGATGCCGCCTTCGCCCTGCCCGACCTGTACGACTATCTTGAGGCCGAGGGCTACAAGTACACCATCCGCCTCGAGGCCAACGCTATCCTTTAGGGTCATATCGCCCACCTGCTGAAACACCCCGTCGGCCGTCCGCCTCTGCATGTTCAGCGGTTCCATGCCAGCTTCAGTTATCAGGCCGGATCGTGGAGCCGGAAGCGGCGCGTGGTCGCCAAGGTGGAGTGGCATCCCGGCGAACTGTATCCCCGTGTCGGGCTTGATCCGCTTCGCGGCTCAAGCGTCACCAACCTGACCCGGCCCGCGAACCGCATCGTCGCCTTCTACAACCAGCGCGGCACGGCGGAGCAGTGGATCAAAGAAGGCAAGAACGCGTTGACGTGGACGCGGCTGTCCTGCGGCACGATGAAGGCCAACGCCGTGCGGCTCCAGCTTCACGCCCTGGCCTACAACCTGTGCAACTTCCTGCGCACGCTCGCCCTGCCGGAGGAGATGGAAAGCTGGTCGCTGACCACGATCCGCGAGAAGGTGGTGAAGATCGGCGCGAAGGTGATCGCCCACGCGCGCTACGCCGTCTTCCAGATGGCCGAAGTGGCTGTGCCCCGTCACCTGTTCCGGCGCATCCTCGACATGATCGACGATTTGCGGCGAAGAGAACCAACGCCATGCTGACGGCTGGAAGCGGTCGTACGACGCAGGCGACAGGTGAAGTCTGCCCTCATTGTGGCAAAGTTAGCAAGAAACGCACAACTGGGGCGTGTTATCGCGGTCTGAACGCGATTCTGCTGCGACGGACGTTGTCGTTACGCGCTTCCCGCTTCCAAGAGGACCAAAGCTGGGCTATTCTGCCATCAATCAGGGGGGATGGGCCGCCTATCTGGGAAATATCGGTTGATGCGAATCGGAGCAGAAATCGAAGTAAGTCTCCGCAACGCGATTTGCGGACCAAATCGCAGCACAGCGGTACGGTGGGAAGGAGGAGAAAATGTCAAACGCGTGGAAACTGAGGAAACTGTCGCAGCTTTTGCTTTTGGCACAGTTTCCTTTTGCTTTTTTGGGTACCGCATTCGCCGCCGACTTGTGTCAGAACAGATATGTGGCAGAGCAGACTTTTGCAACGCGTGAAGTGAGTATGACGCAGCGCTTGAACGATGTAAAGGCCACTGAAAGTCTTCTGAAGGCGCTGTGGCCGCAACATGGATACAAATTGATCGATTTCTGCCAGGGAAACGGGATTTTTGCAATTGTAGGTTATGTAATTGATTCGATGGAATTTGGTATAAAACCATTTTTTTATGAAGATTTAAGCACCCAGTATCTGCAAGACTCCCGAATTATCGACGCACTTACATTTTCGCTTCTTGATCGTAAGACTCTTACGTGGAATTATTCTTCAGCTATGACTAAGGCGCCGAGAGCGTCTTCAGTCACCGTTGAGGCATTCAGCGCATATGCAAAATTTATCACCACTCCTTACATAGATGAAGAACTTAGTATTTCTTGGTCCGAATTGATTGCTCTGATCCAGGCCGCTGTTGATGACGTAGATAGAATGTTAGCGTCAAGTCGTGGATCTGAGGATGTGGTGACCCAGCGAATGATTGCACGTACTGTATTAAGGGCTATCCAGATGGTATTTCTTATCGACTATTACAATAGGTCTCCCAAGATTGTCGATAGCGAAATAGAAAAGTATCGGAATTTTTTAACGAGATTTATTCATGTGATTAATGCATCTATAACCCTACTGGAATCTAGCTCGTATGCAGTTAGTCGCAATCTATCTAGTTTTATGCTCCTTGTGCGACCATTTGTTTCTTGTAGTCTAGACTATCTGAAAGACTGTACAGAGGAAATTAGTAAAAGCGAGGCAGTACTCGACGAGCGGTTAGGGAAGTTTCGTGCTCCGAATGACGCGGATCATAACTTTTTTTACCTCCTAAAGACACAAGTTGCTGGATATATTCCCCGATCAATCCGCGGTCTCTCTGTGCGATAACGTATCGAGATTGAAGAATGTCAACGCAGTTACCCGGGATGAGCCAGCTTTTCTGCATCGGCACAACCCAAGACACGGTCATAAACATCATTATTAGTCCAGTCGCACATGCCGGAGCCTCGCATATGTTCCAGTGCGTATTTCAACCAAATGTCATCAGCAACGGGCTACAAATGCCATCACAAGGAAACAATGCACTGGATGTTTTGCAGTCTGCAATCGCTTTTCTAAGAAACTGCGGTGTGTCCATAAAGATTCTTCGATCAGATTCGCAATATTTGTATATTCAACAGTCGGATGTGATTAAATATTGTGCCGAAAACTACATTCAGTATGACCCTACTCCTTGCTGAGTACGGGCAGAGCGAGAAGTAGCCAAGACCACCTGTGGTTAAACCCGCATTACCCGGTCGGCAACCCGGGCGAGCAGGGCGTCATCGTGGCTGATCACCAACAGGGCTGGCCGAGGCGAGAGGGTGAGCAACGCCTGCCAGAGCTGGGCGGCAGCAATGGCGTCCAGCATGGCGGTTGCTTCATCCAGGATCAGCACCCGTGGGGCAACCGCGAGCGCACGGGCGAGGCAGAGGCGCTGTAACTCGCCACCGGAGAGGTCCGCAGGCAGGCGGGTCAGCCAGGCGGGCTGGATGCCGATGGCGTCCAGCAGTACTGGCGACGGCGCCGCCCCCTCGCTCAGGATGCGTGCACCAGTCCAGCGCGGATTGACGGCCAACTCCGGCGTCTGGGCGATCCATTGCACGGGGTGAAGCCCGCGGCGGGGCAGCGGGGCGCCATCCAGGGTGATGCGGCCCTCAACGGGCAACAAATCCCCTGCCAACAGCCGCGCCAGGGTGGTCTTGCCCCGGCCCGAAGGGCCAGCGAGACCCAGCACCTCCCCCGCGGCAAGCGTGAGGGAGAGGCAGCGAAACAGGAATGGGTCGCGGGGGGACCAGCGAAACCCCAGCGCGTCCGCCCGCAGACCCTCGGCCCTCACCATGATCGCGGCCGGTGGCAGCGCACCCACCCCTCCTCCACGCGGCGCAGCGGTGGCGCGGTGGCACAGTCCGGTCCGGCTGCGGCACAGCGCGGTCGAAATCGGCAACCGTCACCCTCGCCATCACCATCGCCGGCGGGGGGATGACCCGCCAGCGGCTGAAAGCTCTGGCTCGGCAGCGCCTGCCACAGCGCATGGCTGTAGGGATGACGCACTGCCCCCTGGGCCAGGGCTGAGCCTGCCACCTCCTCCACAGTCTGCCCGGCGTAGAGCACCACCACCCGGTCGGCGAGGCGGAGGACTGTCGCCAGATCGTGGGTGATCACCAGCACGCCGCGCCCATCATCGGCAAGGCCGCGCAACAGATGCAGGGCATGCAGCGTCGCCTCGGGGTCGAGACCGGTGGTCGCCTCGTCCGCCAACAACAGATCAGCCTGGCCAACCGTCGCCATCGCCGCGAGCGCCCGCCGCGCCATACCGCCCGAGAGGGTGTGGGGATGCTGGCGTGCCACGGCCTCACCCAAGCCATACCGGGCAAGCTCGGTGCGCACAGCGGCCACGCGCAGGTCAGCTGGGACACCACCGCGACGGGCGGCTGCGACCAACTGGGGGCCGATCCGGCGAACAGGGTCGAGGTGGGTTAAGGTTTGCGGCACCAAAGCAATCCGTCGTCCGCGCAGGCGCGCGAGCACTGGTGGGGTCAGCACCGTCCCCTCAAACTGGATCACACCGCTGACGGCCGCGGTGGATGGCAACACGCCCAGCACCGCCTGGGCCAGCACGCTCTTACCCGCCCCCGAGGCCCCAATCAGCGCCACCATCTCGCCCCGCGCAACGCTAAGGGAGACGTCGGCTAGCACCGTCACCCAGCGCTGCCGCCACCATCCAGCGCTGCGAAAGCGCACGGACACGTGGTCAACGGATAGGAGCGGGCTCATCCGGCCCGCCCCTCGGGCCGCAGCAAGGCAGCCAAGTCATTGCCCAGGCGATCAAAGCCCAACACAACACACAGCAAAGCCAGCCCCGGCAGCGCCGCCAGCCACCACGCCCCGGCGTTCAGCGCGCGCATGCTCTCGGCCAGGATCACGCCGATGGCGGGCAAGTGGGGCTCCAGACCAAAGCCCAGGAAACTCAACCCCGCCTCGTGCAGGATCGCGTGCGGGAACATCAGCACAAATCCGACTGTGACCTGCGGCACCAGATGGGGCAGCAGGTGGTGGCGCGCGATCCACCAGCGACTGCGGCCAAACCGACGGGACTGACGGACATAGGCCGCACCCAGAAGACTCTGCACCTCCGCCCGCACCAAGCGCGCAAGGCGGGGCCAGTGGGTGGTCCCGACGGCAATCACCACGGCATCCGCACCACCGCCGAGAGCCACGGCAACCAGGATCAACAACACGAGATGCGGCAGACCCAGCAGCAGATCGATCACCATCGCCACCGCTCGGTCAAGCAAGCGCCCACCCAGGGCGGCCAGCAGGCCAAAGCCAAGCCCCAGCACCGCCGCCATGCCAGCCGCCAGCAGGCCGGTGCGCAGCGATAGACCAAGCCCTGCCAGGGTGCGTGCCAGCATATCCCGCCCCAGCAAGTCAGTGCCGAAGGGTGCGGCAAGGCTGGGCGGTAGCAGCCGATTGGCCGCCGACACCTCCGCCCCCTGAGGTCCTGCCACCAACGCTGCCAGGACGATGGCGATCAGCCCGCCGCTGATCAAACCGGCGCGCATCAGCAAAACAGGGCGCGGTGCGCCAAATGGCAGGGCGAGGCTCATGCGCCCTCCCGCTCCTGGTGGCCCATCTCCTGATATCTGGGATCAATCAGACGGTGCAGCACATCGGCGATCAAATTGCCCAGGAACACCAGCAGCACTGCCACCAGGGCAATCGCCAGCAGCAGCGGAGCATCGCCACGCAAGCCCGCCAGCACAGTCGCCTGCCCCAGGCCAGGATAGGCGAAGGCCTGCTCCGCCAGGATGGAGCCGCCAAACAACTCCCCCAGATGGGCGGCGTGCAGCACAATCGCCGGCAGTGCCGCATTCTTGACCCCGTGGGTCAACCCCACCCGCCAGCGCGGATCCCCATGGGCAAGCGAGAGACGGGCATAGTCGCTCTCCATCACCTCCACTTGGCGGGCCCGCGTGTGCAGGGTGACTTGCGCCACACCCAGCACCGCAAGGGTCACCATCGGCAGCGCCAAATGGCTCAAGCGATCGGCGAGAGTTGCCTCCTCGCGCAGCACACCCAGAGGCAGGGCGCAGCAGGTTGGCGCCCAGCCCAACTCCACCCCCACCACGGCAATCAACACCAAGGCGATCCAGAAGGTGGGGGCCGACGCGAGCGTGAGGGCGTAGAACACAATTGCCCGGTCCAGCCAACTGCCGGGATAGGTTCCAGCGGCCAGACCAAGACTGAACCCGATCAAACCCGACACCACAAACGCCCCCGCCATCAAGCTGAGAGAGGTGCCTGCCCGCTCCACAATCACCGCGGCGACGGGCGCGTTGAACACGGAACTCCAGCCGAAGTCGCCAGTTGCGATCCGTCCCAGCCAGGTCAGCGCCTGCTGCCAAACCGGCTGATCGAACCCCCAGCGCGCGGCGATCAAGGCCCGCTGTTCCTCACCCAACCGCGCGACAGCTTGGTCGATGTAGGCATCGATCGGGTCGATGGGAGACAATGCCAGCAGCAGGAAGGCGGCAAGGGCCGTGGCTGGCAACACCCAGATCAGCTGCACCAGACGCCGCAGCACCAGATGCGCCACCTGCCCTGCAAGGCTCATCCGCAGGTCCACCGCCACGCGGTCACATTGTGCAGAATGGGCATGCCATGGCCATGCGGGTGAATCTGTGCCGCGCCGAGATCCAGGCACTCATGCACAAAATACACATGGCGGAGATTAACCAGCCACGCCCAGGCGGTGTCGCCCGCCATCCCAAAGCCCGTGCTGCCGTTCCATTGGGCGGCCTGCCAATGGATCAGAGACGCTTCCACCGAGGTGGCGCGTTGGGCTGCGTCCAGATGGGCATCGACGGCCGGGTTGTTGTACCACCCGGCGTTCAACGAGCCGCGCCCGGCCAAGCTGGAGTGGTGAAGATTGAACATCTCCTGCGGGGTATGTGCCCCCCAGCCAAACAGGACAGCGTTGCTGTGCTGCAAACGCCGGATTTCGTCCCACGCCCGGCCCGAAACATCGATGCGAATGCCCAGGCGCTTGGCCTGATCGGCAACACCCAGGGCCAGCGCTTGTCGGGTCATGTCAGACGCTGGGTAGAGCAAGGTGAACCGGGCCGCTTGGCCGGCCTTCTCGCGCACACCCGATGGGCTGTCACGCCAGCCCGCCGCCTCCAACACCGCGCGCGCGCCAGCTAGGTTTGCATCCGGCAAGCGCTGTTCCGGCTCATCCCAGGGCAAGCCATCGGCGACCCCGAACGCGGGATCACCCCGCCCGCCCAGCGCCAAACGCACCAATTCCTGGCGGTCCAACCCGATGGCGAGGGCGCGGCGAATGGCCGGGTCGGCCGTCACGGCATTGCCAACTGGGGCGCCGGTTAGGCTGGTCGCACCCGACGGCGGCACCATCGGGAACATCACACCGCGATTGTCGACAGTGCGCCGCTCCTCCACCCGCAAGTGGCGGAGGGTTTGATTGGCAAGAGCGGGGGGCACGGCCACCAGATGCAAGCGCCCAGCCCGCGCGGTCGCCAGAGCCGCATCCTCACCCGCCTGCAACAGCACCAGACGGCGGAACTGCGGCTGTGGGCCAGACCACATCGGGTTGACTTCGACAATCAGCTGCTGGTCTTCCTGCCATTCCACCAAGCGGTAGGGGCCGGAGCCAATGGGACGGCGCGCATAGCCAGGGCCATGGGCCGCGCGCGGCACAATGCCCAGGGTTGCCATCGTGTTGACGATGGTGATCTGCGACCGCTTCAGGTGCAGGCGCACCGTCGTGTCATCCACCACCTCCGCCCGGTCTAGGATGGTGAGGTCCACCCGGCCACCAGCCCGGCTCGCCGCCTCATAGGTGTAGGCAACATCGGCAGCGGTCACGGGGCTGCCGTCGGAAAAGCGCATGTCGGTGCGCAGCGTGACGGTCCAGATCAATCCGTCGTCGTTGACCGACCACGCAGTCGCCAACTCCGGTACCAAGGACAGATCAGGATTGCGGCGGATCAGGGTTTGATGAAACAGGGAATGACCATAGGTGCCCCACCCAAGGGTCGGGTCAAACCCGTCGCGGGACAACTGACCAACCGCCAGGACCAACCGGTCCGGCACCTGCGCCTTGGCAGGAAACGCTGCCGCCAGCGCCATCGCCATCGCCATCGCCAAACCGGCTGCTGTTGACCGCCACATAGCCCCCTCCCACGGTATGAGGAATTGATCAAAACCTCATACTGCGGGAGGGGCCAGAGTGCACGCTGTCGCAGTTGGCACACCCCTCGGCTACTGACCAACCATCTGGGTTGGCAGCCAGAGCACGATTTCTGGCACCAGCGTGACCAGAATGACCAGCACCACCATCACGATGAAGAACGGCAGGGCGTGCCACGCCAAGGTGAGGATGTTGTGGCCGGTGATTCCCTGCAGCACGAACAGATTGAAGCCGACCGGCGGGGTGATCTGCGCCATCTCCACCACCAGCACGATGAAGATGCCAAACCAGACGGGGTCGATGCCTGCTTTTTGGATCAGTGGCAGCAACACAGCGATGGTCAACACCACCATCGAGATGCCGTCGAGGAAGCAGCCCAGCACAACGAACACCAACGCCAGCACGAAGATGAGCATGCCGAACGACAGGTTCAGACTGTCGACCCAAGCGGCCAAATCCCGCGGAATACCGGTCAAGCCGATGCCGAGGGACAAGAACGCAGCCCCACCCAGGATCAACCCGATCATGCAGGTGAGACGCGTTGCGGACAGCAGCGAGTCCCGAAAGGTCAGCCAGGTCAGCGTGCGTTGTAGGGCCGACAAGAGCAACGCCCCCAGCGTGCCAAGGGCAGCACTTTCCGTCGCCGTTGCAATGCCGGTGTAGATTGAGCCCAGCACGAGACCGATCAAGCCAACCGTCGGCAGCAAATGACGGCTGGCATAGATCTTCTCCCGCAGGCTCGGCACGCTGGCGGCAGTCGGGATGGTGTCGCGATAGCGCAGCGACCATAGCGCGATGTAACCAGAGAACATCGCTGCCAACAGCAAGCCCGGAATCACACCGGCAACAAACAGCTTACCAATGGAAACGTCAGCCGCGACGCCGTAGACGATCATAATGATCGATGGCGGGATCAACAGGCCCAAGGTGCCCGCTCCGGCCAGCGAGCCAACAATCATCCCCTCGGGATAGCCGCGCTGACGCAGCTCTGGGATGGTGATCTTGCCAATCGTGGCGCACGTCGCCGCCGAGGAGCCTGAGATCGCCGCAAAGATGGTGCAGCCCACGACATTGGTGTGCAGCAACCGCCCGGGCACAGCGGCAAACCAGGGGGCCAAGCCAGTGAACAGCGCGGCTGAGAGCTTGGAGCGAAACAAAATCTCGCCCATCCAGATGAACAGCGGCAGTGCCGTCAGACTAAAGCTGGCGCCACTTTCCCACATCGCGTTGATCATCAGGTTGGTGATCGGGCGATCGGTGAACAGCACCATCGCCAGTGCGCTGACCCCAACCAGCGACAAGCCGATCCACACACCACCAGCCAGCAGCACGAACATGCCGAGGAGCAGGAGGAAAATGTCCATGGTCGCCCCCTATTCCACGCGCAAGGGTTCAGCCCCAGCCGAGGGCTGCTGGGCACGGCCCGCTAGGCTCTCAACCAAGGCCATGAGAAACGAGGTCGCCAGGGCGACAAAGCCCAGTGCGAACACCGCCTGGGGAATCCATAAGGGTGTGGCGTCAGTCGCTGAGGAAACTTCGTGGAAGTCCCACGACAACCACGCCATGCGCAGCGCGGCATAGGCCAACCAGCAGGCAATTCCGGTGCCCACCGCCAGCGCTGCCACGTCCAGAACCCGACGCGGCAGGCCGGACAGGCGCTCCAGCACCAGGGTCACCCGGATATGCTCACCGGCCGTCAAAGTGGCCGCCAACGCCAAGCTGATGGAGGCCGCCATCAAGTATCCGGCATAGGCATCCAAGCCTCGGACAAAGAACCCAAACACCCCCCCGGCAATGCCCACCAGGATCATCCCGAGCAGACCCACCAGACACGCGGCGGCCAAGGCCAACAACCCGCGTTCACAGGTGATACGCAGTGCACTCCCACCCCGCCCGCCATCTGGCGCAGCTTCCGACTGTGACATGGTCAACTCCCCAGACGCCGGGGGGTGCCGTTGGGCGACCACCCCGGCGGCTGCCTCCCAGTTGCGTTAGCTCTTGAATGGTGCGAGCAAGGCAGCGCCATCGGCACCGGCACGGGCTTCCCAATCCCGCGCCAGTGTTGCCCCGATACGCCGCAGCCCATCCCTCAAGCGCGGCGAGGCTTCCAGGACCTGCACGCCGTTGCGGCGCAGCTCAGCCGTTGCCGAGGCTGCAGCCTCGCGCGACATCTGCCAGCCCCGGCGTTCAGCTTCGGCTGCAGCGTTCAACACGGTTGTCTGTGTCGCCTCTGGCAAGGCCCGGAACGCCCGGTCGTTGACCAGGACCGCGTTCTTTGGCAGCCACGCCTGGATGTCGTAGTACACTTTGACGTCGGTCTCCCACACTTTGGAGTCCACGCCCGTCACAGCCGAGGTGATCATCGAGTTGACGCGACCAGTCGCAAGCGCCTGGCTCAACTCCGCCGCTTGGATGGTGGAGATGGTCGCCCCCACCAACTCGCCAAAGCGCGCAGCCGATGGTCCGTAGGAGCGGAAGCGCAAGCCGCGCAAATCTTCCAGCTGGTCGATGGTGCGCGCGGCATAGAGGCCCTGGGGCGGCCACGCGACGGAGAACAGCAAGCGCAGGCCCGCGCGCTGCAAGCGCGCCGCGATCATGGGACGCGACGCCGTCAACAACCGCTCGGCTGCCTCATAGCCAGTGACGATGAACGGCAGGCTGTCGGCGCCGAAAATCGGATCCTCGTTTTCCAGCGCGGGCAGGAACACTTCGCCAATCTGCACGTCGCCGGTTTGCACGTTGCGGCGGATCTGCGGCAGCGGCAGCAGCGAGCCACCGGGATGCACCACGATCTCCAGGCCACCGCGGGTGGCGGTCTTCACCTCCTCCACGAAGGTGGTGATGTTGCGGGTGTGGAAATTGCCCGCCGGATAGGGGGTGGGCATCTGCCAGCGCACTGCTTGCTGTGCCAGGGCAGGCAGACCAGCGCCACCCGCCAAACCCAATCCCGCGACCCCTGTCAGCACTGCCCGGCGGCTCGGCGCCAGCGTCATCCGTTGCGTCATGAACCCCTCCATAGGATCCGGCCACCTGGCCGACACGCCGACATCCATTTGCCGTCGTGTTGACACTTTATCGACAAAATGTCTTCTTGCTGTCAACGCACTCTTGCGTTGGATCGAGACCGGGGAGGACAGGCGATGACCGCAGCGACAGATCATGAAGCATCCGCGAGGCAGCAGCAGACGACAGGCCTCGCGCCGTCCAAAGGCCGCTGGGACTTCTGGATCGATCGTGGAGGCACCTTCACCGACATTGTCGCCCGCGACCCGAAAGGCCGCCTGCACACGGCCAAGCTGCTGTCTGAGAATCCGGAGCGGTATCGCGACGCAGCCGTGGCGGGTATCCGCCAGTTCCTCGGTGTTCCGGATGGAACCACAATTGACCCTGCCCTGATTGGCGAGGTGCGGATGGGCACCACGGTCGCCACCAATGCCCTGCTGGAGCGCAAGGGCGACCAAACCGTGCTGGCGATCACTGAGGGCTTCGCCGATGCGCTGCGCATCGGTTATCAGGCCCGGCCCGACATTTTTGCGCGCGACATTCGCCTGCCCGACGCGCTCTACACCCACACGATCGAAGTGTCTGAGCGGCTGGATGCTCAAGGCAGCGTGGTCACGCCGCTCGCCCTGGCACCCTTGGAAGCACAGCTGGCGGCCGCCCATGCAGCGGGTTACCGCGCCGTTGCCATTGCCTTCCTGCACGCTTGGCAGAACCCCAGCCACGAGCAAGCCGCAGCAGCCGTGGCCCGCCGCCTGGGCTTCACTCAGGTGACCTGTTCCCACGAGGTCGCCTCCACCATGAAGTTTATCCCGCGTGCCGACACGGCCGTGGTGGACGCCTATCTGACGCCAGTGCTGCGTCGGTATGTCGATCAAGTGGCCAGCGCGCTGGGCGGTGCGGACCTGCGGTTCATGGCCTCCTCCGGCGGATTGATGGCGGCTGATCGGTTTCAGGGCCGTCAGGCAATCCTGTCGGGTCCAGCCGGAGGGATCGTCGGTGCCGCCCGCACGGCCGAGGCAGCAGGCTTCCAGCGCATCGTCACGTTTGACATGGGCGGCACCTCAACCGATGTCGCCTACTATGCGGGCCGCTACGAGCGCGTGCTGGACACCGAAGTGGCGGGCGTGCGGGTGCGCGCGCCGATGATGCTGATCCACACCGTGGCTGCGGGTGGTGGCTCGATCTGCCGGTTCGATGGCACCCGGCTGCGCGTTGGGCCGGAGTCGGCAGGAGCCGATCCAGGACCCGCCTCCTACCGGCGTGGTGGACCGCTGACGGTGACCGATTGCAATGTGCTGATCGGCAAGCTCGACCCCCGCTTCTTCCCCAAGGTGTTCGGCCGCACGGGCGACCAGCCGCTGGATGCCGGTGCCGTACGCGCGCGCTTCGCGGAGGTGTGTGACGAGATCGCGCGTGAAACCGGCCGCCGAATGACGCCGGAGGCCGTGGCCCAGGGCTTCCTGCGCATCGCGGTGGAAACCATGGCGAGCGCCATCAAAACCATCTCCGTCGAGCGTGGTCACGATCTCGCCGACACTGCGCTGCAGTGTTTCGGCGGCGCTGGCGGCCAGCATGCCTGCTTGGTCGCCGATGCGTTGGGGCTGGACACAGTGTTTGTGCACCCGTTTGCGGGCGTGCTGTCGGCCTATGGCATGGGGCTGGCCGAGTTGCGCCACATTGCCGATAGCGCCATTGAGGCCCCGCTCTCCCCCACCCTCACCCCGCGTCTGGCCGATGCGCTGGCGGCCCTGGCAGAGGGCGCACGCCGTGCCCTGGTGGCGCAAGGGGCCGCCGCCGAGCGCATCATGGTTGAGCCGCGCGCCCGCTTGCGGGTGGCAGGCTCCGACACTGCCCTCGACATCGCAGCCGATGATCTCGGGCTGCTGGAGACCCGCTTCGCCGATGCCCACACCGACCGCTTTGGCTTCTACCCAGCCGGTCAGGGCCTGATCGTTGAAGCGATGGTGGTGGAAGCCACGGCCACCGGTGGCGACGTCGACGCGGCGTTGGAGGAACCACCGACCCGCACCACTGCACTTGCCACCATCGGCGAGGCGCAACTCGCCATTGAGGAGGAGCGGCGGGCCGTTCCCGTCTATGACACCACCCACCTGCGCACCGGCGACCGGATCGTTGGCCCAGCCCTCATCATCGAAGCGATCGGCACCATCTCCATCGAACCAGATTGGACCGCCGAGGTGCGCGAGCGGGGTCGCATCGTCTTGCGTCGCACGGTGCCGCTGCGCACCGGCTCAACCTTGCCCACCGAGGCCGACCCCGTGATGGTGGAGGTGTTCGATCACTTGTTCATGGCCATCGCCGAACAGATGGGGGCCGTGCTGCAAAACACCGCCTATTCGGTCAATGCCAAGGAACGGTTGGATTTCTCCTGCGCGGTGTTCGATGCCACCGGCGGTTTGGTGGCCAACGCCCCCCACATGCCGGTGCATCTGGGCTCAATGGGGGAGAGTGTTCGCACGATCATCACCAGCCGCGCCGCGACCTGCCGTGCGGGTGACGCCTTCATGCTGAACGCCCCCTATGCCGGCGGTACGCACCTGCCAGACATCACCGTGGTTGCGCCGGTCATGGTGGCGGGGGATGAGCGCCCCGCCTATTGGGTTGCCGCCCGCAGCCACCATGCCGATGTTGGCGGCATCACCCCCGGCTCGATGCCGCCGAACTCCACCCACATTGAGGAAGAGGGGGTGTTGATCGAAGACTTCCAGCTGCTCGACCGCGGCACACTGCTGGAAGGGGCGGTGCGCCGCCTGTTCGCCTCAGGCCGCTATCCTGCGCGCAATGTGGAGCAGAACCTGGGCGACCTGCGCGCTCAGCTTGCCGCCTGCACACGCGGTCAGCGCGAACTCCAGGCGCTGTGCCGTCGCTACAGCCGCGCCGTGGTTGACGCCTACATGGGCCACGTTCAGGCCAATGCCGAAGAGCAGGTGCGCCGCGCCATCGGCACGCTGTCCGATGGTCAGTTTGTGCGGGATCTGGATGATGGCTCGCGCATCGCCGTCGCGGTGTCGATAGACCATACGACGCGCAGTGCCACCATCGACTTCACTGGCACCTCGCCCCAGCAGCCGAACAACTTCAACGCCCCGCTGTCGGTGTGCCGAGCCGCGGTGCTGTACGTGTTCCGCACTCTGGTGACCGACAAGATCCCGATGAATGAGGGGTGCTTGAAGCCTCTGTCGCTGATCGTGCCCAAGGGCTCGATGCTCGACCCTGTCGCCCCGGCAGCGGTGGTGGCAGGCAATGTGGAAACCTCGCAATGTGTGGTCGATGCGCTGTACGGCGCCTTGGGTGTGCTCGCTGCCTCCCAGGGCACGATGAACAACCTGACCTTTGGCGATGCCCGCCGCCAATACTACGAAACCATCTGCGGCGGTGCGGGCGCTGGGCCGGGCTTCCACGGGGCCTCGGCCGTGCAAACCCACATGACCAACAGCCGCCTGACCGATCCTGAGGTGCTGGAGTGGCGCTTCCCCGTGCGGCTGGACGCTTTCCGCATCCGCACCGGCTCTGGCGGGCGCGGCCAATGGAGCGGCGGCAATGGCACCACCCGGGTGTTGACCTTCCTGGAGCCGATGACTGTCGCGCTTTTGTCCAACAACCGCCGCATCGCCCCCTTTGGCCTTGCCGGGGGTGAATCCGGCCAACCCGGTCGCGCCTGGATCGAACGCGCCGACGGCACCCGCCACCCCCTCGGCGCCACCGACCACAGCGACATGGCGGTCGGCGACCGCCTGATCGTCGAGACCCCCGGCGGCGGCGGCTACGGCACCCCTCTCGCCGCAGCCGCCTAACCGGGCGGGGGAGGAAGGGTCGGGGTACCCCTTCCTCCCCCACTCCGCTTAAGCCGCCTCAAACAACCTGCCATTCACTGTTCCAAGCCAAGCGGTGAGCGGGATGTCTTCCTGGCGGAGAAAGCCTTGGGGTGGCAGGCTGCCCGCACGGACCAGTGCTGTTGTCCAGGCGATCGCGGTGCGTTGGCGGCCCAACAGGGTCCGCGGGCGGAAAGCGCGGACATATTCCTGGCGGGATAGGCGCCCAGCGATCACGCCTTCAGAGGCGATGTGGACGTAGACAATATCCTCCGTCACCGGGGGTTTGGCGTGGACCAGGATGGCACCGGCCTCGGCCCGACGCTCGCGCATCAACAACTCGTGGAAGAACAAGTTCATCAAGTCCGCATGGCCAGGGTAGCGGATGGTTTTATAGTCCAGATTCGCCACCCGGCCCAAATAGGTGTCACACATCGTGCCCAGACCCCCGGAGGTGGTGAACGCCTCCAGCTTGACGCCATCGATGTAAAGGGTCTCCAGCCACTCCATCGGCGAGACCAGTTTGCGGTGACCGTCTTCGATCACCTCGCAATCATTCAAGTACTCGTTGACCACACCCTCCGGCGACCAGTTGAAGGCATAGCCCATCCGGCCCGTCGGGTAGCGCGGCAAAGCGCCAACCCGCATCCGGCAAGAGCGGCACTGGTCGAACCCCGCGATCTGTGCGGCTGCAACGATGCCCACCAGGCCCGGTGCCAAACCACATTGCGGCGCCATCACGCCGCCTCCCGTCTCCGCCAAAGCCTGGATGGCGCGGGTGGTCGGCACGTCCTCGGTCAAGTCGAAGTAGTGGCAGCCCTGACGGTGGGCAATGCGCGCTAGGTCCGCATTCAAGTGGTAGGGCAGGCAGGACAGGACACCATCGACTGTCGCCAATAGATCAGTCAGCGCCGCGCTGTCGGTCACATCCACCAGAGTGACTGGCATCGACAGCGGCACCGGGGGTGCAGCCCGATCACAGGCCAGCACCGTAAACCCTGCGTCAGCCAGCAACTCAGCCGCCAACGCCCCAACTTTGCCCAAACCCAACACGGCAACCCGCTGCATTGTTTCCTCCCCTCGTTGACAGGCACAGGATCACGCAGCGGGGCGTCAGTCGGAATGCTGGAATTGGGCGCAAACTGTGCAATCTGGTGGCAATTCGCTGGCGTTTCTGGCATTTTGACAGAGATGGATGACTTGGACCGCTCCCTCCTGGCCCTGCTGACCCGCGACGCTCGGCAACCGGCAGCCGCCTTAGCGGCGGCGCTGCAGGTGTCGCGGGCAACGGTGCAGGCGCGCATCGCCCGGCTGATCGCCTCCGGCGCGATCCGCCGCTTCACCATTGACGCCGGGCCGGATGCGACGCCGGGCGAGGTCAGCGCTTTCTCGCTGTTGAAGCTGGCGAGTGGCGATCCGCGCCCCAGCTTGACGGCCCTCGGCCGCCTCGCGTGGGTGACCAGCGCACACACCATCAACGGCGCCTTCGATCTGGTGGTGGAGGTGCGCTGCCCCTCCCTGCCCGTGCTGGATCAGGCGTTGGATGCCATTCGCGCGCTGCCAGCCGTGCTAGAAACTCAAACGCATATTCGCCTGGCAGAAGTGCGCACCGCTGGCGGATCAAGGCGCGTGCCCAGCGGCTAATCAATTCCCGCGCCGCTGAAAATCCACTACACCGGGGCGGCGGCGCGACAGGCCGCTCCCGACAGGACGCTTCCATGACCGATCAGACCACTTCCGCCCCGTCTCCGCGCCGCCCGCGCATTGTCTCCTCCGCGCACTTGGTGTCGGAGCAGTCGGCTGAATTGTCGGAGTTCGAATTCGGCATGATCATGGTGTCCAATGCCTTCAACCGGTGGGTGGTGCGCTGCATGGCCGCTGCGGGTGTCCAGGATGTCAGCGCCGTCGACGTGTTGATCTTGCACACCGTCAACCACCGGGATCGGGAGAAGCGACTGTCCGACATCGCCTTCGTCCTCAACATCGAGGACAGCCATGTGGTGAAATACTCATTGAAGAAGTTGATGCGCCTGGGTCTGGTACAGCAGCGCAAACTGAGCAAGGAAGGCGTCTACCGCACCACCGATGCCGGGCAAACCCTGTGCCGCCGCTATCGCGAGGTGCGGGAGAATTGCTTGATCGCCGCGCTGGGCGACACAGACGTCGGCAATGATTTGATCGGTGATTTGGCGAGCCACTTGCGCGCCTTGTCGGGGCTGTACGATCAAGCCTCCCGGGCGGCCACCACGCTTTAACCCGCGGGCAGCCAGACCCCCGCCGCCCGCGCCATCGCCACCTCAAGGCCTGCGGGCTCCACCGGTCGTGCGGCGGCTGCGATTGCGGCCAGCGGCACCGGCACAGGCCGACCGCCCTGCCACAGAATGGCGGTGTCGTCGCCCCCGGTCGCCACAGCTGCAATCGCAGCAGTGGCGAAGGCAGCGGCCAGCAAGCGATCTTCGGGCACCGCAGGGCCACCGCGTTGCAGGTGCCCCAACACTGTGGCGCGGGCGGTGCGACTGGTCAGCCGCTCCAGCGTCTCCGCCACGGCGACGCCGCGCGCCGCCCCCTCGGCAACCACCACCACAGCCGATGGTGCGTGGCTTAGCCGCTGGGCAAGGGCGGACCAGTCCTCGGGGTTTTGCAGCGGCAGTTCGGGTATCAGCACAGCATCGGCTGCCCCTGCCGTCGCCGCGGCCAGCGCCAAATGACCAACGGTGCGGCCCATGGTCTCCAGCACCAGCAGCCGGTCGTGACTGGCAGCCGTTGTGGCCAAACGGGCGACCGCCTCGGCCGCAACCGCAACAGCACTGGCAAAGCCAATCGTGCGCTCCGACCCCGTCACATCATTGTCGATGGTTTTCGGCAAACCGATCACCGGCACCGGCGTGCGCAATGCCAGCTTGTGTGCCATGCGCAAGGTGCCATCGCCGCCAATCACGATCACCGCCTCGGCCGCGATCTGGGCCAGGGCGGCGGCCAGCTGATCCCCACGATCCACCCGCCCGCCTGCCTCTGGCACGGCGAAGGGGTCAAGGTCCGAGGTCGCCCCCAGAAAGGTCCCGCCCTCGGCCATGCGCGCCGCTGGCACGTCGGCGGCGGTGAGGCCGCGCACCGCAGGGGGATCGGCCAGCAAACCGCGGAAGCCGCGTTCAATGCCCAGCATCGTCCACCCGCGCTGGTGGCCTGCCAGAACCAGACTGCGCAGCGCAGCGTTGAGACCCGGACAATCGCCCCCGCTGGTCAGCACGGCCACCCGCTTGCTCACATCCGCCCCCGCCGCCTGTCCACGCCTCAACCATAAGGGTTGTATCATCCGCTGCCTGGGCCACACCTATATCATTTTGTGGAGGCGGCAGTTGCATTGGCGGAACGGTTCGGCACAGTATTCGGGGCGTTGCCACGGAGACTGGTCGATGGACTTAAAGCGCATTTTCCCGCCAGGAGCCGTGCTGTTTCGCGAGGGAACCATCGGTGACACCGCCTATATTGTTGAGCGCGGATTCCTCGATGTCACAGTCGTCCGGTTGGGTGAAGTGATTCGCGTTGCTACATTAGGGCCTGGTGAAATTGTCGGTGAGATGGCTCTGATTGATGATCGACCGCGCTCTGCGACCGTTACGGCGACCAGTGAAACCGAAGTGATGGTGATCCGGCGCGAGCAGATTCAGAACCGCTTGCGCAATGCCGATGTCATCACTGGTGCCCTCTTGCGCTTGACCCTCAATCGGTTTCGCACCCTCCAGCGGACCATGGCGGGCCATGACCAGACCACAGATAACGAGAATGACCCGCTTTCGCACAAAGCGTTTGGTCTGGATGACCCCTATGAGCGCGCCCGCGAGCGCTTGATTTTGGAACAAGAGCTGCGTGAAGCGCTGGAGTCCCGACAGTTCTTCGTCCAGTTCCAGCCGGTGGTGGCCCTGGCCGACCATTCCTTGCGCGGCTTCGAAGCCCTGATCCGCTGGCGCCATCCGGAACGCGGCCTGATCAGCCCTGGTCGCTTCGTGGCCTTGGCGGAGGAGGCGGGCCTCATCCACGCCATCGATGGCTGGATGGCGCGCTCTGCCCTGGATGGCCTGTACCAAATCCATGAAAGCGCCATGGCAGCGGGAAACCCGAAGCCGTGGCTGAGTGTCAACTTGTCGGGCACACGGTTCGTCGATGACACGCTGGTCTCCACCCTGCGCCAAGTAGTGCAAGACAGCCGCATCGACCCCAACTTTGTGACAGTAGAGATCACTGAAGGCGTGCTGATCGATTCGCCCACCGTGGCAGAACCGATCCTGCGGGCCCTGAAGGAAACCGGGCTGACCGTGGCGCTGGACGATTTCGGTACCGGTTATTCCTCGCTGTCCTACCTGCAACGCTTTCCGATTGATGTGATCAAGATCGATCTAACCTTCATCCGCCGGATGATGGAGAATGAAACCAGCCTGCAGATTGTCCGCGCCATTGTCGGGCTGGCGCAAGCACTGCACATCCGTGTGGTGGCAGAAGGCATTGAGACACCCGATCAAGCCGCCATGCTGTTGGGCCTCGGCTGCCCCATGGGCCAGGGATATCTGTTCGGCCACCCGCTCGACCTTGCTGACGCCATCGCAATGGCATCGCGGTAGGATCGAAGCGACTGACCCGACCGGGCCTAGTCCTGGTCAACCCCAGCAAAGCTGCCGCGAAACGCATCGAGTGCGGTAAACCCGGCTGGGGAAAGGGTGTAGCGCCCGCGCTCCAGGCGGGCGAACCAGCCGTAGACATCGCGCTGGAGGATCCGTGCCGCATCGGTGATCCCCGTCGCTGCCGCCAATTCCCGCGGGCTGGCAGACCCCTGACGGTTCAAGACGTCGGCCAAGCGCAGGGCCGCTTGTCGGTAGGCAGTGACCAGTTTGACCCCGGTTGAGCCTGCGATGTTCGGATCCCCCTGACGGCGATCAAACTCCCGCAGCAGACGACGGCGGCGGCGAGGGTCCTGGCGCGGCCGGTAGGGACCGGGCTCCTCCAGGACTTCGACCGTCGGGCGACCAGTGCGCCGCGCGATCACCAGCAAGCCAAACCCAATCAGACGGCACAGCTTGCGCACCCGCCGATCATAGGGACCCGTGTCGCGCCGCGCTTCGGCTGGGACGGCCAGATAGACCAACTCTGCGACCGCCAACCGGTCCACCGCCTGCAAGACCAAGCCCAGGGTCAAGCGCTGCTTGAGTTCCACCACCACTGGCGGCTCGTCCCCACGCCGGGCGACTAGGTCACAGCCCTCAACTTCTGACTTCACCTCATAGCCCAAGCCCTCCAGGAAGGCTTTGACGGGCAGGGCCAGATCGGTCTCAGCCATGGGTGCCATCCCCCAGACAGCAGAACGGCGCCGGAGCAAGTGCCCCGGCGCCGCATCCACACTCCGATCAAACCAAAGCCTAGCGAGAGTAAAACTCGATCACCAGGTTCGGTTCCATCTGCACCGGGTACGGCACATCGGCGAGCTTGGGCGCGCGCACAAACATGCCCTTGAAGGCTTGGGTGTCGACGGAGATGTAATCGGGCACATCGCGCTCCGGCGACTGCATGCTCTCCAGCACAACGGCCATGTTCTTGGCCGTGGCCGACAACTCAATCACATCATTGTCCGACACTTGGTAGGACGCGATGTTGACGCGCTTGCCGTTCACCTTGACGTGACCGTGGCTGATCAACTGACGGGCGGCGAACGGCGTGATCGCAAACTTCATGCGGTAGATCACCGCATCCAGCCGACGCTCCAGCAGCTCAATCAGGTTCTCGGAGGTGTCACCCCGGCGACGACCGGCCTCGGTGTAGAGGCGGCGGAACTGACGCTCCGAAATGTTGCCGTAGTAGCCCTTCAGCTTCTGCTTGGCCATCAGCTGCACGCCGAAGTCCGAGGTCTTCTTGCGCCGCTGACCATGCTGGCCAGGGCCGCCCTCGCGCTTGGTCACTGGGCTCTTGCCGCGGCCCCACAGATTGCACCCGAGGCGGCGGTTGATCTTGTACTTGGACTCGGCGCGCTTGGTCATCGGCTCTCTCGGCGTGAGGTCGTCAAAACTCGAAGGTCTCGCTCAGGGCCGGAGTGCCCCGATGCGGAGGCGCGAACAATACTGATCGGCCGCAGGCTGTCAACCCCGCAGCAGCAGGAGTCAGCGCCGAAGGATCACGAAAAAGTCGCGGTTGTCGTTCGCCGACACGAACTTCAGCCCACCCGCCGGGTCAGACTGCGCCATGGCAGTGTCGACGTGGGCCGCCACCACGCCGCCTTGACCATCGCCGCGGTAGACGGCCGCGTAGGTTAGGTCTGGGCTGTTCATGTCGAGGTGCATCGCCTCCCGGCAGCCATAGGCCTGGAACACCCGCGCCATGGCAGAGGGTGTCGCCGCACTGAACTGCGCATAGACCAGCCAGCGCCTTTCCCCATCGGGCAGCAGGCAGGCACCTGACCGGAGGGAGCGCAGCACCCCACCGGCCCCCGACGGGTTGAGCGCGCCAGACCAATTGCCCGACCCCCACTGCCGCACGAACGGGTGCGGGTCTCCCTCCTGGATGATCGGCACGCCGTTCTGGCGGGCAAAGCGCAGGCGGGGCAACAGGTTTGCGTCTTGCGGAGTCCACACCCGCAACTCGATGCGCCCGTCCACCGTGCCAAACAAGGTGGCGAGGCCCGGTTGGAGACGGCTCAACACCACGCCTGCCTCAACGAAGCCATAGTGGCTGCCGGAATTGGCCGTCGCGAAGGGACCGGCCCGAAAGGCGCCATGCTCGCGCTTGAAGCCAGCGGCGAAGGCACCGACCAGCCGCTCCAACTCGGCAGGCCGCACCATGCCGACGCGCGCCAGCGGCGCGACCGACCCAAAGCCATCGGGTCCTGGCCCAGGCTTTGCCCCCTCGTAGCGGCGGGACCACTCCACGGCGGGGTGGTTGGTGCCGAGCCGGAAATCCACCGTCATGCGATCCAGGTCAAAGGCAACCAGACGCACCACAGCCGGTGCCTCCACCTCATCCAGCGGTGCAACCCGGTCGGAGAAGGATGTCAGCAGGTCCTGCGGTACCAAGTTGGCCGCCATCACGCTGACTGCCACGCCCGGTGTGCGCACGACTGGATACCAGCGACCGGCCTCCAGTGCCCCCTCTCCTGCTGTGGGAACCCCCAGGCGACCGCGGGTCAACCGAGCGCCCCGGCGCGCCGCGTCCAGCCGGGCCGAGGGCGGCATGCCACTGGCATCGCCATCGCTGGCAACGCCACGCTCTAGCTGCGCTACCTCCAGATCGGCATCGCGGCCAAGAGTGCTTTTATAAAGGTCGATCGCTCGTTCACCCAGGTCGCCTGTGGAGCGCAGCAACGCCACCACGGCCTCCTGCCGGGTGCGCCAGCCGCCACGTTGGCTCAGCACCAGCAACTGCCCCTGGCAGTATGGGGTGACAGGTGCTTGCAGGTCGCGGAATGGATCCCGGCCTTGGCTGTCGAAAACAGGGCAGATCTGGCGACCGCGCGCACTGGTCACCACCAGCCCCTCGGCTGTGACCGCGAGCGTTTGCTCCAGCGGGCGGGGGTTTTCCAGGTGCACCGGCGCGAACTCAGTGCCATCGCGGTACAGCAAGAACCAATGATTGACGGCCGCATTCAGCGACACCAGCCGCAAGCGGCGTCCACCACTGAGATCCACTTGCTCCGTGCGTTGATGGGCCTGCAGTGCCAGGAAGCTGCTGGCCGGTGCCATCGGAATGGCGGTTGGCGCAGTCATCACAGTTGATGGGACTGGTCGCGGCGGAGCCGCCGGCACAGCGACTGCGGGCGCAGAGGCTGCAGGGGGACCAGAGGCTGCAGGGGGACCAGAGGCTGGCAGAACCGCTGGCGCTGGCGCTGCAGCTGGCACGGCGGTTGGACGCGGCGGAGCCGGAGGGGCGAGCGCTGGCGTTGGCCGCACCACAGCTGGTGCCGCGACCGGCGCCGGTGCTGCTGGCGCCACGGGTGCTGGTGCCGCGGGGGTCACCAATGGCACGGCGGGAGGAGTGGGCGCACCATGGGCTGGCACCGAGCGCGGCAACACCAAAGGCACAATGTCCTGCGGCGCCTGGGCAACATAGGGCGATGGGTAGGTGCGCGGATTCTCGGCCTGCTCTGGATCATCTTCCATCCGCACAGCGGCGGATGGACTGCCCACCAGCACGTCGGCCACCGCCATCGCGCCGATGGCGGCGAAAGCCGAACAACACACGGCAACAGCCATGAGCAGGAACGCACGACCCCAGCGTTCCACTGGCGAGCGGTCTTTGGGATCGATGTCCGACACCAGCGTCTTCCAATCTGCGTTGCCCTACCGTCATAATTCTACTCTGAGGACAGGGCGTTGCCAAACCGGGCGAATCGGATTTCATCAATCCTGTGCCAAATCCGCAACAGCCACCGTGACCCTCGCGCCACGTTGGGCGGGTCACGGCAACAACCGGCGTGCGACCTTTCGGTTTTCATCACGGCTTGTTGGTGCGCTGCACACATCCCTAAGGTGTCGGCATGGCATTCGAGGTAATCGTCGCCGACGATCATCCGATGGTTCGCGCCGCCCTGCGCGGCGCGATCGAGACCGGTTTCCCGGGCGCGCGGGTGATCGAGGTAGGATCGCTGGACGCGGCGGAGTCGGCTGTCCAATCTGCCGAGCCTGATCTGTTGCTGCTGGACCTCAACATGCCGGGCATGGACGGGTTTTCAGGCCTCGCCGGATTTCGGGCCCGTCATCCGGCTGTCCCAGTGATGATCGTCTCAGCCGCGGCCGAAGCACACCATCGCCGCGCGGCCGAGCAGCTGGGGGCAGCAGGGTATGTGCCGAAATCCGCACCGATGGAGGAATTGACGGCTGCCATCGCCGCGGTGCTGGCAGGCGAGGTCTGGTTCCCCGACCTTGGCGACGCCCTCGACCCCGCCCCCGCCGGTGGCCTGCCCGACCTCACCCCCCAACAGCAACGCGTCCTCGCGCTGATGAGCGAGGGGAAGCTGAACAAACAAATCGCCCACGAGATGTCGGTCTCCGAGGCCACGGTGAAGGCCCACGTCACCGCCATCCTGCGCAAACTGGGCGTCCACAGCCGCACCCAAGCCGTGATCGCCGCGCGCAAGGCGCTGGGGTTGCCGGTGGGCTGACCCCCGCCGAGCGGGAAGCCTCACACCCAGCACGGATGCCCAGGCACCGGCAGTCGCGCTTCCAAAATCGTGCCGGTTTCAGACTCGGTGATCACCAACCGGTGCGGATCGGCGGGGTCGAAGGCGAG
>RDXE01000048.1 GCA_004292755.1 Alphaproteobacteria bacterium
GTCCTGCTTCCAATCAAAGGCGGCAAGGAACCCAAATCAGCACCTAGGAGGCCCACCCCAAATTCTGCCGCTTGATCTATTTTGATATTTACAGTTGATGACAAGGTGATTAACTCGGAAATAATGACGATCCGGGTCAATAAATCTATTTCACCAGCTTTCGCAGCGTCTTCAAGTTCTTGCACTGCCCTGTATGTGTGTCCTAAACGGTACAAAGCTTGCGCTCTAAGCGCAGTGCGAATAGCACCGGCGACGAGTGTGTCGTTTGAATTTATGTTGTTCTCCTTGAACACTTGCTCTGGCTCAACCTCTAGTCTTTCAGTAATTGCCTTCGCCTCGGCAAAATCAATCGCCGCTGCACTCAAATAGTCAGAAAGCCTAGTCTCGAATTTATTTATGTACCAGTTCTTTTTAGGTTCCAACCCTTCGATCGCCAGCCGACTCAGCAACGCCCCCTCGGCGACGCGGCCATCCAGGAGGTACCGAAGGCCGTGGGTTCTTTGTTCGTCCCGGGTGTAGAAGCTGCGCAGGAAATCGAGGATCGATGCCAAGGGTGTGGCGCGCGCCGTGCGGCTGCCTTGGCGCAGGCGGTAGTAATGGGCAAACACGCGGTCGGTTACGGTGTACAGGGTCTCGCGGCTGTCCAGGGCAGAGCGACCGCGAACGATGTCGGCGCGTTGCAGGTCGGCCATTGCACGGGCGATCTGGTTCTGCCCATCGGCGCCGACACGCTGGGCCAACTCCGTCTGCGAGGCAGGTTCACCACCGCGGATCAAAGCATCCAGCAGACCGCGCACCAATGGGCCTAGGTCTTCGATCCGACGGCGGTAATACTCAGCCAAACGGTCGGCCAGCGCGTCCATGGTCGCTGACACCGACAAGGCATCCTCGGTCTCGATCACCTCACCCAGCAATTGCGCCAGCCGCGGCGTGCCGCCGATGAACTCCGCCACAGCGCGCGCCTTCGCCTCCTGAGGGGCGTCGAGCGGCGGTTTGCCCTCGCTCTCACGTTTGCGGTTAAAGTACGTGATGCAGTCTTCGGTGGTCCAAGGCGTCAAACGCACAGTCTCAAACGCCTGGAACAGCGGGCGGTCATAGTCCATATCCACTGTGCCGGTGGCCGTTGCCAGCAGCATCAGCCGATTTCCTGACCGGAACAACCATTCGCGCAAGCGTTGCTCATCCTCCTGTTCTGCAAACAACGTTGCCAAGAGTGTATCGAAATTTTCAACGGCAACAACCACCAGCCCCTGACCATTGGGGAGGCTATGGTCCAGTGCCTCCTCCAGCTTTTCGGCGGCTTCTGTCCAGCGTCGCGCCGCCTCTCCGGGTTTCGGCCATTGGAATTTGGCCTCTTCGAAAGCAGCGTCACTGTCCTGTTGTTTGAGCAGGACTGTTATGTAGGTAAGCAGAGCATAGGGACTTTTCTGCAGGTTATGCTGTTCTTCTGGCAGCAACAAGAAACGCACCGGACCGTCGCCGTGGTCGTGTTGACCTAAGGCGATCTCAACCCGTCGCATCATGAAGGACTTGCCAAAGCCGCGCGATCCATACAGCACAACGTGCTGTAACGTTCCCGGCGACGCAGCGCGGGAGCGGCTGATTGCCCCCATGATGCGCTGGAACTCAGCCTCACGCCCAGTTGACACCGCGACGATGTCGCTGTCGCTCATCTCGTGGGTCATGAAAGTGCGGACGATGGCCGGGCGGGATTGGATGCTCATACCAGCCCCCTTTGCATCCACCATGCATGCGCGAGCCGGGAGGCCGGTTTCCATCTGCGTTGAAAGGTTGCATCCACCGTAGAGGTGATGAACCCGTCCTCCTTAAGCATGTCGAGCACTTCCGCGCGATCCGAGGGGTCGGCGCCAGGAAGGCTGTTCACCAGACACGGTTCCTCCGCGGCCATCACCGCCCTCAGAATTGGGATTACAATCTCCCGATACTGATTCCCTGGCAGATCAGCATAGGCTTTGAACCGATTATCGAACTGTCTAAAAAAGTCATTATGCAAATACGGCCGCACGTTATTTGCAAAGATGGTGGCGAAATCCTCTGACGGTCTTGGCTCTGTCACGCCGACCTCCAACAACGCTTTCACAAGGAAGCAGGGATAAAGAACCCCAGACTCCCTCAGCAGCGCATCGGTGTGGGTCGAAGTCCATGCCGTCGAATTGGTTGCTGCGCAAATGAACTCGCGAGCTTCAGTCTCAGTCAACTCAGGTACGTCAAAATCCTGGAGGTCGTTCAGGTGTTCATGGTTAAGACTATGTTGTCGCGCAAGCCGTTGCATACCGATTGACCCGGTCAGCAGCATCTTGACGCCGGCGCCACGCCACTCCCGCATCGAAGCCAGCAGGCGATTGGCCTTGTCTGGGCCATGCCGTTTGACTAGATTGTCCATAAGCATGGAGAACTCGTCGACAATCAGGATCGGCAGGGGTTCAGCCCGTGTTCTATCCAGGATCGCGGTCGACACGCCCTGCCAGTAGGCATCCAACGTCGCCTCGTCAAATGGTGTACCTTTGGTGAGTGAATCGAGAAGCGATGTCAGGGGACCTTTAGCGACCTTCTGTAGTAGCCCTTGGAACAAGCGCTTTTCCTTAGGCAACTCGGTCATCCACTTGGTCATGAAATCCGACAGCGAGTTAAGTCCTTGGCCGTCGAAGGAGACGTAGGGAACCTTCTGTCTCTTCAGTTCTTCAATGGCGCACTCGCGGAAGGTTGATTTACCGATGCGACGCAGCCCGAACATCTTAACGCCGTTGCTGCTTTGCATGGCTTCATGCAGGCGTTGCTCCAGAGCGGGGCGGGCAAATCGCTGCTCGCCCGTGACCGCGGTCCCATAGTGGATTTTCAGCCTCATCGCACCACCCGCCTTCCCAGATATCTGTCGATCCAGATATCTGTGAATACGTATACCTACCCGCCCGCGGCCTGTCAAGCATCTGCGGACGCAGATATCTGCGGTCTCATATAGCTAAGACAGCCGCCCATGGTTTCCCACGCCTTGCCACCCAGCCCCAGCAACCCCACCCTCGCCTCTTCCGATCTTGCGCCTTGAGGGTTTCATGTCCGAACAGCCGCCGCTCCCCGTCCCCGCCCCCGTGGCGCCACGGCGGCCCGTCGTGATCGAGCAACATGGTCAGCGGCGCGAGGATGCCTATGGGTGGCTGCGCTCGGCTGTGTGGCAGCAGGCGGCCCGTGATCCCAGTTGCCTGGAACCTGAGATTCGCGCCCATCTGGAGGCGGAGAATGCCTGGACCGCGCACTGGTTCGCCCCCCATCAGCCCCTGGTACAAACCCTCAGCGCGGAGTTGAAGGCACGGCTGAAGCCCGATGAGGCAAGCGTGCCGGTGCCCGATGGGCCGTGGCGGTATGGCACGCGCTACCAGCCAGGCGGCCAACACCCGTTGTGGCACCGCCTGCCGCGGGAGGGGGGTGCCGAAACCCTGATCCTCGACGGCGATGCTGAGGCCAAGGGCCACCCCTTCTTCCGCGTTGCTGCTGGCGCACCCTGCCCGCACCATCGCCTGTTCGCCTATGCCGTCGATGTCACCGGTGGGGAGCGCTACAGCATCCGCGTGCGCGACATCGCAACGGGACAGGACCTTGCCGACCGGATTGAGGACGCCCAGGGCGATTTTGTGTGGGCGGCCGATGGTACCAGCCTGCTATACACCGAACTGGATGAGGAGCACCGTCCGAGGCGGGTGCGGCTGCACCGCCTGGGTGCCCCACCAGCTGATGCCGCGGTGGTCTATCATGAGCCGGACCCTGGATTCTTCGTTTCCATCGGGCGAACGGCTGATCGGCGCTGGGCGCTGATCACACCCCATGATCACGAAACCTCGGAAGTGTGGGTGCTGCCGCTGGCTGAGCTGAGCCGCGCGCCCGAGTGTTTGGCGCCGCGCCACGCCGGTGTTGAGTACAGCGTGGAGGCATGGGGCGATCACTGGGTGATCATCACCAATCGCGACCAGGCGGAAGACTTCCAGGTGATGACCGCCCCCCTGGCCGCACGTGACCCAGCGCTGTGGCAGGGGTTGGTGCCGCACCGACCGGGCTGCCTCATTCTGGGGCAGAGTGTTGGGCTGCATCACCATGTCCGCATCGAGCGGGAGGCTGGACTGCCACGCTTCGTGGTGCGCACCCGCGATCACGCCGAGCGGCGGATCGCCTTTGAGGAGGCGGCCTATAGCCTCGGCCTAGATGGTCTGATGGAATATGACCAGCCCGTGCTGCGCTTCACCTACTCCTCCCTCGCAACACCGCAGCGAGTATTTGAGGAAGATTTGGTCAGCGGTGAGCGTCGCCTGTTGAAAGAACAGGTCATCCCATCGGGCCATGATCCAGCGCGCTATCGCGTGGAGCGGCTGTTCGCTCCGGCACCCGATGGCGAATTGGTCCCCGTGACCGTGCTGACCCAGGCGGACCATCCCCTTGACGGTTCGCGCCCCCTATTGCTGTACGCCTACGGGGCCTATGGCCACGCAATGCCCGCCAGTTTTAGTCCACACCGCTTCTCCCTGGTGGATCGCGGCTTTGCCTATGCCATTGCCCACATCCGCGGCGGCACCGATTGCGGCTGGCGCTGGTACACCAATGGCAAGCGAGCAGCAAAACCCAACAGCTTCACCGATTTCCTGGCTGCGGCCGACACGCTGATCGCCAAAGGCGTCACCAGTGCGGGCCGTATCGTTGCCCAAGGCGGCAGTGCTGGGGGGATGGTGATGGGGGCAATCACCAATCTCCGCCCCGCCCTGTTCGCGGGCGTGATCGCGGAGGTGCCATTCGTTGACGTGCTGAACACGATGTCCGATGCCAGCCTGCCGCTGACGCCGCCGGAATGGCCGGAATGGGGCAATCCGATCACCAGTGTGGAGGATTTCCACACTATCCGCGCCTACAGCCCGTACGAGAATGTCCGCCCCGGTCGCCATCCGGCGGTCTTTGCGCTGGCGGGCTTGTCTGATCCGCGCGTGACATATTGGGAGCCTGCCAAATGGATCGCAGGATTACGGCATAGCAATACCGCTGACACACCGATTTTGCTGAAAACCAACATGACTGCCGGGCATGGCGGCGCTGCCGGTCGGTATGACAGGTTGGAGGAAATGGCAGAAACCATCTGCTTCGCTGTGATCATGACCAAGCATGCGTGAGGGACTAAGGCAAACCAGAAATGCGAACAGGACCATGGTTTGTGATTGCAGGTGTGGTGGTGAATAGGGTTATCTTTTGCGACCGGGACAGCCGCCTAGCGTCTGCTGACGGCATCGGCATGAGTCCAGGTGCAGCATGGTCTGCATCTGTCGGATAGGATCGGGGCAACGGGGAATGTCCGGACAACTGATCACAATTGACGCCATGGACATGGGCTTGAAAGGGGTTTTCAAGCCAGACACGCCGCGGGCGGGGAAACTCAGTTGGACGGTGCCTACGTCGAAGGGCCCCCAACAGGTTTCCATCAGCTATAAGGTTGAGCCGAAGGGGACTGGCTTCGTTCTGCAATTGAAGTACCGCGCCACCCTTGCCGGTGGGCGCGCGCAGGACATGGATTATCCCGTCACCGTTGAGACGGAGACTGACATCGACGGTGTGTGCGGCTGGTATTTTATCTGCCCGGTCACCCGGGCACCGGCGCGTAAGCTGAAGCTGCCACCCGGCAAGACCCACTTCACCGCCGATGAAACCTCGCTGGTGCGCGAACGCATGTTCGAGGTGACGGCGCGCGACGCTGAAAAGCGCATGGAGGCAGAAAAGCGCGCCAACGATGCCAAGGCGGCGATTGAGGCCAAGCTGAAGGCGGCGCAGGCCGCCGCGGCTGCCCGCGTCGCCCAGGCCACCCAAGCCAGCGGCGGCTCAGCCGGCACCAAGTCTCAATCCAGCGGGCAGGCGGCAAAGGCCGCCCCCACTCCGTCAGACCCCTTGCGGCAATTTGCCATCGCGATCCGCGCGGGACTTGAGGAGCGTGGGGTCAACCTCGCGGATCCATCGTTGGACCCGTTCCAACGCTTCGGTATCCAGATGTACATTCTGGGTGGCGCCATCGGCCTTGCCAATGCGGGTAAGCTGCCACGGGCCAGCATTCAAGCCGCCGTCACGGCAGCAGTGGAGAGTGCTGGTATGTCCGCGGCACGGGTGCCAGACATGGTGAGTCGTCAGGAAGAGTACCTGACGGTTCCAAAATACACACTTATGATGCAGCTGGGCGAAGACGGTCTTCATTCTCATCTGCGCAACGATCCGTCGCTGTCGGCCAAGGTGGCTGACGCCATGTCCAAATGGCAGTCCAAGGCGGAAATTCGCAACGCCGTCAACTTGATGTGTTTCTTGTTTACAGACATCGTCTCCTCCGTCCAATACACCCAGGCGGAGGGTGATCATGCCATGTTTAACTTGGTCGATACTCACAACGCGATCGTCCGCACTGCTTTGCGCATGAACAAGGGCAAGGAAGTGAAGCACACCGGCGATGGCATCATGGCTGCGTTTGATCTGTCGTCCGACGCCATTAAGTTCGCGATCCAGTGCCAGCGGGATATTGAAGATCACAATCGCAAGTCCGGTGTCGCACCTTTGAAGATCCGCATCGGCATCAATGCTGGTGAGGCGAAGGTTGAGAACAACGACTATTTTGGTACCGGGGTGCAATTGGCTGCGCGCGTTACAGCGGCCTGCGGTGCCGATGAAATCCTGGTGTCCAAGGCAACGCGCGATCTGGCGGCTGGCGATAAGTCGATCCAGTACTTCAACGCGCGGGAAATCCAGGCCAAGGGCTTCCCAGATCCAATCCCTGTGGTGTCGGTGCAATGGCAGGACCAGTGATCAACCGCCCCGACGTGGTGGCGGAAGTTACCGCAGCGTTCGAGCGTTATGAACACGCGCTGGTCACCAATGATGTCGCCGTGCTGGACGAGCTGTTCTGGAACAGCCCGCACACCATTCGCTACGGCGTTGGCGAACAACTCTACGGCTATGATGACATTGCGGCGTTTCGCGCAGCCCGGCCCTCCGCTGGCTTGGCCCGCACCGTTCATCGCACGGTGATCACCACCTTTGGCGAGGATATGGCGACCACCAACCTGGAGTTTGTCCGCAACGGCAAGCTTGGCCGCCAAAGCCAAACCTGGATGCGCTTGCCGGAGGGTTGGCGAGTGATCTCCGCCCATGTCAGCCTGACGGCTGGGGCATAAGCGACCGTGGCGGAACTGGACCATCTGGTTGTCGCCGCCCGCAGCCTGCCCGAGGGGCGCGCGTGGCTGGAGCAGCGCTTGGGGGTGCCGATGAGCCCCGGCGGCCAGCACCTGCCAATGGGCACCCACAATGCCCTGCTCTCATTGGGCCCGTCATGCTACCTCGAAGTGATCTCCATCGATCCAAGCCTGCCGACACCGACACGGCCGCGATGGTTCGCGCTGGATGATCCCGCGATGCAGGCGCGCTTGGCCGTCGCGCCCGCTTTGGTGCATTGGGTCGTCCGCACTGAGGACCTAGCGGGCGATGCGGCGCTGCTGAAGGGGAGCGGACCAGCGCTGCCGATGCGCCGCGGTGACTTTGCCTGGCACATCACCGTGCCCGACGATGGCAGCCTGCCAGAGGACGGCGTCAGCCCGACCTTGATCCAGTGGGCCACTGCCGACCATCCCTGCCAGCGCCTGCCGGACCCCGGTGTCCGCTTGGACCAACTGCAGCTCAGCCACCCGGATGCCGAACGAATCAGCGGCGGCCTCACTCACATTGGACTGGGTGCCATTGCGGTCTCAGTCGGCCCGCACCGGATGAGTGCTCAACTGCGGGTGGCGGGACAAAGCGTCACGCTCTAGCCGCCGCCTGATCGCTGCGCGCCAAAGTCACTTCTGTCAAACCATCGCCGACGGGCTTCACTGACAAAACGAGGTAGCCCTGCTCGCGCGCACTGGCTGGCACATTCTCTGCTGATTCGGCTGATCCCAGGACTACCGTCAGCGTCCGTCCTGGTTCCAAACGCTCCAGCGCCAGCTTCGTGCGCACAAACGTCATCGGACAAACCTCATGACGCAGGTCGAGACTGTTAGTGCCTGTGGTCAAGTCTTGGTGCTCCTGTTCTAAAGTCTGTTGTTGTCAGCACTCCGCGTCATATATAAGCATTACGCAACCATCGAGTAGGACCTCACGCATGACAGACACGGTCTCCGCCGCAGACATGCAGGCACTAACGGCACAAATCGTCGCTGCCTATGTCGCCCGCAACAAGGTCGAAGTCAGCCAGCTTCCTGGCTTGATCCAGACGATTCATCGCTCTCTTTCCTCGGTCGGAACACCGGTGGAAGCGCCTGTCGAGAAGCCGGTTCCGGCTGTCCCGGTGCGCAAGTCGGTCACGGCTGACTACATCATCTGCCTGGAAGACGGCAAAAAGCTGAAGATGTTGAAGCGGCATCTGATGACCGCGTTCAACATGACGCCGGAACAGTACCGCGAAAAGTGGGACCTGCCAGCCGATTACCCCATGGTCGCACCCAGCTACGCGGCCCAGCGCTCCGAACTTGCCAAGACCATTGGTCTCGGCACGTCGCGGTCGCGGCGCAACGGCGGGGAATAGCCACCCTGCCAGCGCGGTCGGCGGGGACCGCGTTGACTCAGCACTGCCAGCCGATCAGACGACTGATCGTTCGGGTATGACAATGCTGGGGTAGGATTCTGTCGGGCGGTTGCCTATAAGGGGGCGGCGTTCGGGTGCCGAACGCCGCCGCCCGGGCGCTGCCGGGCAACGACGGGCCACTGGTGTGCTGCTGGGCTCTGCCCAAGGCTGCGACCAACAGTGGCTGCGGGAACAGGATCAATGCCGACGCCGTCGCGCCTCGAACTTCTGTGCATTGAGCGCGGACTGAAAATGACCGACCAGCGTCGGGTGATTGCCCGCGTGCTGTCGGACGCGACCGACCACCCCGATGTGGAGGCCGTCTATCGCCGCGCCATTGAGATCGATCCCAAGATCAGCATCGCGACTGTGTACCGCACGGTTCGGCTGTTTGAGGAAGCAGAAATTCTGGAACGGCATGACTTTCGCGATGGCCGCTCCCGGTACGAGCAGTTGCGCGACGAACATCACGACCATCTGATCGATTTGATCAGCGGCAAGGTGATTGAGTTCCATAATTCCGAGATTGAGGAGTTGCAGCGCCGCGTCGCAGAGGCTTTGGGCTATCGGCTGGTGGATCACCGTCTGGAACTCTACGCTGTCCCCCTTGACCAAACGGATCCAAAAGCGTGACCGAGCGGTTTGCCCCTGTTCCAGGTCTCGACGGCGAGTTGGTGTCCGGCGACTTGATCGTTCGTCTCGCCCGCACGGAAGACGAGGTTCTGGCCTCCCAACACCTGCGCTATCGCGTCTTCTACGAAGAGATGGCTGCCCGCCCTTCGGCGGAAATGGCAGCTACTCGACGTGATTTTGACGCCTATGACGGCGTGTGCGACCATTTGCTCGTGATTGACCAACGGCACGGCGATGGCCCTTCTGGGGTGGTTGGCACCTATCGGCTGATCAGGCGCAGCGCTGCTGACCAGTGCGGTGGATTTTACACCGCCGATGAGTACGACATTTCGGCTTTGAAATCATACTCCGGCGAGGTGTTGGAGTTGGGGCGCTCCTGCGTGGACGACCAGCACCGCACCCGCCCAACCATGCAGATTCTCTGGCGCGGCATCGCCGCCTATGTGTTTCACCATCACATCGAGGTGATGTTTGGCTGCGCCAGCCTGCCGGGCACCGACCCCGCGGCGCTGGCTGAACCCCTGTCTTATCTGCATCACCACCATTTGGCACCACCGGACCTGCGCCCACGCGCGCTTGAGGCACGCTACAGCCGGATGGACTTAATGGCGGTCGACCAAATCTCGGCCAAAGCCGCATTCAACAGCCTGCCGCCGTTGATCAAGGGCTATCTGCGCCTGGGGGGATTTGTTGGCGATGGTGCCGTGATTGACCATCAGTTCAACACCACCGACGTGTGCGTGATTGTGAAGACTGATCTGGTCACCTCCAAATACTACTCCCACTACAGCCGCACTGCCCGCGATGGCTCTGGCGAGGAGGCGGGGGCCTGACCATGCAGCCGGTGTTGACCATCCGGCCGTGGCTTGCCGTGCTGCGGCTTGGAGCGTTTGGTCTGATCACAGTATTGGCCGCACCCGTCCAACTTTTGCTGATTGCCCTTCGCAGCACCGCAGCAGAGCGGCTGCCCGTGTGGTATCACACCCAAGTGTTGAAGCTGATTGGCTTCCGAGTCGTCGTCACCGGCACGCCGACGCGTGCGCGGCCGGCACTGCTGGTGTGCAATCACACCTCCTACATGGACATTATGGTGCTTGGCTCGGTCATGCCGCTCACCTTCATTGCCAAGTCCGAGGTTGCGACCTGGCCGGGTTTCGGCCTACTGGCCAAGCTGCAGCGGACGGTGTTTGTTGACCGTCGGCGCAGCTCCACCGGCACCCAGCGGGATGTCATTGCCGAGCGCATCACTGCTGGCGAAGCCTTGATGCTGTTTCCCGAGGGTACGACGAACGACGGCAACCGCGTGCTGCCCTTCAAAAGCGCGTTGTTCGCCGTTGCCGAATCGGGTGGGGCTGACCTGCCAGTCCAGCCGATCTCACTCGCCTACACCCGTCTGGATGGCATCCCCCTGGGCCGGGCGTTCCGCCCGTTCATCGCGTGGTTTGGCGATATGGACCTGGGTCCCCACCTCTGGCAACTGCTTGGCATGGGCGTGATTACAGCCGAGGTTCACTTTCACCCCCCCGTCACTCTGACCGCGGTGGGCGGGCGTAAGCCCCTGGCGAAACACTGTGAATCGACTGTGGCCCAGGGGGTGGAGGCTCTGCTGAGCGGTCGTGCCCTGCCCGCTGCCAGTGCTTGAGCCAAGCGTAAGGGCGCGACGCTTGGCGCGTAGCCGAGGCCATGCGACCTTGCAACCAACGGCATTGGTCTGTAGAGTTCGGGGCGTGATGAGAGAGCCAGCCTGTCTCCGCCCAAGCAGTCACCCGATGGCCGTTCTGCCCTCGGTACCGGCGGAGGTTTCGTGAGCAAGAAGTCGCTCTTCATCAAGACCTATGGCTGCCAGATGAATGTGTATGACAGTGCGCGTATGGCCGACGTGCTGTCACCGCTTGGCTATCGTCTGGTGGAAAGTGCGGACCAGGCCGATATGGTGGTGTTGAACACCTGCCATATCCGTGAAAAAGCCACCGAGAAGGTCTTCTCTGAGCTTGGCCGGTTGCGGCCGCTGAAGGATCGTCCGGAAGGGGCTATCCTCGCTGTTGCTGGCTGTGTTGCCCAGGCGGAGGGGGAGGAAATCCTCGCCCGCGCACCGTTCGTGGACATTGTCGTCGGCCCCCAGGCCTATCACCGCCTGCCCCAATTGGTCGCCGAGGCGACGCGGGCCGCGGGTGGCGTGCTGGACACGGAGTTTCCGATCGACGCGAAGTTCGACCTGCTGCCGGAGCCGACCGAGGCTCAGGCCGTTTCCGCCTTCCTTACCATTCAAGAGGGCTGCGACAAGTTCTGCTCCTTCTGCGTGGTGCCCTATACCCGCGGGGCAGAATTCTCCCGTCCCGTGGCTGCCGTGGTGGCGGAGGCCGAGCGTCTGGTGGCCCTGGGTGCGCGGGAGTTGACGCTGCTGGGCCAGAACGTCAACGCCTACCATGGCGACGGGCCTGACGGCGTGGTCTGGGGCCTTGGGCAGTTGCTGCGTCGGCTGGCGGAGGTGCCGGGCCTGCATCGCCTGCGCTACACCACATCCCACCCGGGCGATGTCGATGAGGCCTTGATTGCCGCCCATCGCGAGGTGCCGCAGGTGATGCCGTTCCTGCACCTGCCGGTGCAATCCGGGTCTGATCGGCTGCTGAAGGCGATGAATCGCCGCCATACGGCGGATGACTACCGCCGCTTGGTTGACCGATTGCGCGCCGCCCGGCCCGACTTGGCGTTGTCGTCAGATTTCATCGTTGGCTATCCGGGAGAGAGCGACGCCGACCATCAGGCGTCCCTGACGCTGATCCGGGAGATTGGCTTTGCCCAGGCCTACTCCTTCAAGTACAGCGCGCGTCCGGGCACGCCTGCGGCGCTGGAGGCGAACCGCGTCCCCGACGCCGTTGCAGACCAGCGGCTGCAGGAGGTGCAAGCTCTCTTGCTGGAGCAGATGCGCGCCTTCAACCGCGCCACCGTTGGCACCACCCAGCGCGTGCTGTTTGAGAAGCCGGGGCGGCACCCAGGCCAGATCGTTGGGCGCACACCCTATCTGCAGGCCGTCCATGTTGAGGCACCGCTGAGCCGTCTTGGCCGTGAAGCGGACGTCTGGATTGATGCTGTCGCCACCCACAGCCTAGCCGGTCGTTTGTGTCAGCAGGACCCGGAGACGGAGGCTGCTGCCTGATGCCATCCGGCGATCCGCCCACCGATCAGGAGGTCGTCACGATGTACCTGGAAATCAGTGACAACAGCGTCCTACCCATCTTGTTCGGAGAGCATGATCGCAACATCGCCAGGATCGAGCAGCTGCTTGGCGTCTCGATCCGCTCCCGCGGTGGGCAGATTGAGATCCGCGGGCCTGGGGATAGCCCGCAGACCGCGAAAGTAGCGCTCGAGCGGCTCTATCGCGCCATTCGCAAGGGCCAACCGATCGACCAAGGCGAAGTTGAAAGCGCCGTGCGCATGGCCGAGGTGCCGGACGACACGAGCAATGATGATGGTTTGGCCATCCGCACGCGGCTGAAAACCATCAAGCCACGCTCCCCCACCCAGGTGGGCTATATCCGCGCGCTGAAAACCCATGAGCTGGTGTTTGGCCTCGGGCCCGCCGGGACTGGCAAAACCTATATTGCCGTGGCGCAGGCGGTGGCCTTGCTCACCTCCGGCAAGGTGACCCGGATCATCTTGTCGCGCCCCGCAGTGGAAGCGGGTGAGCGGCTGGGTTTCTTGCCGGGCGACATGCGGGAGAAGATCGACCCCTATCTCCGCCCCCTTTACGATGCCCTGTACGACATGCTGCCGGCAGAATTGGTGGCAAAGCATCTGACCACCGGCACCATCGAGATTGCCCCGCTGGCCTTCATGCGCGGGCGCACGCTGGCGAATTCCTACATCATTTTGGACGAGGCGCAGAACACCACGCCCACCCAGATGAAAATGTTCCTCACCCGTCTGGGGGAGAACAGTCGCATGGCCATCACTGGTGATCTGTCGCAGATCGACCTGCCGATGGGCGCAAAATCTGGTCTGCGCGATGCAGCCGACACCTTGGCCGGTGTGGATGGAGTGGCCTTTGTGCGCTTCACCGATGCAGATGTCGTAAGACACCCTCTGGTCACACGCATCGTTCGCGCTTATAACGCTCTTGACGCCCGACTGACGCCCCCGCCAGCCGAGTGATCGAGAGGACTTGATGAGCGACGACCATAGTAGCGGCGGTCCCCAACCGTCGCCGACGCCCCAGCCGGGGGAGCTGTTCACCCTGGCACCCGTCGGACCCACTGAAGGGACCGATTTGGAGATCGACCTTGCGGTTGATCACCCGGACTGGACCGAGATCACCGATCTCGAGGCGCTGGTCCATCGCAGCATCGCTGCCGCGCTGACAGGCGCGGGCTTGGGCGACGCGGCGGGCACGATTGCAGTATGCCTGTCCGATGATGCCCGCGTGCGCGACGTTAATCGCGCTTGGCGCGGACAGGACAAGCCAACCAACGTGCTGTCCTTTCCCTCCGACGACCCGCGCCTGCCACGGCTGACCGGCGCTCCGCCCCCCCACATCGGCGATTTGATCCTGGCCTTTGAGACCACGGATCGTGAGGCGCGGCGCGACGGCAAGTCGCTGGTCGCGCACCTGACCCACCTCCTGGTCCACGGCACCCTGCACTTGGTCGGTTTCGACCATGAGGTGGATGCAGAGGCCGAGGTGATGGAGGGGCTGGAGCGTCATGTGCTCGCCTCCCTCGGCATTGCTGACCCCTATCATGAGGACGCCGTGCTGGAGGCCGCCCAATGAGCGATACGTCTGGCCCACGCGCCGGGGACGGCTTGTTTGGTCGCTTAAAGGGTCTGTTCCAGCACCGGGGCGGCGACACTGTGCGCGAAACCATTGAGGAATTGATCGCCGATGATCGGCGTTCAGCTGACCCTTTGGAGGCTGGTGAACGATCCTTGCTGCAAAACATCCTGCGCCTGCGCGATGTGCGGGTGGAGGATGTGATGGTGCCGCGCGGGCGGATCATTGCGATTGAGTCAACCACGCCCTTCTCTGACGTCGTCGGTGTGTTCGCGGACCAAGCCCATTCCCGTCTGCCCGTCTACCGCGATGGGCTGGATGATGTGATCGGCATGTTGCACGTGAAGGACGTGCTGCAGGCCCACCGCCGCGGCACCTCACCCGGTCTCGACCGGTTGATGCGCAAGGTGTTGTTTGTGCCGCCCAGCATGTCGGTGGTCGATTGCCTGCGCGATATGCGACTGAAGCGCCTGCATCTGGCGATTGTCGTCGATGAGTATGGCGGCACCGATGGTCTGGTGACCATTGAGGATTTGGTTGAACAGATTGTCGGCGACATTCTGGATGAGCATGACGAGGAGGAGGTGACCGCCCTCGAAACGCGTCCAGATGGCACCCTCGTCGCCGATGCCGCAATCCCGCTGGATGCTCTTGAAGCGCGCCTTGGTCGGTTCCTCACCGGCGAGGAGCGCGACGCCGTTGAAACCCTGGGCGGGCTGGTCGCGCGGCTGGCCGGGCGCTTGCCCGAACCGGGAGCGGTGATCGCTCATCCGGCAGGGGTGGAGTTTGAGGTGCTGGCCGGGGATGCCCGGCGGATTTCCCGCGTACGCGTGCGCAATCTGCCCATCTCAGCCGTCGTCACGGTCGACCCGTAAGCGACTCTGAAGAGGATAGCCTGGACATGACGACTGTGGCACGACCCATCCGCAGTCGCCGGTTGGCGCTGCTTGCGCTTGCCGATCTGGTTGGGTGGCGCCGCTGGCTGCTCGCCTTCGCTCTGGGCGCCTTGCTCACCACGGCCTTGCCGCCTGTTCATCTGCTGCCTGCTGCAATCCCAGCACTGGTTGGTCTGCTGCTGCTCTGCCGTGGGGTCAGCCTGCGCCGAGGCCTGATCACCGGCTGGTGGTTTGGGTTCGGCCATCACACCGCTGGCCTCTACTGGATTGCCAACGCCCTGTTGGTGGAGGTGGAGCGGTTCTGGTGGCTGCTGCCAGCTGCGCTGTTTGGATTGCCGGCAGTGCTCGCGGTGTTCACCGCCCTCGCCGTTGCTGTTGGCGCGCGGCGCACCGATGCGAGCCAGCCGCTGCTGTTCACGGTCGCCTGGACAGTGGCGGAACTGGCCCGCGGCACCCTGTTCACTGGGTTCCCCTGGAATCTGTTGGCCTATGGCTGGGTTGACCCATGGGGGCTGTTCACTGCGCCGATGCAGATGGCTGCCGTGCTGGGCGCCTATGGGTTGACCCTGGTGACCGTGTTGGCGGCCAGCCTGCCCGTCCTTGCCGTTACCCTGGAGCGTCGGCGCTGGATCGGCCCGATGGCAGCCCTCGGCCTCGTGGCCGCGCTGTTCGCGGGTGGCGCTGTGCGCTTGACCGAGGCCCTCAGCCTGCATGCCTGGGAGGCAATGGTGCCTGGTGTTTGGCTGCGCCTCGTTCAGCCCGCCATTCCGCAAAGCTTGAAATGGGATCAAGCCGCTCGGGTGGCGAATTTCCGCAAGCATCTGGAGTTGAGTGCCCAACCTGCAGGGATCGCCCCGACTGCGATCCTGTGGGCAGAAACGGCCACGCCGTTTTTTCTGGAGCACGCGGCCGATGCTCGCGCGGCCCTGGGCGCCCTGAATTTGGAGGCCGTCTGGCTGATTGGCACGCCACGGCTGGAGGTCACACCCGAAGGGCCGCGCTATGGCAATGGCATGGTGGTGCTGGATGCCTCGGCCCAAAGTGTGCTGGGCACCTACGACAAGGCGCACCTCGTCCCATTTGGAGAGTATGTGCCGCTACGCCGCTGGCTGCCAATAGAGCGAATCGCTGGCGGTACTGGCGGAGAGTTCACCCCCGGCCCTGGACCCAGGTCGTTGCGAATCGCTGGTTTACCCGCGGTCGGGCCACTCATTTGTTATGAGGTGATATTTCCCGGTGCAGTTGTAGACCGCCGGGACCGTCCGGACTGGTTGCTGAACCTAACTAACGATGCTTGGTATGGCTACAGCGCCGGACCATTTCAGCATTGGGCTATCTCTCGTCTCCGCGCCATAGAGGAAGGATTGCCACTGGTTCGCGTCGCAAATACGGGAATCAGCGGGATTATCGATCCCTTTGGCCGTGTCGTTGCCAGTCTGTCATTGGAAGAGGAAGGGGTAGTGGACGGGCCGCTACCGCGCGCCATACCTGTAGGGACGCTCTATTCTAGGTTAAATCAGTTGCCTGTTTCTGGTTTGGTTGTAGGGCTCTTTCTGGTCTCTGTCCTGCTGCACCGCCGAAAGGTACACGTATAAGACGTAGCATTCCAAAATTCCTCCCGATTACCACATTGACGCCATTCTTCGGCGACGATACCACTTCATCGACAGTGGTTCGGTGTGAGGCGGCAATGTCGGAAGAAAAGAAGGTGTTCAGAGGTGGGCGCGGTCGGACCGGCGAGCCGGAATCGGAAAAGCGTCGGCTTCAGAAGATCGATGTCCACGTTGGCAGCCGCATTCGCTTGAAGCGCACGCTGCTCGGGCTCAGCCAGGAAAAGCTTGGGGAGATGCTGGGTCTTACGTTCCAGCAAGTCCAAAAGTACGAGCGGGGTGCAAATCGAGTTGGTGCAGCACGGCTTTTCAAGCTCTCCGAAGTGATGGAGGTGCCGGTTTCCTTCTTTTTTGACGATATGCCAGCCGATCTTCGGATCAAGAAGGCTGGCTTGTCGGAAGAAGGTGCTGGTTTCGATGGAGAATTGAGCCGTCGTGAGATACTGGAACTTGCGCGCGCATTCGACAGAATTGACGACGAGCGGGTGCGCCGTCGGGTGGTAGACCTGACCAAGAGCTTGGCCAACTACACGATGCCAGATCCCTCGGTTGAACGCTAAACCTTTTATATGATAAGTCGCTCCGCACCGAAAAAAGTGACTTTCGGTTGCGAAGTTCAGGGTTGCATATACTTGACGTTGACGGGGGGTATCCCGCTTAATAGTGGCAAGGCGCGGTCATTCAGCGCGTCAGCCACTCATTCTAGCGGAGCGGTCGGTGGAAGACTTACCCGAACCCGTCGACCTCGTCATCGGCAAAGCGCTGCGCAAGCGGCGCATGCAGATGGGCTATAGCCAGGGTGATCTTGGTGTCAAGGTCAAGCTTGGGTTTCAGCAGGTGCGCAAATACGAGCGCGGCGAGAGTTCGATCTCGGTGCCGAAGTTGTTGCAGTTCTGTGAAACCCTGCAAGTGCCCATCGGCTACTTTTTCAAGGATCTCGGCCACAGCACAGCGCCGCTGCCCACGCTCACCGGGCGCGACGCTGCGGAAATGCAGCAGCTGTTCGATGCCCTGCACAATCCGGACGTTCGCCGCGCCCTCTTGGAGTTGGCCCGCGCCCTGGTGCGTGTCGATAGCGTCACGCCCACGGTTGAGCCGCCTGTCACGCGCAGCGAGAGCGGCGTCAAACGTCCGCTGCCGGAACCAGCAACACCCTAGCCCGCTGCTGCCGCGCCGCTGGCGATGTGGTCCGCAGAATCGCTACGGACCAACACCGCATTGGTTGCCAGCGGAATACCGGCATCGCGCAGAGCGGCCAGCACCCGCTTCAGCGCTTCGCGCTGCACCCAACTGGCTCGCGCTGGGCGCGTTGTGATCTTTAGGCGCACGATCATGGCGGAATCATCCACGTCCGCCAGTCCTTGCAGCTTCAAGGGCAGCAGGATTTCGGGGCCAAGCTCGCCATCCTCTTGCATGGCTTGGCCAACCTTCTTCACCAGTTTGCGGGTTCGCTCCAAATCAGCTTCGCGATCCAGGCGCAGGTTAAACTTCACTGTGGCCCAGTCGCGGCTGGCATTGGTGACCGATTGAATTTGTCCAAACGGAACGGTGTGGACCAAACCCGACTGATGGCGCAATTGGACGGAGCGCACGGAGATACGCTCCACTGTTCCCTTCAAGCGCCCGGTGTCGATGTACTCGCCCACTCTGAACGCATCATCGGCAATGAAGAAAATGCCGGAAACGATATCCCGCACCAAGGCCTGGCTGCCGAAACTGATTGCCAAACCCAAAATGCCAAAGCCCGCAAGCAAGGGGGCGATGTCGACGCCCAGTCGGGACAGCACCACCAGGAGGGTCAAACCCAGCACAGCTCCCAGGACAAACGACCGGATCAAGGGCAGAACCGTGCCCAGACGGCTGGTGGTGGTTTGTTCATGATCGTCTTCCTCGCCCGGCACAGTTGCCGCGCGCCGAGGGGCATAGGCATCAAACAACGCCGTGAGGAATGACCAGACCACCCACCCAGCCAGCACCAGGGCACCCACCAGCAGCAGGTTGCGCAGAGCAGCCGCCAGCTCGGAAGACATCAGACCCGCCAGGAAGAACTGCCAGATGCCCGCCAGCGCTATCAGCGACACGATCCACCCGCAGGCGGCACCCAGCTGACCAGACACAGTGATGATCGCCTGCTGCAATGGATTTGGCGTGGGCCCAACCAATCGACCGGAGGCCTCACGGGCCACAGTGGCCAACATGCCTGCCAACACCGGCGCCAACACCACGACCAACTGCGTCCGCGCCGCGGCTACGCCCCAGGCGGGGCCATCCGGCGCCACGGCTGCAACCCGACCGATCGACCAGATGCCAACGGCGCTGGCTGCCAGCAGCCACGGCAGGGCATGCGCCAGCAGGCGTCGAAGCCGTCCCGTCGCCCCCATCATCGCCAACGCCGCAATCTCCCGGCGCCCGGTAAAGAACCACCACACCTTGAACACGGTGATCAGGGAGCCGTGCAGCATGAACCAGCCTGCAGCCAACGCAGGTTCGGCACCGACAGCACGCAACCACTCCAGCACAGCCAGAATGACCGCCCCATAGGCGCCATAGACCACCAGCACCCGGAAGTGCCAATGCGGCCGCGCAATGGGCAGCAAGCTTCTCCCGTTGGCCCCAGGCGTCAGGGCCAATCGCCCCACCACGAAATAGACGGCTGCTGCGACTGCGGCGCTGCCCACGGCGGACGCTGCACTTCGCGTTGCATCAGCCGTCGGCAGTATCCAGTCCAAGCTGAAGGAGAACAGAGTGGCGGCCAGGAGCAGGATGCCACCATCAATCACCAGACGCCGCATGGCCGGACCAAGGCGGGCCAACAAATCAGCATCGGGCGCAAGATGCCGCTGGCGTCGCCGGTCCTGCGCGCCGCTCACCCACAATCCGCCAATCAGCACCAGCAGGCCCGGCACCAGCGCGGCGACCACAAACAGCGGCGACTGGCTGTTGGCAAACGACATCGACACGGCCGACGGCAACGCTGGCAGATGGGTCATTGCCTCGATGCCGCGGTCAAGTCCCTGCGAGAACAGCGCTGACACACTGGGTGGAGCCGTCACCGTGAGGGGCCGCGGCTCCGCTGTGCTCGCCCCGGGGCTTGAGGTGCCAGAAGCAGATGGGCGGACGACAACGCTACGCCCCTCAGCCGCAAGGCTACGCACCAACCCAGCGACACCGTCGGGCGATTGACCGTCCGACCACTCTATAACCACAGGCGGCTGCTGGGCCAAAACCAATGATGGAAAACACCAGCCGCCTAGAAAGATCAAAGCCAATAGAAACCGCTGCATTGCCACCCCCCTTCCCGCTTGCTCGCGCGAGGACCCTGCAGCGCGACACGGGCACTGTCTTCAGCCAACCCGCGGTCAGCTATGCGCGGACGGGCTGTCAGTCACCGTTCGAATGATCGGCAGAAAGTGCTGAACCACGGTGTGATACAGTGGCTGCTTCCACGCGATGATCAAGTCGGGGACAATACCAACGTCAACCCAGCGCCAGTCTCGGAACTCAGCATCGGCCTTGCCAAGGTCAATCTCATCCTCGGGCCCGGTGAAGCGCGCCAGGAACCAGCGCTGCGACTGGCCGCGCCATTTGCCCTTCCAGCGTCCGGCGGCCACCTCTGCTGGAAAGTCATAGGTCAACCAGCCAGGCACTTCAGCCAACCGCTCGACACTCGTGATGCCCGTTTCTTCTTCGAGTTCGCGATAGGCGGCCTCTTCGGGCGACTCACCATGGGAAAGCCCACCCTGGGGCATTTGCCACGCCCCAGGGGCGTCGCTGCGCTCAGCAACAAAGGCAAGGCCCGCGCCATTCACCACCATGACACCAGCACCCAGACGATAGCCTTTGGGGGGTGAGTCAGCTGCGGCGATCATGGTTCTGGCTGACGATTGGCGATGGCAGACACCGGCGCAAGTCGAATGCCCCGCCGCGGCAGCAGGCCAGTCCACCGCACCACGCGGTCAATCGCAATCTCGTTGACGGAGACAACCACCAGCGCCGCGCCGCCGCCACGCGCAACCGCCTCGGCATCGAACAGGCGCTGATCGATGCTGCGTGGATTGGCGTCATGGGCGATCGCGACGGTTCCAAGAGCGCGTGGCACTCCCAAATCGCGCGCCACCCGACCGGTGACCGATCCCGCAGCCGTGCGCGGATCCACCACCATCAGACCCCGGCGGCTCAACACCTCCATCATCGGCAACAAGGCGCGCATGGAGGTGGCAAACCGCCCCCCCTCCTCCGCCACGACGCCGATGGCACCGGGAGCGCGGCTCAACACCCAAGACAGCCGGTCAAGGTTCTCCGCCGGAGACAGACTGCTGAGCAGGGTGTAGGGGCCCGGATCGACGCGTGGAAACTCCAACGGCTCCATCGGAACCGCCAGCAACACCTCGTGTCCATGCTCGCGCGCGCCACCCACCAACTCGGGCAGGTTCGGCGCATAGGGGGAGAAGGCGAGGCTCACCTCCGGCGGCAGCCGATCCAGCGCTGCGGACAACTCGGCCCGCTCCAGGCCTAAGCCAGTGACCAACACCGCGATCAGCGGCTGGTCGTCCATCGCCTCAAAGGGATGGGCGTAAATTTGGAAGGGCCGCTCTCCCAGTGGGCCAACCCGCGGCAGCGGGCCATGGGGTCCCACCTCGATCATGCTGGGGATGGGCGCTGGCGCCAGCGCCACCCGCTGCATCGCTGGCAGAGGCGGGGGCGGTTCTGGGGCAGCGACGGGCGCTGCAGGCGCCGCCACAGGCGCGACAGATGCTGATGGAGGCTCTGGGGCTGGAGCAGGCTCGGCAGGCTCCGCACCCATCAGGGCCAGAATGACCATCGGCACCCGCACTGGCCATTCCGCCCGGGTTTTGTCGGCATTGATTGCCAACCAGCTGACCAGAGTGACGACAATGCCGAAAAACACCACCCATGCGATGACAAGCGCGATGGTGTCGCGTGGCAAGCCGTTGCCCCCCCGGCGAGGGCCGCCAGACATCGGTTCGTCCGCGCTTAATGCTTCCGCAGCCATGCTCACCTGACTCCCGGCCCTAACTCCCGGTCCTTTGGCAGCATACACCGCTTATTGCCCGAAGTCGTTAACCAAGCTTCGTCCTGGCTAGGATCGATTCAAACTGGCGGCACTCACTTGCAGGGCATCGGCCACGTTGGACGGTGGGCCGAACACCGGACCGACACCAAGATCGCAGCCGACATCCGCCAACCGCTCGCGGTCGGCATTGCTCAACACCCCCAACGCCAGCACGGTCAGCCCAAGGTCCTGGGCCAGACCAACCAAGCCACGGCACACCGTCTGCGCCCGCCGACTGTCCCGCATGGAGCGAACCATCGCAGGGTCCAGTTTGACGAAATCGACGGGTGCGTCAGCAATCAGGGTGAAGTCCACCCCCGGTCGGCCCAACCCATCGACGGCAATCCGCGCCCCGATGGTGCGGATTGCCATCAGCGTGTGCAGCACGTCCCGCTGTGTCAGCACCCTGGCTGGTACTGACAGCACCAGTTGGTGATGCCCAAGACCGTGCAGATGCAAGGCATCGGCAACGGCCGCCAAAAGCCGGGTGCGTCCGCTGTCCCCAACCTGCCCGGCCCCAATGTCCAGGACCAGCATCACATCGCGGGTTGAGGGAACGGTCTGCCCGAATTCCCCCACGGCAGCCTCAATCGTCCAGCTGCCGATGGTGCTGAGCATGGAGGCCGCTTCGGCAACGGGTAGCAACTCGTCTGCACCCACAATGCCGAGGTCAGGGTCATGCCACTCCGGCATGGCCTCCACGCCAATCACTTGCGAGGTGGCGATGCGGGCGATTGGACGGAAGCGCACGCTGAACCGCTCACGCGCGTGCACGGCACGCAACGAGCGCTCGATGCCAGCGGCACGCGCCACTCGCTCAGCGGTGTCCTGCTGGAACGGCACCAGTTTCCCGGTGGCCCCGCGCCGCTGGCTGTCGGTGGCCGCCAGCACTGCGGCCCGGGTCAACGCCTCCGCACTGCCCCCATCGACAGGATAGATTGCCATGCCGATGGTGGCACTGGCGTGATAGCGCACGCCGGAGATGGTCACCGGCACCTGCAAATTATCCCGGATCATGGCGATGCGGTCGATGTCCGGGCAGACCACCAGAAACCGGTCAGGTGCCACAAAACCAACCCGGTCATAGCCCACTGCCGCCGTCAATCGCCGCCCATGCTCAGCCATGAAGGCGGCCAGCGCCAGCTCGGTCAACGGCGCAGACAAGGCACCCAGATGGTCAAACTGCACCGCCAGCACCACTGGAAACGGGGCCGTCCCCTCCTCTGCGAGGCGCACCAACTCTGCCAACCGCCGGATCAGGGAGGGTTGGGTGAGCAGACCTACGGCCGGGTCGCGCTCCGCTTCGCGCACGCGGGCGTCCGCTTCGGCTCTTCGGTCGGTCAGATTGTCTTGCACCGAGATGTAGCCAATCAGCGTGCCATCGGTCGCGCGCAGGTGTGACACGCACCATCCCATCAGGAACGGTGTGCCATCCTTGCGGTAATTGACCGTTGAGCCCTGCCACACCCGACCCGAATCCAACGTCTCCTTCAAGGAGCGCATGGCGCCGCGATCGGTTGCCGGGCCTTGCAGCAGGCGCGGCGAGTTGCCCAGCAACTCCGCCTCCGCAAAGCCGGTCAGCCGACACAACGCCGGGTTGGCATAGAGAATCCGAGGGCCAGGGGCGACCAGGTCCGCGTCGGTCACCATCACCGGCAGGGGCATGGTGTCGAAACACATACCAAGATCGACCAAAGGGAATGCCGAAACCACGCGTCCGCTTCCTCTCCCGCCCACGGTTCTCTGACCGCTGTCTTCCGCAAGGGCGCACGCTATATCGTGCCCCGGCGCTTTTCGCGCCAGGGACAAAAGCGCGCATTACCGCTAGACTGATCGACTGGAACAATGTGTGCAATAATGGACCTGCTTACAGACCCCAGCGCTGAGCGCTTACCACAGCCGGGCGAAGCCTTGCCGCTGCGCCCCGGCCTGCATTGGGTGCGCATGCCTCTGCCATTTCGGCTGAACCACATCAACCTATGGCTGATTGCAGAGGACGAGCGCTGGGCGCTGGTGGACACAGGGTTCGGCATTGATGCCACCCTGGCGCTGTGGGAGCAGGTGCTGGAACACATCACCCTGTCGCGCATCATCGTCACCCACTTCCACCCAGACCATGTTGGCTGCGCGGCTTGGCTGAGTGCCCGCACCGGCGCATCGGTGTGGATGAGCGAGGCAGAGTTCCTAACCACCCGTGCTGTCCGGTTTGAGCCTGAGGCAGCCGAGCGGCAGCGCCGGTTGGATTTCTGGTGCCGCCACGGTCTGGATGCCACGCGTCGTGCGGCTTTGGCCGCTCTGCCACGGGGGTATGACCGCGGTGTGCCCAGCGTGCCGGATCGCTTCCAGCGCCTGAGGGATGGCGACCAGCTACAGATTGGCACGGGACGCTGGCGGGTCTGTCTGGTCAGCGGCCACGCGCCAGGCCAAGCGCTGTTGGTCAATGACGAGGAGCGGATGCTGATCGCCGCCGATCAGGTGTTGGAGCGCATCTCCCCCAACGTCGCAGTCTGGCCGCACGAACCCGCTGGCGACCCGCTGGCGGACTACTTGCGCGGTTTGGACCGGTTGGAGCCGCTGGACGCCAGCACACTGGTGCTGCCATCCCACGGGCGACCCTTTGTTGGCCTGCACGCACGCTGCGCCGCCCTGCGACGGCACCATGCCGAGCGTCTGACAACACTGCTAGCCGCCCTGTCCAGTCCCGCGACGGCGGTGGAGCTGATGCCCGTGCTGTTTTCGCGCGACCTGGATTTGCATGAGTTGGGCTTCGCCATTGGCGAAACCCTGGCCCATCTCGCCCGCTTGGAAGCCACGGGCTGGATTGCGCGGGAGGAGACGGCGCAAGCAATCCGCTTCCGCCGTCTCAACACTCCCCTGTCTGACGCCGATATCTGGCGGCTGGTTAGCCCACCATATACTGGCCGCCATTGATGGAAATCGTGGCGCCGGTGATGAAGGCAGCCTCGTCGGCGACCAAGTACAAGACCGTCCGTGCAATCTCGGCTGGCAGGCCCATGCGGCCAATCGGGATCTGCGCGATGATTTTGTCCAGCACCGGCTGGGCGATCGCGCCGGTCATCTCCGTCAACACATAGCCGGGGGCAATGCAGTTGACAGTGATGCCCTTGGACGCACCTTCCAGCGCCAGCGCCTTGGTGAAGCCAATCATGCCCGCCTTCGCAGCGGCATAATTCACTTGGCCCAGCTGACCTTTCTGACCATTGACCGATGACAAGTTGACGATCCGGCCAAAGCCGCGGGTGCGCATCCCTTCGATCACTGCCCGGCACATGCCGTAGCAGGACTTCAGATTGGTGGCGATCACTTCATCCCACTGCTCTTCGGTCATCTTGTGGAAGAAGCCGTCGCGGGTGATGCCTGCATTGTTGACCAACACCTCAACTGGACCCAAGGCAGCTTCCACCCGCGCGATGCCCTCGCGGCAGGCGGCAACGCTGCCGACGTCCCACTTTTCCACATGGATGCCGGTTTCATCCTTGAACTTCTGGGCCGCAGCGTCGTTGCCTGCATAGCTGGCGGCGACGGTGTAGCCAGCTGCCTTCAAGGCGGTTGAAATCGCAGCCCCAATTCCGCGCGTGCCGCCGGTGACCACTGCTACCCGAGCCATGATGCCTCCCCATGCCAAGCTGGGCCGGAGCTGCCGCGACACCGCGATCTCCAGTCCCGAATTGCTGCGGCGCACCAGCCAATCGCTTGATTTGGCACGGCAACCGCCTTCGCGGACCAAAGCATGTCAGCGCGGTGATTGCCAGTGTTGGCGGCGCGACGCGCTGTCACGGCAACTGTTGCGGGGAGCGCAAATCCGTGCGTCAGGCTGCGTCTTCTACCAATTGCAAGGCCGCGTCATGGGTGACGGTGGTTCCAACATCTTCGCCCAAACAGATGCGACGAATCGCACCCGGCTTGTCGAAATTAAACAGATGGACTGGCAGGCGATGATCGCGTGCCAACAACATGGCCGACTGGTCCATCACCCGCAGATCCTGCCGGATGACATCATCGAAGGAAATGGTGGAGAACCGCTTGGCGGCCGGGTCGCGCTTGGGATCAGCCGTGAACACTCCATCGACCCCGTGCTTGGCAGCAAGAATGGCGTCACAGCGCAATTCCAGCGCGCGTTGCACCGAGGGATAGTCCGTCGTGACATAGGGCTGCCCGATGCCGCCGACCAAGACCACAATCGAACCCTTGTCCAGATGCCGGTTGGCACGCAGGCGAATGTAGGGTTCCGCCATCTGATTGATCGCGATTGACGACATCACCCGCACGTCGGTTGGGGTTTTGGCGTTGATGGCTGCCCGCATCATCACCCCGTTGATGACAGTGGCGAGCATGCCCATATTGTCGGCCTCGGCGCGCTCAATATTCCAGGCGCTGGCAACATTGCCCCGGAAGATATTCCCACCGCCGACCATAATCGCCACGGCCACACCCAAGTCGATCGCGCCCACTACTTGATCGACGATATGCTCAATTGCGATCCGATCAAAGATTTGGGAGCCCGTGCCCGCCATCGCAGCACCGCTCAATTTGACCATGATGCGCCGATATCTGGACATTCTGGACTCTCCCTTGCTCGGCCCCGCCAGATCCTGTCCAACGAAGCGTGGTCGCACGAAAACGCCGCGGCCTCCCATGGGGGATCGTGGGTCGGCCGGGGATGGACGGGCGCCAAGTGGTGGGTCAAGTATGGCGCCACCCAGGGGCCGGGGAAAGCCCCCCAGAGCGACTACCCCAGAGACCCCCCTATGCGCGCGATCTTGTTAACCCTTTTCACCACTGGCGGTTTGCAGGCGATCAATCTGATCGGCAGCATCCTGGCAGCCCGGTTGCTGCTGCCCGAAGGCCGAGGCGAATTCGCAGCTGCCATGCTGTGGCCAACCACGATCGCCTATCTGGTGGTGATCGGCTTGAACGACGCCGTGATGTTTTTCAGCGCCAATGGCCGCCTGCCTGCGCGGCGTGTGTTCGCCAACGCGCTGTGGCTTGGCGTCGCGGTGTCGCTGATCGGCATCGGTCTGGGGTGGTGGGTGGCCCTGCCGCTTGCCTATGACGGCATGCGGTCGGAGGTGGTGGAGGCGGCCCGCCTGCTGCTGCTGATCATTCCCTGCCACATCCTGGGCATGGTGTTTCAAGAGATGTTGCGCGGGCATATGCGCCTGGGTGTGTGGAATGCCCTCCGCCTCAGCCTGGGGGGAGTGTATGTGCTCGCTGTGGCGGGGGTCTGGTTGCTGTTTGACATCGCAACCGTCACCAGCTTCGCCGTCGCGTGGTTGGTTGCCCACATCATCCCGACGCTGGTGGCGGCTGCCCTGTGTGTTGCCGCCGGGTGGGGTGGCTGGCGGCCGGATCGCCCGGCTTCCACCGAGTTGGTCAGCTATGGCTTGAAGATCCACACCTCCAACGTGGTGGGCATGATGAATGGCCGCGTTGACCAGATGCTGATCCAGCAGAATCTGGCTCCGGCAGCCCTTGGTCTCTACGTGGTCGCAGTCAATCTGGCGCAATTGACAGCCACCCTGGCCAACTCGGTTGCGATGATCGCGTTCCCGCGCGCCTGCGCGGCCGATGTCGACAGCCGTCCTGCCGTGATCGGCCTTTATCTGCGCTTAACCCTTGGCTTGATGCTGGCGACCACTGGTGGCCTCGCGCTGTTGGCGCCCCTCGCCCTTAGCCTGCTGTGGGGGCCGGCCTTCGCCGAAGCGTCGGACCTTGTGCGGGTGCTGCTGCTGGGGGTGATACCCCTGGCGTTGAAGGACTTCGCAGTGCTGACCTTCAAGGCCTATGACCGCGCCCTCGCGCTCAACCAAGCCGAAGTGGCAAGCCTGATTCTGAACGGTGTGCTGTTGTGGTGGCTGGTACCAGCCCATGGCCTGATGGGGGCCGCGATTGCCTATGTGGTGACCCGCTGGGCCGCCGCCCTCTATCTGGGCTGGCTGGTCCGCTCCACGCTGGGCCTCAGCCTATCCGCCCTGCTGCGCCCAACCCGCGCCGACTGGCATCGCCTCACCGCTGGCCTCGCCACATTGCGCCAGCGATAGGCTTGGGGATGCGGCATGACCTTGGTCCGTATCGCCTGTATCAACTGGGGGAGAGTGCGATGGCAGCGCAAGGGATCGCCGTTGGGTTTGGGATCGCAGTGGCGGCACTGTCGCTGGCAGCCAGCGCCCATCCGCAATTGACCGCCGCCCCGCTGCCGTTGGGCGATGGGAAAATCAGTCGTGAGCCAGTCGCGGGGTCGGTGGTGGCGTGCAATGCGCGCTTTCCCGGTGGTGGTGGCGCCCATCGTACTGGCACCTGGGTGCGCGATGGATTTTGGTACCCTGCGGAGAAGCCGACTGTTCAAGGGGCGGACACATGGTCACCCGAACTTGCGATCCGGCGCGAGGGGCCGTGGCGCGTGATCCGCACCAATGGTCTGCCCGCCCATGCAACCGGTCACTTCCCGATCACGCCCGGCACCCCTGCCTTCGCCTATGACCGCAATCCCAATCGCTTGCAGGCACGGGAGGTTGAGCTGCGCCTGCCTGCCGACCCGGTGATCACCGATACCGCCAACTGCGTGCCGATGGGACTGATTGGGGTGACAGTCACTGGTGTTGCCTTGTTCAACGCCTTCGATCTGCATGGGCGCGATGCGGCCGCCTATGAGATTCAAGACGTCTGCGCGGGCCATCCGGAACGCTCAGGCCGCTACCATTATCACACTTGGTCGCCTTGCATGGTGCCCGCCAATCATCCTGCCGATGCACCAGTTGGCTGGATGATTGACGGTGTCCCGATTCTGGGACCGCGTTTCGCGGATGGCAGGCTGGTGACCAACGCTGATCTGGATGCTTGTCATGGCCGCCATGGCCCCGTGCTCGTCGATGGGCGGGTGGAAGAGCGCTACCACTATCGCTTCACAGCGGAGTATCCCTACACGGTTGGCTGCTTCCGTGGCGCCCCACCCGCGGCCCAACGTTAATCCGCGACGGCAGGCCAAGCACCAGCCGCCCGTGGCCTTGCTGCCTCACCCAAAGCTGGGCGGGTCCTGGCGGAACGGGCTGCCGTCGCTGAGGGCTGCTTGTTCGGCTGCCACGTAGGCGCGCTCTTTGATCAGGTAGGTTGCAACCGCCTGGCGGAATCCAGGGTCGAGCAGCCAGTGCAGCGAGCGCGTTTCTGTTGGCAGATAGCCGCGTGCCAGCTTGTGCTCCCCCTGAGCACCGGCTTCCACTCGAGCAAGGCCGCGTTCGATGGCGAACTCGATGGCTTGGTAGTAGCAGCACTCGAAATGCAGAAATGGCCGGTGCTCGAGTGCACCCCAATTGCGGCCATAAAGCGCATCGGCGCCAATCAAGTTGAGCGCACCAGCGATCGGGCGCCCGCGATCCTCCGCCAGCACCAACAGCACGCGGTCGGCCATCCGCTCGCTCAAGTGAGAGAAGAACGCACGCGTCAGATAGGGTTGACCCCATTTCCGGTCTGAGGTGGAGCGGTAGCAACGATAGAACGCGTCCCAATGGCGTTCTTCAATGGCAGGTCCAGTCAGGCGGAGGATGGTCAAACCGCTGTCCTGTGCCTCGCGCCGTTCTTTGCGAATGCTTTTGCGCTTGCGGCTGGCAAGATCGATCAGAAAATCCTCAAAGCTGCGATAACCGCGGTTCTCCCAATGGAATTGATAGCCTGTGCGCACCAACCAGCCATGGGGGGCGAGCGCAGTTGCCGTCGCCGCCGGGGCGAAGGTCATGTGGATTGAGGAGACAGCCATCCGCTCGGCTATCTCCACCAGACCGCGGGCCAGACGGCGGGGCATGTCCTCATCAACGCCGGGCAGCATCAACAGCCGTGGCCCCGGCACTGGAGTAAAGGGCACTGCCACCTGCAGCTTGGGATAATAGCGCCCACCCGCCCGTCGATAGGCATCGGCCCAGGCGTGGTCAAACACATACTCGCCATAGGAATGCAGCTTGGCGTAGGCGGGGATGGCTGCCACCATCCGCTCGCCCTGCCAGGCGGTGATTGGCCGCGGCAGCCACCCCGTCTCATCGCCAACGGACTGGCTGTCCTCAAGCGCGGACAGAAAGCCATGGCTGACGAAGGGGTTATCGTCACCGGCACAGGCGTCCCATAGGGCCGCCGGAATCTCCGAAACGGTTGCGGTCTGCTTCAGGATCAGCGGATCGCCGCCGTCGGCCATCGCCTCACTCGATCTCGAAGATCGCTTCGACTTCAACTGCCACGCCGAATGGCAGTGAGCCTGCCCCGACAGCTGAGCGTGCGTGGCGTCCCCGTTCGCCCAACACGGCAACCAGCAGGTCTGACGCACCGTTGATCACGGCAGGATGCTCCCCAAACTCAGGCGTGGCATTCACGAAGCCCAGCACCTTGACGCACCGGCGCACCCGATCCAGATCGCCAATCGCCGCCTTCACTTGTGCCAAAATGTTTAAGGCACACAGCTTGGCCGCCTCCTGCGCCGTCGCGACATCCATGGTGGCGCCAACCTTGCCGACAAACAGGCGCTGTCCATCCTTCACCGGCACCTGCCCTGCTGTGAACAGCAGCGATCCGGTGATCACTGTCGGCACATAGCTGGCGGCGGGTGCTGGTGCCGATGGCAACTCCAATCCCAATTCTTGCAACCGTGCCTCAGTCATCCCTGCCATCGGTGGCCCCCTTGAACCCGTCGCCCCCTGCGACGCGCTGCCACGCTACCTGCTTCGCTGCAAAATCGGAAGCAGCCTTGCCGCGTGCGCATGCGCACACGCTCAACGCTCGGTCAGCAACACTTACTCTGGCGGGTTGCCTTTCTAGCCGGGGTGGCGTTTAACTTGCCCGCAACGGCCAGCGGCGCTGGCGGACTGGGAGTAAGACGATGGGCAGTTTCAGCCTGATGCACTGGCTGGTCGTCCTGGCGATCGTGGTGGTGCTGTTTGGGGCCGGTAAAATCCCGCGCCTGATGGGTGATCTCGCCCAGGGGATCACGGCCTTCCGCAAAGGCATGAAAGACACTGATCAGGCCGAGGCACCAAAACCGGTCGAGACCCAGCAGCCAAAAGCCTAGTGGTCGATCCGACCGCCCACTCCAGCGCTGGTCGGCTGGTGCTGGAGGGTGATGGTGCCGACACCGCATCGACTGATGCCCACGCCCCGGTACTGATCATTGGTGCCGGTGCCTGTGGACTGGTCGCCGCCCTCGCTGCGACTGATGCTGGAGCCGACGTGGTGGTGTTGGAGCGGGATGCGACGCCCGCAGGCTCCACGGCACTCTCGTCAGGGTTCATTCCGGCAGCCGGCACCCGCCAACAGGCGGCCGCCGGCGTGGTGGACACACCCCAAGCCTTTGCTGCCGACATTCAGGCCAAAGCCAAAGGGCGGGCCAACCCAGCGATTGTCGCCACTGTTGCTGCGGTCGCTGCGCCAACGCTTGCGTGGCTGGAAGATCAGCACGGCTTGCAGTTCGAGTTGCTACAAGGCTTCCTCTACCCTGGCCATGGGTTGGAGCGGATGCACGCAGTGCCAGAGCGCACGGGTGCTGGCCTGATCGCACGGTTGGAGCGGGCGGCAACAGCCGCGGGGATCACCATCCTGCCCAACGCAACAGTCAGCGCCTTGCGCCACCGCGCCGATGGCCGGATCACCGCTGTTGAGGTCACCCGCCCCTCCGGTGCGGTGGAGCGGATTGGTTGCGATCGCTTGATCCTGGCCTGCAACGGCTATGGCGGCAATCCGGAGCTGGTCGCCCGCTGGCTGCCAGAGATGCGCACCGCGCTCTATGCCGGGCATACCGGCAATCGCGGCGATGCCGTGCTGTGGGGCCTGGGGCTTGGCGCGGCAACGGGCGACTTGAGCGGCTATCAAGGCCATGGCTCGCTGGCCCATCCCCATGGCCTATTGATCACTTGGGCGCTGATGACGGAAGGCGGCATTCAGGTCAATCGCTGGGGCGAACGGTTCTCCAACGAACACCAGGGGTATTCCGAGGCGGCAACGTCAGTCTTGGCGCAACCCGATGGCGTTGCCATCGCCGTGTTCGACCATCGGCTGCTTGCCTTCGCCCGCCAGTTTGAGGATTTCCGCCAGGCCGAGGCGCTGGGCGCCATCCGCGGTGGCGGCTCGCTGGCGGAACTGGCAACGGCCTTCGACCTGCCGTTGGAGCGTCTTGCCGCCACGCTGCAGGACAGCGCCGCCGCCGCCGCTGGCGCACCCGACCGGTTTGGGCGCGACTTCACCACCCGCCCAGCCCTGGCACCGCCCTATTTTGGCATCCGCGTCACTGGCGCCCTGTTCCACACCCAGGGCGGACTGGAGATCGATGCGACGGCGCGGGTGCTGCGCCCCGATGGCTCCCGCCTGCCAAACCTCTGGGCCGGTGGAGGTGCCGCACGCGGCGTGTCTGGGCCAGCAGTGGATGGCTATCTGTCCGGCAACGGACTGTTGACTGCGGTCACACTGGGCCGGATCGCTGGACTGGCGGCGGCACAGTCTGCGTCAGATCCGTAGATTTATTTGACACCAACCCTGTTTCATTGAATACTCCCCCTGTCGAGCACGTGTTTACTCGGCAGTATTTTCCGATGATGCAGTCTTTACCCGGCGGTTTTTGCCGGGTAGGGTCCCCACCGGGAAAAACCTGCCGGGCGACGTGGCATCGAATACCGTCCTTGTTCGAGAGAGTTGCCCCATGGCCCGTCCTTCACCATCCAGTCTCGCGCCGCAGCAGTCGCAGCGGGTTGCCGGGTATGAGATCGATGGCTCGGTTCTGCAGGGCATTCGCAAAGCAGCGGCGAAAACCGGTGTCGATTTCGGTTACCTGATGGCGCAGGCCGCCCAGGAAAGCTCCTTCCAGCCGGAAGCGCGGGCTGGCACCTCCTCTGCCACTGGGCTCTATCAGTTCCTCGACAGTACTTGGCTGCAGATGGTGCGGCAGCACGGCAGTAAATACGGCTTAGGCGATCTGGCGCAGCAAATCCGGGCCGATGGGCGGGTTGCTGATCCAACAGTGCGCCAGCAAATCCTGAACCTGCGGCGCGACCCGCATCTGTCTGCCGTCCTCGGGGCGGAGTTTGCACTGGGCAACAAAGCCCATCTGGAGCAGGCGCTGGACCGTCGCGCCACATCGGCCGATCTCTATCTGGCCCACTTCCTAGGGGCTGGTGGCGCCACCCGGTTCCTGCGCGCGGTGGAGCAGAACGGCAATACGCCTGCGGCGGCGCTGCTACCCGATGCCGCGCAAGCCAATCGCGCGGTGTTCTATGATCGCGAGACTGGCCGCCCGCGCACCGTGCGGGAGGTCTATGACCGGTTTGCCCGCTCCATTGACGCCAAGTCGACCCAGTTTGCGGCACTGGCTGAGTCGCCGGGGCAGTCCAGCGGCGCGCCGCGCTCACCGTCGGTGGTGCGCCTGGGGTCAGTTACCGGGGCGCCGCTGGCCGTGCCACCCGGTGGCGGGTTGTCTGGCGATGGGAACGATGCCGCAGGTCCGACTGGTGCCTTCCTGTCGATCCTCGCCCTGGCCGCTCTGGATGGGTTTGGCAGCGAGGAAATGAAACGCGCCCTGGGGCTTGATGGCTACAACATCAATGGCTCAAAGGACGACGACAAGGAAAAAGAAAAGCAGAAGCCAGTCGATAAGCTGGTCTAGCCCCGCCCCATCCACTGGTCGGGTCATCTCCAGTTGGCGCGAGCAGCCAGCTGGGCAGGGGTTGAAAACGGAAAACGCCGCCGACAAGGGGGAGGCCCTTGTCTGGCGGCGTTGTCAGTTTCAGCGTGATGGACCGGCGAGGGTCAGAGGCGAACGACTGATTTCAGCGCTGGGCATTGGCCGGTGCCTCACAGCTGAGGCACCGGCGCATCCCGGCGTTACGCCGCCTGAAGAATTTCTTCCAGTTTCTTGGTCGCAGACTCTTCGTCGATCTGTTCGACGGCGGACAGCTCGCGCACCAACCGGTCCAACGCCGCTTGGTAGATTTGACGCTCGCTGTATGACTGATCGGCCTGTCCGGTTGCCCGGTGCAGGTCGCGCACAACCTCAGCGATGGAGGCGGGGTCACCGCTGTTGATTTTGGCCTCGTATTCCTGCGCGCGGCGCGACCACATGGCCCGCTTCACACGGCTTTTGCCCTTCAGCTTCGCCAGGGCATCCGACATTTGCGCCGGGCTGGACAGCCGACGGAGACCCGCGGATTGGGCCTTTTTGACCGGCAGACGCAATGTCATCCGGTCTTTCTCAAAGGTGATCACGAACACTTGGAGTTCGTAGCCAGAAATCGACTGTGTCTCGATTGCCTGGATTTTGCCGACACCGTGAGACGGGTAGACGACATGATCACCAGCATTGAATTCAGGATTGTCCTTCGGCATGGGCCTTCCCATCCAATGACGCACGCAGAGGTACCGCAACGAAATCCCTTCTCTCCCAAACCTGCCTGATTGGGGAGCGATGGACCTGCAACGGTGTCGGATCAGGGGCGCCCTGCTGCCGTGATGGCACCAGGGAGAAGTCCGTGCGCACGAGACCTCGTAGTCGTCCCTCAAACCGTCAGGTGTGCAACATATCACACATGGTAGGGGGGTGGTAGACGAATCTGCTGAGTTTGGAGTCGCCCCGAGTCCTCTCAGGTTCGGGCGACTCTAATTCGCGCGCTGTCGGGCAGTCGGATGGTCGCAGAGTGAGTCAAGACACACGACAAAGAGTCAAGGCTGGCATGCAAGAACTGCGTGATCAGTCAGGAGTTCCCGGATTGGAGGAGAAGTGATCCTTCAGCTTATTGGGAACGCCTTTCCATTCATCTGCATCAGCTGGTGGCGTTCCTTTGCGCGTGATGTTCGGCCACTGGGTCGAATAGTCCCGATTCAACTGCAAAAATGCCTCACCCTGAGGGTCGCTATCGGGCAAGATCGCTTCGGCAGGGCACTCTGGCTCACACACACCACAATCGATGCACTCGTCCGGGTGGATCACCAGCATGTTCTCGCCAACATAGAAGCAATCGACGGGGCAAACCTCGACGCAGTCCATATACTTGCAGCGGATGCAGGACTCGGTGACAACGTAGGGCATCGATCTCTCTCCTTACACAGCGTCGGGTCTTTGCCGATGCCGCTTTCCTCACGCCGACTGGGCCTTGGCCCAAACGGCGGTATCGGATATCACGGCCACCTTGCCAGCGGCAATGTGCAGGCCCGCCGCGGTGCCATGCCGTGAGGAGCACGCCGGATGTCCGATCCACGCCTTTATGCCCCTGCCGTTCAACGCAATCGCGAGCCCCTGCGCGATGTGCTGGCGGAGGTTCTGCCAGCCAGTGGACTGGTGCTGGAAGTCGCCTCCGGTACGGGGGAGCATGCTGTGTTCTTCGCTGAGGCGTTCCCAGGCCTCACCTTCCAGCCGACGGATGCAGACGCGGAGGCGCGTGCCTCCATCGACGCCTGGGTTGCACTGACGGGACAGGGCAATCTGCGCCCCGCCCTCGCCCTCGACGCCGCAGCGGCCGAATGGCCAATCACCGCAGCCGATGCGGTGATGTGCATCAACATGATTCACATCGCACCCTGGGCTGCGTGCCTTGGCTTGATGGCCGGAGCAGCACGCTGCCTCAGCCCTAGCAGCCCCCTGATCCTCTATGGCCCCTATCGACGCGATGGACAGCACACCGCCCCCAGCAATGTGGAGTTTGATCGCTCCCTCAAAGCCCGGAACAGCGCATGGGGCGTGCGGGACCTGGAAGCAGTCGCCGCCGCCGCCGCCGCGGTTGGGTTCGCGCCACCCATCATCACCGCGATGCCAGCGAACAACTTCACGCTGGTGTTCCGCCGCAGCTGACCGACCGGCAGCGGTGGGACGAAGCGCTCAGGGTGCCCCAAGCGCTTCGTCGCTGGCGGGTCTGAGGCACAGGGGATGGATCACGCCTGTGCCTATGCCAGGATGGCGCCCAGCATCCAGGCGGCCTTTTCATGCTCCTGCACCCGCTCGGTCGCCATGTCTTCGCTACCGGGGTCACCCGCCGCATCGGCTGCGGCAATCACCTCGTAAGCCACCTTGGCAACTGCCAAGTGGTCATCGCGCAGAGCACGCACCATTGCCATTTGGTCCACCACGGCGCCATCGGCTGTGACAACGGAAAGTTCACCCAGTTGCGCCAGACCGGCGGGTGCATCGGCGCCAAGCGCGCGCAACCGCTCCGCCAGCCCATCCGCAGCCTCGTAAAGGCCGTCATACTGCTCCTCAAACAAGCTGTGCAGCTGAGGGAACAGGGAGCCCCGGACGTTCCAGTGATAGCCGTGGGTTTTCAGCGCCAGCACATAGGTGCTGGCCATCAAGCGGGACAAGGTGTCAGTCACGGGGACGGTTGACATTGCAGCCTCCAGCAGTGCGTCATTGTTTAGAATAATTCCAATATAGCCAGAACCGGCCAATTGGCAAGGGGGATATGACGACCCTTGACGATTTTTCCATACTCGCCTGATGGTTTTGTTAGCCGGAGGTACCCATGCCGACTGACCCTGATCCCACCCTACCAGCCCAATGGGGCACTGGCACTGCCCCCACCCTCAACGCCCTGCGCACTGAAATCGACCGCGTCGACGCCGCCCTGGTGACCTTGCTGGCCGAGCGCGCGCGCTACACCCGGGACGCGGCCCGCTTCAAAGCCAGCCTCGCCGAAGTGTCCGCCCCCGCCCGCGTGGATCAGGTGCTGGACCGGGTGCGCAGCCGGGCAGTCGCAGCGGGCCTTCCACTCCCCATTGCGGAGGCGGTGTGGCGCGCCTTGATCACGGCCTCAATCGAAGATCAACGCGCCTGGTACCTCGCCCATGCCCCGGCGCCAGGGGAACGCGACCAGGGCTAACCATCCCAACTCCTCGCGACCAAATTTCCGCCCCGCTCGGCACTCAAGATCAGACGGTGGCGGAGACTTCAGATGATCGCGTCCAACCAATCCCTGGGTGCACCGGCGCCAGCCGAAGCTGCGGATCGCCCGACCCAGACCAGCACCCATGAGGGTGATCGCCTGCCGGGATTTGAGCCTGGGGCCGGTCCGATCGATCGTCAAATCCGCCGCGCCTTGAAGGCTGCTGTGCCGGAAGCAGAATTGACTGTCACCCAGGCAGCGCGCGAAGCCATCCATGAAGACATGCCTAGCGCCCATCGCGCCGCACTTGCGGCCGCGCTGCCAGCGGCCTGGGCCGCTGTCTCCCGCCTGCAAGATTGGTCAGCCGCCCGGCTGCAGGATTTGGCAGATCGGGAACTGCGGGTTGGCGCGCTCTACCGGGCGCTCACCACGGCAGCGGGCGAACGGCGCGCGGCACTGACCGACCGCTTGGATGTGCTGTATGCGGACCTCAACCGCTTCGCGCACGAGGTGCGGATCGGCATCGATCACCATCATCAGGCTGTGGCGGCCGTGTTCAGCCACGCGCTGCGCCCATGCCCAACCAGCCTGGGGGCGCCAAGCCTTGCCTCCGCTGCCAATCAGTTGGCAGCCCGCTGGATCACCCAAGCGGAGCAGACCGGCAGCACCAGCCCGCTGCCCGCGGGGCTGCGCTCCGTCGCGGCCGATGTGCTGCGCCGCACCGATAGCCTGTTCCGGTTTGACTTTACCGTACCGGAGGGGCGCGGCATCGGCGCGGTGCGCGCGGCCCTTGCCCGCTTGGCTGCCGGTCATGGCCACAGCCAGGACCTTCGCCTCTTTGCCGACGTGGTCACAGCGCAGCGCGATGCCGCTGCTTTGAGCCGTCGGATTGGACTTGGGGAGAGTGACGCGATGGACTGACCGTCGAGGCGCCAGGGACACCAGCGTTTCGATCAGACCACGAACCCCAAACCCCTCGCAGCCGGGGGCCGGGTGGGTCAAAGCACCTGCCACTGCCGCCCACTCGTACAAACTCCAGCCATTGATACGGACACCGCCACCACCACCGTCCGTCCGCTGGGGTGCCTCCGGCTGCGAACCCTTGAGCAAGCCTGCCGGTCGTGCGCTACGCCTCGCCCTCCTCGGGCAAGGCAAAAGCGCCAACCAACAGCAGCGTGACACCGCCTGCATGATCGGCTAGCGGCAGCACCAGCCGTTCCCAGGTCATTTCGACATCACCGCTGGGCTGCGCCCCGCCCGGCAGCGGCACCGTGAAGCGCGCACGGTGGCGGCGACACGTCGGCTGACCCGCCGCGAGCGTGGCCAGATACTCCTCCCGCAAGCGGGCATACTGATCGGGCGGCAGCTCGGCCAGATCATGCCCGGTCCACTCGCGGCCAAAAGCCTCCACAAATCCGGTCCCGTAAAGGCGATAGCGAAAACGCTCTCCCTCCAGGCATTCAATGAGCAACAGATTGCCCAGCCACGGTGCCAGGGCGATCGGGTCCAGCAAGGTGCGGTCGGGAATCGCACCGTCGGTCCTCCGGTCCTGCCAGTGGCGCAGCAAGGCTCGCAGCTTGGAGTGCGCCAGGGCGTCGATCTCGGCTGCCATCAATGGGGTGGGGGCGCTGGTCATCGCGCCCTAAGCCCTACACTGGATCAGGGATTCCTGCCACCTGTGTGAACAGCCGAGGCGTCGCTGTCGCAGCGTCCGGGAAGCTGACGCGATAGTGCGACATGGTTGTCCACAGATCGTCATCATATCGACACCGCACGGGAGTATCACCCCGCCAGCCGCTCCAGGTGTGAGGCCGTCATGCGCCGTTTAAAGCAGATCGTTTTCGCCGTGCGCCGTCTCGCCGCTGAACGCGCAGATAAAAGGCGCTTCCAGCGCTGGCACCGCGCCCGCCACACCCGCTAGGCCCCCCTGCCCTCGTTCGCTCTGCTTGGTCGTGCAGATGCGCGCCCGCGCTAAGCCGCGGGCAGCGATAGCCCGCGCGCGCCATCGGTATGGGTGGACGCCATGACCGCACCCTTCAGAAACGCCCCATAGCAATAGGTGTTGGTCATCTGCGCATCGGTGAGGTCGGCCGAGGCAAGGTTGGCCTCGGTCAAATCACACAGCTCCAAATCTGCATGGGCGAGGTTAACCCGCGACAGATTCGCCCGCACGAAGGAGGTTTGCGTCAACCGGCTCCAGATATCGACCGGTGAGTCGCGATACACCTCCAGCGCACCCAGGTTTGCCCCCTCCAGATCCGCATCGTCGAAGCGGGCGCGAATCATTGTGCAGGCACGCAAATCCGCACCGGCGAGAACCGCCCGGCGCGCCGAGGCGCCAGAGAAATCCGCCATCGCCAGCAGAGCCTTGGAGAACCGCACCCCATCCACCACAGCCAAGCGGAACACCGCGGCCGTCAGGTCCATGTTGGTGAAGTCGATGCCGCGCAGGTCCATCATCGAGAAATCGATGCGTTCCCCCTCCCGACCCAGGCTTTCCACCCAGCGGCGATGCCGTTCCAGCATCTGCGGCAGGCGAGCGGCCAAATCCTCCTCCACCCGCGGGAACACCGCATTGGTGGTGTCGCAGCCGAAGAATTGGGACGGGTCGTAGACGGCCGTGACGAAGTTCGCGTGCCGCAACTTCGCACCTTGAAAGCGTGCCCCGACGAGATCTGCGCCGAACAAGCGGGCACCTGTCAGATTCGCTTTCTGCAGATTGGCACCGCGCAGATTGGCGCCGGTCAAATCCGTAAAGCCAAGATCGCTTTCGGTCAGATCGGCGTGGTCGAGAATCGCCCCGCGCAAATCGGTCGCCTGCAGCAGCGCCGGATCCCGCCGCCGCCGTTTGGAGGCACGCGGCGTCAGCAAGCGGATGGTGCCGTCCCGAAAGCCGCCACCGGCTGCCTGGATCACCAGCTTGCCACGCTCCATCGCGGCCTCAGCCAGATTGGCACCACCAAGGTCGGCCGAGCGCAGGCATGACCCGCGGAGATCAGCGCGGGTGAAATCGGCCTTGCGCAGGGACGCACCGCGCAAGTCAGCTCCATACAGATTGGCATACCGCAGCTTGATGCCGCTGAGGTCCGCATTCACGAAACAGCAGCCCACCAGCGACACACCCGTCAAATCCAACCCGGACAGGTCCAATCCGCTAAAATCACAGGCCAGGAAGGCGTGACGCTGCGCAAAGGCAACGCCTTTGTTCGCCCGTTCCACCTCCTTCAGCAGTGCGGTAGCACTTGCCTGGTCGAAGGTGCGATCTTGGATTGGCACCGCCATGGCGCTACCCCGCGATCTTCATTGCGGTGACCACGGTGGTTTGCGGGTCCTTGGCGATACCCTGAACTTCCAACGGCACGCCCAACTCCTTGATGGTGGAGCGACCATTGGCCTTCATCAGGGCTTCGATCTTTTCCCGCAGCTTTTGCGCCGTGGTGGCCTTGTCGCCATGGGCCATCGCCTTGTGGTCACCGCCCGCGGTGGCCATGCGGATCTCGACCACATTGCCACCGTCCGACGTGATCCTGGCAAGGATGTCGACGACTGTGCCCGAAACCGTGCGCTGCTCAACTCCGGCCACGCCGACCGTTCCTCTCGCAAAGACGATGAACGATAGCAAGACCCCCGCCCGCTGCCCAGCGGGATTGCGAGGCCTAGACCGATTGGCTCACGTCGCCACTGTTAGCGCGCGCGGCCGCCACCCTTTTCGATTGAAGTCAAACGGGCGTCCACGCGGATTTGACAGGAACCGGACACCGTCAAGCACCATATCCCGCGCATCATGATTGTGACCGAAGCACCACAGACGCAGCTTGCCCTGTCCTGCCTGCCACACCGATGCCATCCGGCTGTTGCCGTAAAGGTTGAGGAAGGTGGTGTCCCGCGGATAAATGCCGGGTGAGGTGAGTTCGAGGCGCGGCGGCGTGTGGGTGACTGCGACAATCGCCCGCACAGTTGGATCGGCAGCAAAGGCGGCCACCTCGGCCGTCATGGCAGCGGCATCGGCCAGCGCCTGGGCGCGGATGTCCTCATAGGGGTCATGCCCCACAATCTCGGCATAGGCGCGACGGCTGAGGGCGCCAGGAATCTCTGGCTCAGCGATCTCGTAATCCCACCAGCCATTGCGGCCGACGAACGCCACACCGTCGAGGACGATGGGGGCATCGCTCAACAGATGCACCTGCTGCGGCCGACCGGCCTGGATGGCAGCGCGTGTCGGACCAAGCCGCCGCTCGCGCAGGAAATGCTCGTGATTGCCATCGACGTACAGCACCAGTGGATAGGCCGCTGCCATCGCCTCCATGCCCGCCAGGGCTGCCTCAGCGCCGTCGGCAATGTCGCCGGCGAAGACCAGGACGTCGCTGGTGCGCCAGTGCTCCCAATTGAGGGACGGCCCGTCGGGCCAACAATCCAGATGAATGTCGCTGGCAAGGTCAAACTGCATGGCGAGACCCTGGCGCACCGGTCCCCCCGGCGTCCAGAGGGTAAGACATCGAGCTTTTGTTGCAGGATTGACGCTTGCGCTGGCAACCCGCCGCGGGTCCGGGCATGATGCGGCCACGATGACCGATCACAGCGATGCCATCCCCCCTCCGCCAGCGGGAGGACCGTCACCGCAGGTGGCGCCGGACCCCCGTCGGCCTCTCGCACTGCCCCCCGTTCCCGTGGCGCCAGTGCCCGCCGATCAGTTGCGGTATATGCCGCAGTTGGCCAGTGTACAGCCGCCAAAGCCGGCCGTACCACCAGCTGTACGGACATATCTTCGACTGATCACGGGTGGGTTGACCGTGATTGCGCTTGGCTCGTTCCTTTTGGCCGCATTGATCATTTTCTGGCTGATGGACCCGCCAACCGATGTCAGCATGACCCAAATCGGACCCGATGCCCATCTCGACACTGTGACGGCCGTTGTCACCATCCTTGCTGGTATGGCATTGGGCGGCATGATTGTTGGCTTGGTCGCGTGGTTGACTGCAAAGGCGTAGCGCATGGATCGCAATAGTCTCTTGACCGAACTTGCCGCAGCGGATCGCCAAAGCCAAGGCGGCAAGAAGGTTCTGGATCGCCGGGTGTACGCCGCAGGTGCCGTGATCTTCCAGGAAGGCAGGCCTGGATCGGACGCGTTCATCGTGGAAAGCGGTGCCGTCGAAATCTCCCGCACCAGTGGCGACCGCAAGGTTGTTCTGGGCACAATTCCCGCCAAGGGCATTTTTGGCGAGATGGCGTTGATCGATGACAAACCGCGCCTAGCCACGGCCACGGCCGTTGGACCAACGGTGTGCATCGTGATTCCAAAAGCTCAGATCAATGAAATGATGGCGGCGTCCCCGCCCTTTATCCGCGCCGTGGTGAAGATCCTGATCGCGAACATCCGCTCCATGGCAGAGACGATGAATCAGGAGTAGCGTGAGACCTGGGTGGGAGGGTGCCAGCCCGTCATGTCGGGCTGGCAGTAAACACCCGCGGAAGGTCTGCTGGCGGTTGCAGATCATTGGTGCGATTCTCAGGTGTCGCAGGTTGTTGCGCCGGGGTTTGTTGAGCCGGAGCCGCATTGGCTGGCTGTCCAGAGGTCGCTGGTGTCGTTGGAACGACTGCTTGTATCTGCTGTTGGACAGCTTGCAGCTGTTGCGGGGTCAATACCTGGCTAAGCCCAGACACCACCTGCTGTTGAGCCGCTTGAATTGATTGCTGGTTCGCACTCGCTTGGGCTGCCGCGAACGTTGTAACAACCTGTTGGGCATTCGGCACGCTCTGACCAAGCTGAACTGCCAATTGTTGCTGTTGCTGTGTAAGCGGTTGACCCGTCAACAACCCGGCGATGGCTGCGGTTTGGACAGCAGGCGGCACGCCAACGCCACCACCAGCCTGTGGAGGTGGCGTTGGCTGGGATGATTGCGTCGGCTGCGCTTGGACCGCCCTCTGCTGAGATGCAGGCTGAGCATTCGCTTGCGCAATCACGCTGGCCGTGTTGCCAGTTGGCGGTTGCGGCGGCGGCGGGGCATTGCCAAGTGTGCCGGTCACTGCTTGGACCACAGTTGCGGCGACAAACGCGGGCACCTGGGTCGGCGGCAGCGGAGCCGACTGCGCGCTACTGATCACAGTGCTTTGCCCGCCACCGAAGCCAACGGTGCCGCCGCCGGTTGTCACCTCAAACTGCCCGGTCCCCCCAACGATGACCGTTGGTTGAAGAGGATCGCTTGGAACAATTCCGCTAACCACCGAACCACGGATGCCGATGGTAGCAATGGGCGTGCGCAGCGTAATGCTGCTGTTGGCGACGGGCGCACCGGAGGTCATCCGGAACAATCCGCGCTGAATGGAGATTGCCTTCTCGCGTTGACCCGACTGTGGATCAAAGACGAACCGATCAATGGTTGCTACGCCGTTTGGTCCGAGCTCCAATACACCGCCATCCCGGAAAGTGATGACAGCGCGAGACTCACTTCCTGTGGTGATTTGTTCATCAAAAACCACGACATCGTTCAGAGCCAACTGCGTCAGACTTTGTGATGGCTTCCGGGAACGCACCGTTTGCTCGATGATCGACGCATAGCCGATGACTGACGCTGGTGCAGCCGCAAGAGGAGGAGGTGTCTGCGCGTAGAGCGGCGCGCCTGAGAAAGCCGCGGCAATAAGCAACAAGCCGATTAGCGACAGTCGAAGTTTGATCATTGTAGCACCGGTCGGAGGATAACCAAGGGCCGCCAAACCTTGTCCGTTTGCTCCGATAGCTGTCAAGTAAATGGAGGCGATCACCACTTAAACCGTTGATACCTAGTCTTTTGATCCGTCAATTTAGCGAAAATTTTATCTGGTTTTGGTTTGTTTGGGTGCATCCGCCCTTGCCCCTACTTTCTGAGGCAGAGGCCGTGCGCGATGGAATGCGGCAACCGAGTCCGGATGACCCGCTCTGGCTTCCCGCTGCGCCGAACCCGCATCCGGGCATTGAGGGTTGGTAGGCGAACGCGCCGCCGCTACAACCGCCCCCTCAATGGCCGACGGTGTCTTGCGCGTATTGACCGCCAACCTCAACCCGCAGCAGTGCGGCCTCGCGGCGTTCACCGCAGGCCGAGGGGCATCTGAGCCAGGTCAGCCGAGCACCTGTCTTTGGGAGTGGACGGTGTGGATTGGTGTGGTCGAGAGCGCGAAAGCCAGACCACACCGCACTGTGCCGTTAAAGGATAGGATCGGCCAAAGTCACGAACGTTGAAGGAATGCCCGCCGGGCCTAGCCAAACCACTCCGGGCCGAGGAGGGAGGGGTCTGTCTGTGGCTGCGGCTTAGCCAATGCTGCAAGCACAGTCTGCATCGGCCAGGAAGCAGCAGCCATGTAGGCCATCGACAAAGCACCCGCGCGATGCAGTGCCTGCAGCTTGTCGCCGTCGAGGGCGGCGAGATCGGCGGGATCGATCATACTCAGCCCTTGGAGTTGATGGCGGGTCCCATCGGCTTTGGTGATCACGAGGTCTTTGGCCAACAGACCAGCCTCGGCCACGGCAGCCAACAGGCCCTGCGCCTCCGCCTCACCGCGCGCCAAGGCGGTGAGCACCGTCGTCACCCGCTCCACTTCGGGAGCGGTGCCGCCTGTTTCCGTCAGAATCGGAAGGTGAGCTGAGTCCGATACACAGACGCTGCCGATATCAACCATCAACGTCGCCCCCTCTTGTCCCATCTGAAGGGCAAAGGGGTAGCAGCGCAGCAGGGCTGGCTGGTAGCCTGCAACCCACTTGCCGTCGGTCCCAATGAAGAGGTTGCGCTCACCCAAGCCCGAGATCACACCAAGCGTGATGCGGTTGCCGCTGCGCAAAAACCCTACCGGCATGTGCGCGATGGCATATACCAACTCACCCGGAGCGATGGGAATGAAGCTGAGATTGGCTGCAAAGATAGCAACCCGCGGTGGGGTCCATCGAAGCGTGGCATGGGCGGATTTCGACAGAGGGACCAGAGACTGATACATGACTCGCCTTTCTAGATGACCCCGTTGGCCTTCAAACGCGGCAATCGAGCGGCAACGAATTCCTGCATGCTGCGGGTCAGTTCGGCCAGACTTTCGGTCTCGTCCGAAATCACAACCCCATGCTTCTTCAGTCGCTGACCGATCCGCTGCAAGACTGACCAACCGAACTTGGCTGCCGATGGGATTTGCACTTTTGGATCATCCTGAAGGGCGGCGAGATAAAGCTGATCCACCAAGCTCATCTGCTCAGCCGAGCCAATGGCTGGGTTGGCAAAATATTCGATTGTGCGCCCTGCCAGCATCCGTTTCAGCAGCATCTGATTGAATGCCTTGGCAGGCTTGGTGTTTTCGTTGAGTGGCGTCATCGGGTGGACTTGACCAGAGTGAACCAGCATCACCACCGCCTCCAGTGCTGCTGCCTGCGGAATTTGAATCTCCGACAGCAACTCGCGCAACGAGGCTGGGCGCGCGACTAAGCGACGATACAGCGCACCATATACCTCGGGATTACCATTCACCTCGCCAATCGTGCTGGCAAACTTAGTTGTGAAGCGCGCCTCGGGAACCATGGCCAGCAGCCGCATGTCTGCCAGGGCGGTGCTAACCTCGTGGCTCGAGGCGGCTTGGACGCCACGGGCGTAGATGTCGCGCCGAAAGTTCTTGGCGCTGGCAAAGTCCCGCAAGGTTTCCCGCCAAGCAGGGTCTTGCGCTGCACGGATTTGGGGCAGCATTCCCGGCGGAACCGAGAAGCCGTCGATGTTTTCCACCAGCGTGGCCGACGCGACGAAGGTCAAGCGGGCCTCGGCAAGATCGGCCATCACGTCGGCGGCGAAGCGCGGCGCCCAGCTCTGGTTCAAGTACTCATGGGCCTGATAGGCAGCATCGAGACTGCGAGCCGTGGCAATTCTTGTCGCGAGGGAGGGGTTTCCGGTCAGGTAGACTGCCCCCGCCTCCCGCAGACCGTCAGCAAACGCAAGGGCATGTGCCACTTGTTGATCAGATCGGCCAGGATGACGGGCCGCATGTTGGTTGATCAGCCACTGCATTGGCGCCATTGGGCCCCAACCAGGCAGTGCATTGTAGGTGATGAGAGCCAGACCACCGACATCGAGAAAGCGATCCAGGAATTGATGCACCGCCTCGCGCACCGGCGGGGCAACCCAGCTGTAAATGCCATGGGCCGTAATGACATCAAATTTTGGGATATCACCACTGCCGCCAGCCACCGCTTGTTCAAAGCTGAGATCGGAAAAGCGAACATTGGCCAAACCCGCAGCCTCTGCCATGGCTTGGGCGGTGGCAATATGACTTGGGTTAAAATCAAATCCCCAGAACTCTGAGCTTGGATTGGCCGCAGCCAAGGCCAAGGTCGTGAAGCCATAACCACATCCAAGTTCGCAATAGCGAATTCGCCGACCATACGCCATCGGCAAAGTGCCATTGGCAAGGGCAGCGAAATGCAGATGTCCTGGCGCCAGTTCGCGGTAGAAGCCTGTGGTGTAGGGAATGTCGGTCACATAGCCACGAGACCACGCCTGCATGTCACCCACCCTCCAGAACCATCCTCACAAAAAAGAAGGAGAGAGGCCGAAGCCTCTCTCCCCCAATCACCCAACTGCGTGTCGCTGAGGATCAGACGACCACGAAGTTGCCGTTCGTGCCGCCAACCAGGCTGGCGAGCGAGACGCCCGACAGGGTCGCGACAAGGTTGATTTCGGTGTTGGCGACAGCGGTGTCACCACCACCAACAGCGTAGTAGACGCCGACGTCGGTACCGTTGCTGACCAGGAAGACCAGCGTGTCAGCCGCGTTGGCGAGGGTGATCGTGCCGGAACCAGCACCGGTCACCAGGGCGTTCAACACCGAGTCACCGTTGGTGGAGAGCGAACCAGACACGTTCTCGACCGTGATCAAGAACACGAACTGGCCAGCGGCACCCGTCAGGTTGCCCGAGGTGCCAACCGTGACGACCGAGGTGGTGGCGAGGTCGCCAGCCGTGACGGCCGTGTTGTTGGCCTTCAGGTAGGCAGTGCCGAAGGTCAAAGCGTCGCCGCCGATACCGACGGTGAAGTCAGTGACCACGTCACGGTTCGCAGTTGCTGTCGCATCGACGATGATCCGGTCACGACCCGCGCCGGAGGTGATGGTGTCGATACCGTTACCAGCGGTGATGCTGTCGTTACCGGCGCCACCGAGGATAGCGTCAGCCTGCGGGGTGCCCGTGATGGTGTCATTGCCAGCGCCACCGGTGACCTTCAGGCCATTGGTGGTGGCAGCGGTACCAACGAAGGTCAACGTGCCAGTCATGGCCGAGCCGTCGATCACCGAGTTCACGTTGATCGCCAGCGCGCCGGTGGTCAGGCTCGCATTGCCCGCACCCGTCAACGTCATGGAGGTGAGGGCGGTCAAGCCCGTCATCGCCGTGAACGTGGTGTTGTCGGTCATGCTGATGTTGAAGGTTTCAACACCAGCCGCAGTCAGGTCAGCCAAGGTGATGGTGTTCTTGGTGCTGCTGTCGTCGTTGACGTTGATGGTCAACGTGTCGAGCTGACCGACGTTGGTCGCGTTGGTGACGTTGATCACCGGCGCAGCCGCTTGTGAGCCCAGAATGGTCACCGCACCGGCCTGGGTGGCCGACACGCTGTTCAGGGTCACGGCGTCGTTGGTCGAAATCGCGGCCAGTTGCAGGCCGGTGATGCCGGTGATCTGGCTGACAGTGAAGGCATCGCCGCCGTCGTCGCCGTCGTCGGTGATGCGCAGGATTTCGAAGTTGGTGAACCGGGCGCCGATTGCGGCAGTCAGAGCCGCAGCGTCCGACAACGAAATCACGTCGGTACCAGCACCACCGGAGACAGTTGCCGAGGTGTTGACGAGGTTGCCGATGCCGATGGTGTCGTTACCAGCACCACCAGTGACGGAGGCATTCGCAACACCCGTGGTGACGTTGAAGCCACCAGCGGTCATGGCGGAGCCATCAACGGTGGTGATGTTCGCTGCCAAGGCGGCGCCGGACAGGTTGATTGTCGCGGAGCCCTTGAGGGTCAGCGTGGAGTTCGCAGCGTAATCGTTTGCGTCCAGGCTGGCCGTCAGGTTGGAGGCCGCGTTGATGGTGAGGCCGGTCAGCGCTGTTCCCGTGTCCAGGTCGATGGTGCCAAGGGTGTTGGCGGTCGAACCCGTGGTCGTGATGGTGATTGCCGCAGCACCAGTGGCGTTGCGGGTCAGGTTCGGCGTACCAGAGGTGCCAACACCGTCCACAACGATGGCTGCGGCGGTGGTTGCCGATGCCATGGTGAAGGTGGTCGCACCCATGGTCGTAGTACCATCACCCTGCAGGGTGAGAGACGTGCCAGCAGCGAGGTTCAAAAAGCTGACTGCGTCGGTCGAGGTGCGGTTGATAACCGAGGTCTCGCCATTGACCGATGCGAAGTCGTAGCTGCCCGCGGTGCCGCCGGTCTCACGGATGCTGAACACTTCGACGCCGGTGATTGTCGCTGCCGGCAGAGCGCCAGCTGCGTTGTTGTCAGCCGTCAGCACCATGGTGTCGGTGCCTGCGCCGCCGTTGATCACGTCAGCCGCGCTCAGGGTCGCGGTGGTAGCCGTGCCCAGATAGCCGTTGATGGTGTCGTTGCCGGAGGTGCCGGTGATGTTGTCTGGATTGGTGGTCAGCGTGAAGGTCGAGCCGGTCGAAAGGCCAGTGATGGCAGTCCCATCGGTCTTCTGAGCAGCGCGGCCTTCAGTGGCACCGAACAGCAGGTAGTGCTGCATGGCCGACGAGAACGCCTTGCCCGTGCCAACCGCAGCCGCAACGTCGGCGTGGGTGGACAGGTAGCGGGCGGAGTCGAAGCCGAACAGGGCGGCGTTCGGGGCGCGGTTTTCAGTCACGCCGAAGGTCAGGTAGTGCTGGAACGGATTCAGCAGAGTGCCGTTCTGGAACGCACGAACCAGGTCGTCGTTCTGCAGCACGTATTCACGCGCATTGAAAGTCGAGTTCGGGTTGCGCAGTTCGCGAGCGCCGAACAGGCTGTAGTGCTGCGACGCAGTCGCGAAGGTACCGCGACCGACGGCGGCGAGCACGTCTGCATTGTTCGAGAGATAGTAGGTATCGTTAAACGTCAGAGCCATTGTCTTGTCTCCTGGCTTGCGTTCCGCCTCGACAGTCCGAGCAACCCGGTCGGTCGAAGGAATGCGATTGTTTTACAGTACCAGCCGCGGGTCCGCCGAAGCGGCCGGGCAAAGTGTTTCGTCGTAACCTCTCGGCCTCCGAGGAAGCCTTTGCCACAAACCGCCGGACTATCGACCCATCCTCGCGGATGGGGAAAACCCGTCCGCTAGTGACTGAACCGACCTCCCGGTCGTCCACACCCCCGAACCCGTTGTCAAAGCAACAGGCCCCAGGGTTCGTGACCTTCCACGGCCGGGCGAGAACGCGAGGGTGCTGCACACGCCGAACCATGACCTTCCGGCCACCGGCGGCCTCTCTAGCACCCTCCGCCGCCGCCCTCAAGCCGCTTGTGACCAATTTGCTGTACCTGTGGCAGTGACACCACAGAGCCAGCGGCTTCTGGGCCAGCGCAGCCGTCCAGAAGTGCGAAAAACACCCCCTCCTCCACACCAAGGGCAGTCGCAAATTGCGACACCCGGTCCCGCGGCAGAGCCGCCCGACCGGTCTCGATCTGGGCAAGGAAGGTGTAGTGCGTCAGGCCGATTCGCTCAGCCAGCGCCCGCTGGGTCAATCCAGCCTGCTGCCGCAACGCCTTCAGCCCCTCCCCCACCGCGATGCGGCGAAGGCGGGCATCGGCTGCCGAGGCAGGACGATCGGACGACCGAATGGGCACAGAGCGATCAACCATCGGAACCCCCCGGGGCAGGCTGCTGGGTGTACTTCCAGTGCGACAGCGATGCGGAAACCCCGCCATCCTGACCGCTTGGAAGGCCCGTTGCCCCCGTGGGTTCCTTTGTACTCGACTGCCCGTCCGTTGACAAGCGTGAGTTTCTGACAAGCTCAAAATTCCTGTCCTCACGCAAATTGTCGGTGGCGGCGTCAGGCGGTGCCAGCTTGGCTCTCGCTCACCGCGCGCACATGGGCCAGATGCGCCTCCATGAAGCGCACAGCACTTTGGTCGCCCAACACAGCCGCCAAGGCGCGCACATAGGCGTTGGCCATGGCAGAGAGAATCGTGTCGGTGGGGTGGCCTGCCTGTTCGGCCGCGACCGCGGCTTGCATCAGCGCCTTCTCGAAGTATTCCACCGAGATTTCATGGATGGTGGCGGCCGCCCC
>RDXE01000028.1 GCA_004292755.1 Alphaproteobacteria bacterium
GCCGCCGCGCGGCCGCCAGCACGATGTTGCCCTTGTCTGAAGCGCCAACCAGCGTGGCGATGCGATCCCCTGAGGGATCAACCAGCACCGCGGTCACCTCTGAGCCGACGCTGCGCTTTACGCTCAAGGGGAGCAGGCGCGCGACCTCGGTCTCGACTGTCAGCACCCAGCCGCCCGCCAAGGGCACCACCAGATTGACCAGCGCCTCATCTGCTCGCAAGTCCCACACGACCTGCCCGGTGGCGCGCACAGCAGCGATCATGACCGGATCGATGTCCGTTGGGGACCGACTGCCGATCAGCGGCGTCAGCACTCCGTCACGGTCGATGATCGCGGCGCGGGAGACCAACCCTGGCGGCTCCCTGGTCAGCAAGCGGTTGAAACGCCGAATCACAACCTTGGAATCCTGCGCGACGTCAACGACGGCCTCGGTCAACCCCAAGGGCCGGATCAACGCCGCGGCGACATCTTCGGCCATCGCATTGGCCAAACGTTGAAGATACCCTTCCACCTCGGCGCGTTGTCTGGTGAGGGCGGCGTGCGTGACCAGCAAAGCGATTACAAGCCCGATGCCGGCACAACAAAGCACCCCAAGCAGGGCCAGCCATGCTTGCGACAGCACGCCCAATTGGCTCCGAGCCACCCCCTGTTGGGTTCCCCTCATCCCTGCCCCTGTACCTGCAACTGCACCTATTGGACGTCAGATTGCCACGGGTCGCAGTCATACGCCCTTGAGAAACTGCGCCTGCGGCATTCGGTCAGGTCGGCACCCCTGTCGGCCAAGCATACGGTTACGTATGTTCGATTCTCTGCCATCCCAAGCCACCGCCGTTGCGTCGGGCGCCGGGTTCCCTGGCCCCGCGGCGACCCAGCATAACCACGACCAGCCGTTCCAGGCCTATCTTGCAGGTCTGAAGGCGGAGGGGCGCTACCGGGTGTTTGCAGACTTGGAGCGCTCGGCTGCGGATTTCCCCTGCGCCCGGTATCGGCAGGCACCAGAGGATGCAGGCCGCATGGTCACCGTCTGGTGTTCCAATGACTATCTGGGCCAGGGCCGCCACCCAGCAGTGATCGCCGCCATGCAGGAGGCGGCAACGGCTGGTGGTGTCGGTGCGGGTGGCACGCGGAATATCTCTGGCACCTCGGCTTGGCATGTGCGGCTGGAGGCCTCGCTGGCCGATTGGCATGGGACCGAGGCGGCACTGCTGTTCAATTCGGGCTATGTTGCCAACTCGGCGACGCTCAGCACCTTGGGCAAGCTGCTGCCGGGCCTTGTGATCCTGTCCGATGCGAAGAATCACGCCTCGATGATCGACGGCATCCGCCAGTCAGGGGCGGAGCGGGTGATTGTCGGCCACAACGATCCCGAGGATCTGGCGCGCAAGCTGGCGTTGGTGGCACCGGAGCGACCGAAGCTGGTAGCGTTCGAATCGCTCTATTCGATGGACGGCGACATCGCCCCGCTCGAGGCGATGCTGACCGTTGCCGAGCGCTTTGGTGCGATGACGTATGTCGACGAAGTGCATGCCGTTGGCCTCTACGGCCCACGGGGGGCTGGCATTGCCGATCGCGACGGGCTTGCCCACCGCATCACGATCATCGAGGGCACGCTCGGCAAGGCGGTTGGATGTCATGGCGGCTATATCGCCGCCAGCAGGGCGATTGTGGATGCCATACGCTCGGCCGCTGCCGGATTCATCTTCACCACCTCGATGGCTCCCCCCGTTGCAGCCGCAGCCTGCGCCAGCCTTGCCGTGCTGAAGCAGGCTGCAGACCTTCGCATCCGGCATCAGGACCGCGCCGCCACCTTGAAAGCAGCCCTCACTGCTGCAGGGTTGCCCGTGCTGCCAACCGATACCCACATCGTGCCGGTGATGATCGGCGACCCCGTGCGCTGCAAAGCCATCACCGACGCGCTGTTGGAGCGGTTTGACATTTATGTTCAGCCGATCAACTACCCGACCGTCGCGCGCGGAACCGAACGGCTGCGCCTGACCCCAACCCCCTATCACACCGATGCCATGATCGCGCACTTGGTCAAAGCACTGAGCGAATTGGTGCTAAAATAGAGCGAACCCCAGCGGATCAGGTCTCGCGTGCGACTTGACGTCGCGTTAGGGTACGGCTTTCGCCTTGCTGCTGCGGAGCCGTGCCTTGACCCGACCGATTGTTCTTGCCTCCCACCCCCTGGCGGCCAGCCCGCAGAAAGTGCCGTTGCGCTGGGGAGCGGCGACGGCGGCAGAACGCGGACCCGTGGTCGCCTCGCTGACCCGCCCGGCAGAGCGCAACGTGATCGGCACCCATGGCGGCTCGTACGCCGTTTACCGGGCCTTGGCAGTCGCCGCGGGAACACTTGACCGCGACCATCGCCCGGACCTGACCGACACTCACCCAGCGGCTGACATTGTCGCCAATCCCCGCTGGCACGACCCCGATGCCATTGTCTCCCTCGACCCCTGGGGGCATTGCGTGACCGAGGTGTTCGCAGACCGGCTGGCGGCTGGTGTCGATGTCCGCCCGACCATCGCCGTCACCCGCGCTCACATCCAGATGCCGGAACTGGCGGACGCGATCCGCGCCGGGCGGTTGGTTCCCGACGGGGCTGTGCTGCGCGAGAGTGGGCATGTCCGCACCACCAAGATCGCGATTGATCCCGTCTGGTGGCTGCCAGGCATTGCCCGGCGGTTTGACATTCCGGTGGCGCGTCTGCGCCGTGAGTTGTTTGAACAGACTGGCGGCATGTTTCCAGAGCTGATCACGCGCTCTGACTTGGACGTGTTTCTGCCACCCATTGGCGGCACCACCTTGTACCTGTTCGGCGATCCGGCCCGGCTGTCGGATCCGGCGGTGCGGGTGGCCTGCCGCGTCCACGATGAGTGCAACGGCTCGGACGTGTTCGGCTCGGACATCTGCACCTGCCGCCCCTACCTGACCCATGGCATTGAAGTGTGTGTGGAGATGGCGCAACAGGGCGGTCTTGGGCTGATTGTCTATAACCGCAAGGAGGGCCGCGCGCTGGGCGAGGTGACCAAATTCCTGGTCTACAACGCACGCAAACGCCACCCCGCCGGTGACCGCGCCGATGCCTACTTCCAGCGCACGGAATGTGTGGCAGGCGTCCAGGACATGCGCTTTCAGGAATTGATGCCAGACATCTTCCACTGGCTTGGCATCCGCCGGATCGAGCGCTGGGTGTCGATGTCGAATATGAAGCACGGCGCGTTGACGGCTGCCGGTATCACTGTCGACACCCAGGTGCCGATCCCCGACGAGTTGATCCCCGCTGACGCGCAAGTGGAGATGGAGGCGAAAAAGGCGGCTGGCTACTTCACCGCCACCCCTGCCCCAACCCTGGAGGATTTGAGCCAAGTGACGGGACGGGGCCTCGACCAGTGAGCCATCCCCTGTTGTCGGCTGCGGCCGTCCGCCGCTCCGCCGACCATCTGTTCGCCCTGGCTGGGGCGGGCAGCCTTACCCATTGGCACATCGATCCAGAGGCGCTGCCCCGTGCAGTAGACACGGTGGCAACCACCATCCGCAGCGCCTATCCCGACCTTGCGATCCCCTATCATGCGCGGTGGCGCCACTTTGCCGTTGGCGGGCGCGACCGCTGGGCACAGTTGAGTGCGGACCTTTCTGCTGCCGAGCGGTTGGAAGCCGCTGTCGAGGCGGTGATCGTGTCCGTCCTGCTGGATGCCGGGGCTGGCACCACGTGGCACGTGGCTGAGGATGGCAGGCGCTATCACCGCTCCGAAGGTTTGGCCGTCGCCAGCCTTGCCGCCTATGGCGCTGGCGTGTTTTCCGCCGGGCCGTCGCCCAGACGAGTCGATGCCGCTGCCTTGCAACGCCTGGACGAATCGGCCCTGGCCCCGGCGTTTCAAGTCAGTGCGGCCAATCCGCTGCCGGGGATGGCGGGCCGGGTGGCCTTGCTTCAGCGGTTGGGCGCAGTGGTTGCAGCGCGCACCGACGTGTTCCCGACCGGGCGTCTCGGCGCCTTCGCCCACAGTCTGGCCCACCGCCCGGCCGTGGCGGCTGAGGATATCCTGGCCGCTGTGCTGGAAGTGTTCGGTCCAGTCTGGCCGGGTGGTCGCCAGGTGGCGGGCGTGGACCTGGGCGATGCTTGGCCACACGACCAAGCGCTGGAGGCTGGCCATGTGCCCTTCCATAAGCTGAGCCAATGGCTAAGCTACTCTCTGCTGGAGCCGTTGGAGGCGGCGGGCATCACTGTGACCGGCCTCGATGGCCTAACCGGCCTGCCGGAGTATCGCAACGGCGGCTTGATGATCGACACCGGCCTGATCGTGCCGCGCGATCCGGGGCTGCTGACCACGCCGCTCAGTGTCGGGCATCCCGCCGTGGTGGAATGGCGCGCGCTCACCGTCGCGTGGCTGGACCGGTTGCGGGCCCCAGTGGCGCGCGCCCTTACCCTCGATCCGGACCAGTTTCCCCTCGCCCGCCTGTTGGAGGGTGGCACCTGGGCCGCTGGACGCGCCATCGCCGCACGGCTGCGCGCCGATGGTGGCCCTCCTCTGCAGCTTTTGCTCGATGGAACCGTGTTCTGATGACCAGCGCTGACCCTGCCCTGCACCTGCTCGGCCACCCGTTGATCCAACACAAGCTGTCGGTGATGCGCGCCGCGGCAACGCCGACTGGCGAGTTCCGCCGCCTGATGCGCGAGATCGCGACCTTGATGGCCTATGAGCTCACCCGCGATCTGCCGATGGAAGAAACCGAGATCGAGACGCCGCTCGCCTTCACTCGCGTCCCGATGCTGACCGGCAAAAAGCTGTGCCTCGTTTCGGTCTTGCGCGCGGGTCATGGCTTGCTCGACGGCATGCTGGACCTGCTGCCATCAGCCCGCGTCGGCCATATCGGCCTTTATCGCGAGCCCGCCACGCGTGTTCCAGTGGAGTATTATCTGAAGCTGCCGGAGGATTTGGCGGATCGCGATGCCATCGTGATCGACCCATTGCTCGCCACCGGTAACTCCATGGCGGCGGCCGTGCAGCGTTTGATCGACTACCATGCTCGCTCGATCAAAGTTGCCGTGCTGATCGCGGCACCTGAGGGGTTGGCGACCTTCCGCCTTGCTCACCCGGACGTACCGGTGTTCGCGTGCGCCGTCGATGCCGGGTTGGATACCAATGGCTTCATTCTCCCCGGCCTGGGCGACGCCGGGGATCGGTTGTTCGGAACGCGATAGGCAAACCATGCAGAGCCGCGCGCGACCCGAGCGGCTAAAGCCGCGAGTTCAAAATGCGGCTAAAGCCGCGGGGGGCGGCGGCAGTGGTCAATGATGATGCGGCCCAAGGCGCCGCGGACCCGCCCCCACTGCTCCTCATCGGTGAAGTCAAGGTCGGCCAGCGGTTCCAGCAGATCGCGCAGGCGACCCTCTTCCGGGGGCGGTTCGCGCTCCGGTCGGCGGCTGTGTAAATCGATGGCACCGGTGATGATAAGCGACTGCGTGCCATCGAACGGGCCGACCATGCTGGCACGCGCATACATCTGCCGCTCTCGATCCAGGATGGTGCGCTCGGCCTCCACCCAGTCTGGCGGCGGGGTGCCAGTGGCAGGTACCATGGCCAGATCGAACATCGAATGCCCCTGGGCGCCGACCAGCATCACCAATGTCAAACCATCGCTGGGTGGCAGCAGGAGCGGCACTTCCGCCCGGAAACCCTGGTGCTTCCGCAAGTCCCAGTCGGCTGTGGACCCTGTCGGGTCGGTCACAGTCAAGGTGCGGCGAACCACCATCACCGGGCCAAACCGCCCGATGTGCGACCAGGGATCGGCAGGTCGATCCTCGGCAACGGCCAATGGACCCAACAGCGGCTCCAAGTCAACCTCGACTGAGCGACGGCGTGGTAACACCCAAGTCGCCAAGTTTGGCCCGCGATCATACACTTGTAAGATCACACCGGATTCGATGGTTGGAGCCGTCATCTCAATATCCACTCAATGGTTGCGCCCGCGCGACAAAAACACAAGTGAGCCACCGCCAGTCTTAGCGGCAATACAGCAGCCTCAAAGGACGCCATCGAACCAGTACACACATTCCCTGCGTCGGGCTTCGCACCACTTCCAAGCAGTTGCTGTGATCGACATGGTTATTCTGACGCCCAATTTCAGGAGCATGCCTGACCAGATCGATTGCGACAATCCTGTTTCTTGAACCGCAGAACCCCAATCCTCCGCCCGTCACGCCTCGCTGCCCAGGTAGGCACGGCGAACCGCAGGGTTCGCGCGCACGGACGCGGGTGATCCTTCAGCTATCAACTTACCTGCATCCAGCACCAGCACACGATCGGCGAAGGCGAAAACAACATCCATATCATGCTCGGTGAATAGTACCGCGACATGGTCGCGACGGGCAAGGGTAACAGCGACTGTCATCAAGGTTCGACGTTCGGCCGGGGCTGTCCCCGCCGTGGGCTCATCCAACAGCAGCAGGCGCGGACGATTGCTGAGCGCCAGTGCCAGCTCCAGCCGCTTCAAGTCGCCATACGCAAGGTCCCCCGCTGGCCGGTCGGCTTGATCTGCTAACTCGACGGCGGCCAGCAGGCTGTCGGCGTCAGCGACGGCGGTGCTGGCAAGCCGCCGCCAGAGTCGCCACAAGCCGCGGTCCCGTGCCACCAGCGCAGTTTGAAGATTCTCGCGCACGGTCATTGAGGCAAAGGCTTGCGCGATTTGAAAGCCGCGACCCACGCGATGGCGGGCAAGGCGTCGCGGACTCCACCCAGTGGTGTCGACACCCGCAATCGCAAGCCGCCCGCGGTCGGGCATCAACTGACCCGTCAAGAGATTGAACAGGGTGGTCTTACCCGCCCCATTGGGGCCGATCAGCGCCACCACCTCCCCCGCCATCACGCGGAGCGACACCCCATCGACGGCCCTCACGCCGCCAAAGGTTTTGACAAGGTCGGTCGCCTCAAGCATCGCGCGTGCGCCGACTCACCGCGCCCACCACCCCCTGAGGGAACACGAGCACCACACCCAAGATGATCAGCCCTAAGGCCATACGCCACAGGTCCGTGGCGCGGGTCAGCACATCCTCCAGCCCAACGAACACCAGCGCCCCGACAAGCGGGCCAGACAGGGTGTGGATGCCGCCCAGCAACACCATCAGCAAGCCGTCCACGGACTTTGGAATCGCAAGATAGGTTGGAAACACCGAGCCCTTGGCATAGGCGAACAAGCCGCCAGCCATCCCCGCTGCGGCGCCCGCAATGGCAAACGCAGCCCACTGCAGACGCACCACGGGGATGCCGAGAGCCGCTGCACGCAGCGGTGCATCGCGCCCGGCACGCAAGCCATAGCCCCACGGCGCCAGGATCGCCCGGCGCAACACCAGCATTCCGCCGAGGCAGAGGGTCAGGGTGAGGTAATAGAACGCAAGGCCACCCCCCTCCCAGCCTGCGGCGCGCACGCCCAGGATGCCGTTATCGCCACCGGTCAGGGCAACCCACTGGAACGCTGCCGACCATAGGATTTGCGCGAAGGCAAGGCTCAGCATCGCGAGATAAACACCCGAGAGATGGGCGCACATCACGCCAAACGCAGCCCCCGCCAAACCCGCGGCGAAGGGCGCGAGCGCCAAACCGACAGCCATCGGCGCAGCCCAGTGCTTGACGGCCAGCGCGACCGCGTAGGCGCCCACGCCAAACAGGCCCGCATGCCCGAAGGAGACCAACCCCGCTGGTCCCAACAGCAAGTGGAGCGAGGCTGCAAACAGGATGAACACAGCGGCCTCAGTCGCCAGTGTGACCACATGCTGAGAGCCAGCCAGCGGCAGCAGTATGGCCGCCGTCAAGGCAACCCAGGCAATCTGGCGAACCCGCGGCCCGGCAGCCCGCAACACCGCCACGGCCTCACCACCGCGAGCATGGGCCAATGGGCGGCCCAGCAATCCATGGGGGCGCACCACCAGCACGGCCGCCATCACCAGAAAGATCAGCACCAGGGTGATCTCTGGCAGCACAAGGATGCCGAAGGCGTGAACTTGGCCAATCAGCAACGCCGCCAGATAGGCGCCGGGAACCGAGCCAAGACCACCGACCACCACCACCACAAACACTTCGGCAATGATCGCAAGGTCCATGTGGCTGGTCACAGCCTCACGCGGCAGCTGCAGCGCGCCGCCCAGACCAGCGAGGGTGGAGCCAAGGGCAAACACCGCGGTGAACAGCAGGCGCTGGTCGACGCCAAGGGCGGCAACCGTCTCCCGATCATGGGTTGCCGCACGCACCAGCATGCCAAAGCGGGTGTGACGCACCAGTGCCCACAGCCCGGCCAGCACCACGGGACCAATGGTAATCAACACCAAGTCATAGACAGGGAAGGGTTGGCCCAGAATCTCGATGGAAAACCGCAACCCCGGTGCGCGCGGCCCCAGAATGTCCTGCGGGCCCCAGATCAACAGCACCAGATCCTGAACGATCAGCACCACGCCGAAGGTGGCGAGCAATTGAAACAACTCCGGCGCGCGGTAGATGCGGCGCAGCAGCACCATCTCCAGCACCGTGCCAATCACACCAACAGCCAGCGCAGCACCAAGCACGCCGAGCCACCACCACATCGGGTCACCGCGTGGCAGCAACGCCAGCAGGCTGACGGCCAGATAGGCGCCCAGCATGTAGAAGCTGCCATGGGCAAAGTTGACAATGCGGGTGACGCCGAAGATCAGCGACAGCCCGCTCGCCACTAGGAACAACGAGGAGGCGCTGGCCAAGCCGGTCAACGCCTGAATGATCAGTGCCTCCACCGTCCCATCAGCCCTGAGGACGCCACTGCCGGACGATGTCGTCCGCTGGCAGATAGGCCCGGCCATCGGCATAGCGCCAATCCACCATCACGCCGCGGCCGCCGCGCACGGCTGTGCGACCGACATAGGCCCCAAGGGTGGCTTGATGATCGATGGCGCGGAACTCCGTTGGCCCGAACGGGCTCACCCAGGTCAAGCCGCGGAAGGCTTCCACCAGGGCTTCGGTTTCAGCACTGCCCGCCCGCGCCACAGCCGCAGCAATCGCCTGCATGGTGACATAGCCGACGATGGAGCCCAGCTTCGGCAATTCGTTGAACCGCGCACGGTAGGCGTCACGGAACATCGTGTGCTCCGGCGTGGCGATCTGCTCGGCTGGATAGCCAGTCACGATCCACCCCTCGGGGGCTTCATCGCCCAAGGGCTCCAGATACTCCGGCTCGCCCGACAGCAGGCTGACCACGGCGCGATTGCGGAACAACCCACGGCTTTGACCCTGGCGGACGAAGGCCAGCAAGTCAGCCGCGAACGTAGCGTTGAAGATCGCCTCCGGCTGCATGCCGAGCAGCGCTTGCACCGTCGCCCCGGCGTCAATCCGGCCTTGGGCCGGCCACTGCTCGCCGACCCACACCACGTCCGGGCGGGCGCGCGACAGCAACTCCTTAAACCAGCGCACTGCTGACTGGCCGTATTCATAGTTCGGGGCCACGGTCGCCCAGCGGCGGGCGGGCAATTTCGCCGCCTCCTCCGCCAGCATCGCTGCCTGCATATAGGTGGACGGGCGCAGGCGGAAGCAGTAGCGATGCCCTTGGGACCACACCAACGCGTCGGTCAATGGCTCGGAGGCGACAAACAGGCGCCGATTTGCGCGTGCAAAGTCCGACACTGCCAAGCCGACATTGGACAGAAAGGTACCCGCCAGGAAATCGCAGCCATCGGTGGACAGCAGCGCCTGGGCCTGGCTGAGCGCCTGATCTGGGCGGCCACCATCATCGCGGAACAGGGTTTCAAAGGGGCGTGCCGCGGTTCGATTGGCTTGTTCCTGCGCCAACATCCAGCCCTTGCGGTAAGGCTCGGTGAAGGCGGCAAGCGTGGTGTAGCTGTTGATCTCACCGATGCGGATCGGGCGCGCCTGCGCCGATGCAATCCGCGTGGTGGCAAGCGTGGCGGCTCCGGCCATCAGGGCGGTGCGACGGGACAGCATGGGCTAGTCTCCTTGCGGGGGTTACGACAGCGCCGGATGCGCCGCGGCAACACCGCATCTGCTAGGTGGGGAACAAGGCGAGTGGCGACAAGCGCGACGGTTTACCCCCCAATTGGCCGATCAGCCCCGGCGTCGGGCGACGCTCTCGGCGGCGAGGCATAGGATTTCATACAGGATGGTGGCGCCGGTCAGCGCCGTCATACCAGAGGGGTCCCAGGGCGGGGCCACCTCCACAACATCGCCACCGATGCAATCAATGCCGCGCAGCCCGCGCAGGATTGCCAGCGCCTCAACAGTGGTGATGCCGCCCACTTCCGGTGTGCCGGTCCCAGGGGCGTAGACCGGGTCCAGGCCATCAACATCAAAACTGACATAGGTTGGGCCATCGCCCACCACCCGCCGCGCTTCGGCGATCACCGCGTCGATGCCCATGCGTGTGAATTCATCCATCATGATCACGCGCATGCCGCTGTCGAAGCTGAACTTCCACAGGTCGATATCGTTCAAGCCACCCCGGATGCCGATCTGGATGGTGCGCTTGGGGTCCAACAAGCCCTCCTCCACTGCTCGTCGGAAGGGCGCGCCGTGGTGGAACTTGCAGCCGTGATACTGGTCGCCTGTGTCGCAATGGGCATCGAAATGCACCATGCCAACGGGCCGGTCGCGGGCAATGCCGCGAAAAATCGGCAGCGTGACCGAATGATCACCACCCGCTGACACAGGAATGATCCCGGCATCCTGCACCCGATGGAAGTAGCGGGTGAGATCCTCGATCGAGGCCGTGCAATCGTAGGGGTGGTCGGGGATGGCGTCCCCCAGGTCGGCGATGCGCGCCAATTGGAACGGCATGGTGCGGGTCATCTGATTGCCCGCCCGCATCAAGGTGGATGCCTCGCGCAGGCCACGCGGACCATGGCGCGCACCCGTACGGTTGGTCACCCCACCGTCAAACGGCACACCGATCAGCCCGATCTCCACGCCCGTCCAGTCAGTGGCGATGGGGGCGCGCATAAAGCTGGCGATGCCGGTATAGCGCGGCTGCAGGATGGCGTCAGTCGGTGTCATGCGGTCGGTTCCCCCAGAAGCTTGCCGGTCGCTGTCTTGCCGTTCGAGTGGACGTTCGATCTGGCGCGGAGTGAGCCGGTTCCGCTGCTGTTTATGCAAGCCCGCCCCAAATCGAGCAAGTCAGCCCCGCGTTTGTGGCGCTGGACTTGCAAAACAGCCCGCGTCGCCGTAGCTGTCGCCGCTTTGCCTAGCAGGGTTCGGGATCACAGTATGGACACGCCGCCGACGTTGCCAACCAGCCCAGAAGCGATGCTGGCCGTGCTGGACAGCTTGGGCATTACCCATCACACGCTGCACCATGAACCCGTCGCCACTGTGGAGGAGGCCCGGCGCTTGCGCGGCCCTGTGGATGGCTGGCACACCAAGAATCTGTTCGTGAAGGACAAGCGCGATCAGCTCTGGCTGATCACCGCGCGCGCCGACGTGGCAGTGGATTTGAACGGTCTTGCCAAACAGGTCGGCGGCAAGCGGTTCACCTTTGGCTCAGCCGACCTGCTGGTTGAGGTGCTTGGGGTGACACCTGGATCGGTCACGCCACTGGGCCTGTGGAATGATCGCACGGCGCGACGGGTGCGGTTCATCCTGGACGCACCATTGCTGGATGGCCGCACGATCCACGTCCACCCGCTGACCAATCGAATGACCACGGCGATCAGTGCTGACGGGATGCGCCGGTTCCTGGCCGCCACCGGCCATGATGTGACGGAGTTGGACCTTGGCTGACGCCACTGGAGCGACCGGCGCCGTCAATCAAGGGCGCGGGCAAACACCAGCAGGAAATCCGCACTGCCAGACCGGCCCGCGAACGGCATCACCAAGCGCTCCCACACTCTTGCGGTGATCTGCAAGCGAGCCGGGCGCGTGTTGCGGGAGTAAACCGGTCTGAGGGCCGAGGTCACGAGGCTGTACTGATCAATGTAAAAGCGCTGCACAATCGGTGCAAAGCTGTCGGACAACCGCCGCCCGGTCAGATCAAACCCAGCAGCTTCGGCCAGAGTTGAGCCATAAAGGCGGTATCGCCAGTCCTCCTCCACCCGTTCCAGCAAGGATAAGTTGCCAAGCCAGGAGCGTAGGGAGAACGGATCAATCACGGCCCGCGCGGGCAACGCCGCGTCTGCCCGCACATCCTCCCACCAACAGTACAGGGCGGTCAGATCGTCAGGCAGGTGCGCTGGGGGCGTGCCAGACAGCACCACCTGCTCCAAGACGACCACTGCGCTGTCATGAACCGCCGCTTGCACCGCGGACCCCCCGCCTACCTGAAGTCGGGACAGTGCCCCGGCAGGGCGACAAGCGCAATACATAAGTGAAAAAATCAACCGGTGAGCAAATCCCGAATTCCCATCAGCATGTAGGTAATGTGCTGCTTCACCTCAGTGTACCGACCGATCGGGGTTCGATACTCTTCGTTCATATACAAGGCTCGGTTGATTTCGATCTGGATGGAATGGCGACCATCAGCTGGGCGACCATAGCGCCGAATGATCTCCGCCCCCAGGTAGGGATCGTTGATGCGCACATCATAGCCAAATCGACGCAGCTGGTCGGCGGCGAACTCAGTAAGAGACGATGCCGAGGTGGTCCCCCGGTAGTCAGAAATGCAAAAATCCGGGCGCTTCTGCCCAGGATCCGTCCCCATCTCATTGCCGACCGATTTCATGGAGTGCGCGTTGATGTGTAGCACCACGCCTGCTTCTTGATGGCACTGGTCCAACTCGGCCTTCAACGCCTCGTGGTAGGGCATGTAGTAGTAGTCAATTCGGCGCTTCACCTCGGCAACCGACAGCTTGCGGCCATAGACCGGCACGTCCGGCAGCGCCATCTTGCGAATCAACCCCATGCCGAAGCCGGATTTTTGACCGGGCTTCAGCGGCGTCGGCCATGGCTCCGCCAGCATCTCTGGATCAATGTCATCCACCGCGCGGTTGGTGTCGATGTAGCAGCGCGGGAAATTGGCATAGAGCAAGGTGCCGCCCATGACGATGGTGCCCATGAACAAATCATGCACCAGCGTGTCACAAGACTGCGCTAACTGATCCTTCCGGCATGCAAAGCCGAAATCGTCGGGATACCATTCGCCAGAATGCGGGGAATCCACCACTAAGGGGATCAGTGCGTCCTGCGGATAGAGAAGCTGATAGGGTTCCATTGGAGATCCATCTGCGGCCTGCCAGGCCAAGAGTGCCGTTCTCAGCGGCAGGCCGCAAGCTGCACCAGCGTCAGGCTGCCTGAGCGTCGGTGCGCAAATCGGTCAAGAAGCGCTGGATATCACTCGCCAGACGCTTCGAGACGCCCGATAGATGGTCGGCTGCCCACAACAACTCGATGGAGCCTGCCACAGCCGAGATGGAGCCCTGCCCCACTTGACCGATGCGGCCTGCCACCGTGCTCATCTCCTCGGTGATGGAGACGATGGTGCGCGCTATGTCGGTGGTCACGGCGCGCTGCTCCTCCACCGAACCTGCGATGCCAGCGATCCGGCGCTCGATGGAAACAATCACCCCGCCGATGCGCTGCATTGCCGAGACAGTGTCATCGGTGCGCTGTTGCACGGCTGTGATGCGCTGCGCGATGTCGGAGGTGGCCTGCGCTGTTTGCTGCGCCAGCGATTTCACCTCGCTGGCAACAACCGCAAACCCGCGCCCAGCTTCGCCAGCGCGCGCCGCCTCAATGGTGGCGTTCAGGGCCAGCAGGTTGGTCTGCTCCGCAATTTCCGCGATCACGGTGGCAACCGTGCCGATCTCCCGCGCCGCTGCCGACAGGGCGGCAATGTCTTGCTCAGAGTGGCGGACATCGGCCACGGCTTCTTGTGCTGCCAGGGACGCATCGGCTGCCTGACGTCCAATTTCCGCGATCGAGGCCGACAGCTGCTCCCCCGCTGCAGACAATTGCGAGACGCGCATGCTGGTCGCCTCGGCGGTTTCTGCCACTTGCACCGAGTGGCCAGAGCCCGCTGCCTGACGCTGCGCGGTCGCATTGGAAATCTGATCGATCTGGCTGGCAGCCCCACTAACCTCCATCACCACTGTGTTGACGGACGTGTCGAGACTATCGGCCATTTTCAGCAAGGTTTGCTTGCGCTGTTCACGCTGCGCAGCCTCGTCCAGCGCGCGCTCCTCCTCCAGGCGACGGACCGCCAGCATCTGGGCGCGAAACACCTCCAGGGCACCCGCAAGCACCCCCAGTTCGTCCCGCCGGTTTTGACCCGTGATCGTCACCTCGAGTTCGCCTTCCGACAAACGGCGCACTGTGTCCGTCGTCTGGCGCAGGGGTCGGGAAACCGCCATCACCAGGATCAACCCAGCCGATGCGCTGCCACCCACCAGGGCGACACCAACCACGATCAGCATCAGCAGGCTGTTTTGGGCCTCGATCGCCGCGATCGCGGTCTTTGCCGCTGCCATCTCCTGCTCCATCGCCTGCAGGAACGGGTCGGTCAGGCGGGATGCCGTCCGCTCCCGCTCGCGCACATCGGTGCGAAAGCGCTGGATCGCGGCCTCGCTGCGTCCAGCCACCGCGTCTTCGACCACAGCGGCAAGGCTGGACAGCACAGCGTTTTGCACGGCGGCATACCCCGGTAACCGCACCTCGGCCTCGCCGCCCAGCACCGTGAGCAAGCGGGTGATGCGGGCCTGCATCTCGGCACTGCGCCGGTTGACTGTCGCTGCAAACCCCGCGCGATCGGCCACAGGCTCGTGGATTGCATTCAGAGCATCGCGTTGAATGGCGCGGCTCAACGCCCGCACCTCCGAAGCCTCCAGCGCAATCGCGCTGGCGCGGGTCATGTGCGCAGTCACTTCGCTGATCTGGCGGCCAGACCAATGGGCAACCCCGGCCATTGCGACCAGGGCCAGGGCCATCACCCCAATCGGCAGAAACCCTTTTGTTGTCAGGGACATTGGAACACCTGTTTCCGTCACTTTCTCCCTGCGCCAGGAACCGACGATAGGGAAATTTTTCAGAATCGCAACACCACATTTGCGATTTTGTGACAGATAGGCGGTGCCGCCTTCCCGCCGTCAGCGCGCCTTAATGCACATGCGGATCACACCCCACTTGCGCCCATCGATGATCACGGGGGCTGACACATCCTTCAGCACTTGATGCTCGCCGTTGCCAAGCGCACGGCGATAGGTCTGCACCAGAAAGGGTCGATTTGAGGCAATGCAGTTGGCTTGGGTGCGGTCCGCCAACTTGATCCGATTGCGCGAGTGGGTGCGATTCCAATCCGGATCATTCACCCGGGGCGGGTGGGAGTAACGCTTGTTGTGCACTGGCATATGACCATTGCGATCGACCAGTGCACACAACACCACATCGGGGGTCATCGAGCCCAATGGCTCGGTGATGGGGGAGACCCACGTCTCCAGCCGAGTGGTCGCGCGCGTCATGTATTTCGGCGGCTCGATACCGGGATCCTGGATGTAACTCTCATCCCACAGATCATTGGCTGGCAACTGGCCGGAGCGCACCCGCTCCGCCAACAACCGGCTCACTTCTGCCGCCGCCGTCACCACTGCGCGGACATAGGGCGTGTCAACAGTGTCAAGACCGGCGTCAACAGTGAAGCCGATCAACTCCTCCGACAACGACAACAGGGTCTGGGTGCGATCGCGGGCAGCCGACAAGTCCGCATCGGACTGCGCCTGCAGGCGGGCCAAATCACTGATGCCCACCGCGACGGAGCGGCAACCTTCTTGATTGGTGCGCGCCGCATCAGCAATCGCCGTGACCTTGGCATCAACAAAGGTCATGCCGCCGGTTAGATTGTCCAACTGCGCCAACGCTTCGCCTATGGCGCCAGAGCCGCTCTCCGCGGCTTGAGCCTTGCCGGAGGCATCTGCACTCTCGGCAATCAGCGCCGCGACCAGACGTGTGAGGTCGCTGATGGTTTGCTGGATTTGCTCCACGGCACCGGCAGTCTGGCGCGACAGTGCCTTCACTTCTCCCGCCACCACGGCAAAGCCCTTGCCCGCCTCCCCAGCGCGCGCGGCTTCGATGGTGGCATTCAGCGCCAACAGGTTGGTCTGCTTGGCGATGCGGTCAATGTCCGTGGAGACCTTGGACACTTGCCCCAAAGCCGCGCTGAGTTCTGGCAAGCGCCGCTCAATGCGCTGCATCCCCGCCCCAAGAGCCAGCACATCGGTCAGTGCGGCGCGAATCTGCTCGCGACTGGATGACATGGAGGTGGCAATTTCGGCGGTGGTGCTGTGACAGTCCTCAGCCAGTTCGACAATGCGCGCATTATCGGTGGTCATGGTCTGCGCTTCGCGCGTGATTTCCTCAGCCGACGCAGCTTGCTGGCGTGCGCGCTCCGACACTTGGTCGATTCGACCGGCAATGTCGGCACATTCAATCCCAAGCACGCCAGACCGTTCGGCGATGCGCTGAACGAACTGCCCCAGCGCTGCTTGATCTGGGTTTGCGGCTACCGGAACCAATCCGTCGCGCGCCATGATTAACCCCCCAACGTCAGTTGTAGGGGGTTTTAGCCACATTTCGACCAAAGTCCAATCCATGATCGGTCAAACCGACCATGATTGTATCAATTCTAGAACAATGCCTGGAGAAGACGATCACATATCATTTAAATGACAGGCAGAGAGCCGCCCGGGAGCGATCTCCCGAAGGGCCGGTCGCTCGCTGCGGCAACGATCCGTTGCGAACGCGCACCGCGGATGGAAATGGCATCCAGACGGCGGGTTCAGCGGCGATGGAATCTCACCCTCGACTGGTTTGAAGCTGGCCTTGCGCTGATCCAGCCGGGGCACGGCTGACAACAGGGCGCGTGTGTAGGGATGATTCGGTGCGCCAAACAGCGCCTCTGTCGGCGCCGCCTCCACCACACGGCCCAGATACATGATCACAACACGGTCGGAGATGTGCTCAACCACCCCCAAGTCGTGGCTGATGAACAAATAGGTTAGGTTCAAGTCGCGCCGCAGGTCCATGAACAGGTTCAGCACCTGCGCCTGAATCGACACATCCAGCGCCGCCACCGCCTCGTCACAGACGATGAACTCCGGCTTCACCGCCAGCGCGCGCGCAATCCCGATCCGCTGGCGCTGACCACCGGAGAATTGGTGCGGATAGCGCGCCCGATAAGAAGGGTCCAGGCCGACCCGGCGCATCACGTCAGAGACGTAATCATCAACCTGGGCACGATCAACCAAACCGTGCACCATCGGGGCTTCACCGACGATGTCGCGCACCTTCATGCGCGGATTCAAACTGGCGAACGGGTCCTGAAAGATCATCTGCACGGCGAGGGCGGCGTCGCGGGCGGCTTTACCCGACAGCGCCCCCCGATCCTGGCCGCGCCAGCGCACACTGCCGCCAGACGCAGGCAGAATGCCCGCCACAATCCGGCCTAGGGTGGACTTGCCGCACCCGCTTTCGCCCACCAAGCCAACCACCTCGCCCTGGCGGATGCTGAGGTTGACACCATCCACCGCGTGGACCGTCTCTTCCGTGATCTTGGACCCCAGGGCGCGGGCTATCTTGCCCGCCACGTCCAGTGGCTTGGAGAAGCGCCGGGAGACATCGACCAACTCAATCATACCAGTGGCGGCTTCGGCGCTCATGCCAGCGCCTCCTGATGGGGGTGGACACAGCGCACAAATTGCCCCTCGCGCAGCTCGGTCATGCCGATGTTGTGACGGCACGCAGCGTCGGCGCGCGGACAACGGGTCTGGAACGCACAGCCCTGGGGTAGGGACAGGAGGGACGGCGTCATTCCTGGAATTTGGCGCAACGGCTCGCCCCGGCGGTTGCGGCTGGGCACCGAACCCAGCAGGCCGTTGGTATAGGGATGCAGCGGATGGTCCAGCACATCGTCCACGCTACCCTGCTCCACCACCTTGCCTGCATACATCACGCAGATGTCATCGGCGAGACCGGCCACCACCGACAAATCATGGGTGATCCAGATCAGGCTGGTGCCGGTGTCGCGCGCCAAGCTCTGCACCTCGGCCAGGATTTGCCCTTGGATGGTGACATCCAGCGCCGTGGTTGGCTCATCCGCCACGATAAGATCGGGTTTGTGCAGCAGTGCGATGGCAATCGCCACGCGCTGACGCATACCGCCCGAGAATTGATGGGGGTAGGCCTTCAGACGTTCCTCGGGCGAGGGAATGCCCACCTGCCCCAGTGCGTCGCGCGCGCGTTTGCGCGCCTCCTCGGCTGACACCCGCTCATGCGCCTGCACGGCTTCAATCATCTGGGTGTCGATGCGCAGCACTGGGTTCAGGGTCATCATCGGGTCCTGGAAGATCATCGCGATGCGTGCCCCACGCAGGCTGCGCCACGCCTCCTCCGACTTGCCGACTAGGTTTTCGCCCTTAAACCGTATGGCGCCGGATACGATGCGCCCAGGTGGGTCAACCAGCCCCATCACGGAAAACCCGGTGACAGACTTGCCCGACCCGCTCTCCCCAACCAACCCCAGCACCTTGCCGCGGCCAACCCGGAAAGACACGCCATCGACCGCCTTCACCACCCCAGCCTTGGTGAAGAAGTGGGTCGCGAGATTCTCGACAACCAGCGTCTCGGTCACTTCTTCAACCTCGGATTCAGAATGTCGCGCAGTTGATCGCCGACCAGATTGATCGCGACGATGGTCACCAGCAAGGCGATGCCCGGGAAGAAACTGATCCAGTACTTGCCCGACAGCAGGTACTCAAAGCCATTGGCGATCAGCAACCCAAGCGACGGCTCGGTGATCGGCAGGCCCAAGCCCAGGAATGACAGTGTCGCCTCAAGGGCGATTGCACCGGCCACCTGAACCGTCGCCACCACGATCAAGGGCGGCAGGCAATTCGGCAGCAGATGGCGGAACAAGATGCGCGGACGCGACAGTGCAAGGCAGGTCGCCGCCTCAATGTACTCGCGCCGCCGCTCCACCAGGGCTGTGCCACGCACCGTGCGTGCATAATATGCCCATTGCACCGTGATCAGCGCGATCACCACTTTATCCACACCCTGACCCAACACCGCGATCAGGATCAATGCGATCAGGATTGCGGGGAAGGACAACTGGATGTCGACGATTCGCATGATCAGGGAGTCGACCCAGCCGCCGAAAAATGCCGCCACCATGCCCATCACCGTGCCGAGGGCGAGGGCAACCAGCGCGCTGACCACGCCGACTGCAAGGCTGATGCGCAGGCCATAGAAGATCGCCGACAGCATGTCGCGACCCTGATCGTCAGAGCCAAGCCAGAAGGTCAGCCCCTCCATCGACTGGGTCCCCGGCGGCTGACGGCCATCCATGATGTCGATCTGGGCGAGGTCGTAGGGGTTCTGCGGGCTGATCCACGGCGCGAACACCGCGATGATGACCACGCCCAGCAGCAGCACCAAGCCCACCACGGCCACTGGACTGGCAAAGAATTCCTCAATCGCCAAGCGCCAGGGCGAGGCGCTGGCAGCTGCCGCTTTAGGTTCTGTTGTGCCGGCAGACTTTGCAGCAGGACCGCTCATGACCCCGAATCCTTCAGGCGCACCCGCGGGTCGAGCACTGAGTACAGTACATCGACTGCGAAGTTGATCAAGATCACGAGAAACACTGTCATCATCAGGTAAGCGACGACAATCGGACGGTCGAGCAGATTGATCGAGTCGATGATCAACTTACCCATGCCAGGCCAGGCAAAAATAGACTCCGTCACCACGGCGAACGCGATCAGCGAGCCCAGCTCCAACCCGAGCACGGTGACAATCGGGATCATGATGTTTTTCATCACGTGCACCCCGATCACCCGGCGCTGGGTGAGGCCCTTGGCGCGGGCGAATTTCACATAGTCCATCAACATGGCTTCGCGCACGCCCGCGCGCGTCAGCCGGATCACCAAGGCGATCTGACCCAGAGCCAAGTTGACGGAGGGCAGCATCACATGCGCCCAACCCTTTGCCGTCCAGAGGCTGGAGGTGATGCCGAACATTGTCACCGGCTCTGCCCGCCCCGTCGATGGCAGCCAGCCGAGCATGACCGCAAAGGTCATGATCAACATCAACCCAACCCAGAAGGAGGGGAGTGAAAAGCCCAGGATCGAGCCTGCCATAATGGTCTTGCCCGACACCGAGTTGGGCTTGAGCCCAGCCCACAGGCCAAGCGGCACGCCAAACAGCACCGTCCAGAGCATGGCAACCAGTGCCAATTCCAGCGTGGCTGGAAATCGCATCAAGATTACCTGGATGGCTGGCATGTTGAACACGAAGGAGCGACCAAGGTCTCCCTGGACCGCATTCTCCAAAAACACCAGATACTGCTGCCACAAAGGCAGGTCGAGACCAAGGGCGCGCCGCGCCTCTTCTTTCTCAAACTGTGTGGCCTCTGGCGAAATCAGAATCTCAATCGGGTCGCCAACGGCAAACACACCCAGAAACACCAGTACCGACATGACTGCCAGCACCAGCCCGGCCTGCATCAGTCGACGAATCAGATAGACCGTCACGCCACCCTCGCCTTCCAGCGGGTAACCCCCGCGCTGGTGAGCAGACTGGGGTGTCTGATCACCAGCACGAGGGTCACAGCCAACATCACGCCGGGCGGACCGACATGGCAAGGGTGTACTGATCGGCGCGGCCTTCATACTTCAGGCCAGCGCGGGTCGCCCAGGACGACACCTCATAGTGCAGCGGGATAATGGCGAGGTCGTTGATCGCCAAATCCGACGCTTCGGCCAGCAATGCTGCGCGCTGGGTGTCATCAACTGTTTGCAGCGCGCGCCGCAGCACTTGGTCCATCGCCGGGTTGGAGTAGCGCCCACGGTTGGAGGCACCGAACCCAGTGGCGGAATCGAAGGTTGCCACCAAGGAGCGCAGCGGCGACGACGTCTCACCCGTGCCAGCGCCCCAGCCGACCAGGAAGATCGAGAATTCCTGACGCGACGCGCGCGAGGAGTAGGTGGCCCATGGGCTGACATCAACCACAGTCTCAACACCAATGCGCGTCCACATCTGCGCAACGGCTTGCAGCACTTGCGGGCTGTTGATGTAGCGGTCGTTCGGCCCATGCAGCGTGATCTTGAAGCCTTGCGGGTAGCCAGCCTCGGCCAGGAGGCGGCGCGCCCGGTCGGCATCAAACCCAGTCACCTGCAGACGCGGCGAGATGCCAAAGAATCCGTCGGGCAGGAATTGGCTGGCCGGAATGCCGGCACCATCCAGCGTGCGCTCAGTGATGCCCCGACGATTGATCGCCATCGACAGCGCTTGGCGAACGCGCAGGTCGTTCAGCGGGTTCTTGTCCAGCGGCTGGCCGTTCTTTTGGGTGACAAACGGTGTTGGCCCATCCCCGCGGGAGCGGTCCATGTGCAGGTAGATCACCCGGTTCGACGGCGCGGACACCACGGAGATATCCCGATTGTTGCGCATCGCGCTCACGTCCTGGGTCGGGACATCGTCAATGATGTCCACATCGCCAGCACGCAGGGCCGCCACGCGGGCCGAGCCGTTGGTGATGATGCGCCAAGTCACGCGCTGCCATGGCTCCTTGTCGCCCCAGTATCCGTCGAAGCGCTGCAACACCACGCGCTCGCCTGGGGTGTATTCGCCAAACCGATAGGGGCCGGTGCCCACCATCGCGCGGCCGCTGTTGAAGTCGGCCGTGGAGGCCTCAACATGCGCCTTCGAGATAATCGCGATGTTGGAGATGTCGTTCAGCAGCAGCGGATACGGCCCATTGGTCACCATGTGGATGGTATGGGCGTCGATCACTTGGATTTCCCGCACCGGGCGGGTGTAGATCCCGAAGGAAGACGGGCTGTTCGGCACCGCCGGGGCGCGCTTGAACGACGCCACCACATCCTCGGCCGTGAAGTCGCTGCCGTCGTGGAACTTCACCCCGCGGCGCAGTTTCAGTTCCCAGGTCGTGTCATTCACCACCCGCCAGCTTTCCGCCAAGCCCGGCATCAACCGCTGGCGAGCATCCTGCTCCACCAAACCGTCGAAGAAATGCTGGCGCATCATGTTGTTGGGCCCGAGATTGTGGAAATACGGGTCCATTGAGGTCACAGCTTGCGACGAGCCGATCCGCAATTCCTGGGTCTGCCCCAGAGCGATCCGGCTGGTCATAACGGCAGACGCGGCAGCGCCAGCGCCCACACCGAACTGACGGCGTGTGATCATGATTGGTATCCCCTCTATCCCATGCGCCGTCTTGTCGCGGCGCCCCTCTTCTGGCTGGTATGACAGGGCCGACCGGCGCTCTGCAAGTCATAAGGCATCCTAGTGCCACAAGATCCTGCCGTGCGGCAGCAACCTGCGGTCCTGCCGCAGGCTACATCGGCGCCGTCCAATTCGCTTCCGTGTCCAGGGGAAACACAGGCCGCGGCAGACGGACGAAATCAAACCGCGATAGCATTGGCGAGGTTAACCCCGGCGCATCAACTTCTATGATTTGCTCGGCGGTGAAGTACGGCGAGAACCCCGCGCGGAAATGACCGCGACTCTTGACCACCACCACCCGCGCCGCCGTCAGGTCAATGCCGAGACTGGTTAGAAAGGCGGGATCCGCGCATTGCTTGCGATGAGAGGCGACCACCACGATGTTGCCGTCAATCTCCAGCGCCGCACAGGGCCCGAGATCAATGCTGCGACCTGCGAAGATGCCGGGGCTAGAGCCAGTGAGCTTGCCGTCAAAGTGCGCCAGCAGCTTGGCCTCGGTTTGAAAGCGGCGGGTGAAACCGGAGTTACCCTGCCGGTTCAAGGTCGCGAGGAACCGCTTGCCCAGGGTCCGCTGCTGGCATTCCTCCGCGAGTTTTGGATCGATGTGCAGGCCCAGAACGGCACCGGTCACACCACCTTGGATCAGCGCTTGCAACACCCACACCGTGTTGCCGCGCGCCCCTCCCCCTGGATTGTCCGCCACGTCCGCGATCAAGACCGGCGGGCGGCGCCCCTCCATGGCTTGCTTGGCATAGCTGACCGTGGTTTCCAGGCTGGTCAGATGGGCCTGGAACTTCTCCCGCGTTTCCCACGCCATGCGGCACAGTTGGCGTACGGCCATCCGGGCTGTTTCGGGGGAGTGCCCGGTCACGCACACTCTCAACCCATTGTGCGGCGTGTCGCTGAAGGCGAAGCCCGGCAGGATCGTGACATTGGCGATAGAGCGTTGCTGGCGCTGCACCTCCTGGCCGGCACGCACGAGGTCGGCAAACGGACCGTGCTCGGTCAGCAGCGTGACGGTTGGCGCCACCAGAGGAATGCGCGCCGTCAGCATGTGCAGCTCCACCTTTTGCAGGAGAGAGCGAATCAATCGGGCTGCATCCGCGCCACGCTCGCGCTGGTCCACATGGGGGTTGGTGCGATACCCGATGACCGCATCGATTGCCCCGATGGCGATGTCTGACAGGTTGGCGTGCAGATCGACGGTTGCCACCATCGGCGTCCGACTGCCCACGAATCCGCGCACTGTCGACCAGACCATCCCATCGCCATCGGGATGATGGGTGGTGGTCAGCGCACCATGGGCGCTGATGTAGACCGCGTCGATCAGGCCAGCCTGCCGGATACGCTTGACCACCTCGGTCAGCCAAGCCTCCATATCCTCATGCACAACGGGGCCGCCGGGCTCTGCTGCCCACAACCGAATCGGTACCGGCGTCCAGGGACCCGCAGCGGTCATCTCCCGGATAAAGCCTACCATCTCCATCGGCATGGCGGGGTTGGGCTTGCGCGCCTCATCCAGAATCTCGGCACCGTCCAGAGCGCACAACGCTTCAAAATCGCCACGCTCCGTCGGCGGTGCAAAGGCATTCGCCTCCAGGTGCAGCCCCAGCAACGCCACCCGCGGACCCGTCATCCTGCACCCCTGCTCTGTTCGCACACCCACCTTGGCGGGGTTGTTATATTAGTGCAGCCAGAAACCGAAGGTCCATGCTGACCATCCCGCTGCCCAGCTTGCTGGAAGCACCATCCCGTGCGGGGAGCCTTGCGGGGGGACACAGGCGGCCTTAGGGTCGAAAGCATGCGTTCATGAAGGGGGATCACGGGACGTGAACAGTCCACCACGGCCGATTAGTCTGCCGATGATCGAGCGCTTGATTGCGTTCGACACCACCTCCCGGCTCTCGAATTTGAGCCTTATCCATTGGGTCCGCGACTATCTCGCCCAGCACGGCATCGCCGCTGAGTTGACCCACGATGCCGCAGGGGAAAAGGCAAACCTGTTTGCCACCATCGGGCCGACCGATGTCGGTGGCATTGTCCTGTCAGGCCACACCGATGTTGTCCCCGTTGATGGCCAGCCCTGGACCACCGACCCGTTCCAGGTGGTGGAGCGCGATGGCAGGCTGTACGGGCGCGGCACCTCAGACATGAAGAGCTTTGTCGCTGCCTGCTTGGCGCTGGTGCCGCACTTCACCAGTCGGCCCTTGAGCGTGCCGATCCACCTCGCCTTCTCCTTCGATGAAGAGGTGGGCTGCCGCGGTGTGCCGCTCTTGCTGGCCGAGGTTGCCAAGCGCCCGGTGCGACCGCGCGGGTGCATCGTTGGGGAGCCAACGAACATGCGCGTGGTCGATGGGCACAAGGGCAAACTATCCTTGCGCTGCGATGTGCGCGGGTTGGAGTGCCACTCCTCCCTCGTCCACCTCGGTGTCAATGCTGTGGAGTATGCCGCTGAGGCGATTGCCTTCCTCAAGGCGATGGCGCGGCGCAAGAAGGCGGAAGGCCCGCACGATGCGCGCTTTGACCCGCCGCACACCTCGGTCCATGTCGGCACAGTCGCGGGTGGGACCGCGTTGAACATCGTCCCGCTGGCCTGCGGCTTCGATTTCGAATTCCGCACCATCCCTGGCGAGGATGCGTCGGTGCTGTTGGCGGAGTTGGAAACCTACGTCCGTACGGTGTTAGAGCCGGAGATGCACGCCGTTGACCCGACCACCGGCTTCACCATCGAAGAAGTCGCAACTTTCCCCGGCCTGGACACGCCGGAGGATTCGGACATCGTCACCCTCGCCAAGCAGTTGGCGGGGCAGAACCACACCGAGAAAGTGCCCTACGGCACAGAAGCCGGACTGTTCCAAGCGACCGGCATTCCCACGGTGGTGTGCGGGCCCGGCTCGATCGAGCAGGCCCACAAACCCAATGAATTCATCGATCTGTCCCAGGTCGCCCAGTGCGAGGCGTTCCTGTTGAAGCTGCTGGAGCGCTGCGCGCGATGAGCCATCCCTATCCTGTTACGCTGCTGCCGCCCGATATCACGGCCTTCCGGGAGGGCACTGTCGGCATCCCCTACGTTCACAGCTTTGCTGCCACTGCCCCTGGTCCGGCGGTGATGGTGATGGCACTGACCCATGGCAACGAGCTGTGCGGCGCTCACGCCGTCAAGAAAGCCCTGGACATGGCGCTGCGGCCACGGCGCGGCACGCTAACCTTTGCCTTTGCCAATGTCGCAGCGTTCGACCGGTTCGACCCCGCCGACCCCGACGCCACGCGCTTTGTTGATGAGGATGGCAATCGGGTGTGGGGTGCGAAGCTGGACAGCAGCGCCACCTCAACCGAGTTGGAGCGCGCACGCCAGCTGCGCCCCATTGTCGAAGCGCAGGACCTAGTGCTCGACATCCACTCCATGCAACACCCGACGGCACCGTTGATGCTGTCGGGCTGGACCGCCAAAGGGCGCGCGCTCGCGCAGCGGGTGGGCGTGCCCGCGACGATCGTCGCCGATCGCGGCCACGCTGCGGGCACCCGAATGATCGATCACGGCGCATTTGCCGATGAGACCGCGCCGCAGACCGCCCTGCTGGTCGAATGCGGTCAGCATTGGGACCCAGCGTCGGTTGTGGTGGCGGAGGAGACGATGTGGCGGTTTCTTGCCACCTCCGGCCTGTTTGATGCAGGCGATCTGCCGGCCCTGCCGCCACCGCCACCACAAACTCTGATCGAGGTGACCGAGGCGGTGACGGTCCGGACGGAGCGCTTCACCTTCACCCAACCTTTCATCGGGTTGGAGCGGATTGCCAAGCAGGGGGACCTCATCGGCATGGATGGCGACACACCCGTGACCGCCCCCTACGATGAGTGCGTGTTGATCATGCCCAGCCGTCGGTTGCGGGTTGGCCAAACCGCGGTGCGCCTCGGCCGCATCCTTGGCTGAGGCCGGGGGTGGGCCGCCCGCCAATTCCTGAAGCCGCAACTGGTCCTGCCTGGACCTGGCCGCGCCTTGCCCTCACCCTCGCCATCGGTGGGGTTGGGGGCTTGGTTGCAGCGTGGTTGCGCATGCCGCTCGCCTGGATGATCGGCGCGATGTTGGCAGTGACGGCAGCCGCATTGATGCGTGCGCCCGTCGGCCTGCCGATGCCGCTGCGCCGGGTGATGATCACTGTGCTGGGGGTCATGCTGGGCTCCACCTTCTCGCCAGAGATTGTGGACCGGGCTGGTGCCTGGGCGATCTCGCTGATCGGTCTGTTGGTGTACATTATCGCCACCGGTGTGCTGCTGTGGTGGCTGCTGCGCCGCTTTGCGGGCTATGACCACCCGACAGCCTTTTTTGCGGGCATGCCCGGTGGCTTGAATGAGATGGTGATCTTGGGGGCCGCTGCGGGTGGTGATGACCGCACGCTCGCCCTAACCCACTCCCTGCGTGTCTTGCTGGTGGTGCTGATCATCCCGATCTGGTTCCGCCTGACCATTGGCTATGACACCGGCGGCTTGCTGGGACCCGCGCCGAAGGCGGCACCCGGCTGGCTGGACCTCGCCATCTTGATCGGTTGCGCGGTGGTGGGGGCACCCACTGGACGATTGGTGCGCCTGCCCGCACCGGACCTCGTGGGGCCGATGATGGTGTCGGCGATTGTCCATTTGACGGGACTGACCGCATCCTCCCCGCCGCCGCTGGCGATTGCAGCGGCGCAATTGATCATCGGTTCGGCAATTGGCTGTCGCTTCGCGGGCGCCTCGGTTCCGGCATTGGTGCGGGTGGCACGCATCGGTATCGCACAGACCATTGCGATGATCCTGATCTCGCTAGGGTTTGCCGTCGGCCTGTCGCTGCTGACCGGGGCACCGGTGCCTGCCCTGCTGCTTGCCTATGCACCGGGCGGGCTGGCTGAAATGTCGCTGATCGCTTTGTATCTTGATACCGACACGGCGTTTGTCGCCACCCACCACATTATTCGTATCTTTTTGGTCGTGTCTCTTGCCTCATTATTGTTCACAGTGCTCACGCGGCTTTGGGGACCTGCCGCGAAAGCGGGCAATGACAAAGCTATGACCAAAGATTAATCGTTTTTGCTGAAAGCAGGGCTTGCTGTTATCGCCGACCAGCACTAGGTTCCGAGCGCTGCCCGAAGATCGGTCGCTCCATGACACCTATAACATCTGCCGTCCCACTGCCTCGTGTCTCCCGCACCAAACTGGCACTGGTGCTGGCTTGGACCGTTGTCGCAATGGTCCTGACGTTGCGCGCCGGGTTCTACCCTGCGGTGATGACCGGGGACGAAGTTTGGTTTGCGGAGTCAGCATTTCAGTTCCTACACCATGGCCAGCCCTTGCGCGCCATCCATGCCGATGCGGTGGGCAGCGCGACGGCTGATTTCCTGCCGCCGGTAACCATGCTGGTGCAGGCCGCGGCGTTTGCCGTCTTCGGCGTCTCGCCGCTGGCTGTCGCGGCGCAAAGCGTGATTGCCCCCCTGGCTGTGTCGGTTTTGATTTATCTGGCGGCGCGTCGCGCCGGTGTTGGTACTTTGTGGGCGGGGTTGGCCGCACTGGCGCTGATGGGGTCTCCCATCTTCCTCCGGGCGGGGTTGTACATCCGCTATGAATCCCTGGTCACCGCCTGCTTCCTGGCATATCTCGCAGCGACGTTGCACGCCCGACGGGCGGACAATCCCTATGCGTGGCGCGGCCTAGCCGGGTTCTGGCTGGCGCTGGCAGGCCTGTCCTACTACCCGCTGGCGCCGTTTGTCGGCTTGGCTGCCGCAGTGGTGGAGGGAATGGCTCTGCAGCGCCCGTTGCGCCCAACCAGGGAGGATGGCCGCGCTATCATCTCTCTCGTTGCAGGCTTTGCTGTCCCGGCGATCTTGTTCGCGTGGTATGTGGGTGAGAACTGGGCGGTGTTTGCCATCCAGGTGCTGCAAAACGGCTCCAACAACTACTTGGTGTTTGAGCTGCCGCGCCGGATGTTTGAGGTGGAATTCTGGCTGGCCTCCCGCGATGTCCTGCCGGAATTGGTGATCATCATTGGTGCCTTGGTGGTGATTGGTCGGCGCCTCGGGCGGCTGGCACCGCTTGATCGTTCTCTGTTCCTCGCTGCAGCCGTGTTGATGGTTCCGGCGGTGATCTATCCGTTCCAACCACGCCTGCTGGCCCCTTCGATTGCCGTGCTGCTGGTGCTTGGCGCGATCTGGGCCGAACGGGCGGAGGCTCATCGCCTCTGGGCGCGCGCTGCCCTGTTCATCGGCGCTGGCGCCGCCAGTGCCGTGGGTTTGCTGCTGGTGTGGACCAGTGCGACACAATTTGACGGTCGCGACTATGCCGCTGTCGCCAGCCGGTTGGAGCGGTTGACCGTGGGCGAGGGGCCGGTCGCGATCGACCAGCGCGCCTGGCTGGCCTTGCGCGCCCACAATCCCAACCGCGAGCTGCATCATGTGATGCCCGGTTGGGCGCCTGCCCAGGTACGGGTGTTTGAAAGCTCCATCCTGCGCGACCCGACGCTGGGCACCCACTTCGAATATGTCGTGCTGAACGCTGCCGATGCCGTGGAAACCGTGCGCGAAACCCCTGCCTTGGCTCGCGCCTTCCAGGACGGCCAGTTTATGGCCATTGGTCGCGTTCAGCCCCTGTTCCGGCCATTGCCCTGGGCAAAAGATCCGCCCTACGACTTGATCGTGTTCGCCCGCCGCGATGCCGACACGATGCGGATGGCTGCCCGCGCTGCCCCGCTGCCCGAGCCTTACTGGTTCGGGCCGTAGTGGCCTGACCCTAAGGGGTCACAGCATCCTGGGGTGGAGATCACTCATGGGGTTTCAGGACTGACAGACAAGGCGATTTAGCGCCAACGATGTCGCCCCGGTGTCCCAGCAAGCCGCACGATTGGAGTGGTTCGATCAATCGCCGCTGCGATGAGCATACCCCACGACTTAAAGCGGGTGTGACGGCATGCCCTTTTGTGCCGAAGCCTTTTTGCTCGCTAGACACTGCAATTTCTGTATGGTGCCGCCGACTGTTCCTTCACGGAGTGTGTTATGTCGCGTCGGTCTGCTATCTTAATCGCGTCTCTCGTTGTGGCTGGCTGTGCCACGGTGGTGTCGGGCACTGAGTCTCAAGTCCTGTTTCAATCTCAACCCCCGCGCACGACCTGCACCGTCACCCGCGACGGTCAGGCCATCGCCACCCTCGTCACGCCGCAGGCCGTCAAAATCAGCAACTCACGCCTCCCGCTGACGGTAAGCTGCACCAGCCCCGGCTATCTGGACGGTGAGCAGATCGTTGAGTCGGAGTTCACGGGCACCACCTTCGGCAACGTCTTGCTCGGTGGGTTCATTGGCATCGCCGTCGATGCTGCCAGCGGCGCCAACAACCGGTACCCGGAGCGCGTCGACATCAATCTGATCCCAACGAAATTTGACAGCCCTGCCGCGCGCGATCAGTTCTTCGACCAACGCATTGCCGAGCGCCAAGCACGCCAGCAACGCGAGGCGACGGCAGCACGCCAGAGCTGCCCGCAGACGCCGAACCAGTCAACCGCTCAGGCTCAGGCGTGCCAGGACGCTGTGGATGCGATCAACCGCAAGGCAGAGCAGGACATCACCCGCTTGAACGCCCAGCGCGCCAGCACGACTGTCGGCTCCTAGCAGGCCCGATCGGGCTATCGCTCGCGCCGGGCCAGGACGGCAGTGGTCGCCAAGACGGCCACTGCCACCACGGCAACCGTGAGTGTCCCCAGCGCGTTGATCCGGGGGTCGAGACCCAGGCGGACAGAGGCGAACACCTGCATGGGCAGCGTGGTCGCCCCGGGGCCGGAGACAAAGCTGGCGATCACCAAATCATCCAGCGACAGCGTGAAGGCCAGCAACCACCCTGCCGCGAGGGCTGGCAGCAGCAGCGGCAGTGTCACACACCATAGCACTTGCCATGGTGCAGCGCCCAAGTCGGCCGCGGCCTCCTCCAGCGCAGGGTCTGTGCCATCCAGGCGCGCACGCACCACCACGGCAACATAGCCGATGGCAAAGGTGGCGTGGGCAATGGCAAGGGTGTCAACGCCGCGCTCGATCGGCCAGCCGATCAACTGCTCCAACTCCACAAAGGTCAACAGCAAGGCAAGGCCGGTGATAACCTCTGGCAACACCAACGGGGCCAGCACAATCGCCAACAGCCAAGCACGCCCGCGAAATCGCCCGAAGCGGGCAAGGGCATAACCAACCGCCGCCCCCAGCAGCGTCGCAAGCGATGCCGCCAGTGCTGCAACCTGCAGGGAGACCACCACCGCCTCCCACATCCGCTCGTCGCGCGCCAACGCGACGTACCAGCGCAGCGAGGCGCCCGACCACTGGGTAACCAGCCGGGAATCGTTAAACGACAAGACGATCAACACAGCCAGCGGCAGATACAGAAAGCCGAAGCCTGCAGCCAGCGCCAAGCGCCTCATCGAACCACCCCATCGCGACGCAGGGTTTGCAGCCAAAGGATGGGCACCAGCACCAGGGCCAACAGAACAATCGCCAGCGCTGCGGCCAGCGGCCAATCGCGATTGCCGAAAAACTCTGTCCACACCACGCCACCGATCAACACTTGGTCGGCACCACCCAACAAGGCTGGCACGACGTACTCGCCCAAGACGGGAATGAACACCAGCAGACTACCCGCCAGTAACCCTGGGACAGCCAGCGGTAGCGTCACCGACCAGAACGCGCGCGTCGGCGTCGCGCCCAAATCAGCCGCAGCCTCCAGCAACTGCCAATCGAACTTTTCCAGCGCAGCATAGAGCGGCAGCACCATGAAGGGCAGATAGGTGTAAACCACACCAATCAGCACTGCCCCATCGGTCGCAATCAATGACAGCGGCTCGCGAACCAAGCCGAGCGCCAGCAAGGCCCCATTGATCAACCCCTCGGTTTGCAACAACGCTACCCAGGCATAGGTGCGGATCAGGAACGAGGTCCAGAACGGCACCATCACCAGCATCACCAGCAGGACGCGGTGAGGGGCCGGTGCCCGCGCAATGGCGTACGCGAGCGGAAACCCAATCGCCAGACAGCCGAGCGTGGCGAACCCGGCCAGCGTGACCGAGCCGACCACGGCATCCCAATAAATCGGGTCGTCCAGCAGCAGCTGGTAGTTGGCGAGTGACGCTTGGAGCCGGGGCCAGCCCTCCACCATCACCCACACCGGCTCAAACGGTGGGCTGCCAAGACGTGCTGTGGAGACGCTGAGGCCCGCAACCAACACCATCGGCACCAGGAAGAACAGCGCAAGCCAGACAGCGGGCACCGCGAGAATCACCCGCCGCCAGCGGGTCGGCAGGCTCATGCTGCCACCACCACACCAGCATCGTCTGACCAGGAGACCCAGACCCGGTCGTCCCAACTGATCGCGCGGTCGGACCAGCCGATATGGTTGGCGGTGGTCACCTTCAGCACCAGTCCCGCGTCGCTGCGCACGTGATACAGCGTGCGATCACCCAGAAACACCACAGCCTCCACAGTGCCTGGCACGGCGTTGGCGATGGCTGGCCGGGTGGTGGTGAGCCGCAACACCTCTGGCCGCAGCATCAAACTGACCTCCGCGCCGACATCGAAGCCGGGCGATTCAACGCCTGGGGCCAAGTAGAGCGTGCTGGCCAGCGCGTCGCAGTCCAGCAGCGTCGCGCCATCGCTGCTGCGCCGTATCCGTCCGCTCAACTGGGTGGAGGTGCCGATGAAGCCAGCGACAAAGCGGCTGACTGGTCGCTCATACACATCGACCGGTGTGCCAAGCTGTGCAATCCGACCGTCCTGCATCACGGCGATGCGACAGGCAATTGCCAGGGCTTCGTCCTGGTCGTGAGTGACCATCACGAAGGTGATGCCCAACCGATCCTGCAGGGTTGCCAGTTCCACCTGGGTGCGCTCGCGCAAGCCCTTGTCGAGTGCCGCCAGCGGTTCGTCCAGCAACAGCACCTTCGGCTGCTTGACCAGGGCCCGGGCCAGCGCCACGCGCTGGCGCTGTCCACCTGACAGGGCCGCGGGTTTGCGGTCTTCCAGGCCGCGCAAGTCCACCAGAGCCAGCGCCTCTGCCACGCGGGTGGCGCGCTGCTGACGCGGCACCCCCTCCATCTTCAAGCCGAAGGCCACGTTATCCGCAACCGAAAGGTGTGGAAACAGGGCGTAGGACTGAAACATCATATTGACTGGGCGTCGGTGCGGCGGCACACCCGCCATATCTTGACCATCAATCACCACCCGACCGCTATCGGGTGTTTCAAACCCAGCCATCAGCCGCAGTAAGGTGGTTTTGCCGCAGCCACTCTCCCCCAGCAGCGCGAAGAACTCGCTACGCATAATAGTCAGACTCAGCTGGTCGACCGCGAGGTGATCGCTATACCGTTTGGTTACCCCCTCAATATCGATAATCGGCGCTGCCATCGTGCGGTCTGGCTCCGGTGCTGGAAGTCCCAGGCGGAGTCTGCCACAGCGCAGGCTAGATGGGGAGATATAGGCGGATCGCTGAGCCAGCCTTCGACCGACTATCGGATTGCCTACAAGCTTGATAGGGGCTTACGCAGTCAGGCTCTCTTTTGATTGCTGCGATAGTGATGTTCTCTCCTGGCGGCGGTGGCGCCACCGAACGTGATGGCCAGAAACGGCAAAGGTCAAACCGACCCTGCCATGATGGAGAGGACCATCATGCTCAACACAAATGGAGAACAGCCATGTCCTTCGGGTTCTATTTTCCAGCTTATGCCGGTCAAACCATCACGGGTGCTGACGGCACGGTTTCGGTCTACGGAACCGCGGGTTCGGACACCATCACAGCATCTGCAAACAAACTGCGTGTTGATGTCACCAGTGGTGACGACTTTGTCACGATTTCCGGCAGCAATACCAGCTTCTGGCTGGGCACTGGCAATGACAGCGTCGTCTACAATGCTCCTGCCGGGGCTGCAACGGTCATTGGAGACGCTGGCGACGGCAACGATACCATCTCGGTTGGCGATGTGGTCGGTTTGGTCAGCATCAACGGCGGTGAATACTCGAATGGCACTGGTTCAGTGAACGATGTGATCACTGTCGGCACCGTGACTGGATCGCTGACGGTGATTGACACATTCGGCTCCAACAAAATCACGATCGGTTCGGGAACAGGATTCGTCACCACTGGCGCAGGGAACGACACCATCAGTGTCGGGGGTGGCGCCATGACCATAAAAGGCGGCGCGGGGAATGATTATGTTCAACTCGGCGGCGGCAACCATGTTGTTGAATTCGCCGGCGGTGTCTCTGCAATTGACAACACGCTCGAACTGGGGGGCGGCTTCGCAGCGGTCAATCTGTCCCTAAGCACGCCGCTGGAGGCAACTGTCACCTCCGGCACTCTGTCGGTCACGGGGGGCGGCAATGTGACCATCTCGGCCGCGTCGGCTGACAAAGTCGTCTACACCAAAGGCTCCGGTGGATCGAGCACGATCTCAATCATCAGCGGCTCCGGCGATGATCTAGTCAACACACTTGTTGGTAACTCCTTCTTCAATCTGGGTGATGGATTGAACAACATCACTCTGAATGGTTTGACTGCGGGCAATAGTACGATTATCACCGGTAATGATAATGATCGAATTGTTTTCACCGGCATCAGCCTCCAACTCAACGTTAACAGCGGTGGTGGCAATGACGTGGTGACCGTGTCTGGCGGTGGAATCACCGTTGATGTCGGTACTGGCGATGACAGGCTGTCCATGACAGCGTCCAATGCCTCGACCGCTATACTTGGCGATGGGATGGATACCATCCTCGGTACGGCCCGTTCCTCGACGATCTATGGGGGTGATGGCGCCGACTCGATCTCCATGACTGTCGCGGGTGCAAACAGCTCATTCATCGCTGGCAACGGCGACGATGTGGTGTCTCTGACCGGGTCTTCGGCAACGGGACTCTTCGTCGGCTTGGGTGATGGCAACAACACAGCATCTCTGGCAAGCATCACCTCGGTGAATATCCTGACAGGGACTGGCAACAATACCATCACCATCTCCGGCACAACCGAGGCTGCGGTTGCCTTTGGTGATGGCGCCAACAAGCTGACCTTCGGCTCTGGCAAGCTGCAAGTCTATGGTGGCGCTGGCAATGATACCGTGGCGGCCAGCTCGGTTTCTGGCGGCTCCTATATCGGCCTTGGCGGTGGGGATGATGTCCTCAGCGTCGGCGCCGGTAGCGTTGGCATTGCCATGGGCAGTGGCAATGACAGCGTTGTCGGCGGCACCGGCTATCAGGAAATCTATGGCGAGGACGGCAATGACACGCTGGACGGCGGTGCTGGGTCCGACTTCCTGCAAGGCGGCGCCGGTGCGGACGTGTTTTCCTTCCGGGGCTACACCAGCAGCTCCGCCCAAGTGGATGTGATTGCCGACTTTGAAGTGGGTGTTGACACCATCTGGGCACCAAGTGCCGCTGCGGGCCAAGTGACGGAGTCGGTCTCGGCGGCTGGCTTGGTGTACACCTTCGCCAACGGCAACACGATCACGCTCCAGGGCATCACCAGTTCCACTGGGATCGTGATCGACTACATCCTCACCTAGGCGCGGACCCACGCCGCGAACACCCTGTCCGTGACGGGCGCCCCCGTCACGGACAGGATCGTGTCACGCTGTCTGGATTAGTGGCAGCGTCGCCCGCGCTCAGCTGGCCACTGATGTTAGAGAACCACCACGTCGCTGATCGATACAGCCGAAAGCCCAACAATGCTGATCGATTGTGTAGCGCTGATCCACAGGATGACGCCATTGGTCGCAGCAGTTTGACTCAACGTGCCAAAACTGGCCGCCGTGATGCTGCAATCCCTCAGGTCAATCGTGTCGCTGCCGACCTGAAAGTCGGCGATAACGTCAAAGCCGCCGCCAAGCTGGATGCGAAACGAATCGCCGCCCGCATCACCAAACAGCAGGTCATTGCCAGCGCCGCCAGAGATCGTATCGGCATCGCTGCCGCCGCGCACAACATCGTCACCATCGCCGCCAAACAGCTGGTTGGCGCCACTGACGCCGAACAGGGTGTCTGATCCCGCATCACCGGTGACAGTGTCATTTCCGGTTCCACCAACCAGCACGCCAGCCCCTGTGATGCTGTCGTTACCAGCACCGCCGAATATCAAGTTCGCCGTGGTGTCGCCAACTGAACCGCCCAGCAGGGTGTCGTCTCCGCCACCGCCGACAAGGGTGTCCGCATCATCGCCCCCAGAAAGCCAGGAGGAGGCTGTGCCGCCGAACAATGTGTCGGCGCCGCTCCCACCATCCAAGGTGTCTGACCCGCCTTCACCAATGGCAAGGTCAGCCCCGGCCAGGCCGCTAAAACTGTCATTGCCAGTGCCGAGGAACAGGCGATCGGCATCCGTTGAGCCGGTGATGGTGTCATCGCCAGCGCCGAGGCCGAAGGTCCGGGAGTCGGCCGCAGGCAGTGTCAGCGTTTGCGCCGAGGAGCCGCTGTAGAGAACAGCCTCGATACCGCTGGTCACCGGGATCGTAAGACTGCCTGTGCCCGTGAACACCAGGGAGTCAGTTCCCAAACCGCCCGTGACGGTGGATGTGTTGCCAACGCTCAGAGTGATTACATCGTCGCCGATACCGCCAGTGATGGTGCCTACCCAAGCCGTTGGTGGGGTAATGGCCGTCCCCGTTGTGCTTAGACTTTCTATATGGTTGATATTGATCAGCGTTTTTCCAACCAACATCATCACGGGCTCTGCTGTGGCAAGTGTGTCGGTTCCACCAGCACTCGCTGTCTCAATCTTCGAGATGGTCGCCAAGTCCGACGCTCTGACAATCAGAGTTGTGGTGCCACTATCATTGATATAAAACTCTTCAATGTTCACGAATTCAGTACCAAATGTTTGCAAATCGATTGGTGCGTTTGAGATGAAGAAATTGATCTTGTCATACCCAGCTGCGCCATCGATTGTTTGAATCCCTCGCGCACTATTCAAGATAATCTCGTCGTCTACTGCAGTTCCGACGAGGCGCTCGACAGCCACGATGCTTGCGGGGGTGCGGAGATCGAAAGACGGCCCGGCAGTTATCTCGAGAACGTCGATACCGCCGCCACCATTGATGGTATCACCCGGTTGCAAATCACCGTTGGCGCCGGTGAGGGTGTCGTTCGCGGAGGTCCCTGTGATTGCATCAACTCCCGCTGACAGCAAAAAGAGGTTCGGGTTTACCGGGGTCGTGAACATCTGGGCTCGGACGGCTGTTCCGCTGGCATCGCTGCCCGTTGCACTTGAGTCGACCCAACTAATCACAAAACCACCACCCGGCAGCCCAGCTACCGTTGGCGCTGTTTGATCAAGATGTGTTGTCGTATTGACGAGAAAATCGCTTCCAATCTTCGCACCAGTATTGTCAAATTGTTGAGCCCGCACAGCACCGCTGCTAAGGTCAGGACTTGTCAGACTGTCGCACTGCCACGCAACCACAAATCCACCGGTGCTAAGCGCCGCAACACTGGGAATCCATTGGGAGCCTGTCGTCACTGTATTGATCAGAAACTCACCTCCCTGCATCCCGCCTGTGGCGTCGTAGATTTGGCCTCGAACGGCACTGTAGCTTGTGTCTGCGCCACTGGTACTGGCATCCTGCCATACGACAACAAAGCCACCATTGGTCAGTGGCGCAATGCTCGGTTGGTCTTGGCTGTTAGCCACCGTAGTATTGACTCGAAACTGCCCCCCGACTTTGCTTCCTGCACCATCATAAATCTGAGCTCGAACAGCGTGATTGCTTGGATCATCACCAGTAGTATTGTTATCGAACCACGTAACAACGAATCCGCCGCCGGACAAAGCGGCAATTCTGGGGTTTCCTTGAAGGCCAATCGTGGTTGTGTTGACTAAAAATTCATTGCCAATCTTAGTTCCGGTACTACTGAACATCTGCGCCCGGATTCCTGAGTCGCTCGTATCACCTGCTGCTCCGCTGAAATCCTGCCATGCAACGACAAAACTGCCGCTGGTGAGTGCCGCTATGCTTGGTCGAATTTGACCTCCTATCGTATTCGTATTTACCAGAAACTCACCACCGTCCTTTGCACCATAGTTGGTAAATAATTGGCCGCGAACTGCCGCGTCATTATTATCGGGATTACTTCCACTGTTATCGCGCCAGACTATCGCAAAACCCGAAGACGCGAAGTTTGCTACAGCTGGAGTTGTCTGTGCATCGAAGGTCGCGGAGTTCACCAGAAATTCGCCGCCTGTCTTGACGCCAGTCGCGGTGTATATCTGGCCCCGAATTGCAGCATCGCTGACGTCACCGCCTGTGTTACTGCCATCGGTCCAACTGATGACGAACCCACCATTGGCGAGACCGCTAATGTTTGGCTGAATTTGACCACCAATTGTTGTAGTGTTGACCAGAAACTCGCCGCCAGTCTTCGTCCAACTCATGGCACTCAGCTCCTTCACTCGTCCTGATACCGAAAAGCCGCATACAATTTTTAATTGGTTTATGTGCTTTTCAAGCTATTTAAACGCTCCTCATAATGCAAGATGTACTTTGATGCGACATGCCTGATTTTTTGCACCCTTATAATTCCTTGCGCTCAAACGCACAATCCGGATTCGTATCCAGTGTCATTTCCTCAATTATTTACTTCAATCCGGGATAGATACTGAACGATCCTCCCCCACGGAGGTGCAGCGCATAGCCCCCTGCTGCCCGCCCCCCTGGTTTGTCGGATCGCGCGGCTTACCCTTTGGCCGAACGCGCATCGCAGGGGGATAGGGCATGAGCAATCGCGGCATCGGCCTCGGGACTGAGCGGTTTGGCATTGGGCAGCCGGTGCGCCGCACCGAGGATCCTGTGTTGCTGCGCGGCGAGGGACGCTACACCGATGACCTCTCCCTGCCCGGCCAAGCCTATGCCGTGATGGTGCGCAGCCCGCACGCCCATGGCCGCATCCGGCGGATTGACCGGACCGCGGCAACCGCAATGCCAGGTGTTCTGCTGATCCTGACCGGGTCTGACCTCGCGGCTGCAGGCTACGGCGGGCTAACCGTGATGTCGGTGATCACCGGTGCCGATGGTCAACCGATCCGCCAGCCGCCCCGCCTGTCGCTGCAGCCGGAGGTGGTGCGCTTTGTCGGCGATGCTGTCGCCTGCGTGGTGGCTGAAACCCTGGCACAAGCGCGCGATGCAGCCGAGGCGCTGGTGGTGGAGATTGACCCGCTGCCCGCGGTCACCGACCCCGAGGCCGCACTCGCCCCAGGTGCGCCGCAATTGCATGCCGAGGCACCGGGCAATCTCGCGGTCACCTTCCGCTATGGCGATCAGGATGCCGTCGCGGCAGCGTTTGCGCGCGCCGCACACAAGGTCAGCTTGCGCCTGGTCAACAACCGGGTGGTGGTGGCGGCGATGGAGCCGCGCGCTGCGCTTGGCAGCTTTGAGGATGGGCGGTTTGTGTTGCGCGTCGGCTGTCAGGGTGTGTGGGGCCTGCGCGCCAATCTTGCCCGCGACGTGCTGAAGGTCCCACCAGAGCAGGTGCGCATTCTCACCGGTCATGTCGGCGGATCGTTCGGCATGAAGGCCGCCCCCTATCCTGAATATGCCCCGGTCCTGCACGCAGCCAAGTTGCTCGGCCGTCCCGTGAAATGGACCGATGACCGCTCCGGTGCGTTCCTGTCCGACAGCGGTGGGCGCGGACATGTGGTGGAGGCTGCTTTAGCGCTGGATGCAGACGGCACGTTCCTGGCCGTGTCGCTGAACAGTGTTGGCGACCTTGGCGCCTACCTCGCCCAGTTCGGGCCGATCCCCGCCACCGCCAACGCCGTCAAGAACATTCAAAGCGTGTATCGCACGCCGCTGATCGCCGTCACCACGCGTCTGGCCTTCACCAACACCACGCCGATTGGCCCCTATCGCGGTGCTGGGCGGCCCGAGGGCAACTACTACATGGAGCGGTTGATCGACACCGCCGCCAGCCTCTCCGGCATTGACCGGGTGGAGCTTCGGCGGCGCAACTTGATCGCACCAACGGAGTTGCCCCGCCGCATGGCCTCGGGCATGGATTATGACAGTGGCGACTTTCCCGCCATCCTCACCCACGCCCTTGCGCTGGCAGACTGGGATGGGTTTGAGGCCCGCCGCCGGGACAGCGCCACCCGTGGTCGGTTGCGCGGTCGTGGCATCGGCTGCTTCCTCGAAGTCACCGCACCACCGGCGGCAGAGATGGGCGGGATCAGCTTTGACGCCGATGGTGGCGTGACCATTCGCACCGGCACGCTGGACTATGGCCAGGGCCACCACGCTCCGTTCGCCCAGGTGCTGGTCGACAGGCTGGGCCTGCCGTTCGAGCGCATCCGCCTGATCCAAGGCGACAGTGATGAACTGATCGCCGGGGGCGGCACCGGCGGCTCGAAATCCATGATGGCCTCTGGGGCAGCTTTGGTGGAAGCAGCCGAGCAGGTGGTGACCCGCGGTCGCAGCCTGGCAGCCGACGTGTTGGAAGCAGCCGAAGCCGACATCGAGTTCGGCCAGGGGCGGTTCCAAGTGGTTGGCACCGACCGGGGGATCGACCTTCTGGAGCTTGCGGCCACCGCCCGCGCCCGTGGCACAAGCTTGGATGTTGCCCACATCCACACCGCCAGTCCCTCCGCCTTCCCCAATGGCTGCCACATCGCCGAGGTGGAGGTGGACCCGGACACCGGCGTGGTCCAGGTGGTTGCCTACAGCGCCGTCAATGACTTCGGCACCGTGGTCAACCCACTCCTGGTCGAAGGCCAAGCCCATGGCGGAATTGTTCAAGGCATCGGCCAAGCCCTGTTTGAGCAGGTGGTGTTTGACGAGGCTGGTCAACCATTGACTGGGTCGTTCATGGACTATGCTGTGCCGCGGGCTGATGCGGCCCCTTGGTTCCGCTTTGCCCTCCACAGCGTTCCGGCCACCACCAATCCCTTAGGCGTTAAGGGGTGTGGGGAGGCCGGCTGTGCCGGTGCGCTGCCGTCGGTCATGAACGCGGTGGTGGATGCGCTGCGTCCCCTGGGCATCCACCACATCGACATGCCAGCGACGCCTCAGCGGGTTTGGCAGGCGCTCGCGACTAAGCTATCGTCAGCCGCATGACCACGCCTGCATCCTTGACCATCGGCGCGCCGTTTCCCTTCTTCGTCGCACCAACCTTGAGCAATCCTCGTTTCCAGTTCGGATCCGTTGCCGGTCGCTGGATCTGCTTGGTGTTTATTGGCTCGGCTGGCAATGAGCGTACTGCCAGCTTCCTGTCTACTCTGTTTCAGCGCGCTGATCGCTTCGATGGTGTCCGCTGCGCCTTCTTCGGCGTTTCGGTGGACCCGGAAGACGTGCAGCGCCAGCCCGACCGCGTGCCCGGCATTCGCTGGTTCCGCGACCATCAGGGGGAGCTGTCGCGGGCCGTTGGCGTCCTGTCCCCTCCGGTGCCGGAGTATCGACCCGTGGCGCTGGTGCTGGACCCGACCTTGCGCATCCACACCATCATCCCCGCCTCACCCGAGGCGGCCGAGCCGCTGGGCGCCTTGCTTGACGCGCTACCCGCCCCCGCTGACCATGTCGGCGTGCCACAAACGGCACCGGTGCTGGTGGTGCCGCGGGTGCTATCGCCAGACCTCTGCAATCGATTGATTGCGCACTATCACGAGGTCGGCGGCAAACCCTCCGGCTTTATGCGCGAAGTCGATGGCAAAACCGTCGGCGCCTATGATGAGGCTGCCAAGCGCCGCACCGATGCCGAGATCACCTCGGAAGCGCTGCGCACCGAAGTTCGCGACGGTGTGGTGCGCGCTCTGGTGCCGATGATTCAGCGCGCCTTCCAGTTCAATGCCACCCGAATCGAGCGTTACATCGTCGCCTGTTATGATGGTGCCGATCAGGGCTTCTTCCGCGCCCATCGCGACAACACCACCCCCGGTACCGCCCATCGGCGCTTTGCTGTGTCGATCAACTTGAACACCGGCGAGTATGAGGGTGGCGGAATCACCTTTCCCGAATTCGGCAACACGGTCTATCACGCACCCCTTGGCGGGGCGGTTGTGTTCTCCTGCTCCCTGTTGCACGAGGCGCAACCCGTCACCCGCGGCAAGCGCTACGCCACCCTGCCCTTCCTTTATGACGAGGCGAGCGCGCGCCTTCGCCAAGCCAATGCTGGCACCTTGGTCAGCGGTCAGACGCCACTGGAACAGCCAGGCGCCGTGTCCAAAATCCAGGTCAGCCAAGCGGCCCCCGTGCGCGCCTGAGAATGGACCTATCGCGGACATAGAAATCGGTCCACTCTCCGGTCCATTCAGCCGGTGTGGAGTGGACCATGGCGAAGCGGCCAGACGGGGCAGTGGTGGCAGTGTTTGCGGATCGCGAGGCAGCGACTGCCCTGCATCGGCAAATTTTTGACCGCCTGCGCGCAGCGATTCTGGATCGTTCCCTCGCACCAGGGGCGCGCCTGCCCTCCACCCGCACACTCGCCCGCGACTTGGGGGTTAGCCGGAACACGGTCGTTGCCGCGGTTGAACAGCTGGTGGCCGAAGGCTATCTGGAAGCCAAGGTTGGCGCTGGCACCTATGTCGCCTCCACATTGCCCGACGATCTGCTGACAGCCGCACCGCTGAAGCCGCCACCGGCACCGAAGCCGATGCCGGTGCACGCCGATGATTTGCGGCCACTGCCATTCCGCGTCGGCATGCCAGCGCTTGATCTGGTTCCCATTGAAACGTGGCGCCGCCTGATGGCGCGAACCTGGCGGACCTTGGATGCTGGATCCCTGCACTATGGTGCAGCCGAGGGCTGGCCGCCCTTACGCCGCGCGGTCGCGAGCTATCTCGCCACTGCCCGCGGCGTGCGGTGCGCGCCGGAGCAAGTGCTGGTGCTATCCTCCTGCCAAGCCGCACTCGACCTCTGCGCGCGCCTGTTGGTGCAGCCGGGGGAGCGGGTGTGGGTGGAGGAGCCCGGTTACATCGGCGCGCGCGAAGCCTTTCGCGCCCGCGGCTGCCGTTTGGTGCCGGTGCCAGTGGACCAGGAAGGGATCGACATCGCCCGGGTGGCGCCTGAGGACAGCGCTGCCCGCCTCGCCTATGTCACGCCGTCCTGCCAGTACCCGCTGGGCATGACGCTATCCCTGCGCCGCCGTCTGGCGCTGTTGGCCTGGGCGCGCGACACCGGCAGCTGGATTGTCGAGGATGATTATGACAGCGAGTACCGCTACGAGGGTCGCCCCCTCGCCGCCCTTCAGGGGTTGGATCAAGCGGGTCGCGTGCTCTATGTCGGCACTTTCAACAAGGTGCTGTTCCCGACCCTGCGCCTCGCCTATCTGGTCGTGCCGCCGGACCTTGTTGATCGCTTCGCCGAGGCGCGCCGCTACATTGACGGCCATTCGCCCATCCCCGAGCAGCGCACCCTGCACGCCTTCATTGAGGAGGGGCACTTCGCAGCCCATCTCCGCCGCACCCGCATCGCCTATCACCAGCGTCAATCAACCCTGGTGCAAGCCCTGGCTGCCCGCCTTGGTGGCCTCGTCGAGGCGACGCCTCAGCCCGCTGGCATGCAGATCGTCGCCCGTCTGACCGCAGGCATCGACGACGCCCTGTTGCAGCGTGAGGCCGACCGCATCCACCTAACCGTCACCCCGCTCAGCCGCTACCACCTGGGCGCCGCCTCCAGCCCCGGCGTGCTGCTGGGCTATTCCGGCTTCACCCCGGAAACCCTGCTGCGCGCCGTCGACCGCCTAACGCCGCTGGTCGAACGGCTGGCGGCACGGCGGGCAGCGTAGGGGGCGCTACTGCGTTGGGACGGTGCCGCTGAGCGTCGACAGCAGCTGGTCCGCACGGACAATGCTGGTGTAAACACTCTGCGGACCCATCAAGTTAAAGCGTCGGCCGAAAGCCATACGGACTTCAGCATCGTTGTTCGGGGTAAACCGGGCGATTTCCCCCCGCGGCGCCACAGACAGTGGTGGGATTGCTACTGAGAGTGAGGGGAGGACGTGAACAACGCCAGCCTTCACCTCGAACATGCCCACTTCATTGTTCAGATTGCGGCGGGGCGGGCGGGCCAAAAGATCAACCAAACCACCATGACCGCTGACGCTTGACCTCACACCTCCCGCTCGAACGTAGGCAACGGTGTGTCGCTCAAGAACGTAGTATCCCGGCGTCAACTGATGAAACCAATAGCATGCGGCTCGTGGGCCCTGAACCCATGTATAGTCTGACGAGCTAGGTTTACTGCACTCTGCCCGGTCATAGAGGATCGTGTCTGATCGATCCGTTGTGTATTCAAGCCGACCATCCACAACAGTAACCCGTCGAAACGAGATCGTCGCGTCGAAGGGAACAGCCTCGCCACTGGTGTCGCGCACCGACGCAATTACAACAATGCCCTGGGCTGGATCGATCGCCGTGTCAGGCGTGAAACGCGGGCGCGGCGACGTCACACAACCAGCGACCATCATCGCGAACAGCAGTGCGGCCAATGCCCGGTTCATCCAACACACTCCATAAGCCCGCGCTACCGGAGCGGTACTCTGCGGGCAGCAGAGCTGTACCGATCAGTTTGGCGCTGTGACGACCACCACTTTTTAACGGAAAACTCTGGGACTGAGTCAATTCTGCAAAAACGCCGCTCACCACACCACAGCCACGGCCAAACCGGGCACGTCGGTGCCACGATCGCGTCGGGTGGTGCAGGGGCGGAGGATGGTGCGCTGGGCATCCCCTGTCAGGCGGGTGAGGTAGGCTTCGCTGTGGGTGAAGCGATTGCCGTCATGCAGGGTCCAGTCCGCACCCTCACCTGCTTCGACCGTGAATAGCAGCGCCCCGCCCGGCGCTAGCACACGGCGGCACTGGGTGAGGACAGCACCAAGATCGCCCAGGTACACCAGCACGTCAGCCGCCAAGATCAAATCGGCAGACGCGGCTGGCGCCTCGGCGAGCGCGGTTTCGATATCGCCCTCAACCAAGTGGCGATAGAGGCCGCGCGCACGGGCGCGCAGCAGCATTTGGCCGGACAGATCCACCCCATCGATCACCGCGCCCAGATCCGCAAAGGCCGCAGCACCCAAGCCGGTGCCACAGCCAAGGTCGAGCACATGAGCTGGCGGCGGTAGCACCAAGTCGCCCCACAGGTCGCGCAGAATGGCTGGCGCGCGATAGTCCAGCCGGTCCACCAACTCCCGGTCAAATCGGCCAGCATAATCGTCGAACAGGCGACGGACGAAGGCGGCCGACGCGCGGTCGGTCACCTCCCCGGTCAACCGCGCGAGCGCCAGACGGGCACCGATGCCATCGGCTGGGTCTTCCACCAGGGCCTGACGCAGCGCCGAGATGGCAGCCGCGGTATCGCCCAGTGCTTCGTGGGCGGCGGCCCGGGTGGCGCAGGTGAGCGCCCCGTCCGGCAGCGGTGCCAATACGCTCAACGCCGCAGCGGGTTCGCCCCGCGCAATCTCCACCGCGGCCAAGTCCAGGCGCAGCATCGCCTGATCCGCTGGTGCGGCACTGGTCAACAGATCGGCCAGCAACGACGCCGCGGCGTCATAGCGGTGGGCGGCTTTGTGGGCGAGTGCGAGATTGCGCGCCGTGGTGCGATTGTCTGGCTCAGCCCGGTGGGCATGGTCCAAATCATGCGCGGCCTCAGCAGGAAGGCCGAGAGTCATCAGTGCCGTGCCGCGATTGGCACGCGCGCGCGGATAGTCTGGCCGCAGCGACAGCGCTTGATTGAACGCATCCAAGGCCGCTTCGGCCAAGCCAACCTCCAGCCGGGCGGAGCCGAGATTGTTCCACAGCTCCGGCTGCTTGGCGCCAGGGGCGGCGCGCTCCAGGAAGGCAACGGCAAGCTCCAGCCGTCCCCCGGCACGGGCGACGGCTGCCGCCTCGGCCAGCAGCACGGGGTCGCTCAACCCCGCCTCCAACGCGCGGGCATAGACCGGAATGGGGTCACCGCCCGCCCCGGCCTCGGCGCGGGCCAGCGCCACCAGCACTGGTACAGCTGCCGGACCATGGGCAAGCGCCTGACGGCAATGGGCCCGTGCCTTCACGGCTCGTCCCTGCCCCAGCGCGATCAGGCCCAACAGATAGTGCGCGCCTGCGAGAGTTGCTTGACGGCGCAACAGCGCCTCCGCCCGGCGCATCGCCGCATCGGGTCGCCCGGCCTCAAACAGCTGGAACGCCGTCTCCAAATCTTGGGCGAGGCTCACGCGCGACCAAACCGTTTGGCGATGCGGGCCACTGCTTCGTCCAACACCTCATCGCGCTTGGCAAAGCAGAACCGGGCATAGCCGCCGGGTGCGGCGGCACTGGCATAAAAGGCACCGACGGGGATTGCAGCCACGCCAACTTCTTGGGTGAGGTAGCGGCAGAACGCCTCGTCCGTGCCATCAAAGCCGGTGGAGGCCACGTCAATCGACAGGAAGTAGGTGCCCTCCGCCGGCAGCACGCCCAGGCCGCAGCGCTCCAACCCCGCGGCCAGCCGGTCGCGCTTGGCCTGCATCTCATCAATCAAGCCGGTGTAGTACTCGTCTGACTGGTTGAGGCCTGCCGCCACGGCGGCCTGCAGATTGGGCGGCGTGGTGAACACCAGGAATTGGTGCGCACGGGCGATGCGATCAATCAAGGCCGGGGCGGCCGTCAAGTAACCAACCTTCCAGCCGGTCAGGCTGAAGGTTTTGCCTGCACTGCCAATCTTGATCGCCCGCTCGGCCATGCCCGGCAGGCTCAAAAGTGGGATGTGCTGGCGACCATCAAACAGGATGTGTTCATAAACTTCGTCGCACAGGGCGTAGCAGTCCCACTGCTGCACCAACCGGGCGATCAGCGCCAATTCAGCGGCTGTGAACACCTTGGCCGAGGGGTTCATTGGCGTGTTGTACAAGATCAACTTGGTCTTGGGCCCAAACGCAGCTGTCAACTCTGCCTCCGGCAGCGACCAGTCCGGTGGATTCAGGCGGACTGAGCGCGGAATACCCCCGGCACGGCGGATGATCGGCAGGTAGCTGTCATACAGCGGCTCGATCACCACCACTTCGTCGCCTGGCTCGATCAGTGCGAACAAACATGCGGCCAGCGCCTCGGTGGCGCCTGAGGTGACCATGGTTTGCGTGGCCCAATCGACCTCCAACCCATAAAAGCGCCGGTCGTGGGCCGCCACTGCTTGGCGCAGCTCCGGCAGGCCCAGCATCGGCGGGTATTGGTTCGAGATGTCGGTCAAGGCCGCGGCGGCCGCAGCCACCACCGGGGCCGGGCCGTTCCCCTCTGGAAAGCCCTGGCCCAGATTGATTGCCCCATGCTCTCGGGCCAAGCGGCTCATCACTTCAAAGATCGTCGTGCCATACTGGGCCAGCGTGCTGTTGGTCGGCTTCACCGCACCCGCTCCTTGTCATCCCACCGCGTGCAAACGGCGGCGGAGGATACCGCAATCCGACACAGGAGCCAGCCCCGATGGCGGGGGGAAGATCGGGTGGCCTTGCGCAGAGGTACACGCTACGCTAGTTGATGTGCGGCGTGTGACAGCAACCGGATTCTCAGAGGTGCCGTTTTATCAATTTCAGAGGGTAACGACGCCATGACACAGCCCGCATTGAAGCCACTGTGCTTTGTGTTGATGCCGTTCGGAAACAAGCTCAGTGCAACCGGGGCCACAGTTGATTTTGACGCCGTGTATCAGGACGTGTTCCGCCCTGCGATCGAGGCTGCGGGGCTAGAGCCGTTGCGGGCGGACGAGGAGTTGGCGGGCGGTGTGATCCATCGCGCGATGTTTGAGCGGCTGATCTTGTGTGACTATGCCCTGGCTGATCTCACCACGGCCAACGCCAATGTGTTCTATGAATTGGGGGTGAGGCACGCCACCAAACGGCACACCACAGTGCTGACCTTCGCCAAGGACCAAGGCCAGCTACCCTTCGACGTCGCCTCTCTGCGCGCCACGCCCTACAGTCTTGGGGCCGACGGCGCGCCAAGCGATGTGGCTGCCGCCCGCGCCGCCTTGACCGAACGTCTGCGAGCAGCGCAGGAGCCCTCTGTCGACAGCCCGCTCTATCAACTGATCGACAGCTATCCAGACCTCGGCCACACCAGCACCGATACGTTCCGCGACCGGGTTCGCTATGCGCAAGGCGCGAAAGACGCCCTCGCCACGGCGCGGCGCAAGGGGATGGACGCTGTGCGCGCGGTGGAGGCGGAGTTCGCCGCGCCGCTCGCCACTGTCGACCCAGCGGTGCTGATCGATCTGATGCTGTCCTATCGCGCCGTCTCTGCCTGGGCCGACATGGTGCGGGTGGCAGACGCGATGACGCGCCCCCTTGCCACCTCCGTGATGGTGCAGGAGCAACTTGCCCTCGCCCTCAATCGGATGGGAGAGCGGGACCGGGCCGAAAACGTGATTGAGGCGTTGATCGCAAGGCGCGGCCCCAGCAGTGAGAGCTACGGCATCCTGGGCCGCATCCGGAAGGACCAGTGGGAAGACGCGCACAAGGCGGGCCAGAGCCTGAAGGCCAAGGGTCTGCTGGAGCGCGCCATAGCCGCCTACCGCCTGGGCTTTGAGGCAGACTGGCGCGACGCGTACCCCGGCATCAACGCCCTCACCCTGATGACTCTGCACGGCGGGATGGAGAGCGACATCCAGGCGCTTGTTCCCGTCGTGCGCTATGCTGTCGAGCGAAAAATCGCAGCCGGTCGCCCCGACGATTGGGACCACGCCACGCTGGTGGAGCTGGCCGTCATCGCGGCCGATCGCACCCGCGCCGCAAACGCCCTCGCGGCCGCCCTCGCCTGCCAGACCGAGCCCTGGATGCGCGAAACCACCGCCCGCAACCTCCGCCTCCTCCGCAACGCCCCGGACCGAGAGGCTGAGACAGGGTGGGTGGATGAGCTGATTGGGGAGTTGGGATGATGAGAAATGTTGAAAGAGTATCTTGCCCAGTTTGCGAAACGACCGAAAACACAGGATTGGGATCGAGTGCCTCAGGCTTGGGGGACCATGGAAACGCACTCTTAGTCGATTGCACAAGATGCGGAGACTTTTCGGTGCAGCCGGGTATATTAAGAATGTTTCTTAGTCGTCATAGCCATTTAGAATTTCTAAGGTATTTTCTTTCATACCGCATTAGGAGTGTTTTTGATCGGAAACAAGAACGTGTTAAAATTGATGAAGCGTTCTTACAAGACAGTCTTTCTATCGAATTTCCAGATTTTGATCACCAGATGCACAACACCCTCCTATATATTGGAAATCATTCTCCAAAACCTGGACATGTCGTTGAGATGAAAGATACACTACAAGGCGGAATCATTGGGACAAAGACAGGAAGTAGCTTCACTGTCATCATCGAATGGCTAATGGAGGAAAAATTAATACAAGAGACATCAAGGATGAATTACCGCTTAACACTCTCAGGATGGAAAAGATACGTTGATCTAAAGACGAAATTCTCCCTGTCAGAAAACGCCTTCATTGCTATGAAATTTGGAGATGAAGAATTCGACAAGTTCGTTGATAAGCACATGCGCAGAGCAGTCGCACAAACGGGTTACCAATTAAAACGAGCAGATGACCAACAGAAGGCTGGGTTGATCGATGCTCAAATGCGGCTGGACATCAAGAACGCGCGGTTCGTTATTGCGGACCTTACGCATGGGAGTCACGGCGCCTACTGGGAAGCTGGATATGCTGAAGGACTTGGGAAACCGGTGATCTACACCTGCCGCGCAGATGTTTTTGAGAAAGAAAATGGGACCCACTTCGATACCAATCACCACGTTACGATCAAGTGGTCCTACAATGATCCAAAACCAGCGATGGACAGGCTAAAAGCGACGATCCGCTACACAATTCCCGAGGCAAAGCAGCATGACAATTAGCGAAACCAGCGCCGCAGCGGTCCTGGCACTCCTGTGCCGAATTGACCAGCGATTGGACCATTTGGAAGACCTGCTGGCGGTACAATCCAATCAGCTTCAGCGACTGGAGGCAGTTCTGGGCCTAACGGGCTCAGAACCAGCCTAACCCCCCCCACCCAAGCAACGGCACCGTCTCGTCGCGCCACGCCACGGTGGTGCGCACGGTGAAGCCACAGCGTTCGGCGAGGCGGTGGGAGGGGTGGTTGTCGGTGGCGATCAGAGCGAGCGCGCGCACGCCGCCGAAGCACGGATGCGCGGTCAGGTGGGTTGCGGCCCAGCCAAGGGCGAGGGTCAGGGCTTCTCGGGCGAAGCCGTGGCCGTGGGCCGCGGGTAGGAAGGCCCAGCCAGCTTCGGCGATGCCCGCGATGCTGGGGGTGGTGGTGCGCTTGAAGTCAGCAAAGCCAAGATCGCCCAGATAACGACCCGTCGCCCGCTCCTCCACTGCCCAATACCCGTAGCCCAGCAGTGGCCACAGGCCGCGATAGCGCAGCAGGCGCGCCCAACTCTCGGTCGGGGTGGAGGGGGTGCCGCTGATGTGGCGCACGACAACGGGGTCGGCCCACAGGGCGGTGACATCCGGCCAATCCTCCGGCCGATGGCCGCGCAATCGCAAGCGGTCGCTGGTCAGGATTGGCGGCTCGGTCAGGGCGGGGGTGGGATCGGGGGGCATCGCCTAGTCCTCCCCCTCCGCCAGCAAGGTCGCATTGCCACCCGCAGCCGCTGTGTTGGTGGTGATCACTTGCTCCAACGCCAAGCGCTTCAGGTACGACGGCCCGCCCGCCTTCGGCCCTGTGCCAGACAAGCCAGAACCACCGAATGGCTGCGTGCCAACCACCGCCCCGATCATCGAGCGGTTGACGTAGAGGTTACCCACCTGCACCCGCTCGCGCACGGCGTCGACTGTGCCTGCGATCCGGCTGTGAACCCCCAGGGTCAGGCCATAGCCCGTGCTGGCAATCGCGTCGATCACCTGGGTCAGCCGCTCCGCCCGCCACCGCACCACATGCAGCACGGGGCCAAACACCTCCGCCGTCAAATCCTGCACCCGGTCCAGGCGGACAATCGCGGGGCCAACAAAGTGCCCCTGAACTGGCGCTGCGGCCTGCCACACCAGACGACCCGCCGCGCGACACTCCGCCAGATAGGCATCGATGCTGGCCTTTGCCTCGGCATCGATCACCGGGCCGATATGGGTGGCGGGGTTGCGCGGATCGCCCAGCGCCAACTCCTGTGCCGCCCCCTGGATCAGCGCCAGCATGCCATCGGCAACATCCTCCTGCACGCACAGCAACCGCAACGCAGAGCAGCGTTGACCCGCACTGCGGAAGGCCGAGGTCAACACATCATCGGCCACTTGCTCGGCCAGCGCAGTCGCATCGACGATCATGGCGTTCAGGCCACCGGTCTCGGCAATCAGCGGCACAATCGGGCCAGACTTCGCGGCCAGCGCGCGGTTGATCCGCCATGCTGTCTCGGTCGAGCCGGTGAATACAACAGCCGCTGTGGCCGGATGCTCCACCAGCGCCGCCCCAACTGCCCCATCCCCTGGCAGCAGATGCAGGGCGGAGGTGGGCACACCCGCGCGATGCAGCAAGGCGACCGCCGCCGCGGCAATCAGCGGTGTTTGCTCGGCTGGTTTTGCCACCACGGCATTGCCCGCCGCCAGCGCGGCCGCCACTTGCCCCAGGAAGATCGCGAGCGGAAAGTTCCAGGGCGAGATCGCCACCACCACCCCGCGCCCGCGATGAAGCAGCAGGTTCTCCTCCCCTGTCGGGCCGGGCAAACGCTCCACCTGCCCGAGGCTGGTTTCCGCCTCGTGGGCGTAGTAGCGCAGGAAATCAATGGCTTCGCGCAACTCGCCCAGCGCATCGTCCAGGGTTTTGCCTGCTTCCGCTTGTAACAGCGCCAGAAGAGGGCCGCGCTCTGCCTGCAGCAGGTCCGCGGCTTGGCGCAAGATGGCGGCACGTCGGGTGATCGGCGTGCGATCCCACCCAGGGAAACCGCGAACGGCGGCCGCCATCGCGGTCGCGGCATCGGCTGCGCGCGCTTCCACCACGGTGCCAACCACCAGCGCCGGATCAAACGGGGCGACCACGGCGCGGCTGCTGCCGGGCAACGGGTTTCCGGCGACCAGGGGCTCAGCCCTGCTGGTCTTTGGCGCCGCTGCCACCTCCACCAGCAGGCGGGAGAGGGCGGTGTGGTCGCCAAACTCCACCCCGTCAGCTGCCGCGCGGGAGGCACCATAAAGCGCCGTCGGCGGACCCAGGCGCTTCGCCCTGATCCCACCGGTGTGGATGGCGGCCAGAGCCGGCTGTACCAACTGCGCCGGTGGCACGGCGGGATCGGCAGCGACAGCGACAAAGCTGGAATTGGCGCCATTCTCCAGCAAGCGCCGCACCAGATAGGCCAACAAATCGCGATGGCCGCCGACGGGGGCATAAACCCGGACCGCGGAGTCCGGTCGATCCTGGCGCAGGCGGCGATACAGCGCCTCGCCCATGCCATGCAGGCGCTGGAACTCAAACCCGCCCGTGGAGCCTGCAAGCTCCAACACCTCCGCCACTGTGCGGGCATTGTGGGTGGCGAACTGTGGGTAGAGCCGCGGGCGCAGCGCCAACAGCCGCCGCGCCGCTGCCAGATAGGCAACGTCCGTCACCGGCTTGCGGGTCCACACTGGATAGTCGGCAAGGCCGCGTTCCTGCGCGCGCTTCACCTCCGTATCCCAATACGCGCCCTTGACCAGGCGCAACATCAGGCGGCGATCAAACTGCTCGGCCAGCGCTGCCATATGCTCCACCACTGGCAGCACGCGCTTGTGATAGGCCTGGATTGCGATGCCAAAGCCGCTCCACCCGGCAAGACTGGGGTCGGCCAGGGTTTTGCCAATCACCTGGAGGGAGAGTTCCAGGCGATCCGCCTCCTCCGCATCGATGGTGAAGTTCAAGTCAGCCGCACGCGCCAGCCGGGCGAGGTCCACCACCCGCGGCACCAAGTCCGCCAGCACGCGTGCCGCCCCAACCGCCTCGTAGCGCGGATGCAGCGCGGACAGCTTAACGGAGATACCAGCACGCGCAGGCAGGGAACTGGTCCCCGCCCGTCGCCCGATCGCCAGGATGGCGTGACGATAGGCTTCGAAATAGCGATGGGCGTCCTCGGCCGAGCGTGCGCCCTCGCCCAGCATGTCAAAGGAATGGCGCACGCCTTGACGCTCCGCCTCGGCCGCACGGTCGAGGGCGGCGTCAATCGTCTCGCCCAACACAAAGTGATCGGCCATCGCGCGCATCGCCTGCCGGGTGGCGACCCGCACAGCTGGCAGCCCTAGGCGCTTGACCACACCCGCGATCAGGCTCGACGGTGTTTCACCGGGATGGATCAGCCGAGCCGTCAAGCCCAGCGCCCAGGCGGAGGCGGAGACCAGCAGCGCGTCGCCCTTGGGTTCATGGTGAACCCAGTCACCCTGGCCCAGCTTGTCTTCCAGAAACCGATTGGCCGTGGCGGCATCTGGCACCCGCAGCAGGGCCTCGGCCAGCATCATCAGCGCCAAGCCTTCCCGCGTGCTGAGCGAATAGGCGCGCAGCACATCTTCCACCCCACCCATGACGCTGGCATCGGCGCGGATCGCCTCAATCAAGCCCGTGGCGGTGGCCTGAATGCGCGCCTCGGCTGCGGCGTCAAAGCTGGCCGCGGCTGCCAGCGCAGGCACCAAGGCCTCATCCGGCGGGCAGTAAGCGGCTTGGAAGACAGGCAGCGCACTCGACAGCGGTGATGACATGGTGTGTTCCCTCCCGCCCGGACACCTAAGCCATCGCCCGCGATTTGGACAGAGTGGTTTGCCAGCGCTGCTACAGCCGATCCAGCGCGGTGCGTAGACGCGGCGCTACGGATTCGAGGAACGCCCGCACCTTGGGGGCGATCAGCCGCGTCTCAGGATAGACGAGGCTGACCGGCACTGCAGCCGGGGTATAGGCATCCAAGAGAGGGACCAGGCGGCCTGCGCGCACCTGCTCCCCCACCATGTAGGACAGCGCCAGGGTAACACCGTCGCCCGCTTCGGCCGCAGCCAAGGCGGCTAGGGCATCGTTGACTTCAAGGCGCGGATGCAGGCCAACGCTTTGGCCCCGGCGCCCATCCAGATAACGCCACTCGCGATTGGGCATCAGGCCGGTGAATGCGATCACGTCATGATGGCTGAGATCGGCCGGCACCATCGGCTGGCCGCGGCGGGCAACATACTCCGGGCTTGCGACAAGGATTTGGCGCACGGCGCCCACAGTCTTGGCAATCAGGCGGGAGTCCGGCAGCGGACCAATGCGCACGGCAACGTCAATCCCCTCCTCCACCAGATTGGTCACGCGGTCGACCAGCAGGACCGACACCGACACCAGCGGGTACTGGGCGAGGAAGGCGCGCACCGCGGGCAGCAGCGCCGTGCGCCCGAAGGTGACAGAGGACGTCACCGTGAGATGACCGCTCGGCGCCGCGACATCGCCGACGGCATCCCGCTCGGCGGCATCCAACTCGGCTAGAATTCGGCGCGCAGTGTCCAGAAAGCGCTGGCCAACATCGGTGATGCTGAGGCTGCGGGTGGTGCGGTGGAACACCCGTGCGCCGAGGCGCTCTTCCAGGGCAGCAATCGCACGCGTCACGGCAGGCGGTGAGAGGCGCAGGCGCGCACCCGCCTTGGCAAGGCTGCCAGCCTCCGCCACGGCGACAAACACCTCAAGCTCGTGCAAGCGATCCATGCAGTCTTCCCTTCAACGGAATAATGAATTGCAATCCTCGAGTATTCTTGCAAGTGACGACCTGTGCCAGAGTGCTGGCACGCGGACCTTGCATCCCCATCCCCGCCGCCATCGCGCGCGAGGCACCAACCGGGGCGCTACCTCCGCGGCGTAAAGGAGCCAGCCATGGCGCACAAGTTCGCCGACATCACGTTCACGCCAACGGTCAAAGACCTGCAAACCCAGATGGGCAGCCGTTCCAGCTATGCCCGGTGGGAAGAGGCACCGGAGGCCATCAATCACCTGTTGACCGGCGCTGAGGCGGGATTCATCGCTGCGCGCGATTCCGTTTACATGGCCAGCGTGGGGGAGACCGGTTGGCCCTACATCCAGCACCGGGGTGGTCCCATCGGCTTTGTCAAAGTGCTGGACGAACACACACTCGGCTTTGCCGATTTCCGCGGCAATCGCCAGTACATCACCGTTGGCAACGTGACCAACAACAACCGCGTCTCGCTGTTCTTCATGGATTACGCGAACAAGCGGCGGCTGAAGTTGCTTGGTCGCGCGCAGATCATCGGCACGGAGGACACTGCCACACTCGAGCGCCTCGCCCTGCCCGACTACCGGGCGCGCGTCGAACGCGGCATCCTGATTACCGTGGAGGGGTTCGACTGGAACTGCCCGCAGCACATCACGGAGCGGTTCACCCTGGCCGAGGTGAGCGCGATGGCAGCTTCACTGACCACCCGTATCGCCGAACTGGAAGCAGAACTCGCCGCCCGCCCGCTGCCACCCGTGGGGTCATAGCGCGATTGCGCCTTGACACCCTACCAACTGGTAGGCAGATTTGGGCCATGGCACAGGGAACAACCCGCGAGCAGTTGCTGGACGCCGCTGAACGGCTGGTACGGACCCGCGGCTATAGTGCCATCAGCTACGCTGACCTGGCACAGGCCGTGGGCATCCGAAAGGCCAGCATTCACCACCACTTTCCCGCCAAGGCCGATCTGGGGGCGGCGCTGACGCAAGAGTATGCCGCCCGCTTCGCACAGCTGCTGGACGGTATTGATCGCGACGGGGGACCATCCCTTGAGCGGTTGAGGCGCTATGCGGACATCTACGCCGCCAGTGTTGAGCAGGGCATGCTGTGCCTGTGCGGGATGCTGGTGACCGAACTACAGGTTCTGCCTGAGGAGGTTCAGGCAGGCGTGCGCCGCTTCTTTGCCCAACAGCTGGCGTGGCTGCGCCGGGTGCTGGCTGACGGTGCGGCGCGGGGTGAGCTCACCCTCACAACCTCGCCAGAGATCGCAGCCGAGCGCAGTTTGTCCGCCCTGGAAGGGGCAACTCTGGTGGCGTGGGGAACAGGTGACCCAGCAGTGGTCACGCGCGCAACCAACGATCTGATCGCAACCTTAAGCGCCTGACCCCCCGCCGACGGTCCAGAACCGCCGGAGTGGGTCTTTTGCTGACTTCTCTCCCTACCAACTAGAAGGATGAAATCCATGACGACCCAGTCCTCCCGAACCCTGTTCATCGGCGGTGCAAGCGGCATGAGCAAGACAGCCGCCCGCTTGATGCTGGCCAGCGGTGGCCGCGTCGTTCTGCTGGGCCGCCAGCAGGCCAAGCTTGACGCAGCCTATGCCGAGTTGTCGCCCCTCGGCCCCGTCGATCTGGTGTGCCTGGACATCACCGACCAAGCCGCTGTGCATCAGTTTGCGGCGCGGATACCAACGAACTTCGCCGATCTCACGGGCCTCGTGAATGGGGCGGGCGTGTTTGTGCCTAAGCCCTTCCTCGACCACACGGAGGAGGACTACAACCGCTATCACGATCTCAACCGCGGCACCTTTTTCCTCACCCAAGCCGTGGCGCGCGCCATGGTGACAGCGGGCAAAGGCGGGGCGATTGTGACCATCGGCTCCATGTGGGCCAAGCAAGCCGTCGCAGCCACACCCTCCTCCGCCTATTCCATGGCGAAGGCGGGGCTGCACGCCTTGACCCAACACCTCGCGATGGAATTGGCGGGCCATGGCATTCGGGTGAATGGCGTATCGCCAGCCGTCGTGGAAACGCCGATCTACGAAGGCTTCATCCCGAAGGACCAAGTGCATAGCGCCCTGCAAGGCTTCAACAGCTTCCACCCGCTGGGGCGCATCGGCACACCGACTGACGTGGCGGAGGTGATCGCCTTCCTGCTGTCCGACAAGGCGGGCTGGGTCACGGGCGCCATCTGGGATGTGGATGGTGGCGTGATGGCAGGGCGCAACGCCTATGCGTGATCGGCGCACGGGCTGATCCATCCAGGTGCTGGGGGCGTGTTCGCCCCCAGCAAACCCAGCTGCTGGACCCGTCAATCGAATTGACGCCAGCCCTCCCCGGGAACCGCGCATAGTGGAGCGATGGAGCGGTCCTTACCCCAACTACCCCATCCGCAGCGCTGGGCGCTGCTGGTGGCTGTTGCACTCGGCAGTGCTGGGGCGCTGGCGGCTGGCGGCGTACTTGGCTGGCGCGGTGTGGGGGTGTGGGTGTTGGCGCTGGGCTTGGGGCTCGCGCTCTCCCATGGGGGATTTGGCTTTGCGGCTGGCTATCGCGGCGTGTTGGCGGGTACCTCCAGCCGGCAGGTGCGCGCCCAGGTGATCGCCGTCGCGGTGGTGATCCTGCTGGGCCAGCCGCTGGTCAGTGCTGGCGGGCTGGGCGGCCTGCCCGTGCGCGGGTTCGAGGCAGAGATCGGGTTGGAACTGGTGCTGGGCGCGTTCGTGTTCGGGATCGGCATGCAACTCGCCAATGGCTGCGCCTCGGGCACGCTCTACAGCATTGGCGATGGCTCTGGCCGCATGGTGATCGTGCTGGCCGCAATGGTTGCGGGTGCCAGCATCGCCGCCTTGAGTTTTCCCGCGTGGGAGGGGCTGCCCGCCCTGCCCGCCCTGTCCCTGCCGCGCAGCTTGGGGCTGCTGCCGGCAGTGCTGCTGCAGGGGGCAATCCTGGCTGGACTGTGGTGGGGGCTGAATCAACTGGACCGCTGGCGCGGCACCAAGGCCGAGCCGCTGTTCACGCCAATGCCGTCCAGCGCGTGGTGGCGCGGGCCGTGGCCCCAGGGCTGGAGTGCCCTGGTGCTCGCCCTGCTGGCAATTCTGGTGATGCTGGTCGCGGGGCGCCCCTGGAATGTCACCCAAGCCTTTGCCCTGTGGGGCGGCTGGGGCGTGGAGGCCAGTGGCCTCGACGATCCCTACTTCTGGCCGTACTGGGACCATCCCTTGCGGGTGGAACTGCTGCCGCGTGCCTTCTGGGCAGACATCACGTCAGTGATGGCGCTGGGGGTGATGGCGGGCGCGTTCCTGGCCGCCACCAGCGGGGGGCGCTGGCACCTGCGCTGGCCAACCTCTTTCGGCGGGCTGGCCTCGGCGGTACTGGGCGGATTGCTGACCGGGTTCGGCGGCATCCTCGCCCTTGGCTGCAACATCGGTGCGTTTCTCGCGGGCGTTGCCTCTGGCAGCGCCCATGGATGGGTTTGGCTGCTGGCGGCACTGCCCGGCTGTGCTGTCGGCCTGTGGCTGCGCCCGTGGTTCGGCCTTGAGCCCGCCCGCGCCACGGCGCGTCACTCTTCGTGATTGGGAAAGGAGATGGTTTGATGTCGCTCGTTCACATCCTGGCCCTGGTGGGCGTTGTCGGTGCCGCCGCGCCCGCGGTTGCGCAAACTGCCGCCCCGCAGCCGCTTCCCACTCCGTTGATCGCGCAAGCCTGCCGGGGTTGCCACGGCCAAGCAGGATTGGGCATGGAGGGCACCCCAGCCATTGTTGGCATGGACCCCGCCACCTTCCAGCGCCTCTGGGGCGAGTTCCGCGCCAACCAGCGCCCGGCCACCATCATGAACCGTATCGCGCGCGGCTATAGCGACCAGGAGGTCGCCACCCTCGCCGCCTACTTCGCAGTTCGGCAGTAGGAGACCCCTTGCCATGACCCGCTCCAGCCCCTCCCTCAGCCGCCGCCGCGTGTTGGCCCTTGGCGCTGCTGCCGCCTTGACTGCCCCCTCGATCGCGCGCAGCCAAAGCCAGGCGCGCTTGCTGATCATTGGCGGTGGCTTCGGCGGCGCCAGCGCTGCCCGCTTCGCGCGTCTGACCTACCCCGAGATCGCCGTGACGGTGATCGAGCCGAACCCGGTGTTCGTTACCTGCCCCTATGGCAACCTGCTGCTGGCGGGGGAGCGCACTCTGGACCAGATCACCCATTCCTACGATGGGTTGAAGGCGCGCGGTGTCACCTTCGTGCATGACCGGGTGGTGGCGATCGACCCGGTCGCAAAGTCGGTGCGCACCAATGGCGGCCAGACGCTGGGCTATGACAAGCTGATCGTCTCCCCCGGTATTGCGCTGCGCTGGGGCGCGATTGAGGGCTATGACGAAGCAGCAGCCGACGTGATGCCGCACGCCTGGATACCCGGCACCGGCCAACAGACCACACTGTTGCGTCGTCAGTTGGAAGCGATGCCGGATGGCGGCGTGTTTGCCATGGTGATCCCGCCCAACCCGTTCCGCTGCCCACCGGGGCCCTATGAGCGTTTGAGCATGGTGGCCAGCTATTTGAAGCAGCATAAGCCGCGTGCCAAAATCCTGGCGCTGGACGCCAAGGATGCCTTCTCCAAACAAGCGCTGTTCCAGGATGCCTGGGCCGAACTCTATCCCAACATGATCGAGTGGGTGCCCGCCAACAAGGACGGCAAAGTGGTGCGCGTGGACGTGCGCGAGACGGTGCTGGAAACGGAGTTCGGCACCCGCCACAAGGTGGATGTCGCGAATGTCGTCCCACCGCAGTCAGCAGCCGCGTTGGCGATCAGCAGTGGCCTTGCCAACAACACGGGCTGGGTGCCAGTCAACCCGCGCACCTTCGAAGCCACGGTCGCGCGCGACATCCATGTGATCGGCGACGCCAACAACGGCGCCCCGATGCCAAAGTCTGGCTATATTGCCAACAGCACGGCCAAACAGGCGGTGACCGCTGCCATCGCCAGCCTGCAAGGCCGCCCCGTGCCCGCAGACCCGGTGTACTTCAACACCTGCTACAGCCATGTTGGCCGCGACTACGGCATCTCGGTTGTCGGTGTGTTCCGACCAACCGACACAGGCTTTGCCGAGACGCCGAATTCCGGTGGTGTGTCGCCGCGCGGGCCGCTGGCGCAGCATCGCCTGCAGCGGCGGATGGAATCGATCTACGCCGATTCCTGGTATGCCTCAATCACCGCTGATATGTTCAGCTAACCGTCGACGGGGGGTGTTGAATGGCTGCGCAGGATCTATCGCGACGCGGAGTGGTCGCGGGGCTGGTGCTGGTGGTGACCGCGCCCGCCCTCGCCACCACCCTGCCCCCTGACGCGGAGGCGGAGCAAAAGCGCTTGATCGGCGACGCCATCCCGCAGGATGGCGGTGTCATCCTGCGCCTGCCCGAAACAGCCGAGAACGGCGCGCAGGTGCCAGTCACGGTGGGGGTGGAGGCTGCCCAGACTGTGGAGCGGCACGTGACCGCCATCCACTTGATTGCCACCCGCAACCCCACCCCCGGCATCGCCACCCTGCGCTTCACCCCAGCCTCTGGTCGCGCACAAGCCACCACCCGCATCCGGCTGGCGGAGGGTCAAACCGTGGTAGCGCTGGCGGTGTGGAACGACGGCACGGTGCGCCGGGCCACGGCCACGGTGCAAGTCGCCGTCGGCGGCTGCATCACCTGACGACGAGGCACCCCATGAGCACCCCCCGCGTCCGCATCCCCTCCAGCGCCCGCCCCGGCGAGGTGGTGGAAATTCGCACGCTGCTGGAACACCCGATGGAATCCGGCATCAACCCCGACGCCTCGGGCCGCCGCCGCCCGCGCACAATGCTGAAACGCTTCGAAGCCCGCGCCGACGGCGCCGTGGTGTTCGCCGTCGATTTCGGCAACGGCAGCGCCACCAACCCCTCCGTCAGCTTCTTCTATCGCGTTGAGCGCACGACTCGGTTGGAACTGGTGTGGGAACCGGAAAGCGGCTCCGCCATCCGCGCGGAGGGGATGATCCGGGTGTGATTTGCCTCTTGGCCGGTTGTTTCAACAACAATCCTCAGGGCAGCGCGGCATGAGAGTTTAGCAGAGGTCCTGGCAGACAACTCTTCGTTCGAGGCCCATTGTTCAGTCAATGATCTAAAGTAGCTGACCGCCGCAAGGGGGGTCGCATGGCGATCCCGCGCGCCGCTATTTGTCAGTAAGATACTTTTGAAGGCTATGCAGATAGCATCTGATCCGATATAGTGACTTACGACTTTGAAACAAAAGGAGTCAGAGCGATGTTGATCGGCTCAATGAGCGCCCGCTTCATGATTGGGACCCGCATCTCGTTTGGTTTCGGCGTGGTCCTGATGCTTCTATTGGGTGTCGCTGGCATGGGATGGGCAGCCCTAACCAATGTCCAGACGCTATTTCAGCGGTATGCGTCTATCTCCAATAGTGCATTGAATGTGGCCGACATCCAGTCTGATGTTAATGCCCTCCGGCGATTGGGAACCATCTATGCGGAAGAGGGGGGCGCCGAGCTGCCTGCAAGAATGGAGAAGCTATCGTCTGAAATTAATCGCCAGATCCAAACAGCGCATCAGTCCATTCTATCCAACGAACGGCGCGAGATCATACAGTTGGCAAAATCTGATTTCGCTGAGTATACGACAAACCTTTCAAAACTCACCCAGCTGCGGGCTCAGCGGGACGAAACTGTTGACCGCGGCATGAACGTTTTGGGATCACAAATGCATCAAGCGATCACAGCAGTGATCGAGAGCGCGATTTCTACCGGTGACTTCAAGACGGCTGCGTATGCTGGATCCGCCTTAGAGGACTTATCGCAACTTCGGGTAAGCGCCCTGCGTTTCCAACTGTCTCATGATCAGCAACTGTTTCAGAATGCTGAGTCGGCATATTTAGACTTCATCAAAAATCTTGCGAGCGCTGCTTCGGCAGCAAGTGAAACCCATAAAGCCGCACTCACTTCAGTCGCGGAGCAAGCGCCGCAGTATCTGATGAACTTCCGACGTGCCACCGATGCTCTCCGCGCCCTGGATGACATGGTCAAGAATACGAATGCCACCGTTGCCGAGCGGTTGAATGATCGGCTGACCACTCTCATGACTCAGCAACAATCTGCCACCACAGAAATTGTGAATGAAGTAAACGTTGCTGTATCAGATAAAATAATCACGATGCTCACGATGTCGGGACTATCGATGCTTGTTGGGCTGATTGCAGCATTTGTGATCTCCCGTGGCGTCTCGCAACCAGTCCGCAGCATGACAAGCGCAATGATGACGCTTGCCTCAGGCAACCTCACGGTCACGGTACCTGCAACCCAAAACAAAGATGAAATCGGCAATATGGCGCAGGCTGTTCAGGTGTTCAAAGATAACGCCTTGCGTGTTGAGGCGATGAGACAAGAACAAAAGATGATGGAAGTCAAAGCTGCTACAGAAAAGCGTGCAGCGGTGGAGGCCATGGCCAACCTGTTTGAAGCCAAGGTCAGCGGCGTTGTCTCTGGTGTTTCCAGCTCTGCCACTCAGTTGCAAGCCTCGGCCAGCAACATGTCGGCAACCGCAGAGGAAACCAGTCGCCAAGCGATGGCAGTTTCGCTGGCATCAGAAAAGGCCTCAACCAACGTCCAGACAGTCGCCTCCGCCGCTGAAGAACTCTCGTCTTCCATCGCTGAAATTAGTCGCCGGGTCACCGAGTCGGCGAAGGTTGCTGGCCAAGCGGTTGAACAGGTGCAACGGACTGGAGAAACAGTCGAAGCCCTGGCACAGGTTGCGCAGAAGATTGGCGATGTTGTGAAACTGATCTCGGACATCGCTTCCCAAACCAACCTGCTGGCTCTGAATGCGACCATCGAGGCTGCCCGCGCTGGCGAGGCAGGAAAAGGGTTTGCCGTCGTTGCTTCTGAAGTGAAGAACCTCGCCAGTCAAACTGCAAAAGCAACAGGAGAAATCTCAGATCAGGTTGCCGAAATCCGCAGCGCAACTGTCGCATCCGTCACAGCAATGAAGGACATTGCAGCAACGATTATCAAAATCGACCAGATTTCAGCGACTATCGCCTCTGCTGTCGAAGAACAGGGGGCTGCAACGCAGGAGATTGCAAGGAATGTCCAGCAGGCTGCGCAAGGCACTGGCGAGGTTTCTTCCAACATTGCTGGAGTTACCCAGGCCGCTGACGAAACTGGGATATCGGCAAGCCAAGTCCGTGATGCCGCGGTCACCTTGGGCAGCCAATCCATTGAGTTGAAACAGGCAGTTCAAGCGTTCTTGGCTGAGGTTCGCTCCGCCTGACATGAGACGATCAAGTGGTGATTGCGCACCGCGCGATCACCACTGTTCAACCACTGACGGCGCTCTCCCCTACACCCCCGCCAACGCCACCGCCACGCCCTGCCCTACCCCGACACACATGGTCGCCAGCGCCGTTCCTGCGCCAGTACGATGCACTTCCAGCGCCGCAGTCCCAACCAACCGGGCACCAGTCATGCCAAGTGGATGGCCGAGGGCGATGGCGCCGCCGTTGGGGTTCACATGCGGGGCGTCGGGGGCGACACCGAATGCGTGAAGGCAGGGAATCGCCTGGGCGGCGAAGGCTTCGTTCAGCTCGATCACCGCGAACTCCGCAGGCGTCAGGCCAAGGCGGGCGCACAGGCGCTGGGTGGCGGGGATGGGGCCGAGGCCCATCACGCGCGGCGCGACACCGGCACTGGCGCCGCCCAGCACCCGCGCCAGCGGTGTCAGTCCATGGCGCCGAACAGCGGTTGCACTGGCGAGGATCAGCGCCGCAGCCCCATCATTCACCCCAGAAGCATTGCCAGCCGTCACCGTCCCGCCAGATCGAAACGGCGTTGAGAGACGGGCCAGCGCCTCGAGCGAGGTTGCGCGCGGATGCTCGTCCCGGCTCACCAGCACCGGCGGCCCCTTGGCTGGGCGCACGGGGACTGGAACAATCTCAGCCGCCAAGCGGCCCGACGCCTCGGCCGCCAACGCGCGCTGTTGGGAGCGCAGGGCAAACGCATCTTGATCGACCCGGCTCACGCCCTGTTCGGCCGCGACGATCTCTGCCGTCTCGGGCATGGAGTCAATGCCGTACTGCGCCTGGATCAGGGGGTTGATGAACCGCCAGCCGATGGTGGTGTCATAGACCTCTGGCGTGCGGGCGAAGGCGGTTTCGGCCTTGGGCATCACGAAGGGCGCGCGCGACATGCTCTCCACACCGCCTGCGATCACCAACTGGCACTCGCCCGCTGCGATGGCGCGCGCCCCGGCGATCACGGCATCCATGCCAGAGCCGCACAGGCGGTTGACCGTGACCGCGGGGACCGAGACCGGCAGTCCCGCCAACAGGCAGGCCATGCGGGCGACATTGCGGTTGTCCTCCCCCGCTTGGTTGGCACAGCCGAGGATCACCTCATCCACAGCAGCCCAATCAACAGCTTGATGACGCTCAACCAGGGCCGTGAGGGGACGTGCGGCCAGATCGTCGGTGCGCACTGTTGCCAAAGCACCGCCATACCGACCGATCGGCGTGCGGACATAACCGCAAACAAACACATCCATCATCACCCCCTGTGACTGTCGAGCCTGCCGGGCCAGCGCGGCGAGGACAAGGGGATAGCGCCCCGGCTCCCCTGCCACCGCAGCAGGCAGCCGACCCGCACCATCCCGCAGGCATATGGATTTGACTTAGGCCGGGGCATGCACCCATCGTTGTAGCCATGCAAGCGCTATCGCCTCGCTGGATTGGCCCGCTTGCCGCCCTGGTGCTGGCCCCGGTGCTGGCTCCACCAGCGGCGGCGCAGCAGCGTTTGCCTGCGCCAGTGGAGCGCCCTCCGGCCCCGCCCACCACGGAGCCGTTGGTGATTCCCACCATCGGGTTTGAGTTGCCCGCTGGTCTGGCACCACCGCCCGGCTTAGCCGAAGACCCGGTGCTGGTCCGCCGTCTGGTCATCCGCGGCGTGGAGCGGCTGGACCCTGGCGATGTCCGCGCCGCCACGGACGGGATTGTCGGCGCAACTGTACCGCTGGCCCGCATCTATCAGGTGGCTGCCACCCTCACCCAGCGGGCGCGGGCGCGGGGTCAGTTCCTCACCACCGTGTTCGTTCCCGATCAGATTGCCGAGGACGGCACCTTTGAGGTTACGGTCCTTGAAGGCCGCCTCAGCCGCATTGATGTCACGGGCGCGCCGCCAGGGTTAACCGCCACCCTGCGCCGTATCGCTGCGCCCCTGCTGGCTGCCCCGCCGCGTTTGAGCGATGTGGAACGCGTGCTGCTGCTGATCCGCGAGCTTCCAGGCGTTGACGTCAGGGCCACGCTGCAACCGCTGTCGACGACGGGGGAGGAGTTGGCGCTGGTGCTCGCCACCACGCCCAAGCCGCTGACTGGCGCCATCGGGATTGACACCCGTGGGTCGAAGTATTCCGGACCCGGACGCGGCTCGCTGGAACTCAACGCTGGCTCCATCCTCGGCTATGGGGAGGTGGTGCGCCTGCGCGGTCTGGCGACCACCACGCTGTCCGAGCAGCGCTATGGCGCGATGGATATCAGCGTCCCGCTCAGCAGCGACGGGCTCCGGCTCGATCTCAGCGTCGGCCAGTCTCGCTCGCGACCGGGCTATGATCTGCGCCCCTTCGCCGTGCGCGGCGCAACCGAACAAGTGGATGTGGTGCTGTCCTATCCAGTGCTGCTCTCGCTGTCCTCCACCCTGCGGGTCACCGCCGGGGCGCATGTACTGGACAGCCGCGCTTGGCTGGGTGAGCAGCGCTATTATGTCGACCGCACGCGCTCCGCCAGCCTTGGTGCCGTGTGGGATGTGAGTGGACCGTGGACCGGCGCAACCCGTCTGGCTGCTCGATGGGTGCAAGGGCTGGATGTCGGCGATGCCAGCACGGCCCGCGCCTCCTCCCGCCGGGACGGCTCGGCCACTGCGGGGCGCGCCGTTGCGGAGGTGTGGCACATCCAACGGCTGGCGGACGCGTGGACGGTGTCGTTCCAGCTTGAAGGCCAATATGCCACCCGTGGGCTGTTCGCAGCCGATGAGTACGCCTACGGCGGCGCCCGCTTCGGACGCGGCTATGACCCCGCGGAAGTGACGGGCGACCATGGTGCGGCTGGCGGGTTGGAGCTCAGTTGGCAAGTGCCGGGCCTGTCGGGGGAGACGGCGCGCACCACACTATACGGGTTCGGTGACGTGGGTGCGGTATGGGACCGTGATCGCACTGTCCAGCGGCGTATCCGCAGTTCGGCTGGTGTTGGGCTGCGGCTGGATATCGTCGATGCTCTTTCGGGTTTCGTGGAGTATGCTTGGCCGATCGGCCCGGCGCCGGCCGCCGAGGCGCCAGCCAACAGCGGAAGGGCGGTGTTCGGTGTCACGGTCAAATTCTAATCAGTGCCGACGCGGGCAGGGATGGCTGAGCGCTGGCTTGGCGCTGAGTTTGATTGTGCTACCCACACTCGTCGCTGCCCAGGCACCACCACCGGCAGGGCAGCAGCCGCCACCTGGTGGGCAGCAACCACCGCCCACCGGGCAACAACCACCACCCGGCGGAACCACGCCGCCGACCACACAACCGCCGCCCACGGGGACAACCCCACCCCCTGGCGGGACCACTCCCCCACCCGGCGGGACAGCCCCACCTCCAGGAGGGACGACGCCGCCACCAACGGGAGCGCCGCCACCAGGATCGCCACCACCGCCCGGCTCACCAACGACGGGCGCACCGCCGCCGCCACCTGGAACCGCGCCACCGTCGGGTCAGCAGGCGGGGGTTGACCGCTCTGTCCGCCCGCCGCCACCGCCGAGCACCAGTCCGGGTGCGACCACCCCGCGTCCTGGCGCCCCGCCGCCACCGTCAGCACAGCCAGCGGTACCGCCAGCTCCGACAACGGGAACCGTTACCACGGGCGCATCCGCTGCTGCCCGTCCCGCTGCCCCTGCCGCTGCCCCCGCTGAACCAGTGCGGCCACCGCGCACGGATCCAGTGTTGGGGCCGTTGACGCCGGGCGTTCCGCGCGTCACCTCCGCCACGCGCAGTGATTGGGTGCCCAGCACGTCTCAGTTGCTAAGCAGCGCGCGACAGGTTGGCGATGCCGATGGGCAGCGGCTGGTCAACGACGTGGTCTCGCTGTTGGGGCAACTCGGTCGTGGCGAGGGGGAGCAAACCTTCCGCGCCCAGCCCTTTGGTGGCCAATCAACAGTGATCCTGCCTGGGTTGCTGTCGTTTCAGCCGACTCCGCGCGATGCTGCCCCCAGCGATGACCGGGTGGCGCGCGCGCTGCAGCGCACCCGCGTTCCCTTTGGCAGTACGGGGTTCTAACCCATGGGGTCTCGCCACACTGCAGTTGTTGCCTGTGGCCTTGCCGTCCTGCTGGCGGCGTGCAGCGCGCCGCCCCCGCCACGCGCGAGTGACGCCCCGTCATCTGTCACACGTCCGCAGGCTGAGGGCACGGCCGATCCGATCCTGGCCGCATTGGATCGCGCGGCTGAGCGCGCCGCGCTGGGGGATCGTGATACCGCTGAACGCAGCGTGCGCGAGGCCTTGCAGCGCCTGGAAGGCCTGGTTGGGGCCGACCATCCAGCGCTGTTGGGGCCGTTGTTGCAGCTTGCGCTGTTGGTCAGCGACCAACGCCGCACGGGTGAGGCCGAACTGCTGTTCGAGCGCGCCACCCGTCTGGCTGAGGGCGGCGATGGGCTGGACCGCGCACGTCTGCAAACTTATCGCGCCATCCATCTGGCTGGTGCCGGGCGGCTGGAAACCGCTGTGGCCGAGGCCCGCGCCGCCACCCTGGCGCGCCGCGATGCGCTGGCTCGCCTCACGGGTCAGCCAGAGCGCTTGGCGGTTGGGCTGGCCGAGTTGGCCCATGGCCTTGCCGCCGAGGCGACCATCAACCTGCGCCTTGGCCGCCTGGATCCTGCGGAGTTCGCCGCCAATCTGGCGCGGCGCGTGCTGGTCGATCTCGCCGATGTGCCAGAATGGTGGATCGCCGAAGTGGATGAAATCGTCGGCTTGATCGAAGCCGAACGCAGCCGGTTCGACCCCGCGCGCGACCGGGTCGGTACGGCCGTGGCGACCCGCCTGCAGGTTTTTGGCGAACGGCGGCCCGTTGGCCTGGGCTTCCTGGCGCTGGGACGGATCAATGATCGCGCCGGTGCCGCAGCCCAAGCGCAGGAAGACATGCGCCGTGGCATGGATGTGTTGAGCCAGCCCGATGGCGGCGGCATCGGCTTTGCCCGGCTGAACGACTACCTCACCACCATGGCGCCCGCCGCTGGTGATCGCACCATCCAGCAAGAGATGGTGGCCGCCACACAACTCGCGTGGCGCGGAACGGCCAGCCGCGCTGTCAGCCTGACGGTTGCCCGCCTCGCAGCGGAGAGCCAAAGCGGTGGCGCGGACATCCAGGCCTTGCAGCAAGCCGTGGTCGCCCGCGACACCGCCCGCCTCACCCTTGGCCGCGAATCCGCGCGACCCTCCGAGGCGCGCGACGAAGCCCTGATCGAGCGGCTGCGGCGCGAGCTTGAGGCTGCCAGTCAGGCAGTGGAGGCAGCCAATCAGCGCCTGTCAGCCAATCACCCGCGGCTGGCGGCATTGATCGAAACCAGCCCCGTTGCCGTGGCAGACGTGGCTGGCGCACTGCGCGCCGATGAAGCCCTGCTCGCTTTCTCCATAGGACCTGAGGCGGCTTGGGTGGTGGCGATTGATCGCACCACGGTGTTGATCCGCCCGCTGCCGATCACAGGGGCGGAGATTGAGCGGCGGGTGACCGCGCTGCGCCGCAGCCTGGATACGGGTGGCGGCGCGCCCCAGCCATTCGACCTCGGCCTTTCCCACCAACTGTATCAGGACTTGTTCGGACCAGTGGCAGCAGTGGTCAGCCCAGCCCGCCGCTTGACCCTGGTGCTGGATGGCGCGCTGCAAAGCTTACCCCCGGCCCTGCTGGTACAGGCGCCGGCAGCACCGGGTGACTACCGCTCCGCCCGCTGGCTCGGGCAAGACAAGGCCCTGACTCTCGCCCCGTCGATCCGCAGTTTCTATGACTTGCGCCAAGGGGCGCGTGGATCCACGGCTCCCCGACCGCTGTTCGCCGTCGGCAACCCGGCTCTCACCGGGCGCGCTGCTGGGCTCGCGACGCTGGGGCGCTATTGCCAATCGACGGCCCCGATCCCCGCCGATCTGGTGCGCGCCCTAGCGCCCTTGCCCGACACCGCGGCTGAGGTAAGGCAGGTCGCATTGGCACTGGGTGCCGGGCGCCAGGATGTGCTGCTCGGCACTGCCGCAACGGAAGGGGCGGTGCGCGCCGCGGCTCTTGATCAGTACCGCGTGCTCTACTTTGCCACCCATGGCCTATTGCCTGGGGAACTGCGCTGCGAGACTGAGCCCGCGCTGGTCCTCACACCGCCAGGAACGGCGACCAGTCGCGACAGCGACGGCTTGTTGACGGCCTCGGAGGTGGCAAAGCTGACACTGGATGCGGACTTGGTTGTGCTGTCCGCCTGTAACACGGCGGCCGCAGGCGATTTGGGCGGGGAATCCCTGTCCGGCCTTGCGCGGGCATTCTTCCATGCCGGTGCGCGATCCTTGCTGGTGTCCCACTGGCCCGTCGACAGCCGCGCGACGGCAACCTTGATGACCAACGCCTTCAGCGCCACGCAGCGCGGCAGCACCGATGAACGCCTGCGGGCGGCGCAAGCCGCGCTGATCGCGGACAGCAGCACGGCGCACCCCTTCTACTGGGCTGCCTTCACGCTGGTGGGCGACGGTCGTGTCACCCTTGGCGGGTCATGAGCGTCCCATCCGGCCAACATATCCTGGTGGTGGAGGATGAGGAGGCAACCCGCAGCCTGATCACCACCTATCTGGAACAATTCGGCTATCGCCTGACCATCGCCGACAGTGCAGCGCAGTTCCGTCGCGTGATCCAGCGCGGCAGTTTCGATCTGGTGCTGATGGACCGTCGCCTGCCCGATGGCGACGGCTTGGACTTGGCCCGCGAACTGCGCCAAGTCTCGAACGCAGGCATCATCTTCGTCACTGCGGTTGGTGGGGAGATTGAGAGTGTGCTGGGGCTGGAGATCGGCGCCGACGATTACATCGTGAAGCCAATCGCCTTGCGCGAATTGGTGGCGCGGGTGCGCTCCACCCTGCGCCGCGTGCAAGCCACACCGTCGCGCAGTGATGAACGCCGCGCCCGGCTAGGACCCTGGACCGTCGATTTCGGGCGCCGCTTGGTGCTGGACTCCGAAGATACCGAGCTGACGCTGACGCGCGGAGAATACGACCTGCTGGCAGCCCTGGTCGAAGCCAAAGGCCGCCCGCTCAACCGCGACTATCTCCTGGAGTTGGTGTCCGATCGCGCCGAGGCCGTCACCGACCGCTCCATCGACACCCTGATCAGCCGCCTGCGCAAGAAGCTGGGCCCCGGAGCCGACGGCCAGCCGCTGATCGTGACCGAGCGCGGCATCGGCTATCGTGCCCGGCTGGTTGGGTAGCCAGCCGCCTCCACATGGCGGATCGATGGGCTGTGGTTTGCCCCTCCCGCTGGCCGCGGAATTCAGGCACACTCCGCTGGTGACCGGCATTTATCGTTGGAGATCAGCGTGGTGTCCCCAAATGTTCATGTGTTGATGTATCATGACGTCCGCGACGCCACCGATACAGCTTGGCCCAAGCGCTACGCCCTGCGCTCGTTCGTCTCAGCAACAGCGTTCCACCAGCATCTGGACCGGATCACGCGACTGTTCACGCCCGTGTCCTTACGTCAGGCGCTTGCGATCCTGGATGGGGCCGAGCCCGCACCGCGCCAGCGCCCAGCGGTGCTGATAACCTTCGACGACGGCTTGGCCGACCATGCCCGCGTGGTAGCCCCGATGCTGCGCGACCGCCATCTGCCAGCGTGCTTTTTCATTCCTGTGACTACAACCCAGACACAGGACATCATGCACACCCACAAGATCCAGTTTATCCTGGCCGCTGCGGAGTCCGAAGCCGCTGTTGTTGCAGCGATTTTCCATGAAATTGATCAGTTGCGCAGCCAACTTCACATCCGTCGCAGCAATGCCGAGATCTATGAATACTACAGTGCTTCACTACATAAAGACAATTGGTGGAGCAAAGACATGATTTTTGTGACGCGATTTCTGCGCTCCTCCCTTCCGGATCATCATCTTGGTGCCATTATCGACCATCTATTTGATCATTTCGTCACCCGGGATCATGCAGATTTTCACCAACAACTCTATCTGACGCCACAGGAAGTGAAACAAATGGCAGCAGATGGCTTTGATATTGGTGGGCACGGCTATCGCTCGGTCAACATGGCGGGCCGACCAATTGAGGATCAATACTCAGATGCGCTTGCCAGCTTCGAGTTTTTGGCCACTATGGCGCCAGACTATACCCGCGCTGGACCCGTGGCAATGTCGTATCCCAATGGCGGGAATGACGCGGTGACCCGCAGCGCCATTGCTGCAGCCGGATTTGGCGCCGCTTTCACGATCATCAAGGAGCCCGCCACCCCACGTCATGAGCGCCTGCAACTGCCGCGGTGGGACGGCGCGCAGGACGACGCACTCATTGATGCGGCCCTGACTGTAGCAGAGGCGGCCTGACCATGGCTCTGTCCATCGCCATCGCTGGTGTCCATGAGCAGGGGCTCTACATCGCGGACACACTGACAGCAGCCGGGCACCGCTGCACCCTGGTCACCATCGATCGCGCCTTGGCGGAGAAAAACCGTGCCAGCGGCTGGATTGACTACCGCACTCAGGCCGAAAAGCGCGGCTTGCCGCTGCATCACACCACCACCTATGCCCTGAAAAGCCCGGACGACCACGCGTGGTTCGCGGCCCAAGGCTTCGATGCCATGGTGTTCGGCGGCTGGCAGCGCTTGGTCCCTGGCGAGGTGCTCTCTACGCTGCGCTTCGGCTGCATCGGACAGCATGGCAGCGCTGAGTTTCTACCCCGGGGCCGGGGCCGCTCGCCGCTCAACTGGTCAGTGATTGAGGGGCGCCAACGGCTGGTCTGGCACTTGTTTCAAGTCACGCCTGGCATTGATGATGGCCCTATCCTCGATTGGATGGATGTGGACATCTTGCCCTGGGATGACTGTGAAACGCTGTATTTAAAGATCGGCATCGTTGTCAAACAGATGCTGGTGCGGACGCTGGCTGCACTGGAAGCCGGAACCTTGACCCCTCAGCCGCAGATCGGACCCGCCACCCATTACGGCAAGCGGACCCCCGAGGATGGTCGCATTGATTGGTCCTGGCCGCTGCTGCGCATCCACAATTTGATCCGCGCCGTCACCAAGCCCTACCCAGGTGCCTTTGCCGATGGTCCGGACGGTCGCGTGGTCCTCTGGCGTGCCCAACCCTTCGACACCCGCCTTGCTTATCCGCATGCCTTGCCCGGCATGGTGGTTGAGGTGTTTGAGGATGGCCGCCATCTGGTCAACACCGTCGATGGCCTGCTGTTGGTGACCGAGTGGGAAGGCACCCCGCCACCCTTGAGGGCGTGCTACCAGTAAAGAGACGCGACAGTCTGTCGCTATCCTCTGAGTAAAACAGCACCTACCAGAACGGGTGGTCCTGCCACTACCGTGGTGGCCAGCAATGGTGGCGCGCGTCTCAACAGTGGCCCTGCAGGGCATCGACGTTGTTGATGTCGATGTTCAGGTGTTGGTTGCCCCTGGCCTACCCGGCTTTACGCTGGTGGGGCTGCCCGACAAGGCTGTGGCCGAGTCGAAGGAACGGGTGCGCGCGGCGTTGACCGCCATGGGTTTGGCCCTGCCGCCGAAGCGCATCACGGTCAATCTGGCGCCGGCAGATCTGGCGAAGGAGGGGTCGCATTACGACCTCCCCATCGCGCTTGGCCTATTGCTGGCAATGGATGTGCTACCGATTGGCACGCTGGATGAGATGATTGCCTTGGGTGAGTTGGGGCTGGATGGCTCGCTTGCGCCGGTGGCGGGGGTGTTGCCAGCCGCGTTCCACGCCGCCAGCACCGCGCGCGGCATCCTCTGCCCTGCTGCCTCCGGTGGGGAAGCGGTGTGGGCGGGAGACGTGGAAGTAGTGGCAGCCCCTACTCTGCTGTCCTTGCTGAACCACCTGCGTGGCGCTCAAATCCTCGCCCGCCCACCCGCTGAGGTGGCTGAGGCCCCGGCAAGCGTGCGTGACCTGTCGGAGATCAAAGGCCAGGAAACCGCCAAGCGGGCATTGGAGATTGCAGCAGCCGGTGGACACAACCTGTTGATGGTTGGCCCACCGGGATCGGGCAAGTCCATGCTGGCGGCGCGGCTGCCGGGCTTGCTGCCGCCACTGACGGCGGAGGAGGCGTTGGAGGTCTCCATGATCCACTCCGTCGCGGGACAGTTGGCGGGTGGACGACTGTTGCGCCAACGCCCTTTTCGCGACCCGCACCACAGCGCCTCGATGCCAGCACTGGTGGGCGGGGGTGTGCGCGCGCGACCGGGGGAGATCAGCTTGGCCCATCGCGGCGTGTTGTTCCTGGACGAACTGCCCGAGTTCCCGCGCGCCACGCTGGAGGCGCTGCGCCAACCATTGGAGAGCGGCCGTGCCGTGGTGGCGCGCGTCAATGCCCACGTTACCTATCCCGCGCGCGTGCAACTGGTCGCGGCGATGAACCCCTGCCGCTGCGGGTTTCTGGACGACCCGTCCCGCGGCTGCGGACGCGCACCGCGCTGTGCGATGGACTATCAGTCCAAAATCTCCGGGCCGTTGCTGGATCGCATCGACATCACGGTGGATGTGCCTGCCGTCAACGCAGCCGATCTGGCGCTGCCACCACCGCGGGAGACCTCCAGCATGGTGGCGGAGCGGGTTGCGGCTGCCCGCGCGCTCCAGCATGCCCGCTCCAAGGGCACCAATGCCGAGTTGGAGGGCGAGATGTTGACCCGCGTTGCCACCCCCAACCGCGCAGGCCAAGCCCTGTTGACCGAGGCTGCTGAGCGGTTGAAGCTCTCAGCGCGCGGCTACCATCGGGTGCTGCGTGTGGCCCGCACGCTGGCAGATCTGGCTGGCGCTGACCAAATTGGCCGGGTGGAGGTTGCCGAAGCGCTGGCCTTCCGCCGCATCGGTCCAGGGCGGTGATGGGAGCTGCGGCTCCCGCGCGATGAGGGACAGGGATGACCACGCAGCCGGATCATTATGGCGATGACGGCACCGTCGACCGGGTGCTCGCCCTCCTGCCCACCCGCCCAAGCCCGCGGGCGTTGGCCGCTTTGGATCAGTTTCACACCCGCGGTGCCGTGGCGACCGCTGAACTGGCGAGCCGCGCCGGGCTGCAACCCGGCTGGCTGGTGCTGGATGTTGGCTGCGGTCTAGGCGGGCCCGCGCGTCAAGTGGCAGACCGGTTTGGCGTGTGCGTGGTGGGCTGCGACCTCAGCCAGCCCTTCGTTGCCGTGGGTCAGGAGATCACCCGCCGGTGCGGCCTAGAGGACCAAGTGCGCCTGATGGTTGCCAGCGCCACAGCGCTGCCTGTGAACAGCGCAACGATGGATGCCGTGATGGTGCAGCACGTCACCATGAACATCCACGATCGCAGCACGCTCTATGCCGAGTTGGCGCGGGTGCTTCGCCCCGGCGGGGTCCTGGTGTGTCATGACATCGTTCAAAAGCGTGGCCCGCCGATTTACCCCGTTCCCTGGGCGCGGATGCCCGAACAGTCCCACCTGCTCACAACGGCACAGACCCTGAGCGCGCTTGCCGCCAGCGGCTTCCAGGTGGACCACGCGCGCGATGAAACCGCCGTCAGCCTCGCCTGGTTCGCAGCAACCGCGGGCGCACCACCTAGCGACGGCCCCACCCTCGCCACCGCGATGGGCCGCGACTTCCCCACCCTGGTCGCCAACCACCGCCGCAGCTTGGAGAGCGGCGCCACAGCCGTGCTGTCCGTGATCGCCCGGCGGGCGGTGGGGTCAGTGTTGGGCGGGGCGCCTTAGCGTGTTGACGCGTCGCGATGCTCGAACGGTTCAATCAAGATAGGCTCGACCGATTCAATCTCAGGCAATTCCGCGAGGTGCGAGACGACGTCAAACACCTTGATCGGCTCAAGCACTTGCGCTTTGTGAAGCTGCGGTAAAAACGACTCCCGACCGCGATAGGCCACATCGAAGCACGCCAACACCTCACGCAGGCGAGCCTCCGTCGCTCCTGCGCGCAAGCGGATATGAAGGTTCGGCGAGACCACCGTCACACGACCAGTCTCAGATGTGATGACGGGCCAGCCGGTTTTTGTTTCCGCAGCCGACCCAGGCAAAGCCTTACCATCCGCGTCAGCTGGTGATTGTGCACCTAACACTGTCCAGCCCTGAGCAGCCAACCACGCCAAATCCTTAGGTGCTTCTGTTCGCGAGCCATGGGCCTTCGGTCGGGCACTGGGATCAGGCGGCAGCACCGTGATGCCGTCAGTCACATGAATGTTGTGGGTGACACCGCCGATGGCTAGCGTGCGCAACATCGCGTTCCCTCCCCACTCAGTTGTTACAAACACCGACAGCCATGCTGATATTTGCCGATTCTGCGGCCTACTCTTCCTGCTTGATTCGGTAGATTTGCTGTTTCGGCCAGATCACGATGTCCCTCACTCAACCGTCTCCAGCTCCACCCGGTTGCGGCCGGTGTTTTTGGCGCGGTAGAGGGCGGTGTCGGCGCGGGCGAGGGGGGGGTCGATGCTGGCTTCGCCGGCGTTGGCGATTGACACGCCGATGCTGGCGGTGACGCGGCGGCGGTCTGCGTCTGGGGGGGACCCATCGTCACTCGACGGTGAGATCGGTACGAACACCTCGGCAATGGCAAGCCGCAGGCGCTCGGCGATCTCCAGGGCTGTGGCAGCCGTGGTCTCGGGCAGGATGATGCCGAACTCCTCCCCGCCCAGCCGACCGACCAGATCGCTGGTGCGCAGCACACCACGGCACATCGCAGCGACGGCGCGCAGCACGGCATCGCCCTCGGCGTGACCATAGGTGTCGTTGATGCGCTTGAAGTGGTCAATGTCGACCATCAGGACCGCAAGGCTCAGGCCGGTGCGGCGCTGGCGCACCAATTCGCGCTCCGCCAAGTCCAGGAAGTGGCGCCGATTGGCAAGACCGGTCAGCGGGTCGGAGGTGGCAAGGCGCAGCAGCTCGTCCTCAAAACGGCGGCGTTCGGTGATGTCGCGCACCACCATGGTGATTTGATCACCATCGCGCGACATGGAGACCTCGACGGGAAAACTGCGGCCATCGGCAGCTTGGGCGGTGGCTTCGGCAAAGCCAGCCACGGCGCGCAGGGTGGGCACCGCGTGGATGTGGTCCTCCTCCTCCGCCGCCTCGGCACCGCCCGTCATCAGCGGGGAGGGGATCACCTGCTCCAACTGCAACCCGACCAGGATCGACGGCGCCATTGCGAACATTTCGGCCGCCGCTGGGTTGGCGAGTGTGATGCGATGGGCGGCATCCACCACCAGAATCGCGTCCTGCGCCAGGGCGATCACATTGTGCAGCCGCTGCTGCGACTGGCGCAGTTGCTCCTCCATGCGGGAGCGCGCGATGGCATAGCGGATCGCCCGCTTCAGCGCCGGTCCATCGGTCTCGCCTTTGAACAGATAATCCTGCGGTCCAGCCGCCATCACCCGAACTGCAAACTCCTCATCCTCATGCCCGGTCAACACCACCAGGGGCAGGCCGGGAGCGGCCTCGCGCATGCGGCGCACAGTGTCAAGGCCGAAGGAATCGGGCAGAGACAGGTCAAGCAACACAACATCACAGGCATGTGCTGCGATGTGCCCAAGGGCGGCTGCCAAGCTGGTGACATGGGCGACGCGAAACCGGCGCGCAGCATCTTTCAGCGCGTGGCGTACCAAGCCCGCGTCAGCAACATCATCCTCCACCAACAGCACTTCGAGGGCTGTCCCCGACGGTCGAAGCCCGCCGCCTATGTGCAATGGATCAGCATTCATCGCGCCAGCTTCACCACTTGGAACCAGTAGGTCTCTATCTGCCGGATCACGGCGAAAAAGTCATTCACATCCATCGGCTTGGTCACAAAGCTGTTGGCCCCCAAACCATAACTCGCTTCGATATCCCGTTCGACGTCAGAGGTGGTGAGGACCACGACGGGAATCCGCCGCAAATCGTCATCACCCTTCATCAACCGTAACACCTCGCGACCATCCATGCGCGGCATGTTGAGATCGAGCAGCACGAGGTCGGGCCGGGCCGATCCGGCGTAGGCCTCCCCCTCCTGGCGCAGATAGGCCAAGGCCTCCACGCCATCGCGAACATGCTCCACCTGACACAAAAGGCGGCTCTCGCGCATCGCGCGCTTCACCAGCCCAGCATCGGCTGGGTCATCCTCAACCAACAGAATGCGGAAGCGATTGGTGTCAGCCACGGTCATTCTATCGTCTCCGCTCAGCGCCATCACCCAGACTGGTGACACAGCTTGTTTTCAGCCAACCCCTAGTCCCGCCCCGCAGGCGGCAACTTCACGCGAAAGCTCGCACCTTGCCCCGGCGTGGAGACCACCGTGATCTCACCCCCCACGCGCTCCACCATCTTGCGGGCGATGGCCAATCCCATGCCCGTACCCTGATGCCGGTCCCGCGGATGCAGGCGCCGAAACACTTGAAAGATCTGTTGGTGATACGCGGGGTCGATGCCAATGCCGTTGTCGGTGACACTCAGCACATCACCATCTGCCTCGCGCCGCACCGCGACGGTGATCTCCGGCGCCCGCTCGGGATGCGCGAACTCCAAACCATTCCCGATCAAAATGGTCAACAGTTCTGACAACCGGCGCGGGTCCAGCCACAGGTCTGGTAGCCGACCCGCCTGCACCACTCCTTCCACGGACCGCCCGCGCGACTGAAGCGTCTGCAAAGCAACCTTAAACGCGTCTGCGGCGGACGATGGTGCAGTGGGTGGCGGTGCGCGATCCTCCGAGATGAACAGCTGGACATCGTGCAGCAGTGATCGCAGCCGACCAGCTGCCTCCACCACATGGTTCAGGCTTTCGGCCTGATCGGGTGCCAATGAGCCCGCAAGATCGCGTTTCAGCAATTGGGCGTAACTTGCCATCACCCGCGCTGGCTCTTGCAGGTCATGGGCGGCTGCATAAGCGAATTGCTCCAGCGCGACATTCGCCCGCACCACTTCGGCTGTGCGCTGGTCCAGCGCCTCGGTGCGGGCGATCACCAACCGCTCCAACGCCGCCCGGCGCTCCACGACCAGAAGGATCACCACGCTGAACGCGATGCCGAGGGCAACGAATACCAAGGCCAGCAGCACCCGCCCCTCGTCAGCTGCCGCCGGACGCCACCCCGAGATGGGGACAATCGCGAGGCTCCAATCGCCATCGGGCACGCGCACCACTTCCAGCACCGGGCTGGTCTCAAAGGCTGTTGCGTCGCCTGCAATCACCTCGCCATCGCCGCGGCGCAAGCCGACGCGGTAGAGCCGGGTGAGGTTGTCGAACCCTGCCTCGGCCATGATCGGCTCCAGGTCAAACACGGCGCCCACGGCACCCCAGGACTCATCGTTCAGATAGACGGCTTGCCGGGCAATCAACCCAAGCCCGCCCTGAATCAGTGGCAGCGGCCCGTGGGTGGTAACCTCCCCCGTGAGGATGGCGCGACGCACCGTGTCCACAAAGGCAGGGCGGCGATCAGCCAGCAAATCATTGCCCAGCACGCCTTGATTACCCTCGACGGGATTGACGTAGCGGACCACAAACCCCGGTGAGACGGAGAGGTTGCGCACACCACCGGTGCTGGTGCGCAGGGCGTCGGCAAACAAGGAAAAGCGGCCATCAAGGTCGCCGTCTTGGAGTTCAACCGAGACGAAGGCCGCGAGGCCACGCACCAGAGCCAAACGCCGATTGACGGCAGCCGATAAGCTGCCCGCCGACGCAGACGCGGTGGTGGCAAGCGAGGCGCGCAACTCCGCCTCGGCCGCCCGGCGCCGTTGACCATCCACCCAGGACCAGCCGACAAACACCAGCCCCCACGCGAGAGCGAGTGAGGCAAGGGCTCGCCACCGCGACCACCAGGGCAATGGTGTGCGCTGGCTCGCCGTCATGATGCCGCCCTCGGTCGGGCCAGAGTGAAGTGCACCGTGCACCCACCGCCCTCGGTCTCCGCCATCCAAATCCGCCCTCCGTGGTGCTCCACAATCTTGCGACAGATGGCAAGCCCGATGCCGGTACCACTGCCTTCTTCCCGGTGATGCAGGCGCTGGAACAAACCGAACACCCGCTCGCGATGCTCCGGCGGAATGCCGATGCCGTTATCAATGATCGACACTGTTAGCTGGTGATCCTGCTGGTCGGCGATGATCTGGATCACCGCCGCACGCTCAGGCGAGCGATAGAGGATCGCGTTGGCCAGAAGGTTCTGAACCAGACGCACGAGCTCGCTCTCGCTGCCCCAGACATCGGGCAGAGTCGGCGAATAAACCACTGTCGCCCCAGCCTCGGCCACCGCCGCAGCGAGATTGGCTTCGGCCGTTTCAATAACGGCACTGAGCGACAGGAGGGCGAAGGGCTGCGATTTGCGACCCACCCGGCTGTAGTCCAGTAGATCAACGATCAAGCGATCCATTCGCCGCGCACCGTCTTGGCAGAAGCCAACATACTCGGCGATGTCGGGGGACAGATCGGTGCCAAGGTCCCGGACCAGCAGTCCCAGATAACCGGTGATGGTGCGCAAGGGCTGGCGCAGATCGTGAGAGGCGACATAGGCAAACGCCTCCAACTCCGCGTTCGACCGCTCCAGATCGCGTGTTTTGATCTCCAATGCCGTTTCGGCCTGGCGCCGTGCCGTGACGTCGTGGATCAGCAGCAGGTCCAGCGAGCGGCCCGCAACCTCCAGCGATGCCGCGTGCACCTCCACATCGCGCAAGCTGCCGTCGCTCAGCCGATGACGCTCCGCGCGAATCCCGGCTGACTCGGCCGCCGTCGTCGCCTCGACCAACTGGCCGTAAACCCGGCGGCGAAGGCCATCCAATGTGTCGCCATAAAACTCTGCCGCTGCGGGGTTGGCGTCCACAATCTCACCCGTGGCGGGATCGATCAGCAGCTTGATCGCCGAGTTCGCAGCAAACATGCGTTCAAACAATTGCTGACGCTCTTGCAGCGCCTGCTCGGCTTTGCGCGCTGCCGTGATGTCGTCGATCAGCCAGATCGTCCCCCACTCAGGCTCGCTGCCCGACACCCTGCGTCCCACCAGCCGGGCCCAGAAGATTGAGCCGTTGGCGCGGCGAAACCGCACCACCCGCTGCGCCGTCCCCCCGGCCGCGATTACGGGATAGAGATCACGCTCAACTGCGTCGCTCTCGTCCTGATCGGCATAGTAGGGGGCGGGGTGGGTGCCAACCACGCTATCGACGGGGCGCCCCAGATACTCGGCCAGTTGGGGATTGATCACCTGCAAGCACCGCTGGCCATCGGCGATGCAAATACCGATGGGAGCCGCCGTCAACACGGCCTCCAGCCGCGCCGCAGTTGTCCGCAGCGCTTGCTCCGTCGCCCGTAGATCCGTGATGTCGGTATGATTGCCGATCATCCGCAACGGTGCACCTGTGACAGAGCGCTTGACCACCAAGCCACGATCCAGCACCCACCGAACGCTGCCATCCGCCAATTGGATACGGTGCTCATTGGCATAGACTGGAGCACTGCCTTGCAGGTGGTCGTCCAGGCTCGCCTGTACGGTTGCTTGATCGTCGGGATGGATGCGACTGTGCCAATCGGACAGGCGATCCTGGGCTGGATCGTGGGGAAGCCGCAGCAGGGTCCGCCAATTGCGGGAAAAAAACACCGTGCCGGAGGCAATGTCCCAGTCCCAGACACCGTCGCCCACGGCCTCCAGCCCCAGGCGCCAACGCTCCTCCGCGGCGCGCATTTCGCCTTCCAACTCCGTGAGGGCGCGGAGATGACGCCCCTCGCGGTGGCTCAGCAGTGCAATCACGATGCCGACCAGCAGGACAAAGCCGCCGACCACGACACTGCCAAGGTCGAGATGACGCCGCCACTGCGCGTAGTCAGCCATTTGTTCTGCCATCACGAGGCGGACATCGACCAGCAGTGGATAGTCGCGGACGCGCCGCGCTGCGACCAACTGGTCTTTCTGGGGTCCCGCATAGGTGATGCGGGTCACGCCGGGTGCGGGCCACAGCGCGGGATCAGATGAGCCTGCCTCGCTCGTCGCATCGACGATGGCGGCACGCTCGGCATCCACCCGCACACGCACCTTGCCATCGCTGCCGAGCAGACGCAGCACGCCCCTGCTGCCAAGATCGGCACGCACATCGGGTCCCAGCAGCACCTCCGGCGCAACCGAGAGCACCATGACGCCTTGGAAGCCGCCATTATCGTCCAGCAAGGCGCGGGTGATCTGGATGGTGGTCTGACCCGACACCCGTCCCACCACCGGCACGCTGACAAACACCTCATCGCGACCATTGGCAAGACGGTGAACCTGGAAATGCTCGCGATCACCCAAATCCACCAACGCCTGCGGCCGCTGCAGGTTGGACATCACCAACTGCCCGTCGGCCCCAATCACAGCAACCTGGATTGCGAGATCGCCGTAGAGGGTGTTCTGCCACCGCCGTGCAGTCTCAATGAACCGCGAGGGCTCCCGACCATAGTCGCTGCGCAGATGCACCAAGGCCTGATCCAGGCGCCTGAGGACCTGGAAGACATGCTCCTCCTGCACCCGCACAAGGCCCCTGGCATTGGCTTCGACTGTTGCCACGGCCTCATCGTCATCCGCCACCAGGTGCATGCGCACCCCAACCACCAGGGCAGCGACCAGCAGCATGGCAAAACCAAGCGCCAGGATCGGCAACCATTGACGAGGCACTTTGCTTGGCGGCGATGGTGGGGTGGACACGCGAGATTCAGTCATTGTGGCTGACGCACCTTTGGCAAGCCGCCCCTCCCCCTCCTGGACCAGCCAGTGGGACCAGCCAGGGGGTCCAGCCAAGGAGCCAACCAGAGGACCATCGGCAGAACCGGGCTTAGACCGGGCCACGACCAATCGCGCCAAGCGCGATCGACGCTCCTGCGCAGCATGCCGGGCGCACAACCGTTGCTACAATGCGACCCTTCTGCACATAGGGGTACCAAAGGTCAGCGAGGCGCCGCCGTCGGCACCTCTGCCACTGCTAGGTCGTCATCGAGACTGGGTGATCGATCCGGTAAGCGGCGACCAACAGCCACCCAACTCTTGCGGCTTGGCCAGCAACAGGTTCGTCCGCAACGGGCAGCACCACGCGTTCCCAGGTCTGCCAGGCCCCATCGAACTGGGCCGTGTACAGCCGCCAGGCCGGTGCCGCTGACTGCACCACGGTCCGATACTCCGCCTTCAGCACTGCACCACGGTCTGGTGGAAGCTGGGTTAAGTCGGCGCCGGTCATATCAACGCCAAATGCCTCGCGCAGGCTGCGTCCGTAGAAGGCGTATCGGAACCCACCCACGGCTTTTACTTCAATCACCGTGAGATTGGCCCGCCATGGCGCCAAGTCCGCGCCATGGATGGTAGACATCGCAGGCATTGCCCCACCCTGCCGACAGGTCGACCACAGCCGATAGAAATCGCCCAGAGCGGGATGCTTCAACGACGCAGCAATTGGATCCTGCCCCACCATCGGCTGTGCCCTCCGCCTCACACGATACCCCAATCGTGCCTGCTGACGCCGTGGCGGTCTATGCGCTTGATGGCGCTGGCCTACGCAACAGCCCACCCAATCGCTAGGGCCAGTGCGAGCAGCCAGGGCAGCCAGGAGGGGCTGCGGCGGCGGGAAAGGGCGTCGGCTAGGCGCTCGACCGTGTCGGGGTGGAGGCGCACCCCGCCCTCACTGATGTCGCGGGCAGCACGATCGACAGCCGCCAGCACATCCGGGATGCGTTGAGCCGCGGCAACGATGCTTTCGCCCGTCTGGCCGATGCGGGCGGCGGGGCCACGGTGCTGGATCATCCAGTCTTCGATCAGAGGGCGGGCCAGCTCCCACATATTCACCGAGGAATCGAGCAGGCGGCCCATGCCCTCGGCCTGCACCATGGTTTTTTGCAGCATCAACAATTGCGGCTGGGTGCGCATTTCAAAGGTGGCCGTCACCTCGAACAATTGCGCCAACAACCGGGCGACCGAAATCTCACTCAACGGCTTGCCCAGCAACGGCTCTCCTATCGACCGGCACGCCTGGGTGAAGGTTTCAATCGATTGATGGGGCGGCACATAGCCCGCCTCAAAATGCACCCGCGCCACCCGATGATAGTCTGCAGTCAAAAACCCCAACAGCATATCGGCCAGGCGATAGCGGGTTTCGCGATCCACCCGCCCCATAATGCCGAAATCAATTGGGATCAGCCGACCATCGGCGCCAACAAAGATGTTTCCGGGATGCATGTCAGCATGGAAGAAGCCGTCGCGGAACACTTGATTGAAGAACGCCCGGGCGGAGTTTTGCAGGACATGGCGCGGGTCAAGGCCCGCCGCTGACAGCCCGGCACGGTCATCCACACGCAAGCCGCCCACGCGTTCAAGGGTCAGCACACGGCGCCCTGTGCGCTCCCAATCAATCGAGGGGACGACGAAGCTGTCATCGCCGCGGAAGTTGGCAGCCAACTCGGCGGCAGCGGCCGCCTCGAAGCGCAAGTCCACCTCCATGGCGATGGCCGCACGCAGGGTCTGTACCACTTCGCGCGGACGCAATCGGGTGAGTTCAGGGCGCATCCGCTCCGACATGTCAGCCACCCAGGCGAACAGGTCTAGGTCGCGCTGAAATTGCTGCTCGATCCCAGGCCGCAGCAGCTTTACCGCAACTGGTCGCCCATCCAGCGTTTCAGCGAAATGGACTTGCGCGATCGAGGCTGCTGCCACGGCTTGATCATCAAAGCTGCGGAACAACGCACTGACTGGGCGACCAAATTCCTCTTCTAGGATGGCGCGTGCGCGCGCGCCGGGAAACGGCGGCAGCCGATCTTGCAGCGAGGCTAGGTCCCGCGCCATCTCCTCGCCGACCAAGTCCGGCCGGGTCGCGAGGATCTGGCCGGTCTTTACAAAGGTTGGCCCCAGCGTCAGCGCGGCCCGGCCCAATCGTTCCCCCGCGCGCAATCCGCGCAGGTCGGCCGCCACCAATCGATCCAGCGGACGCAACAACGCCGGCGCCAAACCCGCCTCAGCCAAGGGTGACAGTGCGCCGTGCCGCAGCAAGACGCGCCCAATGGTCGCCAGCCGAACCAGATGATGGGGCAGCCGATACACGGTCAGAGGCGCCACCCGGAATGCAGGGCCGCGATCCCGCCCGACAGATTGCGCACCTGCACCCGGCGCAGGCCCGCTGCCGCCATCCGCTCCGCCAGTTCCTGCTGTGCTGGAAAGCGGCGGATGCTCTCCACCAGATACTGGTAGGACTCGCGATCGCGGGCGACCACGGCCCCCAGGCGCGGCAAGACCTGGAAGCTGAACAGATCATACAAGCGGTCCAACCCAGGCACAGTGACGTGACTGAACTCCAAACACAAAAACCGCCCGCCCGGTCGCAGCACACGGCGCGCCTCTGCCAGCGCCCGGTCAATGTCGGTCACATTGCGTAGGCCGAAGGCAATGGTGTAGGCGTCGACGGACCGATCAGGCAGCGGCAGGGATTGCGCGTCACCCGCAACCCAGCGCACCCGCCCAACATCACCGCCAAGAGCACCGTTGAGGGCCCGATCCCGCCCAACCTCCAGCATTGCTGGCGTCAGATCACAGACCAGCACGGTCTTCTCCGGCGCACGCCGGGCAATCCGGAAGGCAATGTCCCCGGTCCCGCCAGCGACATCAAGATGAACACCGGCACCGCGGGGCGCCAACCAGCCGACCATGCCGTCCTTCCACACCCGGTGGACGCCACCCGACATCAAGTCGTTCATCAAGTCATAACGGGCAGCGACGCTGTCGAACACGCCGCGCACCAGCCGTGGCTTCTCGCGCGCCTCAACGCGGCGAAAGCCAAACCATGTTTCAGATGTATCGGTGCTCATCGCGTCACGCCACCGGTGCCACGCGCACGCCCAGATGGGCAAAGCGCTCCAGCGCTGGATCGGCCGTCACCACCGTGGCGTCCAGCACCAACCCCAGTGCCAAAGCAGCCCGAGCCGACACACCAAGCGCAGCACCGGCGGGGTCAGCCTGGATGCGCGCTGCGGCCGTCGCATGCTCATAGGTGAAATCAACAATGTGGATGCCAGTGTCGATCACCAGCGCCATCGCCTGCGCCAACGGCACACCGCGACGGCCCAGAACCGTCAACACCTCATCTGCGCCAATCGCCGACAGCACGGCCGAGCCAACCAGATCATCCAATGCCTGGTGGGGCGTCTCTGCCTCCAGCAAGGCCAACAGTGCCGTCGCATCGAACACGACCTGGGTCATGACCGTCCACCACCCACCTGTTCCTTCAACCGGGCCGCCATCGCATCCCCAACTAGGCTGCCAGCAGACACGGTACCGACCAACTCCACCAGACGCGCGCGCACGCTGTCCATGCGATGGCTGGCGGATTCGATCCAGGCCCGACCGTCGGAGTGAAAGCGCAGAAACAAGAACCCACCAGAGCCATGCAGGCCCAACCGGTCCCGCACGGCATCAGGCAGGCAGATATCACCGTCCGGCCCAACCATCAGCTTGGTGTCATCGCCGTCCGTCAAGGTCGCATGAGGGCTCGCCATGCGCTGACCATCGCACGCCCCGATCCGTTGGGGCAACCCGCTGAGGCAGGGATCGGCACCCGCTGCCGGGCTGGTCGGCCGTGCCGCTGTCGAGGTTTCCTGTCCAACTGCCACCCCACCCCTTGCCAGTGGCAGACAGACCGGGCAGGGTCCCGCGGTAGTTTGAGAGCCATGCCATGCCTGAGTTGCCTGAGGTTGAAACCGTGTGTCGCGGCATGGCTGCTGCCCTGGAGGGGCACCGGTTGACGCGGGTTGAGGTGCGGCGCCCGGACCTGCGCTTTCCGCTGCCGCCAGACCTTGGCGAGCGCATGGGCGGGCGCCAGGTGGTGCGGGTTTGGCGGCGGGCGAAGTACTTTCAGATCGGGCTGGACGATAACCAAGTCATGCTGGGGCATCTCGGCATGTCCGGGCGGATTGTGATCTCACCCGCTGCACCGAACGACCTCGGGCCACACGACCACATCCTGTTCCATGTGGACACAGGTGCCGTGCTGCGGTTCACCGATCCCAGACGATTCGGCATGGTGGACATCACCGATCAAACCCATCTCGCCAGTCACAAGTGGCTGGCTGGACTGGGGCCAGAACCTCTGGAAGCAGGCTTCGGGCCAGACACGCTGCTGGCTGCGGCGGCAGGGCGGCGCACGTCCCTGAAAGCGCTGCTGCTGGATCAGCAAGTGGTGGCGGGCCTTGGAAACATTTACGTGTGCGAAGCCCTCTATCATGCCCGCCTGGACCCGCGGCGAGAGGCTGGCAGCCTCACCCCAGCCGAAGCCAAGCGGTTGGCAAAGGCAATCCGGTCGGTCCTCACCCGTGCCATCGCTGCTGGCGGCTCTTCCTTGCGCGACCACGTGCAAACCAACGGCGAATTGGGCTATTTCCAACATGAGTGGGCAGTGTACGGCAAAGAAGGCGAGGCGTGCCCAGCCTGCACCTGTGGCCAGGGCATCAGCCGGATCGTGCAGTCGAACCGCTCAACCTTTTATTGTGCCCATCGCCAGCGGTGAACCCGGCAGGCGCGCTGGCACGCCAGCGATAGCCTTGCGTGGATGTGGGGCAGTGGGGCACAACAGCCAGCGATGATACGCCACGCGATCCCATTGCTGTTCGCCCCTCTGCGTGCCGCTCTGGTGCCAGCCCTTCTGGGGTTGCTGCTGCTTGCCAGTGCGCCTGCGGCGGCCCAGCGCTATGTGCTGGGGACCGAGGATGTGCCGTTGATGCCGGGCCTCTCCTTGCGGGCCGATACGCTCACCTCCTTTGATTCCGCGCGCGGGCGCGTCGTCTCGATCTACGGCGGCGGCCAGCTGCAGCGCGCTCAGGTGTTGGAGTTTTATCGTCGCTCGCTACCGCCGCTTGGCTGGGATGTGGTGACCACGCGCCTGTTCCGCCGCGAGGGCGAGCACCTGTCGATCGATGTGGAGGACCGCGGCGGCGGTGTCGCGGTTCACTTCCTATTGGTTCCGGCGAACTAGCCCTTCCGAACCTCTCCCCACCCCTCCCCACCCCCTCACGGGAGTTGCCGATGTCCTACGAGATGCTGCTGGTTGAAACGCGCGGTGCAGTTGGCCTGATCACGCTGAACAGGCCGAAGGCACTGAACGCCCTGTGCGCCCAATTGATGCAGGAACTGGGGCGCGCCGTTGCCGCCCTGGATGCCGATGACGCCGTCGGCGCCATTGTCATCACTGGGTCGGAGCGCGCGTTTGCAGCCGGCGCCGACATCAAGGAAATGAAGGACTTCACCTTCGCCGAGGTGTTTGGCTCCAACTTCATCACTCGCGATTGGGAACACGTCTCCCGCGTGCGCAAGCCCGTGATCGCAGCTGTGGCTGGATTCGCACTGGGTGGCGGCTGCGAACTGGCGATGATGTGCGACATGATCCTGGCGGCCGACACGGCCAAGTTCGGCCAACCCGAAGTGACCATCGGCACCATCCCCGGTGCGGGCGGAACGCAGCGCCTGACCCGCGTGGTTGGCAAGTCCAAGGCCATGCACATGGTGCTGACGGGTGAGATGATCGGCGCCGAAGAAGCCGAGCGCATCGGCCTGGTCGCCAAGGTCTATCCTGCTGCCGACCTGGTTGCTGAAGCCGTGAAAACGGCGGAGAAGATCGCAAGCTTCTCCCGCCCGATCATCGCAATGGCCAAGGAAGCCGTCAGCAAAGCCTATGAAACGACGCTGACCGAAGGCATCGGATTTGAGCGCCGCCTGTTCCACGCCACCTTCGCGACGGATGATCAGAAGGAGGGCATGACCGCCTTCGCCGAAAAGCGCAAGGCGGACTACAAGCATCGCTAATGCCGCCGGGGCGGATCTTTCGCTACATCTTCGGGCAGGCGGCGCTGGCCACGGGGCTAGTCGCCGTCTCGCTCGGGCTGGCGATATGGTTGACCCAGTCGCTCCGGTTTGTGGACTGGATCGTCAACCGTGGTCTGCCGATCTCCACCTTTTTGACCATTGCGGCATTGACCATGCCGCTGTTCCTGTCGGCGATCATCCCGATCTCGTGCTTCGCGGCCGTCTTGTTCACCTACAACAAGCTGGCGGGCGACAGCGAGTTGGTGGTGATGCGCGCCTCCGGCGTCGGCCCTGCTCGGTTGATGGCGCCTGCCATCAGTCTGGCCGTGATCGTCGCTGGAATCGGCTGGCTGCTGAACCTGTATCTTCTGCCCACCGCCTATGGGCAGTTCAAGGATCTGCAATGGCAGATCCGCAACTCCTTTGCCTCCATCCTCATTCAAGAAGGGGTGTTCACCCCGATTGATGACCGCATGGTGATCTTCGTGCGCGAGCAAAGCAGCGCGGGCGAGTTGCTGGGGCTGATGGTGCATGACAGTCGCGAGCCCGATCGCACGATCACACTGGTGGCGGAACGTGGCGCGCTGGTCAGCTCTGCTGAGGGGCCGCGGGTTGTAATGGTCAATGGCAACCGACAGGAATTGGACACCCGCGACGGGCGGATCTCCTTCCTGTTCTTTGATCGCTACACCATCACCCTGGATGCCGCCGCAAATGCAGCGGTTGGCATCCGGCAGCGCGATGCGACCGAGCGGTTTCTGTGGGAGCTGTTGGATCCCGCCGACCCCGTGGACACGCGCACGCGCGGTGTGTTCCGCGCCGAAGGGCATAGTCGGCTGGCGAATCCCCTCTATACCATCGTGTTTACCGTGATCGCCCTGGCGGCCCTGCTGGGCGGATCATTTTCGCGCCGCGGCCAAAGCCTGCGCATGGTCGGCGCTGTGGCCGCAGTGGTCGCCTTGCAGGCGCTGGCAATTGGCCTGACCAATCTGGCGGGGCGCAATGCCGGGCTGATCCCGTTGTTGTACCTCGTCCCCGTTCTGGCAACGGCTGTGGCACTTGGCGCGGTGGCTGCCCCACCGGGCTGGTTTGAACACCGCTTCGGTCGGCCCAACAGCCCATTGGCGCCTGAGAACGCCCCACCGATCACAAAGCCTTGACCCGGCTGCCGGGGCTGCGTATAAGCCTCGCCTCCGCGAGTTCAAGAGTAGACCGATGGCACATCACGCCTCCGCCAAGAAGCGCATTCGTCAGACCGAGCGTCGAACCCTGGTCAACCGGATGCGAGTGTCCCGCATCCGCACCTTTGTGAAGAAGGTGGAGCTGGCGATTGAAGCTGGCGACAAGTCGGCCGCTCAGCAAGCGTTTCAGGCGGCTCAGCCCGAAATGATGCGTGGCATCACCAAAGGTGTTCTGCACCGGAATACCGTTTCCCGTAAGCTGTCTCGACTGTCGAAGGCGATCAAGGCGCTCGGCGCCTAGTCCAAACCGCCCGTCGATTGAGTAGCAAAGCCCTTCGCTGTTTCGCAGCGGAGGGCTTTTTCATTTGATTCCAACGCCTTAAGATTCTCTCAGAGAGTTTTTGCGCGGATTCCTTGGGCTTGCCCGAATCAAGACTCTTTTTTCACAATCGGGCAGATTCGTTCGCTGGACTCACCCCCCAGCCCTGGATAGAGTCCCCGCCCACAGGCCGAATGATGGGAAGTTCGGAAAATACCTGTGAATAAGTCGCCCGCTCGCAGGCGACGAAAAAGACTGGGTGGCTTCATGTGCAAGACTAGATCATTTGATCGGGCCGTGCTGGTGGATTGCCACTCGGTCTCGACTGTCTGGTACAGCGAACGGAATACGAATAGCGACAGCACAGTCGTTTTTATCTATTCCGGAGATTGATTTTACTTTTCTTCTCAAGCTAGGCCAAACTGTGACAGTGGGGTTGCTAAAGACCCCCTTGAACATTGATCTTTGTCAGGAGACCAGGGCTATGGCGGACACCGCCGGACCCGAGCATCAGCTATCGGCTCAATGGAACCGCGTGCGCGGGCGACTGCGTCAGGAAGTGGGCGAGGCGGCGTTTCACAGCTGGCTCACCCCTCTGGTGCTGGCAGGTGTGCGCGATGGGGCTGTGCAAATGGGGCTGCCAACACGGTTCCAGCGGGATTGGGTCGCGCGTCATTACGCCGATCGCTTGCGCAGCCTGTGGTGTGGCGAGAACCCAGCCGTGCGCACAGTCGAACTGCTGGTGGTGCCAAGCCGGGCGCCAAAGCCAATGCCCGTGATCGAGGCGGACGCTGGTGCTCTCGTCACTCTCGGCGATGACGCGCCTCTGCCTGCGCGGGCGGTTGATGGAGACCGGTCGCGCTGGTCCCAGTCGTTAGCCCCAACCCCCCTGCCCTCGTTGCGCACCGGCGGTGTGTCCCACACTGGTGCGACCCCAGGCCCTGGCGTTACGGCTGCTCCCGCCAGTGGGGACACTCAAGACGCGCTGGTGTCGGGCGAGTTGGATGCCCGCTTCACCTTCGATGATTTCGTGGTCGGCAAGCCGAATGAACTGGCCTTCGCCGCCGCGCGCCGCGTGGCGGAGCAGCCGACAGCTGAGTACAATCCCCTGTTCCTCTATGGCGGTGTGGGGCTTGGCAAAACCCACTTGATGCACGCCATTGCGTGGGAAATCCGGCGGCGCGAACCAGGTCGGCGGGTGGTTTACATGTCGGCCGAAAAGTTTATGTATCAATTTGTTCGTGCCCTGCGGTTCAAGGACACGCTGGAATTTAAGAACCAGTTTCGCAGTGTTGATGTGCTGATGATTGATGACGTTCAATTCATCTCGGGTAAGGACTCAACGCAGGAAGAGTTTTTCCACACGTTCAATGCTCTGGTGGATCAGCGCAAGCAATTGGTGATCTCGGCAGACAAATCCCCCTCAGACTTGGAAGGGTTGGAAGAACGCCTGCGGTCCCGCCTCGGTTGGGGCTTGGTTGCCGACATACATCCAACCACCTACGAGCTGCGCCTTGGCATTCTTCAGTCAAAGCTGGAGCAGCAAGGGGCCGATATTCCGCAAAAGGTGCTGGAGCTGCTGGCCCACAAGGTTCAATCCAACGTCCGCGAGTTGGAGGGGGCACTCACCCGCCTGACGGCCCATGCCAAGCTGGTCAACCGCTCGATCACCGTTGATGTCGCCCAGGACGTGCTGCAAGATGTGCTGCGTGCCAATGACCGCCGCGTCACCATCGAAGACATCCAGCGGCGGGTGTGCGAGCATTTCGGCATCCGCCATGCCGACATGAGCAGCGCTCGCCGGGCGCGCGCTGTGGCTCGTCCCCGACAAGTGGCGATGTACCTTGCCAAGCAACTCACCACCCGCTCGCTGCCGGAGATCGGGCGCAAGTTCGGTGGCCGGGATCACACCACGGTGATGCATGCCGTGCGCAAGATTGAAGAGCTGGTGGCAAGCGACGCAGCCCTGGCGGAGGATGTTGCGCTGTTGCGGGGCATGCTGGGCGGCTGAGGTGGTTTCTCTTCCGCTGCTGCAGGCTGTGCCAGAGTTGTTGAAAGGCTGCGGCACCTCCGCTACACCCTTCGTCCCATCCTTGCGCGGTCCGGTGCCGCCGCACGGCCCGTCACGCTGTTTCGAGTTCCTGCGATGAAGCTGACCATCGACCGCACCGCCCTGTTGAAGTGCCTAACCCACGTGCAAAGCGTGGTGGAGCGGCGCAACACCATCCCGATCTTGTCCAACGTGCTGATTTCAGCCGGGGATGGTCACATCGGGTTGACCGCGACGGACATGGACATCGACATCGTTGAGCGCGCCGTGGCATCTGTTGAGGTGCCGGGTTCGACGACTGCACCAGCCCACACCCTCTATGACATTGTGCGCAAGCTGCCGGATGGCTCTGAGGTGGAACTGGATGGGGGCGGTGATAAGGAACGGGTGCGGGTGCGCGCCGGTCGTTCCACCTTCACCCTGCCCGCACTCCCCGTGGCTGACTTCCCTGCGATCAGCGGCGACAGCCTGCCCCACAGCTTCGAACTGACCGCCACCGAACTGAAGCGCCTGATTGACCGGACCAAGTTCGCGATCTCCACCGAAGAGACGCGGTACTACTTGAACGGCATCTACGTGCATGCAACCCGCATGGACGATCGCCCGGTGCTGCGCGCCGTTGCCACCGACGGCCACCGCCTTGCACGGGTTGAGCAGGAATGTCCCGACGGTGCCACTGGCATGCCGGGCGTGATTGTGCCGCGCAAGACGGTGCAGGAATTGCGCAAACTGCTGGATGAAGTGGATCAGCCAGTCGCCATCTCTCTGTCCGAGACGCGCATCCGCTTCGCCTTTGGCGCCGTTGTGCTCACCTCCAAGCTGATCGACGGCACCTTCCCGGATTACGAGCGGGTGATCCCGACCGGCAACGACAAGGTGATGGAAGTATCCGTCAAGCCATTCTCCGCAGCCGTGGATCGTGTCGCCACCATATCGACCGAGAAGAGCCGCGCGGTGAAGCTGGCGGTGCAGCGTGGTACCCTGACCCTGTCTGCCACCAGCCCCGATGCAGGCTCAGCGACCGAGGAGTTGGAGGCCGTGTACACCGGGCCTTCAATCGAAATCGGCTTCAACTCACGCTATCTGCTGGACATCACGCAACAGATCGAAGGCGACGAAGCCAAGTTCATGATGGCCGACGCCGCGGCGCCGACTGTGATTTATGATGCAGCCGATCCGGAAGCCGTGTTCGTGCTGATGCCGATGCGGGTGTGAGCACGCCAGAGGCGGCACCCAGCACCTCCGGCAGCGCCCCGCGCTGCCCGGCCTTGGTTCGGTTGTCCCTGGCTGGTTTTCGCAATCACGCCCGCCTGGAGTTGCGGCTGGAACCGCGCTCTGTGGTCTTGATCGGCCCGAATGGGGTGGGCAAGACCAATCTGCTGGAAGCCATCTCACTCCTAGCACCAGGCCGCGGCCTGCGCCGGGCGGGTTTGGGCGAATTGCTGGGCCCGGCAGCTACGGCCTGGGCGATTGGGGCAACCCTCCAGGGTCTTGCAGGGGTTCGGGAGGTGGCAACCGCGCTGGAAGCCACCGGGCGTGGAGATCGTCGGGTTGCCACCCTGGATGGCGGGGTGCGCCGGGGTCCGGTGTCCCTTGCTGGCGTGCTGCCGCTGCTGTGGCTGACACCTGCGATGGACCGCCTGTTCGTGGAAGGCGCTGGCAATCGCCGCCGCTTTCTGGACCGTCTGGTCTATGGCCTGGATCCCGCCCATGCGGAGCGTCTGCAAGCCTATGACCGCGCCCTGCGGGAGCGGTTGACTCTATTGCGCGCGGGACGGCGCGATCCAGCGTGGCTCACAGCGCTGGAAGCGCGCCTGGCGGCCGATGGTGTGGCAATTGCAGCCGCACGGGTGGCGACCGTGGAGCGCCTGGGGGCTGCCCTGGCTGCGGAGGACGGCCCATTTCCTGCAGCCGACCTCGCCCTCGTTGGTGAGATGGAGGCGGCGCTTGCCACCACTCCGGCCCTGGCCGTGGAGGAAGGTTTCGCCACCCGCTTGGCCCGCAACCGCGCCACCGACGCCGAGGCGGGCACCACCACTGTTGGCCCCCATCGCAGCGACCTAGCCGTCAGCTATCGCGCGCGCGGCACCCCGGCGCGGCTGGCCTCAACGGGCGAGCAGAAGGCCCTGCTGATCGCAATTCTGCTGGGTCAGGCGCGGGTGGCATCAGCGGCCGGTCTCGCGCCCGTGCTGCTGCTGGATGAAGTGGCCGCCCATCTGGACGAAGCCCGGCGACGGGCGCTGTTCGACCGTCTGGCCGCCCATCCCGGTCAAGTCTGGTTGACAGGGACCGAGGCGGCGCTGTTCGCAGGCACGGCCGCCACCTGCCAAGGCATCGCATTGGCTGGGGATGGTTGGCGCATGGTAGATTTGCTGCCCTGATCCGATCGGATCGGCTACAATCTCAAGCGATCCGAGGGCGGCCTTGACCGCCCCCGAGCTGGAGCATAACCCGTTGACTCAGAACGAAAATCCCGACGCGTCCGGTTACACGGCCGAATCGATTAAAGTCCTGCGTGGTCTTGATGCGGTGCGCAAGCGCCCGGGCATGTATATCGGCGACACCGACGACGGGTCGGGCCTGCATCACATGGTCTATGAGGTGGTGGACAACGCCATCGACGAAGCACTCGCGGGCTATTGCACCAAGGTGGAAGTGCTCCTAAACGCCGATGGCTCGGTGACGGTTCGCGATGATGGGCGCGGCATTCCAGTAGACATCCACCCCGAAGAAGGGGTGAGCGCTGCGCAAGTCATCATGACCCAGCTTCATGCCGGTGGGAAATTCGATCAGAACAGCTATAAAGTGTCTGGCGGGTTGCACGGCGTGGGCGTGTCGGTCGTCAATGCTTTGTCGACTTGGTTGGATTTGCGCATTTGCCGCAGCGGCAAAGAATATTACATGCGCTTCCACCATGGCGAGGCGATCAAGGACCTGCATGTTATCGGTGATTGTGGCGACCGGCATGGAACCGAGGTGACCTTCCTGCCCTCGCCGGAAACCTTCACCCGTACGGAGTTTGATTTCAAAACGCTGGAGCACCGCCTGCGCGAGTTGGCGTTCCTGAACTCTGGCGTTACCCTGCACCTGACCGATGCGCGCGGTGACGAGCCAGTAACCGTGCCGTTGTTCTATGAGGGTGGCTTGCAAGCCTTTGTGCAATGGCTGGATCATTCCAAGACAGCCCTGCATGAAACCATCGCCATCCGGGGTGAGAAAGACGGTATTACTGTGGAATTGGCCCTGGAATGGACCGATGCCTACCACGAGACCATGCTGTGCTTCACGAACAACATTCCGCAAAAGGATGGCGGCACCCATTTGGCTGGGTTCCGCGGTGCGTTGACCCGCACGATCAATGGCTATGCCCAGGAAGCAGGCGTGGCGAAGAAGGAAAAGGTGCAACTGACCGGTGAAGATGCGCGCGAAGGCTTGACCTGCATCCTCTCCGTGAAAGTCCCGGACCCGAAATTCTCCAGCCAGACCAAGGACAAGCTGGTCAGCTCGGAAGTCCGCCCGGTGGTGGAGCAGATCGCAGCCGATCGCTTGCAGCAATGGTTCGAAGAGCACCCGGCCGACGCCAAGCGCGTGATCGCCAAGATGTACGAGGCGGCAGCAGCCCGTGAGGCAGCCCGCAAGGCGCGCGAACTCACGCGCAAGAGCGTGCTGAACGTCACCAACCTGCCCGGCAAGCTGGCCGATTGTCAGGAGCGTGACCCCGCGCGCGCCGAACTGTTCATCGTTGAGGGTGACAGCGCCGGCGGCAGCGCCAAGCAGGGGCGTGACCGCCGCTTCCAGGCGATTCTGCCACTGCGGGGCAAGATCTTGAATGTGGAGCGTGCACGGTTCGACAAAATGCTGTCGAGCCAAGAAATTGGTACTCTGATCACAGCGCTTGGCACCGGCATCGGTCACGATGAGTTCAAGGTTGAGAAGCTACGCTATCACAAGATCGTGATTATGACCGACGCCGATGTTGATGGTAGCCATATCCGGACCTTGCTGTTGACCTTCTTCTATCGCCAAATGCCTGAATTGATTGAGCGCGGCCATCTATACATCGCGCAACCGCCGCTGTTTGTTGCCAAGCGCGGCGCCTCGGCGGTGTATTTGAAGGATGACCGGGCGCTGGAAGAGTTTTTGATTGCCACCGGCCTGAAGAACGCCGTCTTCACGGCAGGATCAGAGCAGATCGCAGGCGAGGACCTCCGCGCACGCCTGGATGAGGCGCGGCAAGCGGCCCCGTGGATCACCACGCTGGCACGGCGGGCGGGCAGTCGCGAGTTGATCGAGCAAGCGGCGATCCTGGGCCTCTTGACCCCGGACATCCTGTCGCCGGAGCGTGCGGGGCAAGCAGGCCAGGATTTGGCTCAACGCTTGGACGCGCTGGCTCCCGCCAATGAACGCGGCTGGCGCGGGCTGCTGGATGGGGTGGAGGATGGTCGCGGTCTGGTGCTTGCCCGCACGGTGCGCGGCGTGACGGAGCGATGCCGTCTTGATGCCGACATGTTGCGCAGTGTGGAGGCACGACGCCTGACGGCCCTCGCCGCGGCCTACGCGCGCTACCGGGACGGCGCCAGCCTGACCATTCGCGAGCGCGCCCACCCCGTCCGCGGCCCGCTGGCGCTGTATGACCTTGTGCTGGAAACCGGTCGCCGCGGCCTCGACATCATGCGCTACAAAGGCTTGGGCGAAATGAATGCCGAGCAGTTGTGGGAAACCACCCTCGATCCCAACGCCCGCACTCTGCTGCAGGTGAAAGTCACCCACACGGAGTCGGCTGAGGAGGTGTTTTCCACTCTGATGGGCGACTTGGTCGAACCCCGCCGCGACTTCATCACTGCCAACGCGTTGAAGGTCGCCAACCTGGATATCTAGGGGCTGACCCAGCCCGTCGGTGGGACCCTGACCCGCCGCACCTGCCGACCCTGACAATCAAAACGGCGCCCTCGGAAACCGAGGGCGCCGCATGAAGTCGGCAGCGTCTTTGGGATGCCGAGCCCACACGAAGAGACTTTTGCTTGCGAAAAGCAGCCCCTTCTCGTTCTGCTATGCAACTATGCTAGCGCATAGCGAACGGGGAGGTCAAGCATGGCATCTGAACTCATCTTCGGTTTCGATCTTGGCACAACGTCGATTGGCTCAGCCGTCGTCAGAATGGACGAGATGGCTGAGACCGGCGACGTCCTGCACCTGGGGGTGCGCATCTTTCCAGAAGCGCGCGACCCCAAGGGCATCCCGCTCAACCAGGAGCGACGCAACCGGCGCATGATGCGGCGGCAGCTGCGCCGACGCCGCGTGCGACGGCGCGCGCTGAACAGCCTGTTGACCGAGGCTGGGCTGCTGCCACCCTTCAGCAAGGCCATCGACTCCGCTTGGTCGGCCGCGATGGCACTGGACCCCTGGGCATTGCGCGCCCGCGCCGTCAGCGAGCCGTTGAGCCCGCAGGAGCTGGGCCGCCTGCTCTACCACCTGGCTCACCGGCGGCACTTTCGCGGTCGTGACCTGCCGGAGGCGCCCGCCACAAAGCCCGACAAACAGGACCCAGCCGCCGCCGAAGAACAGGAGGCCTCATCCAAGCGGGAGGAGCATCGCAAGGCGCTGGCGGCGTCAGGCCTTACCGTTGGCGCCTTCCTTGCCGCCAAGGACCCGATCGAGGACCGGCGGCGCGGTCACCATTTCGATCGCTCGGACGTCGAAGCCGAATTCCGCGCCATCCTGGCGGCCCAAGCGCCCCATCACGCGGCACTGGCCAACACCGACCTCACCACCGAAATGGAACGCGTGGTGTTCGATCAGAAGCCGGTGTTCTGGCGCAAGGGCACGCTGGGCGAATGTCCCTTCGACCCAGACAAACCGCTAGCAGCGTCGGCGTCCTGGGTCGCCCAGGAAAAACGCATGCTGGAGAAAGTGAACAATCTGCGCATCGAACAGGGCAATGGTCGCCCCCTGGATGAGCATGAGCGCAAGGTGATTATCGACTTGTTGCGCAGGCAGGACACAGCCACCTGGCCTTCCATCCGCAAAGCCCTGAAGCCGTACTGGAAGTCCCAAGGCCTGCCAGAAACCCCCAAATTCAACTTGGAGCGCGGGGGCGAAGAAAAGCTGACAGGCAACCGCCTGGAGAACAGCCTTGCCAAGGCGATCGGCGCGCGCTGGCACGCTGATCCGGATTTCCAATCCCGCCTGCGCCGGGACATCCATGCGCGCCTGTATGAAGCTGACTATGGCCAGATCGGCCAACGCATCGTCATCCGTCGCGAGGCGGAGCGCCAGGCAAAGCGCACCGAGGCGCGGGACAGCCTGAAAGCAGACTTTCAGTTAACCGATGCCGAAGCCGATACCCTGGCCCGCTTGACCTTTCCAACGGGGTGGGAGCGGTTCTCCGAAGCCGCCCTGTGGCAGTTCCTGCCGCGCCTGGAAGCGGGGGCGGTGTTCGGCGCGCTGTTGGCAGGACCGGAGGAAGAAGAGTGGCGCGCCGCCACCTTCCCCAACCGTGCCAGACCGACGGGAACCTCCGTCGACCGCCTGCCGACAGCCAAGCACAACAAAGCAGAGCGCGACCGCCAGAAAGCCGTGCGCAACCCAACGGTGCTGCGGGTGCAGAACGAGCTGCGCAAGGTGGTCAACAACCTGATCGCCGTCTACGGCAAGCCTGATCGCATCCGCGTCGAAGTCGCCCGCGACGTGGGCAAGTCCGCGCGGGAGCGGGAGGAAGATCTGGTGCGCAACCGGGACCGCGAGAAGGAACGCAAAACAGCCGCCGCAGACTTGCAAAGCAACGGCATTGCCGAGCCATCGCGCAAAGACATCGAGAAATGGCTGCTGTGGCAGGAGTGCCGCAAGCAGTGCCCCTACACCGGCCGAGAGATCAGCTTCGCCGCCCTGTTCCACCACGGTGAGTTCCAGGTTGAACACATCTGGCCGCGCTCGCGCTCCCTCGATGACAGCTTTGCCAACAAAACCCTGTGCCACCGCGACTTCAACTTGACGAAGGCCAATCGCACCCCCTTCGAGGCGCTGCACCACAGCCCGGAGGAATGGGCCAAGGCACTGGACCGGGTGCGGGCCTTCATCGGGAAGCGCGGTCGCCCGAACATGAAGCTGCGCCGCTTTGCAGCAACGGAGATCCCAGCCGACTTTGCCGCCCGTCAGTTGACCGACACTGGCTATGCCGCCCGCCAAGCCGTCGGCTTTTTGAAGATGCTGTTCCCCGACCATGGCGCCACCAGCCAGGTGCGGGTCGCCACCCTGTCGGGCAAGGTCACCGACCGGCTGCGCCGCAGTTGGGGCTTAAACAAACTGCTGGCAGACGATGGGGAGAAAACCCGCGCCGACCACCGTCACCACGCCATTGATGCGCTGGTCGCAGCACTGGCCTACCCCGGCTACACCCAGCGCCTGTCGCGCTGGTTCCAGGCGAAAGACAGCCCAATCCCAGAACCCGAACCAGATCTGTCCCCGCCCTTCGCTGGAGTGCGGGAGCAGGCCAAGCGCCAGCTGGACCAGGTGGTGGTGTCCCACCGCGTGCGCCGCAAAGTCTCTGGTCCGCTGCACAAGGACACCACCTTCGGCGATGGCGGCCAAGCGGACACCACCTACCGGTGGTTCCTAACGCGCAAGAAGGTGGAGACGCTGTCCAAGGACCTGCTGGCCAAGGACGATGCCTGGCCGGACGCCCATGTGCGGGATCGAGTGCGGGAGTGGGTGGCAACCAATGGCGGCGATCCCAAGAAAGCCTTCGGCACGGGCTATCCCACTGTATCCAAGGACGGCCCACCCATCCGCAAGGTGCGCATCCGCATGAAGCAACAACTGTCACTGATGGTAAAGTTGAAGGATGGCTTCGCCGACCTTGGCAACAACCATCATGCCGCGATCTACCAAACACCAGACGGTGAGACTGTGTTTCGCGTCGTTTCCCTAATGGAGGCAGCGACGCGATTGAGACACGGCCTGCCGGTGGTTGACCGCTCTCCTGAAGGAAACTTGAAGTTTCTGATGTCATTATCTGCAGGAGACACAGTGCGTCTGGCCGGAGATCGCGCAGGACTTTGGATTGTCCGAACTGTATCGTCGAAAGGCCAAATCGCCCTGTGGCCGATCAACGATACCGATGCGGACAAACACGAAACCGTCTTTGCGCCAAGGATCGGCGGGATGATCAAGCGTGGTCTGGAAAAGGTATCCGTCGATCCGATCGGGCGCATCCGCCCGGCGCGTGACTGATGCTGCGGAAAACCATCGAGATCGCCACGCCAGGCACCCGGCTCTCGGTCGCCCAGCGCCAGCTGGTGATCGAGCGGCCGGAGCTGCCCAAGGCGACTGTGCCGATTGAGGACCTGGGTGTACTGGTGGTGGATGATGGCCGCGCCAACTACACCCAGGCGGTGTTTGTGGAGTGCTTGGCCGCTGGCGCCACCATCATCATCACCGGTCGCGACCACCTGCCGGTTGGCATGATGCTGCCGCTGGACGGCCACCATGTGCTGACCGAGCGACACTGGGCACAGGTGGAAGCCGGTGCCGCCCTGCGCAAGCGCCTGTGGCAGGCGCTGATCATGGCTAAGCTACGCCAGCAGGGTCGGCTGCTGGAGGAGACGCACGGGCAGGATTCCGGCCTTGCCGCCCTGGCAGGCCGGGTGCGCTCGGGCGATCCCGACAATCTGGAAGCCCAGGGTGCCCAACGCTATTGGCCCCGGCTGTTCGGCGCGGCGTTTCGGCGCGACCGCGAGGCCGATGGCCCCAACGCCCTGTTGAACTATGGCTATGCCATCGTGCGGGCAGCGTGTGCGCGGGCGTTGGTGGCGTCGGGCCTGATCCCCTCCCTGGGGGTGTGGCACCGCAACCGTGCCAACCCCTTCTGCCTGGCCGATGATTTGCTGGAACCCTGGCGCCCGATTGTGGACTGGAAGGTCTATCGTCTGCATCAGGGCGCTCGGACGCCACCCAGCCTGGACGACCGGCCCACCCGTGCCGCCCTACTGTCTGTGTTGGCGGAAACCGTGGTGGTGGGCGGCAAACGCTGGCCCGTGCTCTTGGGCATTGACCAGAGTGCGGCCAGCCTTGCCAAAGCACTGACCCAGAATGACCGGGCGGCGCTGATTGTTCCCGAAAGCCTGCCGCTGCAACCGGACCTGCTCGACCATGGCGCGCCCTGAACCGCCGCCGCTTTATCCGATCCAGCCCTGGGGGTGGCGGAGCATGTGGGTGATCGCAATGTTCGACCTGCCCGTCGACACCCCGGCTGCGCGCCGGGCCTATGCCCGATTCCGCAAGGACCTGCTGGAGGACGGCTTCACCATGATGCAGTTCTCCATTTACATTCGCCACTGCGCGTCGATTGACAACGCCGAACTGCACACCGCCCGCATGGGCGCCAAGGTTCCGGAGAGAGGAGAAGTGCGATTCCTAATCGTCACCGACAACCAGTTTGGCCGCATCCGCGTGTTTGTTGGCAAAAAACGCGACAAACCCGCCCCCGCACCGGCGCAGCTTCAGCTTTTTTAGCCCCCAAAACGGCAAAACCCTCGCGTTTCCAACTGGTTACGCGAGGGCTAGCTTAGCAGAACGAGAAAGGGCTGCAATCCGCAGCTAGCGTGCGGAGTCAACCATGGCTAGCTTTAGCTTAGCAGAACGAGAAAGGGCTGCAATCCGCAGCATTGTCCCTGTGACGTGACAGTCGCGCGCGAGCTTAGCAGAACGAGAAAGGGCTGCAATCCGCAGCTTGCGCCTATTATCAACGCTAAAGACCCGGAGCTTAGCAGAACGAGAAAGGGCTGCAATCCGCAGCGGCGCGGAGCGTTGCCCCTGCACCCCGATAAGCTTAGCAGAACGAGAAAGGGCTGCAATCCGCAGCCGGTGACTGTTGATGCCGCTGGTGACGCGGAGCTTAGCAGAACGAGAAAGGGCTGCAATCCGCAGCTAGAGCTTTTGCAGCTCAGCGTGCGTGTCGAGCTTAGCAGAACGAGAAAGGGCTGCAATCCGCAGCGACGGAACGAACGGCGGCAAGGTCGCGTTGAGCTTAGCAGAACGAGAAAGGGCTGCAATCCGCAGCTTGTTAGGCTCAAAAACCCTGTAGCTATCAAGCTTAGCAGAACGAGAAAGGGCTGCAATCCGCAGCCGAAAACGGCGATGTTTCGTTCTATTGCCTGAGCTTAGCAGAACGAGAAAGGGCTGCAATCCGCAGCCATGACAGCCACGCCTTGCCACGCCTTGCCAGCTTAGCAGAACGAGAAAGGGCTGCAATCCGCAGCCCCGCCATGCGGTTGAGTGGCGCGGCCGTCAGCTTAGCAGAACGAGAAAGGGCTGCAATCCGCAGCCCGAGTGCGTCGTGGTCCTTCCTGCCCACGAGCTTAGCAGAACGAGAAAGGGCTGCAATCCGCAGCAAGCGTCCGGAAGTCGACATCATGCACCAAAGCTTAGCAGAACGAGAAAGGGCTGCAATCCGCAGCATGTGGCCATCAGTCGCGACGATGCAGCCGAGCTTAGCAGAACGAGAAAGGGCTGCAATCCGCAGCGACAAGATCGCCACGCTGATCCAGTTCGGCAGCTTAGCAGAACGAGAAAGGGCTGCAATCCGCAGCGGATCAGCAACCGGTATCACGTCAATCGACAGCTTAGCAGAACGAGAAAGGGCTGCAATCCGCAGCCAATCGGAGGGTGACACGATGGAAAAGATCAGCTTAGCAGAACGAGAAAGGGCTGCAATCCGCAGCGCAGCGGAATGGGCTGTAAAGCAACACTTTCAGCTTAGCAGAACGAGAAAGGGCTGCAATCCGCAGCATTGTCAGCGTGTTCCAGTTGACCGCCAGGAGCTTAGCAGAACGAGAAAGGGCTGCAATCCGCAGCAGAAGTGTTTCAAACTCCGTCATGTCTCATAGCTTAGCAGAACGAGAAAGGGCTGCAATCCGCAGCCTGGGAGCCATCGGTCTCTCCTGTTGGAGTAGCTTAGCAGAACGAGAAAGGGCTGCAATCCGCAGCGTTTCTGTCGGTTTTACCGGCGGAACCGCAAGCTTAGCAGAACGAGAAAGGGCTGCAATCCGCAGCACCGCCTCGCGGCCCAATTTGCGCCCGTCTAGCTTAGCAGAACGAGAAAGGGCTGCAATCCGCAGCCGGCGTTACCGCGATACACTCCCGTCTCGCAGCTTAGCAGAACGAGAAAGGGCTGCAATCCGCAGCTGCCGTGGCGCGGCGGCAAAGCGCAGGGCGAGCTTAGCAGAACGAGAAAGGGCTGCAATCCGCAGCGGGTGGCCGGAATTGGCCCGAAACTGTCAAAGCTTAGCAGAACGAGAAAGGGCTGCAATCCGCAGCGGGAATTGCGCGCGTCAATCCGCGGAATCCAGCTTAGCAGAACGAGAAAGGGCTGCAATCCGCAGCGCGAGCCGAGTAGGAGGCGGGCGATGACCAAGCTTAGCAGAACGAGAAAGGGCTGCAATCCGCAGCGGCGCATGACGCCAGTCGCGGGCACGGCTAAGCTTAGCAGAACGAGAAAGGGCTGCAATCCGCAGCCCCCGGCACGCTGCAACGCCCAGGCGCTCGAGCTTAGCAGAACGAGAAAGGGCTGCAATCCGCAGCACGAGGCCGACGCTTTGGCCTGCTGGTATGAGCTTAGCAGAACGAGAAAGGGCTGCAATCCGCAGCATAGCCCGGCACGGTCGCGGCGCGGATAGCAGCTTAGCAGAACGAGAAAGGGCTGCAATCCGCAGCGATGAATCCGCCCTCGTTTCGCATTGCCATAGCTTAGCAGAACGAGAAAGGGCTGCAATCCGCAGCGCGATGCCATCATCGATCGCCTAGCGCCTGAGCTTAGCAGAACGAGAAAGGGCTGCAATCCGCAGCTCTGGGCTTGGTGGTGTCAGTTACACGCGGAGCTTAGCAGAACGAGAAAGGGCTGCAATCCGCAGCGTCATGCGCCCCGGCGTCGCTGTCATCATGAGCTTAGCAGAACGAGAAAGGGCTGCAATCCGCAGCGACAGGCACGGCTGGCTTTGCGTGCCGCCGAGCTTAGCAGAACGAGAAAGGGCTGCAATCCGCAGCCCAAAAGACTGGCGAGGTCCAGACATGCGAAGCTTAGCAGAACGAGAAAGGGCTGCAATCCGCAGCCATCAATCGGGAGACAGGACAATGGCTAGCAGCTTAGCAGAACGAGAAAGGGCTGCAATCCGCAGCGGTCGGACGCGGATGCAGTTGGCCCGCGCCAGCTTAGCAGAACGAGAAAGGGCTGCAATCCGCAGCAAGCCCAGCGGATTGCGCACCGCACTCAAGAGCTTAGCAGAACGAGAAAGGGCTGCAATCCGCAGCAAGCCAGCCGATGCCAACTTGGTCGGGCACAGCTTAGCAGAACGAGAAAGGGCTGCAATCCGCAGCTCACGGCATACGCGGTAGACATAGCGAGTGAGCTTAGCAGAACGAGAAAGGGCTGCAATCCGCAGCAAGGTCAACTCGCGGCGATCGCCTACCAGCAGCTTAGCAGAACGAGAAAGGGCTGCAATCCGCAGCGCGCCGGAGGGTGACATCTCCGGCGCCGTCAGCTTAGCAGAACGAGAAAGGGCTGCAATCCGCAGCCGAAGCCGGTGGCCCTCGACGCCATCTAACAGCTTAGCAGAACGAGAAAGGGCTGCAATCCGCAGCTAGCCGCGTTGCCGGTCTGCACTGTCCAGGAGCTTAGCAGAACGAGAAAGGGCTGCAATCCGCAGCATATGCTGATCGCTTGCCGCGTGGTCAGCGAGCTTAGCAGAACGAGAAAGGGCTGCAATCCGCAGCCCACCTGCGGGCACACCACGACCGGCTCGAAGCTTAGCAGAACGAGAAAGGGCTGCAATCCGCAGCCAAAGGGCGCAGCGCTCGGTGAGGCGATGGAGCTTAGCAGAACGAGAAAGGGCTGCAATCCGCAGCATCACGTTCCAAGTCCACAAGTGCAACATCAGCTTAGCAGAACGACAAAGGGCTGCAATCCGCAGCCGCCCGCCGCCGCGCCACACTTCCAGCGTCAGCTTAGCAGAACGAGAAAGGGCTGCAATCCGCAGCACGCGATTGCTCACTGTCCCAGCCCGTGACAGCTTAGCAGAACGAGAAAGGGCTGCAATCCGCAGCAATCGGAAAACTGTGGGTTCGACTCCCACGAGCTTAGCAGACCGAGAAAGCGCTGCAACCCGCAGCCGATTGGCTCATGCCTGGGGACGGGAGCGAGGATCGGACAGCGTGGAGCTGGGCCCGGAGCGTGTCGGCCACTGGGGCCCTGTCACCTGTCTCGGCCTGGGCCAGTCGTCCGCGGGGGACTGGCGGAGGGGGCGGGATTCGAACCCGCGAGGAGCTGTTAACCCCTACACACTTTCCAGGCGTGCGCCTTCGACCGCTCGGCCACCCCTCCGTGAGGGCGCGGAGCATAGCCAAAGTTCGCGGCGATGCAAGCCCGGCGATGTGTGTTTGTTGGCTCCGGGGCATCCTGCCGCTGGTGGACAGTGGCGGGTGCCCACCAGTAGCCTAGCACCATGCTGCGCACCTTGCTTCGTGTTGTCGGATTCTCGTTGGTCGCCGTCGCGGTGTTCTTCCTGTTTCGCGACTTGTGGACCAGTCTGGAGGCTGGCGGTTGGACCGCCGTCGCCGCGGGCGAGCTGTGGTATCGCTGGCACCCGGCCAGCTTGAACTTGGCCCAGGCGGCGATTCAGCGCCATGTGCTGCCAGAGCTGTGGGATCCCTGGATTGTCGGCGTGCTGCTGGCACCTGCCAGTCTGGTGCTGGGTGTGGTCGGGCTGCTGGTGATGGCGCTGGCTGGTCGCTCCCGTGGCTGAACCGCCGGACCGATCGGGGGCGGCGCAACCGGGGGCGGCGCAACCGGGGACGGCGCAACCGGGGGCTGGGGCGGCGGGCGGCTCGGCGGTGGCGGCACCGCTGGCGTTGATGCTGGCCGTGCAAACCATGCTGTCGATGGCCACCCTCACGGTGCCTGTGCTGGCCCCGGTGGCGAAGGCAGAGCTGGCGGTGCCACCGGGTGCAGTTGGGCTCTACACCGCCCTGCTGTATGGCGGGGCGATGGTGTCCACCTTGATCGGCGGCGCGCTGGTGCCGCGGCTGGGGGCGGTGCGCGCCAGTCAGCTGTGCCTGGTGCTGGCGGCGCTGGCGATGCTGGCGACGCTGCCGATGTTGGCCGTGGTGATTGCAGCCGGGGCGCTGCTGCTGGGCATCGGCTATGGTCCGGCCACGCCAGCCTCCTCCGACGTGCTGGCGCGGGTCACGCCGCCTGCCTGGCGCGGGCTGGTGTTTTCCTTGAAGCAGTCGGGCGTGCCGCTGGGCGGTGCGCTCGCTGGGTTGGTTGTGCCGTGGCTGGTGCTCACCGTCGGCTGGCCGCTGGCGGGACCCGTGGTGGGTGCGGCCTGCCTGCTGCTGGCGCTGGCGTTGGAGCCGTGGCGGCGACGGCTGGACATACCCAACCGGCTGCCACCCACTGGGGTGCCGCTGATGGCCCTGGCGCGCGTGCTCACGCCGATCCGCCGCGCGCTGGCGGAGCCTGCCATTGCGCGCCTTGCCTGGTGTTCGTTCCTGTTCGCCATGCTGCAGCACGCGCTGGGCACCTTTCTGGTCAGTCACCTCGTGGCGTCAGCGGGGCTTAGCCTCGGGGCAGCGGGGGGTGTGCTGGCAGTGGCGCAAGTCAGTGGCGCTGTTGCCCGCATCGTGTGGGGGGCCGTGGCCGACCGGCTGCTGGCGCCTGCCACCATGCTGGCGCTGCTGGCCCTGGCGATGGCTGCCGGTGCCACCGGCACAGCACTGGTGGATGGCACAACGCCGTGGGGTGTGCTGATCGCCATCGCCGTGTTGTTCGGCGCCAGTGCCGTCGGCTGGAACGGTGTCTATCTGGCGGAGGTGGCGCGTCTTGCCCCGCGCGGTGCCGTGGCAGAGATCACCGGTGGCTGCCTGGCAATCACCTATCTGGGTGTGATGATCGGTCCAGTCGCCTTTGCGGCGCTGGTCAGCACCACTGGGTTCGCCACCGCCTATGTCTCCCATGCCGGGCTGGCGCTGGTGGCGGTGTATTTGCTGGTGCGGCGATGATGCAGACGGGTCTGGCGCCCCGGCATGTCTGGGCGATTGAGGGCAGCTACCGTGATCTCGCCGTGGCGGCGGCCGAGGCTGGGCTGGATCGCAATGCCGTGCGCTATGCCTCCGACACGGTGCAACCGGCCCCGCTGGCCGAGGGGCGGCTCGACCTGCCCTCCCCCTGGTGCGAGACACCGGCGCCGTGGCTCGCGACCCTGGCTGTGCTGGCCGACCGCGGCCTGTCGTTCCGCCTCACCCTGACCGAGACCAACGCCGATGGGCGCGTCAGCGCCTTTGCCAAGCTGTTCCCGCGCTTCGATGCCAGCCTGCGCGATCTGCTGGCGGCTGTGCATCCGCGCGCCGCAGCCGACCTGGACCGGCGCAGCCGAGCAGTGGAGGCAGCCCTGGACCAGCTTCGCCGCGCCCTCTCCCAGGGTTAAAGCCGGAAGGCTGGGCGCAGCCACACGCCGACTTGGCTGCCCAGCCACCCCGCTGGCAGCCACAGCCAGCCATGCACACTGGTGGACGCGATGCCCGACAGCACCGCGCCAATGGTGCAGCCCCCAGCCAGCCGCGCGCCATAGCCCATCGCGATGCCGCCCAGCAGTGCCGCCAGCCACGGCAGCAGGTGGCGGGGCGGCGGGTCGGACGGGCGCCCGACCATCGTCGACGCCAAAGCCGCGCCGATGATCACGCCTGCGTCGCTGGCGGTGATGGGATGGTGCAGCAGCGGCTCCGCCAGCATCGCGGCCAAGTCACGCCACAGGGGGTCGGCGCTGGCCTGCCAGCCGAGCGCGCTGGCGATCTGGCCGCTCCACACAACAAATCCCCAGGTGACCGACCAGGGTCGCCCTGTCAGCAGCAACAGGGCCAGGGTGCCAAGGCCAACCACACCAGCCAGCCGCCAGGCTGGCCCGCCGGGTGCCCCGCACCGCCACCAGATCGCCGCCAGGATGGCTCCCTGGGCGATGATTGCCGGGGTCCACCCGATCCACGCCCCCAACACCACCGGCGGGGCGGAGGGCAGCAGCGCCTCCCACCACGCGAGACCCGGCACCCCCCAGAAGGAGCCTAGCAGGAACCCAGCAAAGGTGGCGAGCAGACGGCGGTCCCCACTGCCGACCAGCCACAGCACGCCACTGCCGCAGCCACCGCCCAACTGCATGCCGATGCCAAACACGAACGCCCCGATCAGCATCACCGGGCCAATCGGTGCCCAGGCCCCCTCCAGCGCCCAGCCCTGCCCCTCCGCCAGCGCCAGCACCGGTGCCGTCAGGATCAGGCTGACCAGCACCACCAGTGCCTGGGTGCCGATGCCCGTCGGATCGCGGCCCTGCTGCCAGCGGCGCCAGCCGCCGCCAAAGCCAAATCGCCACAGCCACAAGGCCGCACCCAGCACGGCACCAACGGCCAACACCGGTAGGGTTCCAACCAGCGCTGCCTGCACGGCGACGGCCAGAACGACGACCACAGTTGCGCTGATTCGCACGCTGCGATAGCGACCAGCGGTTTCTGCGGCGGCTTGGTCAGTTGGTTTCGATTGCCATGATTCGGCCATTTCTGCGGTTTTCCTCGCCCGGTGTCACACTGTCGCTTGCCCGGCGTTCGCAGGCAGCGCGTTCAAGGATACGATTCGGCCATGCATTTCACTGGCTCCGCCCATTCGGCCCGGTCCGTTCTGCCAAAACCCGTTGGCAGCCCTGAAGATGTGCTGGTGCTGAAGGGCGGTCGACCGTTGCAGGGCATCTGGCGTGTCGACGGTGCGAAGAATGCTGCCCTGCCCTTGATGGTCGCCACGCTCTTGACCGATGGCTTGGTCACTCTCACCAACCTACCCGGCATTCTGGACGTTGCTGTGCTGGCGGAGTTGCTGTCGAGCCTGGGCGTTGAGCAGCATTGGAGCTATGCGGAGATTGGCCTGCGCGCCACCTTTGCCGGGGTGCGGGTGACCGGCCAGCCCGATCCCGAAGGGGTGAGGCGCATGCGGGCCTCGTTCCTGATCCTCGGCCCGCTGATGGCGCGCACGGGCATCGCGACGGTCGCTCTGCCAGGCGGCGATGCCATCGGCTCCCGCCCGGTGGACATCCACCTGGATGGCTTGAGGGCCCTGGGCGCCGAGATTGAGATGGAGCATGGGCTGATCACCGCCCGCGCCCCAACTGGGTTGAAGGGTGCGCGCTACACGCTGGGCTTTCCCTCGGTCGGCGCGACCGAGCATCTGGTGATGACCGCAACCCTCGCCGAGGGGCGGACCGAGTTGATCAACTGCGCGCGCGAGCCAGAGGTGACCGATTTGTGTCGGCTGCTGGCGGCAATGGGCGCCAAGATCGATGGTATCGGCACCGACCGCCTGACCATTCACGGCGGCGAACGCCTGGGGGGCGCCGTCCATCGCACCATCCCTGACCGGATTGAGGCGGGCACGATCATTGTCGCGGCGGCTGTCTCTGGCGGCCGGGTGGAGTTGCGCGGCCCCACCCTCGACGATTTGGGAGCGGCCTATAGCCTGCTCACCGCGACCGGCGTGCGCCTGACCGAAGTGGAAGGTGGCTTGATCGCCGAAGCCGACGCCAGCGGGCTGATCGGGACCGACTTCGTGACCCAACCCTACCCCGGCGTCGCCACCGACCTGCAGCCGCCGCTGATGGCGTTGATGCTGCGGGCGGCAGGCAGTGCACGCATCGACGAGACGCTGTTCGAGAACCGCTTCCGCCATGTCGACGACCTCCGCCGCCTGGGTGCAGACATCACCGTGCGCGGTCGCACCGCCCTGGTTCGCGGCGTTCCGCGGCTGACGGGCGCGCCAGTGCGCGGTACCGACGTGCGCGCGGCAAGCTGCCTCGCCATCGCAGGCCTGATGGCCGAGGGCGAAACCATCCTGGAAGGCCTGGACCATCTGGACCGCGGCCACGCCGCCTTCGCCGAACGCTTAGCCGCCCTCGGCGCCGACGTAACACGCCACGGTCGCTAAGGTGCCCGGCAGGATCAGGCTGCCGCCTCGGCAAGCCGATCCAGCACGGCGAGCGCTGTCAGCGCCTCCCGCCCGGTGACGGAACCCGAGGGGGCGCCGGTGCGGATCCAGTCGGCGAAAGCAGTCAACTCGGCTGTCAGTTGGTCGGCACGAGTGATTGGCAGCACGCTCTCCCCCTCTGCGGTGTGGAGAGTGACGGACTGGGCGGTGTAGTCCAGAACGGCTGTGCCCCGCTCGGCCCACACCGTCAAATGGCGGGCGCGGACGTGGCTGATGCGGCTGGCGGTGAGACTGGCGACCGTGGTGGTGTGCGCCTCCTCCCCCCAGGCGAGGGTGGCGACAGCGTGGTCAGCGCTGCCACCGCGTGGTGCGGTGGCCACCAAGGCGGTGCGGTCTGGCGCGCGGTTGCTCAGCAGGTGCAGCACCACGTCCAGATCATGGATCATCAAATCCACCAGCACCGAGGCATCAATAATCCGGCCAGAGCCTGGATTGGCGCGACGCGCCTCCAAGCCATCAATGCGCTGGCCGGCAAGCCAGCCCGCCAAGCCGGCAACGGCTGGATTGAACCGCTCAACCATGCCAACCGCCAGCGGCAGGCCACGGGCCTCGGCCAGAGCCACCAGCGGGGCTGCGCTGGCATGGTCCGCGGCAAGCGGCTTTTCGACCAGCACCGGCAGGCCAGCCTCCAACAACACCTCCACCAGGAAGGGATGCGCGGCCGTTGCAGCCGCAACCACCACGCCATCAACCCGCCCGGGCAAGGCATCCAGACCCAGAGCCGGAACCCCATGCTGGGCAGCCAGGGCAGCCGCTGCGTCGGCATTGGCATCAACCACAGCCGCCAGCCGCGCGCCGCTGTGATGGGACAGGATGCGGGCGTGGTTCGCGCCCATGCGACCGCAACCCACCAGGGCCAAGGCCAGCCGTGTTGTCTCAGTGCTCATGGTCGGATGTTTGGAACGCCCGCGTCACCCTGTCCAGTGCGGCACAGTGCGACACGGTGGGTAGACCACCTCTGCTGCTCCAGCAGGGCGACAGTCACACTGCGCATAAGTAGAAGGATGTAGGGTGATCTGGGTGACCACAGGCGGCGGGCATGATACCACGAGATGTAAGCAGGGTTTGCCCGGACCGCAGAGTGACAGCGTTTGCGCTCACCTCCGGACGCGGTGATCCCTATATTGGATAGGGACCTCTTCGATGGCGACATACACATTTAGCTCCTCCACAGGTGAAATTTTTACCCCCGTGGCTGGAGTGCCCGATACCATCGACATTCCAAATGTCAGTGATATACATCCCACCGACACTGTGGTTGGCACGGGATCGGAAGCGCCAAATCAAGATCAATTACGACTGCTTCAGAATTCCCCCGGTGCCTTGTCGCTTGACAGCGCTGTCTATCCCAATATTTTTGGCGTTGAGTCATTCGGGTTGGTTGGAAGCCACTCTGCTGCATTCACATTCAACCTGGACTACAGCTGGCTGTCGAACAATCGCGACAATACAGACTACTTCACGGCATCTTTTTTGAACGGGACCGGTGGCTACACCATCAATATCACGGGCACCCCTGTCGCTGGTCGATTCAGGGTGGAGTTGGGTCAGGGCAATGACACGCTGACTGGAGGCACAGGTGACGACTGGGCGGTCGTGTCTGGAACTGGCAGCACGCTTATCAATCTTGGCGCCGGTCTCGACAACCTGATCATTGCTGGCCTTACCTCAGTGAGCCTGTCCGACACAATCGAGGGGGGTGCGGGAACCGACACCCTGACCTTCGAGGCAATGGTCGGCACCACAGCAGCGATCAACTACACAAACGTCACCGGCTTTGAGCATCTGGTGTTTGCGACGCAAACTGGTGCATTGGACATCACGTTGCCGCAAAATGTCGTCTCCGGTCCTGCAACGATGGAGATTCAAGGCGGCACCGGAAGTCGTGCGATCAGCTTCTCGACCTGGTCAACCAGTATCAACGTCACCACTATTTCAGCCACTGCGCCGGTTAGCCTCTCGGGTGGCGCCGCCGATGATACGCTCCGCGGCGGCAGCGCAGCTGATAGCTTGAGCGGCGGGACTGGCAGCGACCTCCTGATCCCTGGATCGGGCACAGATACCATCACCACAGGAGCTGGTGCCGATACAATCACGTTCTCCAGCGAATCTGCGGCTAATTTTGACACCATCACTGATTTGGGTACTGGTGACAAAATTCGAATCATCGGTGCAAACTTTGCCAATGGATTTAGTACAGCCACCGGTAATGCTGGCGCTGGATACACAGGTAAAGCGTGGCTCAGCACCGATGGGTTAACGTTGTATGGTGACGTCAACAATAACGGCTCGTCTGATTTCCAGATCACGCTGAGCAGCCCGATGGTGCCAGCTAACTTCACAGCGACGGGTGAGGTTATCTCTTGGCAGGCTATTCCAGCTGTGACGTTGACGGTTGGCACGGATAGCTTCACCAGCTTCTCGCCCGGTCCGGACATTGTCAATTTAGGATCGGTCGCGCACCTCACAGTGGTGGACACCATTACAGCGGGCGTCGGTGATGCACCAGCCAATGCTGACGTGCTGCAACTGAACACAAGCGGTGTCACCTACACCCTGCAAGGCGCCAACCTGCCAAGTATCACGGGGTTGGAGCGGATTCAGACAGGCTTAGGTGGCCAATACACTGTGGTGGTGGACGCCGATTTCCTGGCCAACAACTATGATAGCACCGGTCGTTTAACTGTTGCTGCAGCGGCTACGACGGCCTTCAATCAGCACTTTACCCTGCAAGGTACGCCCGCTAGCGGTAGGTTCTTTTCGGTGGTGCTACCAGGCATCACTAGCAGTACCAACGATACTGTCATCGGATCTGATGGTAGCGACGAAGTCATCTTGAACGGTCTCGGCACGGATTCCGTCAACACTGGACTCGGCGCGGATACGGTGTTCGCGACCCTGGCTCAGTTGTCGGCCGCAGACACTCTGGACGGGGGAAGCGGCACCGACACTTTGGTTTTGACCGGCGGCGGCACGGTGAACCTTGGCACCTTCTCGAAGGTAACTGGGTTTGAGGTGGTCCGGATCGCAGACAACGGACTCAGCAGCGCTGGTTTGACGCTGTCCAACGCGTTTGTGACCAGCGCTGGCGGCACAGTCACGTTGGAGATGGCGAACATCAGCGCTGTGCCGGTGACGTTTGATGCGTCAGCACTGACCGGCAGCAACCGCGTGATTATGACCGGCGCCTCCCCGGTCCGCGTTGGTATTA
>RDXE01000049.1 GCA_004292755.1 Alphaproteobacteria bacterium
GTGGCGGCGAAGGTCGTCGGCGTAAGGTGGCCGAACGCGGAATGAGGACGGCTTCGATTTCAGCCTGCACGCGCTTATCCAATTTCTGGCTTCAGGATAGAAAATCGATATGCTCGATAAATCTCCTCACGCTCGTGGAGGACTGTGCCAGCAGTCTCTGATGACAATACAGACCATTTGTCATTGCCGCAGTATACTGTGGCATCAGAGAAACCTGAGATCACTGGTTCTCCAAGCTGGGACATCGCTGCCAAGAATGACTTTACCTCGGTGCGGTCCATGGTAAGGAGTTCTGCTGTGACATGATCAAGCCAAAAACGACTATCTGTATTCAGTAATAATCCACGAACGGCGTTTGATATCCGTCGCATTGGATTTTGTCTCAAGTACATTGAGGCGCCTTCGAGAATAACCAGTGTCGATTTGTGAGGATCGTATCCAGCCTCTCGGATCTTTGTGGGCCAGTTATCAAGCCGTAGGTCAACAGGTATGTTAACCACGTGTGGTGATGATTGCCCTAGCTCGGTCAGGCGCCGATCACGCTCGCGCAGCATGTCTTCCAAGTCACAAATGAACCACATTTGGTGTGTACCGGCGAATTCAAGCGGCTTAGCGTCAAACCCGACACCGAGGACCAGAACTTGCGTGTGCTCGGCCCCTAGAGTGTTGAGGTAGGTGCGCAGATGCTTGGTGCGGGCCGCCACCATATGCGGCAACTGCGGTGACGCGCGTGAGATCCGCAAGCCGATGGCGAGTCCTTGATCGCCAGCCAGACTGCGAGACAGTGCATCTCCCCGAAGGCCAGCCAGACTGCGCGACAGCGAATCTCCACGAAGCGCAGCAATGATCAAGGCGGATGTTTTTCTCCGTTCGAGCTGCACTGCTGTTACATGATCTTCCTGAGTGCGTAAGTGATCCGCATACAGCTCCATCTCGTGCTCTGCTATAGCAACGAGGTCAGTGCCCTGATAAATGCGGACCTTATCCTTCAGTTCGCATCGCCCTTGAGTGGCCAGTTGCTTGCGCATCTCGATCACGCGAGCCGGTTCAATGGAAAGCTCGCTTCTCAGTGTGCCAGTTCCTGCGCGTAAGTGTTCAACCCGTCCAGATTTTAGCCAGAATTGAACCGGCAACGCATTGCATAGATCGTGAATTCCCACAACATAACATCCCGGCAATGTCGCAAACATGCCAATACCCAACGTGTAGTCTGCGATCAGATAAAAGATGGTAGCCTGATGAGTTCCATTCAGATTCATTGATGTTTCGAGCAACGGAACTGATAAGATGGTTTTCTCAGGTGTGATCTGTTCGGCCTGGAACCCAACAAATCTCAACAAAGGCACCAGCTCGCGAAGCTTCTCAGTCACACGCGACGGATCGCAGAGGTCTCGATGCAAACGAAGCGTACCGTCATCCGGTTTCAGGGCTAGTTTATCCCCCGCTCCGCCGCCATTGGTGTCAATCATGGCCATCCTCTTTCTTCATTGAAATGAACCCCTTGGTCTTTTTTCAAGACGCGGCCGCGCAGACCAAGGAAAACCCAAAATACCATGGGGTTTCGGCCAACTGACCGAGCCCCCTGGTCTGGGTCGTCCTGCCTGTCCGGGCGGTGTCAGAATCGAAAGCTGACCTCCGCCTTCACGTAGGTTGCATCGCGGCCACCAGACGCAGTCAGCGCAGGGCCGGCCATGAGGTGGACAGCCTCAAAGACAAGATCGGTCCCGCGGGCCAGAGTGGTCTCGACACGCACCTGGCCGTAGCTTCCGATCCGCAAGCCGCCGCTATTGCCTGCAGTGCCAGCGACTGGTGCAAGCGGCTGGGCGTAGACTGCGTCCTGCGCCGTTTGTCGCCACAACCAGCCCGCGCCGAGGTGGACGCGGGTGTTGGTGTATGGTGTCAGCGTCAGGTTGGGCTTGAGGTGAATCAGGTTCGCGAAGCCAGTGTAGCCAGCATCGGTGAAATAGCCGCCGCGGGGAAACAGTGGATTGAAGGTCGCAAGACGGCCGTCGCGTGGGTTGTCATCGCCGGAGGCGGCGTCAAACTGAAGGCCCAGGCGAGGGTTCCAGGGCAGTGCGGTCAGGCGCCAGCCCGCGGTGCTGCCGATCGCCCAGGCCCGCACCTCCCGGCCAGCGAAACGACCGCCCTGCAGCACAGCCTCGAGATCGGCGTCGAGCCCGCCATCCGCCCAGGTCACGCGTGCCCCAAGCACATCGCGGGTCTCATCCGCGCGCACGCCGCCGAAGCGCGCGCCATCGCGGTCATACCGGTAGCCGTAAAGGGCTGCGCCAAGGGCGGTGTTCGCAACTCGCGTCGCCTCGGCGCGCAAACCGATGAAGCGGATGTCGGCGTCGCCTTGATCGTCGAAGCCGCGTCGATCCCGGTTCTCAACCGGCTGAACCGCAAAGGCTGTCAAGCGTGTGCTCGGCGCGGTCCAGTCGGCGCGCAGGCCGTCGAAGGCCTGGCGGACATTGGGCCCATTGCGCACCGTCACAAACCGCTGCGCATCAAAGCCAAGCTCCTGGCGGCCAAGACGGACCGTCACCGTACCTGTGCCCAGTGGGCCACGTACGTCGGCAAAGGCTTGCTGCAGATCGAGTTGGTTCTCGTCAGATGGCGCGAGCGGTTTGCGCTTGCCAGCCACCCCATGGCTGCCGAGTTCAAGAAAGACGCGGGCGTGCTCGCCAAGGCGCAGATCGCCGTGCAGCAGCAGCCGTGTGAGCAGGGCATCGTCGGCGTGCCGACGCGGCGCGAAGGGCAAGCCGCGCCGCTCATAGGTTGCACGCGCCTGCGCACCGAAGGAAAGACTAATGCCGTCAGCAAGTTCGAGGTGCTTGAGCCGGGCGATGGGGTCGCCTGCTGCCGCCCGCGCGGCGAGGCTGCGATAGTCCTCTTCCCACCGAAACAGACGCGGCGGCGGTAGGTCCGTCGCAAGGATGGGGCTCGGCGCGAGCATCATGCCAATTGCGACTGCAAACCCCAGGACTCGAGGGCTGGTGAGGGCCGACGGCGCTCGCACGCAACCCGATGGAACGGTTGCGCGGGTCCTTCCGCCAACTCTCGTGACGCGATGCCTTGCCTGCATACCCTAACCCCATACCCGTTGATGGCGACGACAGGACCGGCCAGCAGCGCCCCAGTGCGGGTGAAAGTGCCTGTTGCTCTCCGGCACACAGTGAGCGGTGCGATTGAACGCAGGCGCGGCTGCCAGCCGGGTCACCAACACTGGCAAAGCTGTGGCGATACAGACCGCCCAGGCGGTTTGGTCCAGGCGTTTTGGCCCAGGCGGTCTGCGGACAAGCGACTAGGCTGCGCGCGACATGCCGCCAGCATCCTGCGCGGTGTATCCAAACAGATGTTCGTTGAACACCGATTGGATCGGTTCCTTGTACGGGCCCAGGTGATCATGCAGCAGCTCAGCGGCCACAGACACCCACGTGGTCATGATGCAGCCCGCATTGTTCATGCGCAAAATGCAGGCATCCTCGGCGCGCTTGCTCCAAGCACCAGAGGCATCCAGCACACAATAGACCTCAAAGCCTTCACGGACCGCCTGCACGGCGGGAAACACCAGACAGACATCGGTTGTGAGGGCTGACATAATCAACTTTTTGCGGCCGGTCGCCTTTACTGCCGCGACATAGGCTGGGTCTTCCCAGCAGTTCACCATGTGGCGGTTGATCACGGACAGGTCTGGGAACAGTGCGGTGATTTCCGGCATCAGCGCACCGTTGATGCCTTGCGCGAACGACGAGGTTAGCACCGTCGGCATCCCGGTGCGGGCTGCCAGCTTTGCTGTCGCGATGATGTTGTTGCGCAGATCAGCTGTCTCAATCGACTTGATACCCGGAAAAAAACCTTCCTGGTGGTCGATCAGCAGCATGGCAGCGTTCTCAACTGACAGCCGGGTGCGGAAAGGGTCAAGGCGGGGGTCGAGGCTCATCCGTCGCTCTCCAAACAAAGACGGCGCACTACTGCGCGGGTGTTCCAAGTAGATGAGGCGCCTCTACTCAAATTCTTTCATTGATTCGCTGGCTTTTGCCGATGCTTGCGGACCCTGTTGCAGAGTCGACTGGCCTCAGGTGGAATTGCCTGATTGGGAGAGGTGAAAGGCTTCACCCAACGCACAGGGATTGAGCCTGACGGCGCGTTGCACCAGAGCGGCTTCGCCGCGCATGTCATCGGCGATGTTGGAACAGACGGCTTGGCCTTGCCACGGCCAGCCTCACCTCAAGGCCCCGCACCGGGCGGATCAGGTGTTTGGGCTTTCCGCAGCCGCCAGTCAGCTCGGGATGGTCTTCTTGCGCAGGATCACCAAGTCCTGTCCACAAGCAAGACCTGGCAGGATGTCCAAGACGGCAAAGTTTGTTGTGAGCTGAGTGCGAATATAGTCAGTCGAGCGCAGAATGCGGCCACTCGCATTGTGCAAGCCTGTCTGCTGGGCAGACCGTAAATCCGCCTCGGATGTTTGATAAAGACAGGATTGCGCAAAGCCCTGAACAGATAGGAGCAACAATCCATCAGGTTCCAGAAGGCGTTCCATTTCCCTCAACCACGCTTGCTCCGCTGCGTGATCCAGGTTGGTTACTGCGGAGAGGGCGATGATCAAGTCCACCTGCTGATCTGGATAGTCGAGGCTGGCCGGACCCGCCAGCTGCAAAACCTCCACCCCTGGTGTCGGGGACTGGGTGAAACTGGTCCGGCAATAGGTGACGAAATCGTCGTCGGACTCGGCACACACAAGATCGCTGACAAAGCGGATCAGGTATCGGGTGAGTTGTCCCGCCCGACAGCCCCATTCCAGCACGCGGCGAAAGTCACTCAAACCCCGACCGACCAAGGCTCGCAGGCAGCCATCAATCCGGTGGGCATTCGTGGCACCGCCCAGGCGAAAGGCCACGGCATCAGGACTGCCGATGCTGCGGGTGAGGAGGTCTATGGGGGGCAGGGGTGCTTCGAGAGCTGGGTCCAGGAGATACCACGCGGTCCGATACGATGGCTGACTGTGCGGTCCAGCAAACCGAACATCCAGTGTCGCAACGCCATTGGGAAACAGGCTGCCATCCGGTGGACAGGCATGATGGATCTGGAACCGCGCCGAGCCCGCCTGCGGCAGCAGCCCAAAAAACGTCGTCAAGTCGGGCGATGGCAGCGGCCACTCCACGTGCGTGGCAGGAGCATCATTGACGACGAAGGTAACGGTGGCCGGGTCTTCCCACACCGTCAGCAGCCATCCGCTCACGGTCAATCCAGCGTCGCTGAGCGACAGCGTGTGCGGCAGCCATCGAAGGTCACGCACGACGGCCAACTGCATCTCTGCCTGTTCGGCACTGATCGGTGCCGGGGGCTGGTTGGATGGCGGACGGTGCTGGGTGAAGCCCTCTGCTGGTGGCGTGCGGTGGGCCACCACGGTGCACATCGGTACGGCCATACCATCCTCGACGCGCAGTTGAGAATGGTAACTGACCTCGGCATGCGGAAATCCAAGACACTCCAAGGCGCGCACCAGGAAGGCTGGAGAGAATGACCACCAAGTGTCGAACGCTGGCGCCTCCAGACCGGGCAGCAGCCGAATGACGGGTAGGGACCCAAGCGTTAGGTCAAACAGTTCTGTCACAATGATGGTGTTTCGCACCCGTGCAGCCACTCCCTCCAGGACTGAGAACGGGGAGCGTGTGTGCAAAAGAACCGCCGCAAACAACCCGACATCAAAATCACCAAGCGTGGCCGGAAGGGTTTCTGGATCGGCTTCAATCAATGAGACCTTCGATTCATACAGGTGATGCAGATACCAGAAGCTGTTTCTGACGGCGATGATGTGCTGTTCATGGGTTTGGCGCCAGCGCTCACGATCCTGACCGCTTAGGGGAACACTGTCCCACAGGCGCTCCATGGAGGGCTCGATAGCAGTCACCGTTGCACCGGCCCGCTCCATGTGAAAGGAGAGATAGCCGCTGGCCGGGCCAACCTCCAGCACCGAGCAACCATCCAAAGAAATCCCCCCCAAATAGGCGGCTACGTTCGGTCGCAGGTCCCATTGCCCCTCGGTCGGCCCCTCGGGTAGGTCGACCCGGTGGTAGAAGCGGCACTCCTCTCGCAGGGGAGCGGGCTTGTGGATCCGCCGGAAGCTGCCGCGCCCGCCGGGGCGCACTGCTCGGCCACTGGGATCGCCCTTGCGCCACGCGACCCCAGTCCAATCCACTTGGTCCAGTGGCGCGGTGATCCCATGGCGCGATCGGAAGGTGTCCACGGCTTCACGGCAAGGCGGGAGGGCGCCATAGTCATCAACAATAATGAAGCCGCCGGGGACAACCTTCTCATATAGGGCGACCAATGCGTCCATAGTCGATTCGTATAGATCACCATCTAGACGCAGCAATGCCAATTGCGTGATTGGGGCTGTTGGCAAGGTATCGCGAAACCACCCAGCCAAAAAGCAGACCTGATCGTCAAGCAGATCGTAGCGGTCAAACAGGTCCTGCACCCGTTCCAATCTAACCGCCAGGATCGGCTGATAGCGCGCACTCAGATCATAGGCGATGTCCTGACGGGCGGACGGTTCTGGCAGACCCTGAAAGGAGTCAGCCACCCACACCCGTCGGTGGGTCACCGCATGCGCAGCGAGATGCGCGCGCATGAAGATGGTTGCGCCGCCGCGCCAGACCCCGGTTTCAATGAAGTCACCTGGCAGACCCTCGTCATGGATGATGTCGAGGCAGCGATGAAGGTGGTCCAACCGGCGGCGACCGATCATGGTGTGGCTGTGCTCCGCGAGATTGCGGGGGTCGAACAGCTCCCCGGTCGCTAGCTGCCAGTACACCATTTGGCCTTCGGCGCGCTGGGCGGCAAGATGGGCCACAATATCGGGTCGACCATCCGTGATGTTCCGAACAATCTCAGGATTTGGGCGCTCACCTGCTCGCTCACATAGCAGGATGTAGTGAAGAATTGCCTCAAGGTCTAAATAAAATTCGTTGAGCAGGGATTTTTTGACCAATCCAAGATAGCGCTCGGCAGCAGTGCGGTCTGCGGCTGTCATGATCCCGTGTCCTGTGTCGGCAGCGACCGGCTTGGCAGTACACCAGCCTGGTCGAGGGGAGGGGGCATCTGCGCACCGTTTGGGGCAGCTGCACCCGCGGGGTGACGGGAACGCTCTGGACCGGCGTCAAACCCATCGACGGATGCGCGCATCGACATGGTTTCCCCAACGCTGGCTGCGCGACCACAGCATTGAGTGTGCCACGCCAGCAGCGGCTCCAGCGCAGCGTCGGTGTTCGCCGTCAGGGCCAACTGCTGTTCCACAGCAGCGCTATAGGGAAGATCGGCATAGGCAGCCAGCACGGCAGCTTGGCGCTGCTGCAGCACCCGCGAGGTGCGATCAAGACCAGTTACGACGGTCAAACCCGTTGGTGGCGCTGCCAGGGTGAGTATTTGCAAGTCTGGCCGCAGTGCCCTCAGACAGGGAACCAGCTTCCAAACATCGCCGGTGTAGAACCCGGTGGCGCGCTCTGGCTGGGCCGTGTGCTGGCTCAACGGCCAGGTGTCGTGCAGAACGATCACCCCCCCTGGCGTCATGCGTGCTTCCAGGGCAATGAAATCGTGCAATGCGGAGGCAAAGCAATGGTCGCCATCAATGAACGCCAGATCGATGCGCTGGGTGGCTTGCTGGAGCGCTGCAGGCAGGGTTGGCAGGACAGAAGCAAAGAACTCTTCACTCGTGACGCGGTAAACCTGCCCCTTGACGGGCAGCCGCGGCACATCGGCTGCGGGATCGATGCCGATAGCTAACGTGTCGGCCTGCACGAGGCCGAAGGTGCGGCCCGCCTCCACGCCGATCTCCACATAAACGCCCGGCTTGAGGGCGATGTGCAGGCGCGCCAGCCACGCCCGATAGTCTGGTCCTGGACGGCGCGCCAAGGACAGGCCGACATGTGCTTCAGGGATGTTTGGCTCCACCGCCAAGGCCTCGGTAAACCAGTGATCGGCTGCAGCGCGATCTCCGCGTAGCAAGGCGCGCCGACCTTCCAGCACCAACCGCCGCAGAGGCGCGGGCCAGGCAACGGTCAGCGCCAGATGCTCCTTCACGATGGCACCTCCATCGCCAGCGGGTCCAAGCCGACGACGCGGCGCAACGTGCGCGCGAACTGGCTTGGGGTGTACTGCTGGGCGGCCCGCTGCAGCGCAGCGCTCTGCACTCTCTCCCAGCAGTCCCGCCGCTGGTAGAGCGTCGCCATTGCAGCAGCGAAGCCATCGGCGTCGTTGGCAACCAGAAGCTCCCGCCCCGGCATCCACCCCAACTGCCGCACCAGCAGATTGGTCGCGACAGCAGGAACACCCGCACAGGCCGCTTCAATCACTTTCAACGGCACGCCTGCGCCAAACCGCGTCGGCGCCAGGAACACCCGCGACCGGTCATACCATGGCGTCAGGTCGTCCACGCGCCCAACCAAAGTCACCTGCTTGGAGGCGAGGGCAGCGATTTGGCGTGACTTGCATTCACCAACAATGGCAAGCGGGATTGTGGATCCCAGTGTCTCCTCAAGGCGTGGCAATACGTGGCGACACAGCCACAGCAACCCGTCCTCGTTTGGGCTGCCAGGCGTCAATGCTCCAACAAACAAGAACCCTGTGCGCGCATCGAAGGCGGGTGGCTGCGGGTTGGTCGCCATCGCATGGCACAACACATGAACCGATCGTGCTCCACCGCGAGCGAACAGCTCGGCTTCCCGTTCGGACACTGCCAGAACGCAATCGGCAGCAGCGGCCAACTCAAGCTCCGCAGTCACCAACTCCTGAGCGGCGTTCCGCCCCAGTGGCGCACCACGAACAGCAGCCGCACCAATGTCACGCAAGGCAAACAAGGCCTCTGCATCATAGATGACCGATAGGCCCTGAAACAGAAACGGTCGTCGGCGCCGAATATCCGCCACCAGCGCCATGTTTGGCGGCCGACTGACGATCATGATGTCATAGATGCCCCGGCGTTGCTCAAGGAACGCTTCCAGAGTGGTGGCGTGCTGGCCAAGCATGACTTCCGTGGTTTCGGGAACAGTGGCGTACACCTCCTCCCACGGCTCCTCACCGCCCCACAGCGGAAAGTACGTCAAGTGGCAGCCAACCAGCGAGTGCAGCATCAGCCGCGTGCGTGGATTGCCAGCCCCAACCGCTTGGTGGGGAACGGTGTTGTCCAGCATCAGCACCCGTGGTGCTGCGAGTGATGCCCAGCGGTCGCGCAGCGGCAGGGCCGCGGCAGGTGCTACCCGCTGGGTGAGAGTGGCGCGATGTCGGTCTCTAAACCGATCCTGGTTCGCCCGCGTCATCGCCGCGGCGGCACCAGAGGAGACCGCGCTGCCACCTTCCAGGTGGGTCACCACCACAGCGGGATCATAGACGACGCGAAATCCAGCCCGGCGTGCCCGCAGGCACAGGTCGGCATCTTCGTAATAGGCTGGCGCAAAGGCTTGATCAAACCCGCCAAGGCAGTCCCACACTGGTCGGCGGATCAGCAGGAACGCACCTGAGACATACTCGGCATCGCGCACGAACTGGAACTCTGGCTGGTCAGGATGACCACCCCGCCCGTACCCGGCGGCGGAGCCATCCCGGTAGATCAGGCACCCAGCCTCCTGCAGTGTTCCATCCATCTGGATGATCCGGCCACCGACCACGCCAATCGACGGATCCTGCGTTAACCGCTTGGTCGCTGCGGCCAGTGCCCCGGCATGGGGCAGCGCGTCATTGTTCAAGAACAGGATGAAGCGTCCGCGTGCCAGTGCCGCTCCTTGATTGGCCGCCAGCACAAACCCAACGTTTTCCTCATTGCGCAGAACGCTAGCGCCACGCACCCGCTTCAGCACGGCAGAGGTTTGGTCGGTGGATGCATTATCAACCACTATGGTCTCGAAGCTGACCCCCCGCTGATCTGCGAGGGCGCGCAGGGTCTGCAGCGTTAACCCCGCTTGATTGAACAGCACCAGAACGACCGACACCTCAGGTGGATCCGATGACACTGGCAGCGCCAGATCCCCCTGATCGGCCAGCCAACGCGTTGCGGTGTGCTGTGCCAGCAGGCGGTACTGGGATTTCAAATCGCCTGCTGCGGCCACCGCCCGGATCACCGGCAGCCAGTCCATCCAGGCCTCTTCCAGCTGTGCTGTGATGCGGCGGGCATCCAACAGAGGCGATGCCGCAAGCCGGGCCCGCAGCCCGTGGCGCAACAGTGATAGCGCTGCCAGATCAGACGCGGTCGCGACTGCGACGCGGACATACTCTGCCGGGTCGTTCGCGATCCACGCCTCAAGCCCAGCGGCCGACAGAAGAGCGGCACCCTGCCTCGCGGCCATGCCTTTACCGGCCAGGGTGACCACCGGGACACCCATCCACAGCAGGTCCGCCAAACCGAGGCCGCCATTGGCGGGCACGGTGTCCAGGGCAATGTCGATATCATGGAACAGCGCAAAGTGCGCCCCGTAGGGCTTGTGCTGCCGGTACACCACACGAGCCTGCGGGATGTTCGCCGCAGCAAGGGCCGCCGCCACGCGGTGCCGAAACTCCCAATCCCGCCCATGACGGCCAATGATCACAAGGCGGGACATCGGTACGGCGGCGAGTATCTGCACCCACAGGTCCAGGCTTTCGGTTCCAATCCGAAACCCGCGAACCACGCAGCCGAAGGTGATTTGGCCGGTGGTGGTCGCGAGGGAGGCGCGAACCGTGGGGGCGCCCAGCGGGGGTAGCCACGCCCATTGCCCGCCCCTCAGCGGCAGCACGGCCTCGCTGTAGAGCGAGCGTTCATCTGCAGGCAGAGCAACGCCGTCGCTGATCAACAGATCATAGACGCCCGCACCCGTGCACCACGCCCCGATCCAGCCACACTGCAGTGGTGCAAGGCGCCGACGCAGTGCCTGCAACACCAGCGCCTGGCCGTGGAATGGGTGCGGCCCCACAGTATCGACCACAACATCCATACCGTTGGCCGCGCAGGACGCCGCGAGATCATGGCCTGTCAACGGGTGCACCACCACGCGCTGGCGCAGATCGGCCGGCAAGGGTGCCGGATCATCGGTGTAGAGATGCAGTTGCACCACGGCTGGATCGTGGGCAGCCAGCACTGGCAGCAGCAGCCCATGATGGACATGGGTGGCAAAGTACGCCACGCGCAGACGCGCCTCCGGTCGACCAGTCAGTTGGTCAGATGCGACGTCCAACGCGCGCTGGTGGGTCTGGCCGAACGTGCGGGCATGGGTCAGCCCCCAGTGGCGCATGCGGCGGGCAGTGGTCTCCGCGTCATCACGCCCGGCCATGGCGGAAAGGTAGATGGCGGCCAGCACAATATCGGGATCGCCTGGGAAAGCTGCCTCGGCAGCGTCGGCAACGCGCGCGGCCTCCTCCGCGTTGGCGAAGGCAGGCAACCATTCCAGCACAATTCGATACATCGCGCGGCGGCGGGCGAGCGGGATCAACCGAACGACGTCAGCGGCTGCACCATGCCCGGCCGCGTGAAGGCGGATAGCCACCACAGCAGCATCGTGGTTTTGGCGATCCGACAGCAATACCGCTCTGGCGCGCTGGGTGGCATCCTGCCACTGGGGGGATGGATCGCGCCCGTCTGCAGCCTCCACTGCGCCTGCGACCAACAACAGCCGCGCGGCTAGGGTTTGGACCCGATCTGAGGCGGGCTGTAGCACCGGTGCTTGGTCGAGACAGGCGATCGCCTCCCCCAAGCGACCCGTCAGGGCAAGGATTTCCGCATGCTCAATCCACCGATCCGGGTGATTGGGCGTTAAGGCAATCGCCTCACGGGTTGCCGCCTCAGCCTCAATCAGCCGGTCGTCTGCGGCCAAAACCCAAGCGAGCTGACCCAGCACATCGCTGCGGCGTGGTGCAAGGCCGCGTGCCGTTCGCAAGGCTGCTTCGGCCTCGCTCAGCCGTTGTTGATTGTGGCGTAGGTGCGCGAGGCAGCGCCAACTCTCCGCCTCCTGGGGGGCGAGCGTCACCGCCAGCTCAGCGTGCGGCTCCGCCTCCGCCAGTCGGCCCTGTGCCTGCAGGGCAAAGCTGACCAGACTGCGCACTGCCGCTTGGTTGGGATCGAGCGTCAATAGGCGCTGACAAAGCGCCTCGGTCTCAGAGGCGGCACCCGCCTCCAGCGCCAGCACAGCGCTGTGACGCAGGGCGTCTGTGTTGTTTGGAGCAAGCCTGCGCACCCGCTGCGCCAGCAAGCGCGCGCTCCGCGCTCGACCCAGCTGGTGCAGGGCCACGGACAAGAACAACAAGACATCGGGATTGGCGCGGTCCGTCCGCAACAGCCTGTGCAGATGGGGGCGGGCGTCGCGGCCCTTATGCTGACCGATCAATGCCCAGGCCAGTTGGCGCCGTGCCAGTGCGTGATCGGGTGCTTGAGCCAGCACGCACTCCATCAGCCACGCTGCGTCGGCAGCTTGCCCCAGGTGCAGCAACACTTGAGAGCGCGCGATGACCGCCGGGATCAGCGCCGGGTCACGGGCGTGGGCAACAGTGAAGCAGTGAAGAGCTTCGCGCATCGCCCCGACGGCGCGGTTCAGCTCCCCCAGAGCATACCAACCCTCAGCCCAGGCGCCCCAGCGCTGCACCACCGCATTGGCAACCACAAATGCCTGGGGCAGCGAGCCGAGTGTTCGCAAGACCAGCACGTGGGCGACCTGCAGACCAGGATCGTCTGGATGTTGCGCCACGCCTGCCTCCAGCAGCGCAGACGCTTCTTCGACCCGACCGGCTCGGCACAGTGCCGTCACCAATCGACGCCGCGTAGACGCGTTGCGCGGTTCGCTGGTGAGGGCATGCTGCAGCAGGGTGATCGCCGCCTCGAGCATGCCCTGCTCGCTGAGCAGGTGGCCCAGCTGGGCAATCCGATGGGGGAGAGGGGCGCGGCGCGCGATGGTGTGCGCCAAGTCGATCGCATCCCCCAACCGTCCCATATCCGCCAACACCCATGCCAGCGAAACGGCTGCTTCATCAAGTGCGGGGTCGAGCACCAGAGCGCGATTCAACAGCGCTGCTGCGGCATCCAAGTCCCCGCTGCGCGCACGCACGTGGCCGAGATACCAGGTCAGAGTTGCGTCATTGGGATGACGGATCAGGGCCTCGGTGAGGGTGGCTGCTGCTTGTTTCAAATCGGTTTGGGCCTGGAACCAGCCCAGTGCGGCCGCGACCGCGCTCACATCGCCATGATGGCGGTGAGCATAACCAGCGTGATGAAGGGCAGAGGCGAGATCGTCAGCTCGAAACGCGGCCCAAGCCAGGGCAAGGCGGGCGTCTACATTGCTGTCGTCTACCGTCAGCACAGCGCGAAACAGGGCCTGCGCAAGGTCGGCGCGGCCAAGGGTCTGTGCCTCCTGGGCCCGGGTCAGCAGGCGTTCCGCGATCGTTGGCACCTGACGCAGCACGGTGAGCAGGTCATAATCCGGGATCAAGTCGGCCGGGTCGCAATCGGGAACAAACTGGGCGTGCGGTGCTGCCAACGCCAACAGCAAGGGCGCGTTGGTGGCCCTATCCTCCGCCACGGCAGTGGCCAGCGCTGACCAATCCCCAGCGTTAAGGCAATCCCTCACAAGCTGAAGGTCTGGATGCATCATGGGAGGCCTCTGGCGAGCAAGGACGGGGTGACCGCGCGGTCAGACGCGGCAGCGCGCAACATGGGCGTGGATCTGCTCCAGCGCGCCGATCAGCGCCTGCTCGCCCAGGCTGAGACGGTGGGCTGCATTGGCGAGGGCAGCTGCAGAGAGCCGCGCCCAATGCGCCACATCGAAATAGAGTTGGCGCAAGGCGGAACTCCAATCGCTGTCTGCGGCGTCCAAGTCCAGAATCACTCCTCCCTCCCCAACAGCTTCAGGTAGACCGCCACGACGGCTGGTTATACACGGCACACCACTTAGCTGCGCTTCAATTACGGTGCGGCCAAACGCTTCTTCCCAAACACTCGGCATGAGCAGGATACGACTGTTGGCGTACAGGGCTGGCATGTCGTCGGTGGCAACCCGCCACTCGACATTCGCGAGCGCACCGAAGCGTTGGAACAGCCAGCGTCGCCAATCGAGGTCCGTTGTCCAACTTTCCACAATCACAAACGGCAGATCGGGGTTGGCCGCGGCCAGTCGCATGACCCGCTCCAAACCCTTCTCGGGGATTGGATTGACAAAGAGAATCCGATCCCCAGAGGAGGTGCCGCGATACCGGTCCCCCCGAATGACGGGGGGCAACACGACGCACTGAATGCCAAAAAAATTCCACCACCGCTCAGCAGTGAACCGAGAATTGGCAAAATACAGAATGCGCGGGTCCGGCGGCAGAATACCGCCAATTCGATGAAGTTCGACATTGTGAAGATAAACCGCCGTGGGTCGGCCAGTCTCCACGGCGTCTGCCAAAAGATTGGCGACAGATCGCCCACTTTGGATCAGTACCAGGGCCGCATTCACATCGCGTGCGAGGGGCGCCAGCTGATGGTCTGGGTGTTGGGCGCGCACGATGGAAACGCCGGACAAGACCTCTCGACAGTCGGATTTGTCCGTTCCGCACAGCAGAGTGACGCCATACCCGCGCGCGGAGAGCGCATGGCACAGGTCGTCGGTGCTGGTCTGCAATCCCCCCCGCGTTTCCGGAAGATGCGGGTGGGAGGAGCAAACCAGGATGTGCATCGCCCTGCTACGAGGAGACTTGAACAGTCTGGGTGCGAACTGTCGTTGCTAAGGTTTGCCGTTCGGTGGTGCCAATCGAGTCCGACCGGGTGCTGGAGATTGTGCTGCCAACCAAGGTTGACGTGCTGGAACTCAAGCGATCATTGGCAATTGCCGATGGGGAACTAGCGGGCTGATTGCTGCCGCGGTCACTGGTTGCAATCAAGGGGGTGGTTGGTCCCGGTGTTGAGACTGGTGATCCGGTATTTCCGGGTCCGGGATTGGCCTCAAACCGGCTGCTAATCTGGGTCAACTGCTGAGGCGGGATTCGCTGTGGGCTGGTTGGGCCGCCGTTGTTGGTCGACACACTGAATCCCGGCCGCACCACGGACTGAGTGCTGCCGTTCGAGCCAGACACGCTCATCTGTTGACCAAATAAGAATGTCGCTGTGGTTTGAGTTGGGGTGGACTGCACCATCGTGATGCCACCCAAAATCTCAACAGTTGCATCACTGGTGCGAATGCGCGTGGGGTTGGTTTTGCTGTTCAGGCCACCGACGACACGCACGCTGCCGGCGCTCAACATCAAGCCGATCTGCCCGGATCGGCTCTGAGGGTCGTGGGTGAACTGGTCGACGGACAACACGGAGTCCGGGCCAATCGTGATGGACGATTGGTCCAAGAACAGGATGTGAATCACACCCTCCGGCCCAGTGCGAAACGACGCGCCGACGCGCACGACGTCACCCAACACAACCGACACTTGGTTGGTCTGATCCGCTGGATTGGCTTGTGTGGAGGCCAACACGCCCGTCACGACGCCTGCCTGATCACTCGCCGAGGCAGCCATCGGGGTGGTCGTCATCGCGCTGGTGAGGGCCACGGCTGCGAAGAGCCAATCTTTGGAGTCTGCTGGTGCCATGGTCGTGCCGTCCAGTCTAGGTGGTGGGAGACTGTGTGCGCTGGCGAGGCGACTGGGCTAGAACGTCCATAGCAGCCCTCCCCAAGCGCGCACGTTCCGATAGGCGTAGTTGGCTACGTTCGAGTGGGTGTCCTGGTATTCAACGCTGAAAATCGCAGAAACGCGGTCCAGCAATGGAATGACCTGACTGGCCCCAATCGCCCATTCGGTGTCAGCGCGCGTTGTGCCTGGCTTCACCGACGGGTCCGGTCCGGCATAGGTCCGCTGCCCGATGACTGTGTAGAGACTGGTACCCCACACCCGGTCGCCACCACCAAACGGGTTGGTGAAGTTAAAATTGTAGCTGACCCTCAATTCAGGGCCGAGGAAGGAGAAATAATCGCGTTCAGTGCTGCGATGACGCACGGTAAGATCGGTGGTTAAGGCTTGTAGCGCAGTCACCTCCAGGATCATACGCAAACGTAGAAACTGCTCATAACCACTTTGCTTTTCGGACTCTGTCGTGTCCGAACGCTTGGCAAAAACAGTGCGACGGACGTCATAGGTTGTACCGATGACAAAGCCGCCATTCTCAACCCGGTAGTTTAAATCCACACCGCCACCGGCGGCCGCCATGTACTGACGTCCGTCCAACAGCAATTCGGAGCCACCAAGATAAGGCCGCAGAGTGAGGTTCGGTAGATCAAGCGGTGCAGGTCGGAAACGAACGCCTGTGGTAAAGCTGCCCGCAGCCAAATCACGGGGGTCTGTTTTGATCCGCGTGCTGTCGTAATCAGCCCCGTTCTGATAGCGATTGACGAAGAAGCTGCCCGTTGTGACCAGGGTCGCGCTATCTTGGGACTGAAAGTCCAGTTCATGCAGGGCTTCGGCACTGAAGAACACATCAGCGCTCGGCTTGCGGCCTTGATTGGCGGGTCGGGTGTAGGGGACGCCCGCTGCCAACAACCGCTCGCTGTTGGCAGCAGCTGTCGGGTTGGATTGACCGCGCAGGCCAATCGTCAACGAGCCCGTGAAGAGGCTGCCGCTCGCCGTGCGTCGCGCCACATCTTCCAGCAAGCGCCCGGCGACGTCGCGCAACTCCCCGGTCAGGCGCGGATCGGCGAGCGCTCGGCGCAGATGCACCTCCGCCATCTGGTAGGAGGCGACGCGATAATAGAGCACGCCCAACTCCAGCCGAACCGATGGCGGCACGGTTGGGTCCAACAGCAGGCGCTCCATCGCGGCAATACCGCCTTCGAAGTTACCCGCTGCCACCAACAACCGTGCATAGGTCTGACCGATGGCCAAGTTCCCAGGGTTGCGCAGAACCTCCTGGAACGCCGCATCAATTTGGGCAGAGGTGTTCGCAGTTGCTGGCACCTGCGCCGCACAGGGCACACCAGAGAGACCGAGGATGCTGATGACCAAAGCGAAGGTCGGAGCGCGTGAAGTCATTGGCCTGATCTACACAGCACAGCACCAGTTGTCTAGGAAAATTACACTACAGTAATGGACTATGAATAGCTGAATGGAACAGTTACACTGAGTTCGAGATTGGGGCTTATTGAGAGCCTCGTTCCCTATGGTGCAGAATGCTGTTGTAGACAAGCAGCCGATCGATCCATCTATTGAAGGAATCAAGATTTTTTTGCATTTCAGAGCGATAACGGGATGAAGGTCTGTTGCTGACGACGCAATGTTCTAAGCGGCTGAGGAGTGCCCGGTGGGATAATCTGCCACGGACAGACCTATGGGCCCGACATAATCGCCTCACAGGCACTAGGGTTTGGGTCGAAGAGTGGCCAAGTGATCCGATCAATACAATACAGAACGACGAGAAAGGAGCGATAGTCTATCCTGCAAACCGGCGTCGCTCTAGTTCTGCTTCGATAAGTCTTGAGACTAGAGAGTCAAATTTGGTCTCTGCGCTCCAATCTAGCACTTCACGAGCTCGCCCAGGGTTAGCTGCGCTATAATATATGTCTGAGGGTCTTTGTAATGTCTTGTTGATCTCGATGTGATTTTCCCATTGAAGATTGACTTTCGAGAACACCTTTTTTACGAACTCCTCCAGCGTATGGGTCTCTCCTGTTGCGATGATCAGATCCTCTGGGGAACTCGATTGAAGCATCCGTGCCATTGCGTCGACATAATCAGGTGCCCATCCCCAGTCACGCGCAATTGACAGTGTCCCCAGTGTCAACTTCTGATATTTGTTATCAGCAATATCCAGTGCGCCACGAACAATCTTCTGGGTCACGTAGCGAGCTGGACGCAGGGGCGACTCATGATTGAACAAAATGCCTGAACACGCGTACAGCCCATAGGCTGCGCGATAGTTCGCAACGGCCCAAAACGCCGCGGCTTTGCCCACTCCGTAAGGGCTGCGGGGCTGAAACGGTGTGGCTTCGGTGGCTGGTCCAGCCTCGGTATTGCCATAGCATTCGCTGGAGGCCGCATTATAAAAGCGCGTCTCAATCTTCAAAAAACGTATTGCCTCCAAGATGTTGAGAGTGCCGACGATACCGCCATTGATCGTATCAACGGGCTGATCAAACGATAGTGCAACGGAAGATTGACCGGCAAGGTTGTATATTTCATCTGGCTGCACATGTTGGATCACCTCAATCACACTCCGAAAGTCCGTCAAGACTGCAGAATGCAGCGTGATGGAGGGAAAGAGATTCAGGTGATGTAGGTTTGCAAAGCTTGTTATCTCCTTATCGCGGGATGTACCATGAACAAGGTAGCCGTGATTCAATAAAAGCTGCGCAAGATAGGCCCCATCCTGACCAGAGATGCCAAAAATCAACGCTATTTTGGCAGTTGCAATCTTTTTGGATGACATGATGATCAAGTCCCAATGGCCGCAGGGTCCTCTGTGCGAGCTTGGTATCTCACCACTGTTTTTGTCTCTTCGGCAATGGCATCCGCCTGACATTGCCGTGGACTAACGTTACGCTCACGGACAGGAGGTCTCGATGACGGATCAAGCGACAGCGGTCACCGGTTTTACGACTGCCGTTGATGCTGCCTGGGGCGACCCAGCGGTGTGGACTGCCCATGGGCAGCAATGGACCCATCTCGACCGCGTGCGCCAAACGATCAACCGTCGGGTCACGGGTGACCCGCACGTTGCTCCACTGACATGGTTTTTTCGCGCGGTGGACCAGGAGCACGGCCTTCCCCTGACGCGCGTGCTGGTGCTGGGCTGCGGGTCCATGGGCATTGAGACGGAGATTGCCCTCGCCGGCTGGGCACAGGACATCATCGCCATCGACCTGTCACCGCGTGCCCTCGCCATTGCTGCGGCCAAGAGCCAAGCCGCCGGACTAACCTCGGTCACCCATATGCAGGCGGATATGAATGCCCTGCCGCTCGGCGCACATGGCTTTGAGCCTGGCAGCTTCGATGCCATCATCAGTATTTCGGGAGTTCATCACTGCGCAAATCTAGAAGGGTTGTATGCCGCGTGTGCAAAGTTGTTGAAACCACAGGGTTGGTTTTACCTGGATGAATTTGTGGGTCCCAGCCGCTTTCAGTGGCCTGAGGTTCAAGTCGGTTTGATCAACGGGTTCCTGGCGGCCTTGCCAGAGGCGTATCTGCGAACTGCCCACGGCCACATTCGTCGGGGCTATCTGCGACCGACTGTTGATCAAGTGATCGCCGTCGACCCAAGTGAGGCTGTGCGCTCCACGGATCTGTTGCCTCTCCTGTCCTTGTGGTTTTCCGTTCACGTGGTGCGTGGGTATGGCGGGAATCTGCTGCATCTGGCCTTGGCAGAGATCGCTCAGAATTTTCATACGGATCAGGATGGCTACCTCGAACGGTTGATCGACTTGGAGGGTTGGTGCTTGGCCGAGCGTCTGCTGGTGGATGATTTCGCTGTGATTATGGCACGGAATCGATAGGGAGATTTTCGTCATTGGCCAGGCGACCCTACGTCGTCGGCCGCAGGGAGGCTGCCGGATGATCTACGGGAACCCAGCACCGAGCGCGGATTTGGTGATTGTCTATGGCAACTGCCAAGTCCCGGTGCTCGCGCGTCTGTTGGCTGCAGCGTTCCCCAACTATGGCTTCGTCTGCGCCCTCAACCACGCACCCCTTGGCCAAGAACCAGAGACACCGTCGGCCGATCACCTCCGTCGCTGCCGTCTGTATCTGGAGCAGTATGATAGCCAGCCGGACCTTCCGATTTCCGGCACGGTGCCGGATGGCACAGCGTATGGGCTGCCGTTGCGGCGGTTCTTGCGGCTCGGTCTTCCTGCCACCTGCCCTACTCTGGTGTTTCCAAGCTTTGTGATGACCTGTTTGTGGCCGTTCGCCAGCTTGGGCGATCCCCGCAACACGCCCGAGCCCGGCTATGTCTGGGGGCGCTACCCCCATGGCAATCGGTTGGCCCTTGAGGTGTTGGCGCGCGGACTGAGCGGTCCTGCAGCGCTGGACGCCTACCACCGGCTCTCGGCCGAGCGTCGGCCCGATCCAGCGTCCGCCTTGCTGAAGGCGCGCGCCAAGTTGGTCCGACGTGATGATCGCTGCGACATCAAGATCGCCGATTATGTGTGGGCTAACTTTCAGGACTGCGCGATCTTTCAAGCCTACGCCCATGTGCGCGCAGAGGCAGTCGGGGAGCTTGTGCGGCGCCTGGCGACCGCGATGGAAGGCCAGCTCAGCTGTACCTCGGATAGCGCGGCCTTGGCGGATGCCCTTGCTGACACGCCTGACATGACAACCGTTGAAGAGCCCATCGAACCAGCTGTCGCTGCCGAGTTGGGTTTGCGATTCTATTCCCCCGGCATGCGCTTTCGCTGGTACACCCAATCCTGGACGTTTGATGACTATATGTCCCGCTACTTGAGCTTTGACTGTTCCTGGTAGGAGGCAGATGGGAGCCCGCGCCGGCCCAACATCAGCGCTCAGCCCGTAGATACTGGTACAAAGTCTCCCGGCTGATACCGAACTCGCGGGCGAGCTGGGCTTTCTTTTCTCCCAGGGCGGCACGGCGGCGTAACTCCGAGACACGGTCGGGGGTGAGAGCCTTCTTGCGACCGCGATAGGCGCCGCGCTGCTTGGCCAGTGCGATTCCCTCCCGCTGGCGCTCGCGGATCAAGGCGCGTTCAAACTCGGCGAAGGCCCCCATGACCGAAAGCATGAGGGTCGCCATCGGCGAATCCTCGCCGGTGAAGATCAAGTGTTCCTTCACGAACTCAATGCGCACGCTGCGCTGGGTGAGCCCCTGTACCAAACGGCGCAGGTCGTCGAGGTTGCGCGCGAGGCGGTCCATGCTGTGCACCACCACGGTGTCGCCCTCGCGCACGAACGCCAGCAAGGCATCCAACTGCGGGCGCTGGGTGTCTTTGCCCGAGGCGCGATCGGTAAACACCTTGTCGACTTGGGTGTGCTCCAACTGCCGCTCCGGGTTCTGGTCGAAGCTGCTGACGCGGACGTATCCGATGCGATGTCCCAGCACGATGCATCCCCGGAGCGTGAACTGTCAGGGAGAAATCTATGGCCCTGGGCGGCATCTGTCAAGAAAATCGAAATTGACGTCTATTCTGACGGATTTGGGCGATAGGGCCTGACATCCGGTTAGGGTATACCTTATCTGGACAGAATCGCCAAGAGTGTCAGTCACACCGATGTGAAGCGCAGCGAATCGCAGTAGACCGATGCGATCCGATACAGTATGAATCGGCAAGAGCCACCGCGACACGCGTAGGAGCGAAGCGATGACGATCAGAACCAAGGTGTTGACGGCCCACGTCCCGCTCGCCCTGGCGGACAAGGTTGATCAAATCGCAGTACGGCTGGATCGCTCGCGCGGTTGGGTGATGAAGCAGGCGCTGTCGGCCTGGATCGCCCAGGAGGAGGAGCGTGATCGACTAACCCAGGAGGCGTTGGCGGATGTCGACGCCGGTCAAGTCGTTCCGCATCAGGCGGTGCAGGCCTGGGCAGATAGTCTTGACACTGATCAGCCGCTGCCGGTACCGCGCTGATGGACCTTCAGTGGACCAGAAAGGCAGTCTCCGACTTGGCCCGCCTGTATGATTTCCTCGCCCCTGCTAACGTCGAGGCGGCTGCGCGCACAGTCCAAGCCCTGGCCAAAGCCCCGACCATCCTGCTGACCAATCCCCGCATCGGGGAGCAACTGTTCCAGTTTGAACCCCGCGAGGTGCGCCGACTCCTCGTCCGCGACTATGAGATCCGCTACGAGCTTCAGGGGCCTGTCATCTCTGTCCTTCGGCTATGGCACACCCGCGAGGATCGCTGAGCCGCCTTGGCGCAATCGCGGCGCGCCACGATCGTCGCCGGTTGGCGTAGGCAGAGGTGTTGGTGGTAAAATCTGGCTGTGGACAGATGATCAGCCCCACTCGCAGTTGGTCGGTAATTGAACGTGTTGCCGCGGGGCCATGATACTTAGTGATGTATGACCATGCTTGACCAGCGTTGAAGGAATTATTGACGTCCGGCGTCACCAACCAAGACGAAAGGCGCCCAGAAAATTGGATGCGCATAGCTGAATACCGTGCGCCCCGTTGAGGGATCAGTCAATCCGCCTTCGGTGATCATAGCAACCAGGGTCTCACGCATCGCCTCGGCCCTTGATGGTGATTCCGCAGCCGCTTGTCGACGAAATAAATCAGTGGTCAGTTCGCGTGCGCTCGTTGTTTCCACTGGCCAGTTTGAGACCAGCAATGCACGCGTACCCGCGTAGAAGAATGCGCGACCAAGGCCCGAGATCGCTTCCGCACCATCGCCATTGCCAGATGCGGTGTTGCAGGCAGACAGCACCACCCAGTCCGCATCCATTCGCAAAGCAAACACTTCATCCATTGTCAGCAATCCATCGTCACCGACGTCACTTGAGTGCGGATTTGCCATCGCAAGTGCAGGCAGGGTCAAGCCATCCAGGTCGCCGGGTACCAGCCCATGGGTGGCAAACATGATCACCTTTCGTCGCATGAGGTCAGCGTCACGCACAGAACGCTCGCTGGCGGCAGTTCCGAGGCGAACATCGTTGACCGGATCGGCGCCAAGCGCCTGGGCGATCGAGCGCACTTCCTCTGCTGTGTCAGGCAGCGGAGGAAGCGATGCCAATTGCGCTGTCGATAGACCGCTTGTCGCGGGCACGTTGCGTCTCACAAGGCGGGCAGCGCGCGTCGCCACCGATACGCCCCCTCGCGCCACCACCGTGTCTTGGGCGACTGTCGGTACCAACGCTGCCGTACCGAACACTGGATCGCCAAAGCCCAGGAACGCTTGTCGGCTCGCAGAGGCGGGCGGTATCCGGCGCAGCATCGGTAACGCTGCTGCAGCGGGAAGCTGTGCCAGAGCCACGTCTCGTGCGAGCCAAGACACTGCGCGGTAGGGAGAGAAGAGCGGACGCCCTTCGATCTCACGTCCAAGAACAGAGGGTCGTGAAACCAGGACAGCAAAAGGGACCTGAGCAAGCGGACCATGCGGCACAACAAACATCGAGCGCGCACCGCTCCAGCCAGATTCTACTGGTCGCAGCAACATCTCGTGAAGTTCATGCGCAAGGGCGACATTGAATTCTGGAATGTCGCCAAGGAACTGAACTTGTGGGTCAAGAGCAGCGCGCAGTTGCCCAGCAATACGTTGTGCTTCCGAAGATGGCAGGGAGATAGCCGCAAACGCCGTGGGGCGACCAGGTGAAACCGCCCAGACGAACGTCTCCCGCTCGCCGGTATAGTATGCAACCAGTGTTTCGCCGGGAGCGAGAGCGGCGCGGACCTCATTTGCCGCTACGGGGCCGGGTGACAGCAGCTTTGCGTAATCGGGAAAGCTGGCCTGGATCTCCCCGTGCAGGACTTGTCGTGCGGTGCGCAGGGCATCGGCCTCAGCACGCAGGCGTTCGATGGCCGCGTCATCGCGCTGGCTCGGAGCCAGCGACAAGGCGGCTGCCAATGAACCAAACAGTCCGGAAATGCGTCGATCGATGTCTTGCTCTTGGCGGACAATGGCTGAGAGTTGGCTATCGCGGGCAGCTGCGCGCGTCGCAGATGCTGCCAGCGCCCGCTGCACGCCCTGGCCGCGCAAAGCTTCACCAACAGAGAATGACTCATCTGCGCGGCCCGCTCCATCGGCTCCACCAGCGCCGCGGTGTGTGGACAGAACACGCAGATAGGTCTCGAGCACCAAGCGATGTCGCCGGAGGAGAAGCGGTATGGATACAGACCAGACCAAGGTCCAGTCGTAGCAAGATACTGTCTAACTGTACCGTGAACTACCTACACGCGCTGCTTGATTTAATCAAGCAACGCAAAACATGATTGCCTATACTGTTTTCATTTATGGAGAATATTGGGGCGGACCCCTATCAAGTAATCTGCTCGCGGGATTCTGCTCAAACAGATCGACAAGTGGGGTGTCCGATCCTCCCGCTACATTCCTCGGAAAGGCCCGCGCCACAGCGTTCTTGTGTCGGCTTATGAGTCGGCATCCTCATCGGAGTTGATCCACCCAAACAGTCCGGCAGCATATCGCCGTTCCGCATCCAGGAGAGCGGCCTCGCTCGCCATTGCCAAAGGGCCGCGCATGACCACCGGTTGATCAAGAGGCAGGCCTGAGAACAGCGCCAAGCGTGCATGCCCGGTGCCTTCAAGGCGCATTCTGTCCCTGCGATCGATGGTGAGGGCCGTACCTGCCACAGCCTCAACACCTTCGGCACGGACGACGCCATCAATCACCAACATAAACGTCGACACGTCGTCGGCAGCCAGTTCGAAAGTACCGGCGGCATCAAAGGTAACGATCGCAAGACTTGCCGTTGTCGGGAGGCGAGCCGGACCGGTCATACCGAATGCTTCCCCAAAGACCAGGAGAATCTTGACATCGCCAGTCTGGATGACGGGTAGGTCAGCGCGATTTGCATGGATGGCGTAGCCAGGTTCGGCTTGGAGGCTTTCGGGCAAATTCAGGAAAATCTGCAGACCATGGGCCACACGTCCAGCATCAATTGGTGTCTCCTCATGGATCATCCCGCGTCCTGCCACTGTGCCGTGAAGATCACCCGGTCCGATGATCATACTGTCGCCGTTGGAGTCGCGATTGAGAAAACCCGTCTGTGCATCTTCGAACATATAGGTGATTGCGGCGAACCCAGCATGGGGATGGGCCGGGAACGTCGGCTCAGACATCCAGAAATGATCCACCATCAGGAACGGATTCAAAGCCGATGTAGGTCCTGAAACCCGGATCGCGCGAAATCCTGACCCACGTCCAGCCGTTTGAGTTCTCAAAGGTGTCACACGCATCATTGGCTCCTGAGGCAGAGTGGTGAGTGTCGTGGCCTAGATGGTCGCGTTGCCGTCCGAAGACTATACTGGGAGGCGATCACCGGGCGCCATTTTTAGACATAAATCCAATGTATTCAGCAAGAACATTAAATCACCGTAGTGCCAAAAAATGAATACAACGGCCCGCTACGAAAAGATGCTAGTCACAGCTAGCAGTCATGTGAGATCGATTAGCTCTCCTCTCCCAGTGTTCGCTCTCGATATCGGTCTCTTGGGTGTAGTGTTAGCAGCTGCGCCCGGTATCTGGAATATGGAATCCACGCAAGACCCTTCGATCAGGGCAAGGGTGCGCAATCAGTACCTCGATCCTGGAATACCCTGGAATGCTGTTTGTGGCCGATTATCGGCAAGACCAACGCGCCCCTCTCTCTCGGGTCGATCATGGCGGCACTGCCAAGTATCGCGTGATGCAGTGCAGCGAATGACCAACTAGGTGCTGCAGAGATAGCGAACCAAACCCGAGGTAGCCTGCTCTGAGAAAGGAAACTCACATGACTGACAAGACTGCGATGGTTTCCCCGAAAGATACCGCGCTGGTGTTGATTGACTATCAGCCGGCAATGTTCCAGGGGGTTCAGAGCCATGATCGGCTTGAAGTTGTGCATAATGTCCAAATATTGGGAAAGGCAGCGAAAATGTTTAATCTGCCGACAGTGATTTCAACTGTTGCGAAGGACAGTTTCTCCGGCCCATTTATGCCAGAGGTGACCGATCTGTTTCCAACGGTCGACGTCGTCGATCGCACGTCGATCAACTCCTGGATTGATGCCAACTTCCGCCGCGCGGTGGAGGCGACAGGCCGGAAGCGGATCATCCTCGCTGGTCTCTGGACAGAGGCGTGCGTCATGTTCCCGACGCTGGACATGATCAAAGCTGGCTATGATGTCCATGTCCCGACCGACGCCTGCGGCGATGTCTCGAAAGAAGCCCATGAGCGCGCCGTTCAGCGCCTCGTTCAAGCGGGCGCCGTGCCGATGACATCGCTTCAAGTCGTGTTCGAGCTGCAGCAGGATTGGGCGCGCGGTGAGACCTATGACGGCGTCATGGATATCCTGAAGGCCCACACGCCGTACGGTATTCAAGTGCGCTTCTCGAAATGGGCACTGGGCGAGCATGCCTCTGAGGCTGGCGCCGCCTAAGCCAGCAGCAGGCCGGGCGGAGGGCGTTTCAACGACCAACCGCCCGCCACGCGCCTGCTGGCCCGCCTTGGTCATCCGAGTCAAAGGTTCAGGGCCATGAAACCCTATCTGCTTGCGCTCAGCGCTGGTCTTTTGGTTGGCATCATTTATGCGCTGCTCAATGTGCGCTCACCAGCGCCACCGGTGGTGGCTTTGGTTGGCCTGCTTGGGATTCTGTTGGGCGAGCAGATACCTCCGCTGGCGAAGCGTTTGTTTGCCAGTGGGACCATTTCGGTGTCGGCGCTCCGCGATCAATGCTCGAACCACGTCTTCGGTGCGCTGCCGATCCAGGATCGGATCAGGTCTCAGCCCACGGCTGAAAGCGGGTCCAAGACGACGGATAAGGCCTAGCCGGGCTGCCGCCACGCCCACCCGCCCCAGGGTGTCCACACCGCATCATTCTCATTTGAGGCCTCGCCATGCGCCGGACCGAAGCGCCCGACCTTATTGTCCACAATGCGCGGATCACCACCCTGGACCGCGCAAATCCCGAAGCCGAGGCGATTGCTGTCAAGGGTTCGATCTTTCAGGCGGTCGGTTCGCGCGCGGACATCATGCCGCTCGCTGATGGTGAGACCCGTGTCATCGACGCTGGTCGCCGTCGAATGGTCGCAGGCCTGAACGACAGCCACACCCACCTGATCCGTGGCGGGCTCAACTACAATATGGAGCTGCGCTGGGAAGGTGTTGAGAGCGTCCACGAGGCACTCGCGCTGCTCAAGGCGCAGGCTGCCGTGACGCCGCCACCGCAATGGGTGCGGGTCGTCGGTTCATTCTCAATGTTCCAGTTCAAGGAACAGCGCCTGCCAACAGTCGAGGAAATCAATGCCGTCGCGCCGGACACGCCCGTCTTCATTCTGCATCTGTATGACCGCGCGCTGCTCAATCGCGCAGCGCTGCGGGCAGTCGGCTATGACCGGCTGACGCCAGATCCTCCTGGCGGCGAGATTGTGCGCGACAGTTCGGGCGAGCCGACTGGACTGCTGCTTGCTAAGCCCAACGCCCACATTCTCTATGCGACGCTCGCGAAGGGACCACGGCTTGAGCCGCAAGACCAAATCAATTCCACGCGGCACTTCATGCGGGAATTGAACCGTCTCGGCGTCACCAGCGTGATCGATGCTGGGGGTGGGTTTCAGAACTATCCTGAGGACTATGCGATCATCCAGCAACTGGCGAATGATGACCAGTTGACAGTTCGCATCGCCTACAACTTGTTCACCCAACGCAGCGGCAAAGAAAAAGAAGATTTTGTCCAATGGGCAAAGCTCGTCAAACCGGGTGAGGGATCAGATTGGTTCCGGCACAATGGCGCTGGTGAGATGCTGGTGTTCAGTGCAGCAGATTTTGAAGATTTCTTCCAACCGCGCCCAGATTTGCCTGAGCACATGAAGCCTGAGTTGGAGCAGGTGGTGCGCGTGCTAGTGTCCAACCGCTGGCCATTCCGCCTGCACGCGACCTATGACGAGAGCATCTCCGCAGCGCTCGACGTGTTTGAGGCAGTTAACCGCGAGATTCCGTTCGACGGTCTGCACTGGTTGTTCGATCACTGCGAAACGATCAGCGACCGCAACATTGAGCGCGTGCGCGCCCTGGGTGGCGGTATTGCCATTCAGCATCGCATGGCCTTCCAGGGCGAGGCATTCATAAATCGATACGGCGCCAAGGCGGCCGAACGGACACCCCCGATCGGTCGGATGCGCGAACTGGGCGTGCCAGTCGGGGCGGGGACCGACGCAACCCGTGTTGCAAGCTATAACCCCTGGACGTCGATCTGGTGGCTGGTCAGCGGCAAAACGCTTGGCGGCGTGCGCCTGTATCCGATGGCGAACCGTCCCGACCGCCACGACGCGCTGCGGCTGTGGACAGAGGGATCGGCCTGGTTCTCCACCGAACAGGGCAAGAAAGGCCTGATCAAAGCGGGGCAGCTGGCCGATTTCGCCCTGCTCAGTGCCGACTATTTCTCGGTCGCGGAGGATGACATCAAAGCGCTTGAGAGCGTGTTGACTGTTGTCGGTGGTCGGGTTGTCTACGCGGCCGACGAATTCAAGACGTTGGCCCCACCCCTGCCGCCGGTGTCGCCCGACTGGGCACCCACCAAGCGCTTTGCTCTGGAGCATCGACGCGAACGGGCGGCTGTGTTGCGGGCTGAAGCCATCGACAGCGCACTCATGGGCTCAATCGGCTGCTGCAACAGCCCCTGCGCAGTGCATGGCCATGGCCACGCCAAGGTCCGGGCGAGCGGCGTGCCCGTGCAGAAGGGGGACCTCGCCGGTTTCTGGGGGGCGCTCGGCTGTGCCTGCTTTGCCTTCTGAGGCACAGGTGCCGGGGCCTTTTGGCAAGGGCCGTGCGACGACGACCCACCAGCGGACTCTCTAAGGTTTCCGCGGTGTTTCCAGGGCTCTGGCAATCGTTAGCGCCATGAGGTGCCTATGACCACGACACAGCAGCAGCCCGCCGCGACGCCCTCTGCAGGCGCGTTCGCACCATTCAGGTCGCGCGCATTTCGGGTGATTTGGACGGCAACGCTGATCTCAAACATCGGGATGTGGATGAAGGACGTGGCCAGCGGCTGGCTGATGACCGAGCTATCGCCGTCGCCCTTGATGGTCGCCCTGGTCCAGGCAGCGCTGACCCTGCCAATCTTCTTGCTCGCGTTGCCAGCTGGAGCAGTGGCCGACATCGTTGATCGTCGTCGGTTGCTGGTCGCTGTTCAAAGCCTGATTGCACTTGTGGCAGTTGCCTTGGCGCTCGCCGTGGTGGCGGACGTGATGGCGCCGTGGGTGCTGCTGGCCCTAACGTTCCTCGGCGGCGTTGGTGCAGCCTTGGCAGCGCCGGCGTTTCAAGCCGCGGTGCCCGATCTTGTCGACAAGGCGACGTTGCGCTCAGCCGTGGCGTTGAACTCGATGGGCATCAACGTCGCGCGCGCCATCGGCCCGGCTCTGGGCGGGTTGGTGCTGGCGACTGCCGGGGTGGCCGCGGCCTATGCCCTGGATGCGCTGTCAACACTGGTGGTGGTCGCAGCGTTTCTCTGGTGGCGACCGCCCCTCCGGCAAACCGCACTGCCGCCGGAAAGCTTAGGGTCTGCAATAGCGACTGGCGTTCGCTACGCTGCTGCGTCGCCGGAATTGAAGGCCGTGCTGCTGCGCGCGGGTGTGTTTTTCCTGTTCGCGTCGGCCTATTGGGCACTCCTGCCGCTGATCGCGCGCGACCAGCTCGGCGGTGGGTCGACCTATTACGGCTTTTTGCTGACGGCACTGGGGGCGGGCGCGGTGACCGGCGCGCTCTCGCTGCCGCACCTTGCCAAACGGGCATCCCCGGACGTGTTGGTCACTGTCGGCACGCTGCTGACAGCCAGTGTGACCGCCGTGCTTGGCCTAGTACCGAACAAGGCACTGGCGCCAATCTTGTTGTTCCTTGCGGGTGCCGCGTGGATCGCGGTGCTGACAAACTTGAATGTTGCCGCACAATCGATCTTGCCGAACTGGGTACGGGCTCGCGGACTGGCGATCTATCTGACGGTGTTCTACGGCGCGATGACGCTTGGCTCGGCAATCTGGGGCCAGATCGCCAGCATGCTGTCGCTTTCGGCTGCTTTGGTCATCGCCGCGGCTTGCGCCACCGTGATTGGGGGTATCGCGACGCTGGTTCGGCTGCCGAAGGGCGAGGCCGATCTCACACCCTCGCTACACTGGCCTGAACTTGCTCACAGCGCCGTCGAGGACCATCGCGGACCTGTCCTGATCGAAATCACCTATACAGTTCCAGCGGAACTGCGCGATGCGTTCATACCGGCAGCAGTGGCGTTTTCCCGCCGCCGTCGCCGGGACGGTGCATTCGGCTGGCGGCTGCTGGAAGACCCGAATGAACCCGGCCGCTTCCTTGAGGTCTTTTTCGCCGCATCCTGGCTGGAGCACCTGCGCCAGCACAGCCGCGTGACCAAGAGCGATGCCGAGGCCCAGGCCGCGCTGGCTGGCTTTCATCGCAGTGCCACGCCTCCTGAGGTGCGTCACTGGGTCGGGATGTCCCACCCGCATTGATTGCCCAGCCGCCATCGGCGTTGATCAGCCAGGATTGAGGCGGGGGGCCGCTGCCTGGAGCGTTTCCGCGAGATGATCCAGCACGACACGAATGCGCGGAGATTGCCGCGTGTCGCGGTGCACGCCCACCCAAATCTCCCGCGATGGCGGTGCTGTTGGCACAGACAGCAGGACCAACTCGGCCCTCAGATCCGCAAGGTACCGGGGCAGACAGGCTAAGCCCAAGCCAGCCATGGTCGCTTGCACCTGTGCCTCTCGACTGTTCGTGCGCAAGGCAACACCTGCAGCGTGGGCAAAATCAGTCATCCAACGTGCCTCAGGGGTATGCATCAGCGTGTCCTGAAGTGTTACGACACGATGGCCAAGGCAGCCGCCAGGGGTCGGCTCGCCAAAGGCCATGAGGTAACTGGGAGCAGCGTAGAGCCCAAACGCCATCGCCCCAGCCTTCCGAACAATCGCCTCGTGCTGTTCGAACGCTGCCAATCGGATGGCGATGTCGGCTTCGCGGCGCGACAGCGACAGCGCCCGTGTGTCGACATCGATCTCAACGCTTAAACCTGGGTATTGGCTCAGCAGCATCGGTAGCGATGGCGCAAGGATGTGGGACGCAAAGGCCTCCACGCTGGTGATGCGAACCTCGCCTTCCAGCCGGGCATCCTCGCCAGTGATGGCGCGCTCGACGGCGAGCGCTTCCGCCTCCATCCGCTCCACGTTGGCAAGAACGCGCTCGCCAGCAGGCGTCAACTGATAACCCTGCGGCGTTTTCTGCAGCAGTTTCGCGCCAGACCGCTCGTGCAAGGCCTCCAGGCGTCGCCCCATGGTTGTTTGGGTCACCGATAATGCCCGGGCCGCAGCAGACAAGCTGCCGTGACGGCTGATTGCAAGAAATGTTCTCAAGTCGTCCCAATGAAGCATGGCCACCCAGTCCATAACAGCTGGACCAGCGCATAGGAACAAAGGGGGACGCCAATCAAAATCCACCAATCGACCTAGACGCAGCGTGGTTGAGTGTGCCGTACCTACCGATAGCTTCAAGTCAATTTTGGCAAAGGTATCTCGGTCTGCCATCGCCACCGCATCAGTAGCCGTCTCTACAATGGCAGCCGCACAAATGCCGACACAGCACCAGCCGCTGATCGAACGCTGGCGGCACCGTCGCGAGACGCCTGTGCATGAACGCATATGCAGTCGGCAAAACCGTTGAGTTCCGTCCGACACAGTTGCCCCTACCTTCACCGTATCGACCAGCGGAGATGACACATGGCAACCGTCAATTCCTGATCGGCGAGGGCACATCGCGCGCATCCCGCAAAACACCGGCCTTGATCTTGGAAGAGCGATTCGAGGCGGCTGAGTAATCCCAACAAAATGGTCGCAATGACCTGAAGAGATCACCATGCTACCAGCAATCTTCGTTTCCCATGGCGCTCCAGACCTTGTTCTTACGGACGCCCCTGCCAAGGTGTTCTTGGAGAACCTGCTGTCTCATCTGGCGGAGACACCAAAGGCTATCCTTGTTGCCTCCGCTCACTGGGAGACCGGCAAGCCGTCGATCAGTGCGCCAGTCGTCAATGACACCATTTACGACTTTGGCGGTTTCTCAGAGGCGCTGTATCGGATGCGCTACCCGGCGCCAGGCTCAGCGGATCTGGCTGAGCGCGCTGCAGCGCTGCTGACCGACCAGGGCATGTCGGTGACACTTGATCGCCGACGCGGTCTGGATCACGGCGCCTGGGTGCCGCTCACGCTGATGCGCCCGCAGGCGGACATCCCCGTGGCACAGATATCGCTGCAGACACGGCTGGGGCCGGCGCACCATATGGCGATTGGGGCCGCCTTGGCTCCTCTGCGTCAGGAGGGCGTGCTTGTCCTGGGCTCCGGCTCCTTTACGCACGATCTCTCGGAGTACATGGCCTATCGGCGCGTTCTTGCGGCGCCCGAACCGCAATGGGTGAGCGACTTCGCAGATTGGTTCGACGCAGCCTTGCAGCGCGGCGCAACGGAAGACGTACTCGATTACCGTCGGCTGGCACCATTCGCTGCGAAAAACCACCCGACGGAAGAACACCTGCTTCCGCTTTATGTCGCGATGGGTGCCGCTGGCACGAATGCCAAACCCCGTCGTCTGCATGCCAGCACAACCCATGGCGTGCTGCGCATGGATGTTTATGCGTTTGGAGATGATCAATGACCACCCGCCCGAGCGCCCTGATCGTAGCCCTTCATGGCGTTGGATCATCCGCCCTCGCAATGGAGCCCGTGGTCGCGCGACTGCGCACTGGGTTGCCGAGTGTTGCTGTGATCGCCCTTGATGCCCCGCACCCGTTCGATCAGGGGGGATTGGGACGGCAATGGTTCAGCATTGCCGGCGTGACCGAGGCCAACCGTGCCGGTCGCATCGCAACGGCACTGCCAGCGCTGTGGTCACGCGTCGATGCTCACCTGGCGGAGTTGCATCTTGACCGCAGTCAGCTTGGCCTGTTCGGCTTCAGCCAGGGCGCGATGATGGCCCTTGCAGCTGGATTGGACGAGCGTCCACCCGCGGTGGTCGCCGCGATCGCTGGGCGATTGGCAGTGGCGGGGCCGTTGCCGACAGGTACGTCTCCAGCACTGTACATTGGTGGCGGCTCCGATGATCGTATCGTGCCGCCACAGTGTGCACGCGAGGCAGCGGACCGGCTGAGGGAGTCTGGACGCAAGGTCACCCTCTCCGTGGTCGACGGGTTGGAGCATGCAATTGCGCCATCCCAACTGCGGGAGGCGATTGCGCTGTTCCAACAGTCGTTCTTGTCGGCAGCGGCCGCTTGACGATGGGGTCCACCCGCCGCGCGCAGATCACAGTGTGATCGCGCGGCGGGTGCTGAGCCAAGGCGCCTGCCCAATCCACCCCTTGCCGGAACCGCGGTATCAACCAGCTCCGGCGGCCGCGCCGAGCGGACTCAACGGCCCGTCAGCTGTTCTTGCGCAGGGGCACGGCCACTCGACCAGGACCGGCGGCGATCAGAAGCAGCAAGCCGCCGATCAATCCCACATTCTTGAAGAAGTGGATGAACTGAGCGTCACGCGCCGCGCCCTCAAAGGACCAAAAATTGTGAAACAGCACTGTTGCGAGGGCCGTGAACAGGATCAGCGCCACGGCTGCGCGGCGTGCCTGCACCCCTAGAATGATCGCCAGAGCTGCCCCGATCTCGACAAGCGCCCCAATCCAGGCCGCAACCAGCGGCAGGGGCAATCCCTTGCTGGCCAGTGCTTGGGAGATGCCGTCGATCTGGCCCAGCTTTTGAAAACCGCTGATGGCAAACAGGGCGACCAGCAGCAGTCGACCGCTGAACAAGAACCAGTCGTGGCCGACGAATGCGGCCGCCTTAGGAGTGGTCATCGATAGTCTCCGTCGCAGAGAGCGGGTCGGCGACGATGCCAACGGCAGCGCCGATCCCAAGGGTAAGCCAGAAAGGTGCTCCGCCCGGCTTTGGGGAGCGCGGACAGAACCGGGCGGAGCGCGGCGTGAACAGGACGACCGCCAGTCCTGCCCGCCGTAACACACTGAGTGATGGCGATTGGATACGAACCGTCGCGCGGCGATCAGTGGTGGTCGAACCGGTCGGCCATCATCACGCGCGTCCATGCGGCGATGAAATCGCGTATGAACGCCGCCTCGCCGTCGGCAGCGGCATAGACTTCTGCCAAGCCGCGCAGTTCCGAGTTGGAGCCAAACACCAGATCAACCCGCGTTGCCGTCCAGCGCAGCGCGCCGCTGGCCCGATCGCGGCCCTCGTAAATGCCAGCCTGGTCAACCGATGGGGTCCAGACAGTCGACATATCCAGCAGATTGACGAACACGTCGCGCGTCAGGTGGCCTGGACGACTGGTCAGCACACCATGGCGCCGATTGTCGTAAGTAACACCGATTGCGCGCAATCCCCCCATCAGGGCTGTCATCTCAGTCGCGTTCAGGCCCAGCAGTTGCGCGCGATCAATCATCAGATGCTCGACTGGCTGGGATACGCTTGCCGCGCTGTAGTTCCGAAACGCGTCCGCCATCGGCTCGAGCACGGCGAAGGAAGCGGCATCGGTCATCTCGTCGGTCGCATCACCCCGCCCCGGGACGAACGGAACTTCCAGGTCCACGCCAGTTGCACGCGCTGCCTCTTCGATGCCCACGGCACCCGCCAGCACGATCAGATCGGCCAGGGTGACCCTGATGGCTGGTGCAACAGCCTGTTGCACAGCTTCAAGGCTTGCGAGCAGCCGCTGTAGCCGTGCTGGCTCGTTCACGTCCCAGCGGTTTTGCGGTGCGAGGCGGATGCGGGCACCGTTGGCGCCCCCGCGCTTGTCCGAGCCGCGGAAGGTGGACGCTGACGCCCAGGCGAGCCAAACCATGTCGACGGCGGCAATCCCCAACCCCCGCAGACGGGTTTTCAGCGCAGCGATCGCCTGGGTGTCCGGTAGCGGCTCTGGTGGTGCTGGAATCGGGTCCTGCCAGATCAGCGGTTCTGCTGGAACCAATGGCCCAAGCAACCGGTTGCGCGGTCCCATCTCACGGTGGGTCAGCTTGTACCAAGCCCGCGCGAAGGCATCGGCAAACGCTTGCGGATCAGCGAGATAGCGACGCGAAACCGCCTCATAGGCCGGGTCCATGCGCAGCGCCAGATCAGCCGTGGTCATCATGATCGGCACGGGCTTGGAGGCATCTTCAGCATCGGGTGCCATGTCTGCCGCTGCCAAGTTTTTGGCTGCCCACTGCCACGCCCCAGCGGGGCTTTTCACCAATTCCCAGTCATAGCGGAACAGCACCTCGAGATAGCTGTGATCCCAGCGCGTCGGCGTTGGTGTCCATGAGCCCTCCAGGCCGCTGGTGATGGCATCAGCACCCTTGCCGGACCGGAACGTGCTGATCCATCCGAGACCTTGGGCCGTGATGTCAGCGCCTTCTGGTTCCCGGCCGACATGTGTTTCTGGCCCGGCGCCGTGGCATTTGCCAAAGGTGTGGCCGCCCGCGATCAGTGCGACTGTTTCGGCATCGTCCATTGCCATGCGGGCAAATGTCTCGCGAATGTCCCGGGCCGACTCCAACGGGTCAGGGTTGCCGTTCGGACCCTGGGGATTCACGTAGATCAGGCCCATCTGGACGGCCGCCAGCGGTTGATCCAACTGGCGATTGCCGCGATACCGCTGATCGCCAAGCCACTGGGTCTCTGGTCCCCAGTAGACATCTTGCTCCGGATCCGCGCGATCAAGACGACCACCGCCAAAGCCGAAGGTTGGCCCGCCCATCGACTCAATTGCCACCATGCCGGTCAGGATCAGCAGATCGCCCCAAGACAGGGCCGCACCGTACTTCTGTTTGATCGGCCACAAGAGGCGGCGTGCCTTATCCAGATTGGCGTTGTCCGGCCAACTGTTCAAAGGCGCCAAGCGCTGGGCGCCGGTACCAGCGCCGCCGCGCCCGTCGGTCACCCGGTAGGTCCCAGCGGCGTGCCACGCCATCCGGATGAACAGCGGGCCGTAGTGGCCATAGTCGGCTGGCCACCAAGGCTGGCTCGCGGTCATCAAGGCCTTGAGGTCGGCGCGCACCGCTGCCAAATCGAGCGTCGCGAACAGTGCTGCATACTCAGCTGCGGTCGGCAGGCACGACGCTGCCGCGGCGCTGCGATCAAGCATGCGCAGATTCAGTTGGTCCGGCCACCAATCGCGATTGGAGCGAGCACCCTGCGCCGTATGCATCATCGGGCATTTCGGTTCCGCACGGGAGCGAAGATCATCCATTGCATCCTCCTGACCGCAACGGCGGCGGTCCTGACGGTGACGAGTGGCAACGGTGCCGTCACTCCGGCGAGACACCGCGACCGGTTCCCAAGTTCGACAACGATCCGCCCACACGCGAAATTCAGATCAGCCGCCTGGTATTTGTCGCATGTTCCAGTTGTAACCAAGGTTCGAGGTTAGCATCTGGCAATCGACAGAGTTACAGCGCCTCAGACTAGGCAGGGATAGGCTGTTAGAGTTCCTACGGTGTTCAGAAATGGGCCAATCGATGATGATCAGCGACACGGCACCTTTGTCTCCCCTAGGTTTCACCATACTGTTCAGCTCGGCGTCTCATCCACGATTGCGCGTGTTATCGGTGCTTGCTGGAGAAAGCCAGGGCACCGCCGATCAGCGCCAAAACGCGGGACCCTGCACAGTGCGGGAGAGTGCGCCACTCTGCCCGTGCGGGGCACAAGCCGCCAAACCAGTGTCGGACAGAGGTCGATTGCACAAATTTGCTATGCTCAAGATGCTGCCGGTTCAAATCTCTCCAAAAACTCTCACAATTCCTGTGTGATTATCGGTGTCAGGGTTCGCCGCCTCGCAGTGGCGTCCTCAGACCCGATGTCGGGACGGATTGAGGGCGTGCGAGACAGGTCACAGGCTTGTGACAGGCCGGTTGAGTGTTTCGCCAAGCCCAGAACTGGTCGGCAGGAGCGGCAGCGATGACCTTGCGAACCAATATCCCCGATTTTGATAAAGCAGACTGGGGAAATCACCAGCCAAATGTCAGCAATGTTGTTGCCATGGCAGAATTTGGCGTACTGCGACAAGGTTTCTCCTACGATAGCGGCCGCTTCGAAATCTCTGTTCCGCCAATCGAGCAGCACGCTTTGGTGCATGTCATTGGGCAAACACCAGGTGAGTATGAAGTATTACTAGACCGTCTGCCGGATAGTTCCCCTGGCAAGAGATTGCGAAATGCGTACCTGTTGCCGGTTGGCGTGACATCAAGGTGGCGCGGGCCGGTCTCCCGGCTGCATCAAGTTCTTCATTTCCACTTCTCCTCTCAGTGGTTGGTGCGGGTAGCGGAGGAAAGCGAGATTCCGGCAACGGCGACCCAGCTTAACCTACTGGCAGGCGTTGACGATCCACCCCTGGACGGATTGCTTCGCGCCATCACCGCTGTCGGTGACGACCTGACGACGTGCTATGCGGAGCATTGGTCGGTGCTGGTCGGGCTGCGGTTGCTGCGCACAGCACCGCGCAGTCGTCGGCTCTCGATCGCCCCCTGGCGGTTGGCGCGGGCGCTCGCCCTGGCAGAGGCGCGGTTGGACCACGATGTAAGCCTGAGCGACTTGGCCGCTGCTGCCGGGTTGTCACGCTTTCACTTCTCGCGGGCGTTTCGTGAGGCGATGGGCGAACCGCCCCATGCCCATGTCAGGCGTCTGCGGTGCGAGCGGGCAGCGACTATGATGACGAACACCCAAATGACGCTGGCAGAGGTGGCCCAGGCCTGCGGCTTTGCCCACCAAGCCCATTTCACCACGGCGTTTCGCCGCGTGTATGGCACAACGCCCGGACGGTGGCGGGCGGATCGCTCCTCCTGACCAAACGCACTGCTGATCGACCCGCCCTGCGCGCAGTCGATCAGCACGGCTTGCAGGAGATTGCTATGCTCGCGCCTGTGACCATACAAATCTCTCCAAAAACTCTCATAATTGCTGTGTGATTATCGGTGTCAGCGGTCGCGGCCCTGCGGCTTCGCCTCTGACCCGATGTCGGGATGGATTGCTGGCGCGCAGGACGGTCCGCAGGCTTCAGGCAGGCTGATCGTCTGGGTCGCCGAGCCCGGAACTGGTCGGCAGGAGCACTGGTCATGAGCTTGCGAACCAATCTCCCAGATTTTGATAACGCGAGTTGGGGAAACCATCAACCAGACGCTAGCAACATTGTTGTGCAGAAGGATTTTGGCGTCCTACGCCAGAGTTTTTCTAATGATACTGGTCGCTTTGACGTATCAGTACCCCCGCTAGAGCAACATGTTCTTGTGCATTTCATTGGTCAGACCCCAGGCGAATATGAGGTATCACTTGATCGTGTCCCGGACGATGCTCCTGGCAAGAGATTGCGCAATACCTACGTTTTGCCGGTTGGCGTGACATCAAGGTGGCGCGGTCCAGTCTCCCGGCAGCATCAATGCCTCCACTTCCACTTCTCATCCCAGTGGCTCGTGCAGGTGGCGGAAGAAAGTGAGATTGCAACATCGGCCTCCCAGCTTGGCATACAGGCAGGCACGGATGATCCCCCGTTGGACGGGTTGCTGCGCGCGATAACAGCCGTTGGCGATGACCTGACAACCTGCTACGCAGAGCATTGGTCGGTTCTCGTCGGGCTGCGGTTGCTGCGAACCGCGCCGCGCAGTCGTCGGCTATCCATGGCACCGTGGCGGCTGGCCCGGGCTCTGGCCCTCGCAGAGGCCCACCTCGATCAGGATGTGAGCCTCAGCGATCTCGCTGCAGCAGCGGGCTTGTCACGCTTCCACTTTTCCCGTGCGTTTCGCGAGGCGATGGGCGAACCGCCCCATGCCCATGTCAGACGCCTGCGGTGCGAACGGGCCGCTGCCATGATGATGAACACCACGATGACACTGGCGGAGGTGGCCCAGGCCTGCGGCTTTGCCCACCAAGCGCATTTCACCACGGCATTTCGCCGCGTCTATGGCACAACGCCAGGACGGTGGCGAGCGGACCGCATGTCATGACGCCGCGCGATCAGACAACCGGTGTCACCGCCTTCGATGCCGTGCGATGGCGCAATCCGCCGCCGATGGTCAGCGCGTTGGCCCTGCCGTCCGGCCCGAAGCTGGTCAAGATCGACCCACTTGATTGCCGGCCACGCAGTTGGGAGGCGGAGATCGACCCAGCACCGGATCACCTGCTGATGTGGCGGCGAGGCGCTAGGTCCGCTGTTGAGGTTGCCATTGGCGATCATCGTCGTGTGGCCGATGCGCGGCGGCGCTGGAACGGGTTCATGATCCCCGCGGGTATGCCGTCGTCCTGGGCCGGGCGGGCCATGGAGCCAAGCCTAGCGCTGCACATCCATATTCCAGTCGGCTGGCTGCAGCGTCTGGTCGAGGAAGGAGGATCGCCTGGGCGAACTCCTAGCTTTCGGCCGCTGATCGGCCTGAAGGATCGTCGCGTCCAGATGGTTTTGGATGGAATCCTGGATGCTTGGCACAACGATGATCCGCCGCTGACGGCATTGCTCGAGCATTGGGTTCTGCTGCTTGGGTGCGCGCTGATGCAAGGGCCAAGCCCTCAGCGCGTGTACAGCCTGGATGCCAGCGCGATTGCACGCGTCCGCGCCTATTTGGCGGACAATCTCCACCGAGACATCGGCCTTGCCGATTTGGCAATGGTTGTGGAGATGCCAGTCCGATCCTTCGTCGCGGCATTTCAGCGGGCAACCGGCGAGACGCCGCAGGCGGCGCTGACCCGGATGCGGCTGGAACGCGCAACAACGCTCATCGCCGCGGCATCCCTGCCGCCGGAGGATGTCGCGTTGTTGTCGGGATTCCGGGATGCTCGGCATCTGCGCAAAATCTTGGGCAAGTCCAGACCTCCCGCACTGGGATTAACGCGATGACCGCGAATGACAGCATTCTGCTGCAACAGAGCACTGGACTGCCCGACTACGACATGGCGCGCTGGAGCAGCTTACCCCCCGTGCGCGGTGTGCTGCGCGGCGAGGGCGGTTGGGGCGTGCTGCTGCAGGATCCCGACATCGGACCCGACGGGGTCCGCCCGGTCGAAGTCAGAGTTCCTGAGTTAGAGAGCGTCGTCCTCATTTTGGGATTGGCTGCGGGCAAAAATCAGGGCCTCGTGTCCGGGACCGGCGGCGTGACGCCGACCCTCGTGTCTCTCAAGCGCGGTGGCAAGCTGCTGCTGCCGCCGGCAGTCTCTTCCATCTGGCACAGCAACACCGGGCAAGAGCGGGTGTTGCACGTTCATCTGCCAGTCTCGTTCCTAACCGCTGTTGGAGAGATCGGCGGCATGGTTGCCCGCCCCGATCTGCTACCGGTCGGTGCGCTGCGCGCCGATGCGACATTGGACTCGTTGCTGCGGCACGTTGTGCGGCAAATGACTCGCCGTGAACCGGGTTGGCGGATGGCGATCAACAGCGCGATCACACTCGTGGCAGCCCGCCTGCTAGAACCAGCAGCACCGCGGCAGCAAAGAGGCGCAAGCAGCCGCCTTCTTCGGAAAGCCCTGCTCCAGACGAAACTCTAATCTGTTGACAAGCGCGGCTGTAGCGCTTGAACGGACAGGAGATTCCATGCTCACGACGTCTGCGCCCTTCCTTCCGGAGGACACGGCCCTCTTGCTGATTGATCACCAAGTCGGCACGATGCAGTTGATCAAGAATATTCCTGTGGCGACGGTGCGCGCGAATACTTTGGCCTTGGCCAAGGCTGCAAAGATCCTGAACATGCCAGTGATATTGACGAGCAGCCAGGAGGAGCGGCTACAGGGTCCGCTGATGCCGGAACTGAAGCAATTGCTGCCCGATGCTTTCGAGGCACGAATCAGACGGGAGGGGTTAGTCAATGCCTGGACCGATGACGCGTTCCGGTCTGCGACCATTGCAACGGGTCGGCGCAATCTGGCGATGGCCGGTGTCACGACCGACGTGTGCTTGGTGTTTCCGGCGTTGAGCGCTGTGGCGGAGGGGTTCCGCGTCCAGGCGATCATGGATGCCTCGGGGTCACCGTTTGAGCTGTCGGAGGATATGTCGCGACGGCGGATGCAGGATGGTGGGGTGGTCTTGACGGCAACCAACACGCTGATCGCGGAGCTGGCGCAAAACTGGTCTACCCCCGCTGGCAGCCAGTTGATCCAGCTTCTGTTCACCGATGTGCTGCCACCGGTGACGCCTGCTGGTTAGGTTGGTTGGCCGAAATCCGCCATGGCGATCCTGGATCGATCAACACCACCGGGATCGCACGCGCACCGCCAGTCCCAACAGCCTGACCTGGCGCCGCTGCTATCGGCGGGGCGGAGTTTCTGCTGCTGCCCCAGGTCAGGCGGCAGTGCCCCCGGAGAGTTGTGCCTAACCGCGGCCATTGCACTGGGTCGCGGAAGAACAGCCTGAATTCTGCGCCGAGCGCGCCCAAGCCCTCGCGAAACGCCGTGATCGGATCAGCCATAGGGCCAAGCCACACGAAAGACAAACCAATGCGTCTCTTCCTCACTGGAGTAACCGGGTATGTTGGCCGTCGGGTCGCCGAGGAACTGGTCGGCGACGGCCATGAGTTGGCTGTGCTGGTGCGCACCAGCAGTGATGACACGGCCGCGCGCGAGTTGGGCGCTTGGCCGATCAAGGCACAGCTGACTGATACCGAGCGCCTCGCCTCTGTCGCAGCGGATGTCGACGGCATCGCCCACTGCGCGGCCAGCGATGATCCCGCATTCCTGGCCACCAATCGCGCCGCGGTTGAAGCGATGATGGCGGCATTGGCACCGGGCGCCGCCTTTGTGATGCATGGCGGCAGCTTGGTGTTTGGCGATACGGGCGCCCAAAGGTTCACAGGTGTTGAGCCGTTCGATCCGCCGCCCTTCCTGGCTGGGCGGGCTGACCTCGACCAGTTGGTCTTGGCGATCGGGCAGAAGCGCCGACTGCGCGCGTCGATCGTGCATGCCTCAATGGTCTATGGCGAGGGGCGGGGCGCTGTGATCCCATCAGCATTGGTGGCTGCTGCCCTGCGGACTGGCTTTGCCGCATATCCTGGGTCTGGCACCAACCAATGGTCGACCCTCCATGTCCGGGACTGGGCGCGTCTGGTGATGGCAGCGCTGCTCAACGCGCCAGTTGGCGGCACTCTATATCCAGCCGGCGGACCTCCGATCAGCATGCTGGATCTGGCTGCGCTGATTGCGGAGGAAGGCCGCCTTCCTCCACCTCGATCGGTGCCCGTCGCGGAAGCGCAGAGTCTGTGGGGTCCGCTGGGTGCCGCACTGACGACCAACCAGCTGTTCTCGTCCGAACAGGCCGAGATGGCATTGGGCTGGACCTCTGAGCGCAACGGGCTGCCAGAGGAAATCAGGTTCCTAATCCAGGCCTTGCGGGCGAACTAGGCCACAAGTCCCGCGCCCGCTGCAGACAAGCTTGTGGCCGCGCGTTCCACCGATGTGTCCAATGCGGTCTCGCCCGCGCCACGTGTTGTCATTTGCGTGGTTAGCGGGCGCCCGGCCTGCCGCTACTCCAGAGCAATCGCGAACCGCTTCACTAGGTCTGCGTAGAGTGCCTCTTCGCGGGCGAACAGCGCCCCGAACTGCTCGGCTGGCCCGCCCGCAGCTTGCATGCCTTGACGGCGGAGCAGAGCGGCAGTGTCTGGTTCACGCACGATCCGGCTGATCTCCTGGTTGAGCCGCGCCACGATCGCTGGCGGAGTTCCCGTCGGCACCGCGGTGCCGAACCATTGGCCGAGGTCGATGTCGGCAAAACCGCTCTCTACCAGGGTTGGCACCTCTGACAACTCGGGGAAGCGCTGGGCCGTGGTTACGGCATAGGCACGCACGGTGCCTGCCTGAATGTGCGGCAACAGCGGACCCGCACCAACCACGGCGAGCGACAGGCGCCCGGCCAGCAGATCTTGAACCAGCGGACCGCCGCCCCCGCGGTAGGGAATGTGCTGGATGCGGGTGCCTGCACGTTCATTCAACAGTTCGCCCGCGATGTGATGCGAGCTGCCAACACCGGCCGTCCCAAAATTCCACTTGTCCGGCTCCCGCTTGGCCTGCTCGATCACCTGAGCAAGGGTGGTGAGGCCCATCGCCGCGGGCCCGGCGATCACCATCGGGCCCAGCGCCAGCAGCGTGACCGGCGTGAGGCCCCTGCCGGGCCCAGGCACCGCTTGCGGATAGAGGATTGGCCCCGGCAGGCTGATCAGCGTGTAGCCATCGGGGGCGGCTTGGGCGACCGCACGGGCTGCGATCGCACCGGAGGCGCCGGTGCGGTTCTCCACCACCACCTGCTGGCCAATGGCACGGGAGAGCTTTTCCGCCACCACGCGGGTGGTTGCATCAAGCGCCCCCCCAGGCGCAAAGCCGAGCACCCATTGGATTGGCCTGCGCTGCGGCCAGGCTGCGTCTTGTGCTGAGGCCGTTCCCGCCAGCAGGACCGCTGCTGGGATACCGCCCAGAATGGCGCGGCGCGTTGGGGTGATGGTCATGGCTCCCTCCCTCGTTTTCTTGGTTAGATCGGTACGGGGCTTGCTCCTGGTGCGCCTAGGGTGAGTGCGCGCTCTGGCCCGCCGTAGTGCTCGATCATTTGGGCTTGATCGGCAAGCGCACGGGCGCTCACCGCCTCTGGATCAAGCCTTTGGTGCAGCGCCGCCGCCATCGCATCGCGAACCGCACGATAGGGTTCGTCGTCCGCAACAGACCGGGTCTCGCCTGGGTCCTGCTCCAGGTCGAACAACTCCGGTGGATGGCCGACATAGTGGATGTACTTGTACCGGGCATCCGCCAACAGGAAGGCACCCGTGCGGCTGCCCACGGCGTGGTATTCAGACAAAACGAGACGGGCTGGGTCGTCGGGGGCTGATGCCGCGGCGAACCAGTCACGGCCGTCAGGATCCGGCGCTTCGTCCACCACATCAAGTGCGGCCAGCAGGCTGGCCCGCGCATCGGTCAGGTTCATCGGCGTCGTTGAAACTCGGCCCGCTGGAACGCCAGGACCGGCGACAATCAGCGGCACGCGCGCGCTTTCCTCGTACAGCACGCATTTTCCCCACAGGCCGCGCGTGCCCATGTTGTCGCCATGGTCGCTCGAGTAGACGATCCGCGTGGTTTGGGCGTGGGGGCTCGCCGCCAACGCGTCCAGAATGCGGCCAACCTGATGGTCGAGGTAGCTCACGAGCCCCAGATAGCACGCCAAGGCAAGCTGGCGTTCCTCGTCATTCAGGCTGTCATCAACCGGTTGGCTTACATGCATGTCCTCCACCCAGGGGTGGCGGCGATAGCCAGTGGACGGGTGCAGGCGGGGTCGGGGCAGTGTCTCCGGCGGATAGAGGGCAAGCCACTCCGGCGGCACGGTTAGGGGGAAGTGCGGGGCGACAAGGCCGACGAACAGCACGAAGGGTTGGTCCGTCGGGGCCTCGTTGAGCCATGCGATCGCCCGGTCCGCCACCGCCACGTCGTAGAGATTGTATTTCGATGTGCCGGGTCCGATCGGTCGCAGCATCCCAGCGGCCTGGCGCTGAAACACCGGCAGCGGATTGCGCACCAGGCCCCAGACCATGCCCTGGCCATTGACGATGTGCATGGCAAGGTGCTCGGCATCAAAGCCGGTCGGGTCTTCAGCCGCCCGGTAGTGCAGCTTGCCAATTGCCTCAACGCGCACGCCGTGATCCTGCAGCACATGACCCCAGCCGCGGACGCGACCATCATAGGCGTTGGCGTTGTCCCAATAGCCGATAGCGTGCACCGGCCGCCCGGTTGCAAACGCAGCCCGGGCTGGCACGCAAATCGGTGAAGGCGTATAGGCGCGCGTGAACCGGGTGCCACGCGCTGCGAGGCGATCAAGATTGGGCGTGCGGGCGACGCGATGCCCCTCAACACCAAGCACCTCAGCTGCGTGCTCGTCGGAGAGGATCACCACAACATTGTGTCTGGGCATCCTGGTCAGGTAGCAGATTTAAGATGCGTACGCAACATTATCTCAGCTGATCAGCCTGCCGATCCAGGCGCTCCAGCAGGCTGAACAGAAAGGCCCGCTCCGCGTCGGTCAGGCAGGCGAGCATGGCCTCGTTGCGGGCTCGGCTGCCAGTCGCCACCTCTGCGTAGACGTCCTCACCCGCTTGGGTCAGCGCAACCACCGACCGCCGACCATGGTTCGGGTCTTGGGTTCGTGTCACAAGATCGCGGTGTTCGAGGCGCGTCAACGCGCGGCTGATCCAGCTTTTATCGATGGCCGTGCGCTCTGCAATGCCAACCGCCGACATCGGTCCCGCTTCACCCAGCACCGCGAGCACGCGCCACTCCGTCAGCAGCAAGCCGTGGCTCGCCAGGACCCGCTGCGCTGCACGGCGCGCCAGTTTGTTCGACAACACGGCAACACGAAACGACAGCCAACCCGCGGGTCCGGTGGACATGATCACTCCATTCTGGACATGGGTGCAGGGTGCGCTAAGTTGCGTACGCATCACAAGGGGCGCAACCATGATCGACGTGACTGCGTTTTCGACCATCCCCGTACCGGAGCGTCAAGCCAAGCCGCGAACCCGCGGCATTTCGATGATGATCGACTGGGGTATGGGCCTCGCCCGCCAGCACGACGTCGTCGACAGCGCAGGGCTCTACATCGATCAAGCCAAGATCGCGGCTGGTATCCCACGGTTGATGCCGCGCGAGATGCTGGTTCAAAAGCTGCGGCACTATCAAAGTGCTGGCATTGCCACCTCCCCCGGTGGGCTGTTCGCCGAGCTTGCCCTGAAGCAGGGAACATACACCGCGCTGTTGGAGGAGGCAGCCTCTGTCGGTTTCACCGGCATCGAGGTCTCAACCAACCTGCTCGACCTTGCTCCCGCGGACAAGGCGGCCGCGATCCGCGCCGCCAAGGCCATGGGTTTCACGGTCTATGGCGAAGTTGGGCGCAAGGAGGGTGTGATGTCCGACGACGATGTCGTCGCCGATTTTGACCTCTGCCTCGCCGCTGGGTCAGACGCCGTGTTCCTGGAAGCGTTCGAGCTTTTTCGCGATGGCACACCACGGACCCAGTTGATTGACCGCCTGGGGCAGCACTCTGCGTTCGAGCGTGCAGTGTTTGAACTGCCGGTGGTGGTGCTGCCCGGTGTGACGCGCGATTACAAACACAAGATCACCGCGCTGATGGTGCGCACCTTCGGCACCGAAGTAAACCTCGCCAACATTGAGTGGGACGAACTCTACCTGACCGAATGCATCCGCCGCGGCATGGCAGGCGACACCTCGCACCCGCAAGGGGCCTATCGCTTGGCTGGCTTCTCCGCTGCGTAGCGGGCGAGCCGAACGCGCCGAGGCGCAACCGTCTGTCGGCGCGATCGCCGAGTTGGGGCGGGAGCCCAGTTGAGGCGGGGGACAGGATGAGTGTCGCCCACAAGACCCTTGACGGGGTGACCACCGGCAAACCCGCCGTCCCGCCCTCACCTGCTTAGGGAGCCGGTGCGCGGTGCGCTTGGGCCAGCGTCCGCCGCCCCTCGACCGACATCCGCGGGACGGCGTCGATCAGAATGCCTTCAAGCACCGGCCCAAACCGTTGACGCTGCTGGCGTGCCTCCACAATGGCCGCGCGGACAGCAGCTGGATCAACGGGATCGCGGGCAATCTCCACACGCGCACGTTCGATTGCCGCGGTAAACTCACGCCGGGCATTCAGGATTTCACCCAGCCGGGCACGGGTCGCGCCTTCCAGGATCGCTGCATCCTGGGGTGACAGACCGTGAAGGTAGTCTTGCAGCGTGCCTTCCGGGTCCTGAATCGCGCGCCCCTCGACCAAACTGGAGACTGGCAGGGACATGCGCTGCATGTGCAGCACGCGCCAGCGCTGTGCGCCCACGATGGCCAAAAGAAACAGGTTCAACGCGATCGATACAGTAAGGATGGCCCGCAGTCGGCTGGGCGTGAGGCGGGGTATCATTGGAACAGATCCTCGAAATGGAGATGGGCGAGCACTTGATGAGGTATCGCACCATCGTTCATTTCCAGGCCGACCAGCCAGCCGGCAACGACGCTTGCCGCGAAGGCAGCAGCAACGGGCGGCGGAATCAGCCAGCGCCAATCCAGCAAAGGCTCCGCGCGCGATCGAATCCGCGCCATGGCGCCAGCGATGATCCGCGCCTGCCGTGCGGGATCCGGGGGTGGCGCCCTGCTGGCAACCAGCAGTGCATCCAGCCGCTTCGCCGCTATCCATTGCTCGCGCGCCGCTGTCGAGACATCGCAGAGCGCCTGCGCGGCGGCACGCTGTGCTGCGGGCCAGCGCTCAGCATCAGCGCCATAGGTATCCAGCAGCCGAGAAAAATCCTGCGGTGTCATCGGTGTCATCCGTCACATCCTTCCATCAAAGCCGACCAAGCGTTGCACCCGATGACGCAACGCTTGGCGCGCCCGTTCCAGCAATGACCAAAAAGCACGCAAACTGAGGCCGAGTGTCTCAGCCGCCTCGGCGCCCGGCACCTCCTCCAGATAGAAGAGCGTGAGCGCGATGCGCTGTCGGTCCGGCAACGACGATAGCGCATCGCGCAAGACTTGCGCGTCACGCCGCGCCGACAGCGATTCGAAAGCACCAACGGCTGGATCCGCCACCTCCTCCGCCGCTTCGATCGGCTCATGGCGGCGCTGGCGCAGGCGATCCACGCACAGACGCGCAACAATCGTGTGCACCCAGGTGCTGAGTTGACTGCGCGAGCTGTCCCAGCGCGCAGCATGTCGCCAAACACGGAGCAACGCCTCCTGCGCAACCTCATCTGCTTCAGCGCTCGAGCCCAGGATCGATTGGGCAAGCTGGAGCATTCGCCCGACATGGCGCTCGGCAAACTGACGGAATGCCGTCTCGTCGCCAGCGACAATGCGCGTCATCAGGGCGGCGTCTTCTGTGACAGTGCGTGCCGCGTTTAGCACGGAACGCTCAGAGCCATCGGGTGCATCACGGTCATGGTACGGGCTAGGCCGAGGGAATCCTCGCAGTCGGACGAGAAAGTTTTTTCACTGCGCCGCGAAGACTCCGCCGACCTGGTCCGTATCAGCCTGCAATCACCGGGATGCCATGGGGCGTCTCGACGGGATGCTGAGACATGACGGCTTCGGCTCGCGCTTTGACCGACGGGACCACATCGCGCGCCTGCCCACCGTGGCGGCGCAGATCACAGCGGGCATGACCGCTGCCCACACGGTCGTGCCAACCACCAGAGTCGGCGGCTGATCACCTCCGCCTGCCCTTCCAATCCCCCGATCCCTGCAGGAGATGCGGCAATGACCCTTAGAGCAACAAACCGCTTTGGCTGTGTGACCTTGGCTGCGCTTGTCCTGTGCGCGGGCCCGGCATTTGCCCAGAACGTCCCGTCCCAGACGCAGCGTCAGGTCGCCCAGACCTGCATGCCCGACATCCGCGCGCATTGCTCCACCGTGGAGCGTGGCGGTGGCCGCCTTGTTGCGTGCTTGCAGGAGAACAGCGAGCGGCTGTCGCCATCCTGTCGGCAGGCCTTGAACAGCTTGCCGCGCTGACCCTCCCCCCCTCGGATGACTCATCCCACGTTGGAGACACTCAAGATGCGCACGCTCACACTCATGACCGTAATGCTCGGCAGCCTTGCCCTCACCCCTGTGGCAGTTGCCGCGGACAGGCAAAGCAGCGTCACCGGTCCGCAGGGGCAGACGGCGACGCGGTCAGGATCAGCCAGTTGCAGTGGCGGCAACTGCACAGGGTCAAGCACGGTCACCGGTCCGCAGGGGCAGACGGCGACGCGGTCCGGATCGGCCAGTTGTGCTGATGGCAGTTGCACACGGTCAGGCTCCGTTACTGGCCCGCAAGGCCAAACGGCCACACGCAATCGC
>RDXE01000050.1 GCA_004292755.1 Alphaproteobacteria bacterium
GGGGTATGGGCAAAGCAGTTCACCTTGGCTAGCACGGCATCGGCCGTCACCGCCGTGCGCCAGACTTGGCAAGCGCGCGTCATCGCGACGAACAGGTGCCGCTCGGCTGGGTCCAGCGCGATGCCGTTCGGGCTGGGGCCGGTGTCCAACAACCGCTCGACCCGGCCATCGGGGCATAGGCGATACACCCGCCCCGTCGGGTCCTGGAGGCCTGTCTGGCCCTGATCGGTGATGTACACCGTGCCATCGCGGGCCAGCACCAAATCGTTCAGACCCTTAAAGCTTTCCGAGCGCACATGGGTGAGCACGGGCGTGAGGCTGCCGTCGCTTGGGTCCAGGCGCAACAGGCCCCGGCGATAGTCCGCCACCAGCAAGTGACCATTGGGCAGACGTGCCAACCCGTTGGGCCAGCCATCCCAAGCCGCAACCAGCCGCCAATCCCCTGACGGCGTGATTGCGAACACTCGGCCATGGGGAATGTCGACGACAAACAGTGTTCCGTCCGGGCCAAAGGTCGGCCCTTCGAGGAAGGAGCCGATCGCCACCCCGCCGCGATTGGCATCGGCCCAATCGCTGCGCACGGGGTGCTGGAACGCGGGGGGCAGGCGGAACAGCACCCGGGTTGCAATCGGCTCCGGCGGAGCGAACCAGCTCATCGCGGTGCTAGAGTGTGATCCGCGCCGTGCGGATCACCTCCGCCCACGCTGCGGTCTCTGATACAATATAGGACGCGAAGGCGTCGGGCGTGCCGGGCTTCGGGATACCACCCTGATCGGCGATCCGCTGACTGAGCGCACCATCGGCGAGCGCCGCGCGCAGCAGCTGGTTCAACCGTTCCACCACCTGAGGCGGCGTGGCAGCCGGTGCTAGCACGCCAAACCATTGCTCGGCCACAAACCCCTGCAGCCCCTGTTCCAAGGCCGTTGGCGTGTCCTTGAACGCAGGCAGCCGCTCGCTGCCCGTGGTTGCGATCAAGCGCAAGGTGCCTGCCGCGATGTGGGACGATGCCGTCGGGCCACCAGTGAACAGCACCTGAATCTGGCCCGCCACCAGGTCCTGCAGGGCGGGCGCATTGCCACGATAGGCAATGTGCTCAATCGACAAACCGGCCTTGGCCTTGAACATTTCCCCATGCAAGTGGGGGCCGGTGCCGATCCCGCCGCTGCCGAAATTCAACTTGCCGGGATTGGCGCGGGCCAGGGCAATCAACTCCGGCAGCGTGCGGGCAGGCACACTCGGATGCACCACCAGCACCGAGGGGAAGGCCGCCGCCAAGATCACCGGCGCGAAGGCGCGCGGGTCAAGCCCGGCCCCCGGATTGAGCGTTGGCGTGATGGCGATGGAGGTGTCGGTCATCACAATCGTGTGGCCATCGGGCTGGCTGCCCGCCACCTCCTTCATCCCGATCACCCCAGCGGCACCGGCGCGGTTTTCCACCAGGACGCGCTGGCCCACCAACTCACCCAGCTTTTCCGCCAGGATGCGGGTCAAGAAGTCTGTGGTGCCGCCCGCGGGATAGGGGCAGACGAAGCGGATTTGACGCGTGGGAAAGCCCTGTGCGCCTGCTGCGCCTGGTCCAGCGAGAACGGCACCAGCAGCTGTCGCGCCAGCCAACAGCTGGCGGCGGGTGAGTGTGGTCATGGCATCCTCCCTCCTCTGGGCAGGGTCGCTGCCCTTTTGACCAGTGTACCGATGCCCCTGGGTGCATTCCATCCCAGCTCTGGTCCATTCGCCCCGCTGAGGCTAAGGTTTTCGTCATGAGGACGTTCTCGCGCCGTGCCATGCTCACGGGCGCAGCGGCCGTGGCGACGGCGGGCTGTGTCACCACCCCCAATGCGCAGCCGCAAGCACCTCTCGCGGCAGCCGGTCGTCCCCGGCTGTTGGTGACGCCCGAGATGCTGGCAACTCTGGAGCAGCGGCTTGGCGCCGATGCCACGGGGCGCGCGTGGCGGGCGGCGCTGCTGCGCGAGGCGGATCGCCTGGGCTCTCAGCCGCCCGTGGAGCGACGGATGGAGGCACGGCGCACCGTGCTGCTACCAACCTCCCGCGAGGTGTTGCGCCGGGTGGAAGCGCTGGGCGCGGCATGGCTGATCCGGCGTGAGCCGCGCGATGCCACCCGGCTGGCAGCCGAAATCACCCGCGTGTGCAGTTGGGCTGATTGGAACCCCGGCCATTTCCTGGATGTGGCGGAGATGGCAACCGCCATCGCTCTGGCTGTGGACTGGTGCCAAGACGGCCTACCGGACGCAGTGCGGCGCCAAGCCCTCGGTACGTTGGTCAGCCACGCGCTGCTGCCTGCGGTGGAGGAGCATGACCGCCGTCGCAGCTGGACCCGCGCAACCCATAACTGGTCGCTGGTGTGCAATGGCGGCATGGTCCTGGCAGCCATCGCTGCCTTTGACCACGCGCCTGCCCTTTGCCAGCGGGTGATCGAGCTCAGCCTTGCCGCCGTGCGTCCGGCCTTCGCCAGCTATGGCCCCGATGGTGGCTGGGATGAGGGGGTGAGCTATTGGGATTATGCCACCCAATACGCCGTGTTTCTGGTGGCTGGCTTGGAAAGCGCCTATGGCACCAGCTTTGGGCTGGCTGACACGCCGGGCTTTGCCAACACGGCGCTGTTCCGCCTGCAGTTGGAGGCGCCCTCGGGCCGGGTGGTCAATTTCGCCGATGGGGCCGAGCGGGTGCGCCACACCCCGGCTCTGATGTGGCTGGCTGGTCGCTTCCAGCAGCCCCACGCCGCCTGGATTGCCGCACGCACGCCCAACAGCCACGGCACCGGTGTGCTGTGGTATCAGCCCCATGGCCGAAAGCCCGAGGGCTTGGCACGGGCAGTTCGCTTCCGCCGCGCCGAAGTTGCCTGCCTGCGCAGCCGGTGGGACGACCCGAAAGCCGCCTTTATCGCGCTGAAGGCAGGCGACAATGGCGCCAATCATTCCAACCTCGACATTGGCAGCGTCGTGGTGGAGTTGGGGGGCGAGCGCTTCGCCCTGGACCTTGGCCCGGATGATTACGCCCTGCCCGGCTACTTCAACCGCCAACAGCGCTACAGCTACTACCGCACGGGCACTGCGGGCCAGAACACCCTGCTGCTGGATGGTCAAAACCAACCCGCCGCCGCCAAAGCCGTGCTGGGCGCGGTGGGGGAGCATCACGGCGTCGCCATTGCGCTGGCCGACCTGTCCCCAGCTTATCCCGCCGCCCGCGCGGTGCAGCGCGGCGTCGCTGTGCTGGATGACGCCAGCGTGGTGATCGCCGATGAACTCAACTGCAATGGCATGCTGGACTGGCGCATCCACACCAGTGCCGAGATTCAGGTGGCGGGCGCAGAGGCGCATTTGACCCTGAACGGCACCACAGTGCGTGCCGTGATTCTGGACCCGCCGGAAGCTGTGTTCACCATCGGCTCTGCCGCACGGCCACCACCGGAAGCACCGAACACGGGCATTCGCCGCCTGGACATCCGTCAGCCGATCACCGGTGAGGCGCGCCTGACGGTGCTGCTGACCCTCGGCCCTGTGGACGAGCGGCGCACCCGGCTGGCACGACGCCCGCTGGCGGCATGGGTCTAGCGGCGGCGGCGCACCCCGGCCCCCTAGCGGCGTTCGATCTCCTCCAGTGCACGGCGTGCCATATCGCCCGCTGGACCGTCCGGTTGGCGGGCCGCGGCGGCCACGAAGTCTTGGCGCGCGCCTGCCAGATCGCCGCGGGCATAGCGCTGCCATGCGCGCTCCACCAGCGCCTCGGGATTGCCGGGCTCCAGCCGCAGTGCCGTGGCGATGTCTTGCTCGGCCAACTCCCCCAGGCTGGCATTGCGATAGGCGGTTGCCCGCAGCACCAGCACATCCAGGCGGCGGGGTAGCCGCTGGATGATCACGGTCAAATCGTCGGCTGCCTCCACCCAGCGCTTGGCCTCGGCGTGCAGCAACGCCCGCTCGAAGCGCAGATCGACATTGAATTGATCCAGCCGCAGCCCGGCCTCGATCACACCGGCTGCCCGCTCCGGCTGGTCAGCGGCCTGCCAGGAGGTTGCGGCTTGGGCCAGAATCTCTGCCCCCAGCGTGGGGCGGGTGCGGCCAACATCCTGGGCCAAGCCTTCCAGCCGCTGGGCTGCCTCACCATGGCGTCGCAACCGGACCAGGGCGGAGGCAGCACAATGGCGGGCGGGAAAGCCGCCGCCCTGCAAGGCAAAGGAACTCGCCCGCTCAAACGCAGCCGCTGGGTCGCGCTGGACCAAGGCCATACACTGTTGATACTCCGCCTCAGCGCTGATCCGCTGGGCGACGGCTGGGCCGCTGCCCACAAGGGCAACGGCGGACAGAAGAAGGAGACGACGCATGCGGGCGCACCCTAGCGAAGCAGAGCCGTGGAGAAAACCGGGCGTGCTGTTCTGCTTCGGCTTTGGCTATTCCGCCCGTGCCCTCGCCGCACAGCTGGCACCCGCAGGGTGGCAGATTCACGGCACCGCCCGCAGTGCTGCGCGTCTGGCCGAGATTGCCGCCACCGGTGCAACCGCCCACAGCTTCGACCGCGGCCAACCGCTGACCGACCTCACAGCTCTGATGGCTGCGACGCACATCCTGTCCTCCGTCCCCCCCGATGAGGCGGGCGACCCGGTGCTGGATGCGCACGCAGCCGACCTCGCACAGTCGTCAGCGGCCTGGGTTGGCTATCTCTCCACCACGGGTGTCTATGGTGACCGCCAAGGCGGCTGGGTTGAGGAAGACGACGCCCTGCGCCCGGTCGGCCCGCGCCAAGCCCGGCGCGTGACAGCCGAAGCAGGCTGGCGCGCCCTTGGCCTGCCGCTGCACATTTTCCGCCTCGCTGGAATCTACGGCCCCGGCCGCTCCGCCATCGACACCGTGCGCAGCGGACGCGCCCAGCGGGTGGTGAAACCGGGCCAGGTGTTCGCCCGCATTCATGTGGACGACATCGCGACGGTGCTGGCCGCCTCCATCGCCCGGCCCAATCCGGGTGCCATCTACAACGTCGCCGACAACGAACCCGCCCCACCCCAGGACGTGATTCTGTACGCCTGCCAGTTGCTGGGCGTCACCCCGCCGCCAGAAATCCCCTTCGACGCTGCGGACCTCTCCCCGATGGCCCGCAGCTTCTACGCCGAATCCAAACGCGTCTCCAACCGCCGCATCCGCGAGGAGTTGGGCGTGACACTCCGCTACCCAACTTATCGCGAGGGGTTGGTGGGGGTGATGGGCGATTCAGCGGCGGTGGACCAGCAGGCTACTGCGTAACCCCCACCACCTCATCCCCCACAGCGATGCTGGTGCCCTCGCGCAGGATGGCGTTCATGCCGAACAGCACGGCGCCGTTGGGGCCGCGGCGGAAGGTGGCGAGGGTTTTCAGGGGTTCTTTGCCGGTGACGGTGCCGGTCGCTTGGTCCACGGTTGGCACGGCGCAGCGGGCGCAGGGTTTGGGGGTGTCGAACAGGGCGGTGCCAATGCGGACCTGACGCCAGCCATCCTCCTCAAACGGAGACGTGCCGCGCAGCACGATGTTGGGGCGGAAGCGGGTCATGGGCAGGTCCATGGCGCCGCGGTGGTTTAGCTCCGCAAGGGAGGCTTCGCCGATCAGCAGGGCGGGAAACCCATCGGCGAACGTGACTTGGTCACCAGGGCGGGCGAAGCTGAGGTCCACTTGGCGCTGATAGGCGGGAGTGCACCCAACCAGCCTAACGGCAGCCCCCAGATGCGCGCTCAACAGAGCGGCCGCAGCATCACCAGCATCCGCGGCCAGCACCGTGTCACGCCAGATCACCACCGGGCGGGTGGCCGCGTCGGCAGCGGGGGTTGGCACCTCCACCACGCCACCATCGGGGACCGTAAGGCGGAGGCCACCCGGCACCATCGTGGGTGCAACAACCGCAAGGCGCGGATGCTCGCGCTGGGTGACGAAGTGCCCGGCCTCGTCCACCACCAGCCAGCGGCGGTCACCAATTGGACCGAAGCGGTCAAACTCCACCTGCTCAACCGCCGTGCCTGCTGCACCTTTGACCGGATACAGTGCCAAAGCCGAAACTGTGATCGACATCTCTGACCGCGCCTCGCAACACACCAACGCACTTGCCCTACCCGCTTCAGCGCCGGGTGTCCACCCCGCGGCGCGCACGCCAGTCGCGCAGGATGGTAACCAGCAGCACCGCCCCCGTGCAGGTGTCTGCCACCATGCCGGGCAGCGAGCCGACCAGCGCGTTGTGGGTGAACCAGAACGGCACCGACAGCGCCATGAACAGGCGCAGACGGTCGGGCGCGATCTGCCAGCGGCCGAGGGAGACAATCGTCATCGCCACGGCCGCCGCGGCCGACGCAAGCCCCTGCCAGCTGGCCACCGTCACGCTCGCAATCACCGGGATGGTGGCAAGGTAGACCCAGCGGAACTGCGGGCGGGTCGCCAGCGGCACGGCTGCGGCTGCCTGCGTGCCGGACAGCGCATTCAGCCACGCGCCGGTCATCGCGCCGATCAGGGCGTAGTGGCCGGTGAACAGCACGCACACGCCCAACTGGGCCGCCAACATGCCGGTGCGGCTGCGAAACAGCGGCCAGGACACCGCCAACACAAAGCCAACCCAGCCAAGGGCGGCCGCAATGGTCTCCGCCGTCATCGCCGGATCACGTCTAACGAGGCGAGCACCGAGCCCGCCACCACTAACGCCGCAGCCAGCGCCACCACCAGGGTCAAACTGCCACCACCGAAGGCCGCCAGCAGCAGAGTGGACAGCAACGGCGTGCCATAGCTGGCAGCCGCCAGCAGGCGCAGATGGCCGTGCTTCATGCCGATGTCCCAGGCAAAGAAGGCAAGGCCCGCGGGTCCAAGACCCAACAACACCAGCGCCACCCACCCCCCCAGGGTGGGGGTAACCCACGCCTCAAACAGCAGGTGGCACAGCGCCGCCAACAGCGCCGCACCCAGGCAGAAGCCGCCAACGGCATCGGTCGGCACCGAGCCAAAGCGGCGGCTGAGCACGGAATAGCTGGACCAGATCACGCCGCAGCCAACCGCAAGGCCATAGCCAGCCCAATGCTCTTGCCGGAACTCGCCACCACCCACCAACAGCACCACGCCAGCAAAGCCAATCGCCGCACCGGCGACATGGAACCAGCGCAAGCGCTCCCCCGGCAGGGTGGCAGAGAACAACACGATCAACAGCGGCCAGAGATAGTTGACCAGATTGGCTTCCAGGGGCGGGGCCAGCTTCAGCGCAGCAAAGTAGCAGGCGTGATAGCCGAACAGGCCATAGAGACCCAGCGCCCACACCACCAGCGGCTGGCGCAGCACCGGTCGCGGGTCAAGGCCGCGCACCACCCAGGTGCCCGCCGCCGCAAGGCCAGCGATGGTGAAGCTGATCGCCGTCACTTGAAAGGGGGGCAGGCCCGCGGTCCAGGTGGTGAACAAGGCCAAGGTGCCCCACAGCAGCAGCGCCCCGGCACCAATGCCAGTCGCCACCGCCGCACTGCTGCCGCGCGCTGTCATAACAGACGTATCGTTCCGCTAGAGGGCGTGGATGGTGAAGCGGCACCCGCCAGACACCGACTGCCCCGGCGCCAACACGGGCAGACTTGCCGGGTCCAGATTCAGCATGTCGGGCGCGTGGCTGGTGGGCTCCACACAGAAATAATCCGCATCGGGGGTGAACACGACGAGGTGACGCAGCTTCGCCCCTGCCGTGATCTGCACGGCAAAGCCATGCTCCGGCCAGGTGATCTCGGCCTGACCGGTCCAAGCCGCAAAGCAATGGTCAAGCCCGAGGCCTGCCACAGGCCGCGCGGGGGAAAGGCGCCAGGGCTGCGGTGTCGGGATGCGGGCCGCTGGGCGCTTCCAGGCGTCCCAAATCCAAACCTCTGGCGCCTCGGCCATAACGGTCACCGCATGGGTGCGCTGGAAATAGGGGTGAAAGCCAAAACCAACGGGCATCGGCGTCTTGCCGCGATTCTCAATCGCCAGGGAAAGAGTGAGGCAATCCGGGGTCAGATCGATGGTCTGCTCCACCCGATAGGGCCACGGCCACGCAACACCAGACGCTGCCGTGGCACCGGGATGGTCATAGGCCATCTGCGCCACCTGCTCTCCCACCGCCACCATCGTCCAGGGCGCCTGCCAAGCATCGCCATGGATGGCGTGCGGCTCACCGGGGAAGTTGGGGCGGAGGGCAAACATCTCCTCCCCCCAGGCAAAGCGCGCCAAGGATACCCGCCCAGAGAAGGGCACCATGGGAAAACAACCCATGCCGCGCGGGTTCTGCTCTGCCAGTGCCTGAGCGGAGGCTGGGCGAAAGATCGGTACGCCGGCACGCTCGAACCGCGCGATGCCACCGCCCGCCTCGGGGGCGAGCGTGACCGAGAGGGCACCTGCGACAAGCTTGACAGGGTCTTGGTGAGCCTGGGACATGGGGCGGACCCTGCCACGGCCCAGCCATGGCCTGCAATCGCCATCCCGGAGGACCAGCCATGTCGCGCTATGCTCGCTATCCCAGTTTGGAGGGTCGGGTGGTGTTTATCTCCGGTGGTGCGAGCGGCATCGGAGCCTGCTTGGTGGAAGAGTTCTGCGCCCAAGGGGCGGCTGTTGCCTTTGTCGACATTGATGCAGCCGCTGGCGACGCGCTGGCCCAACGCCTCGCCCAGGAGGGCAAGCGGCGGCCGCTGCCCTTGGTGGTTGATGTGCGCGATATCCCGGCCTATCAGGCCAAGATCGCCGAGGCGGCCGCTGCCCTGGGTCCGATCGCTGTGCTGATCAACAACGCCGCGCGCGATGACCGCCACAAGGTGGATGACGTGACAGCCGACTATTGGGACGACTGTCTTGCCGTCAACCTCCGCCACCACCTGTTTGCAGCCCAGGCCGTGCTGCCCGGCATGCGCCAGGCGGGATGGGGATCCATCCAGAATCTCGGCTCCGTCTCCTGGATGCGCGGGCGGGACGGCATGATTGGCTATGTTACCTCCAAGGCCGCGATCCACGGGCTAACCCGCGCGCTGGCCCGCGAGGTTGGGCCAGACAATATCCGCGTCAACTCCGTCGTGCCGGGCGGCATTGTGACCGAGCGTCAGAACCGCCTGTGGCGTACAGCCGAATTGGACAAGTCACTGCTGGACGCCCAATGCCTGAAGCGCCGTCTGGTGCCCGAAGATGTGGCCCGCATGGTGCTCTGGCTGGCGGCCGACGACAGCGACGGCTGCACCGGCCAAGCCTTCCTGGTTGATGGCGGGATTGTGTAAGGGGTGCCAGACCCCGCCAGACCTATCTCAGCCAGGGTTTCACCACCCGCGGCGGGAAGGCGAGGTCATAGCCCGGCGCGATCAAGGTTAGGTTTGGGTTGTAGAAGGGGTCGTTCGCCAACTCCGCCTGCCAGCGGGTGCGCATAACCTCAATCTCGCGCTGGAACCGAGCCAGCTTTTTGCCCGACAAGTCCGACCCGCGGCTGGCACTTTCCAGATGATACAGCACGGCGTGCTGAGCCTGAACGATGCGATACCCGGCTTTGCGGATCTTCAAGCAGAAATCGACGTCGTTGAACGCCACTTTCAAACCCTCGGCGTCCAATCCGCCGACGGCGTCGAACACCTCGCGCCGGGTCAACAGACAGGCCGCCGTGACACAGGACAAGTCCTGCGGCAGCACAGCCCGCTTGAACCAGCCGCCCTCATGCTGGGCGATGCGCAGGAAGGCATGCCCGGCCACTCCGCCCAGTCCCACCACAACGCCGGCGTGCTGTACCCGACCGTCGGCATACAGCAGCTTTGCCCCCACAGCACCGATGGCGGGCTGCAGCGCATAGCTGACCATTTCCTTCAGCCAATCCGGTCCGATCACTTTGATGTCGTTGTTCAGCAACAACAGCAAGTCACCTTTGGCCTCCGCCACACCAGCATTATTGATGGCGGAGAAGTTGAATTCACCTGGAAACTTGATCACCCGCACCCGCGGATCGGCTTTCACCTCAGCAAACCAAGCCAGAGTGTCTGGCTCAATGCTGTCATTGTCCATAATGATGATGTCGAGGGCGGGATAGTCGGTTCCGGTCAGCAACCCCTCCACACAGCCGCGCACCAACTCCAACCGGTCGCGGGTTGGAATGATCACGGAGACGCAGGGCAACTCCTCCGGCAGCGGCCAGCGGATCCGCGGAAACTCCAGGCCTGCTTGCTCATCGACCCGCGCGGCTGAGCCCAGTGCCACCAAGTGATCCTGGATCGCACGGCGCGCAGCAGCGTAAGACCGCTCGCGCTGCACCGTAGAAAACGTCCCAGCGTTGGGATGGATACGCCAGTGATACAGAATATAGGGAAGATGGCGAATGCGCTGTGCCAATACCTGACGCGCAACACGCAAGACCAAATCGTGATCTTGGCTGCCCTCATAGCCTTCCCGGAACCCACCAACGGCCTTCAAAACCGCAGTTCGATACACGCCTAAGTGGTTGACCATATTCTGGGTCAAGATCAACTCAGGGTTCCAGTCAGACTTGAAATGCGGATCAAACCGCTGGCCGTCTGGGCCGATCTTGTCTTCATCGCTGTACAGGACATCCACTGCGGGATCGCGCGCGATGGATTGCGCCACCATGTACAAGGCGTGACGTGGCAGCACGTCATCATGATCAACCAGGGCGACCCATTCGCTGGTCACGAGGTCAAGTGCACTGTTGGAGGCGGCACAGATGTGTCCATTGGTCTCGCGCATCACCAGCTTGATACGCGGCTCACCCGACGCTGCCTTGCGCAATACGGCGTGGACAGCAGGATCGGTCGAGCAGTCATCCGCGATGCACAACTCCCAATGCGGATAGAGTTGGTCTTGGATGGACGCAATGCAGGCGATTAAATCGGCCGGGCGCGGATTGTAGACGGGCATCACAATCGACAGCACGGGGCGGGTTGGCAGTGCTGCGATGTCGGCCATAATCCGCACGATATCATCGTCACTCAAGCTGTCGTACCGGCGAATCCACTCCTGGTAGGTTTCACCCAAAGTCACGGCTTGCGGACGGAGAACCTGCAAGAAGCGGTCGACGGTGCGTTTGGTGCCGTGGGTGCGCCAATAGCGCAGGGCACCCTTCCAGGCGCCTGGATTGCGCACCTCCCGCATCAGCTTTTCGGCTTTGTTGGCTGGAACCGGCGTGTATTGAATGGCGTTCAAGGTGAATTCTGTGGGGCGCACCGATGGGTCCAGGCGAATGGCCTGGATGGTCTCTGCCCGCGGCAGTTCCACGGCCACCGTGCCATTGATCAAAGAGGGCAGGCGGATTTCATCGTGGGTGCCGCCACAATCCAGATACAGCACGGGGTCCAGCGGCTCGGTCGCGTCGCTGATGGTGAGGGAAAACCGGATCGTGCCCGACAGCCCCAACAGCGGTGGCGAGGCAAGCTGGAACTGGGGATCGGTACCCGTCGCTTCCCATCGTCCGTCACTCAACGCTTGCAGTTGCTGCAGCGGCAGGAAAGGGACACCGACTGTTTGGGAGCGGCCGAGGGCGCGGTACAGCAGCCGCAAGATCCGCCGCAACGGCCCTGCCAACCGCCAGGAGCTAGAGCGATACACGGCATCCAGGCGCTGTGACAGCAACCCAACTCTGAACTCCGCGTCAGAGCGACCACGCTCCGAGTGGCTGATGTCTTCTTGTGCTTTGGCAAGACTTGCCAGTTGTTTGCTGGAATCCGACCGTAATTCACCAATCACTTGATGCAAATGGTCCAATTCTCGTATGCGCTGACCGCTCACTTGGGCCAAATCGCGCTGGAAGTTATCCTTCTCGGTACGATCCCGGATCGCTTGCTCAAACACGCCACCGCGCGCCTGGAAGAATTGCCTTACCTCGTCCCGTTGATCTTGTCCTAGATTGAACAGCCACTGCATGTCGGGGCTTTGATTGGCACCGACCGCCAAGACACCCAAACCATTGCAATGGAGAAAGGAGAAATGGGGATAGTAACTGGAGATTTCCTCCCAGAACCTCCAAACACCAAAATCCCGCTCCCGAACATTGATATCATGGAATAGGACCACGCTGCGGTCAGACAATGTCTCACGCCATGTCTCGAAATCATGTCGAACCGCCTCATAACTGTGGAAACCATCAATATGCAAAAGATCAATCGACTGTGGACTGAAGTGAACACGCGCTTCGTCGAACGTCTGACGCAACAAACGCGAGCGATGCGCATAGAATTTGATGTTGCGCTGCTCAACATCCTGAAACACGGTGTCGTCGTAAAAACCCGCGTGCTCCTCCCCTTTCCACGTATCCACTGCATAGCACTGCGTGTCCAAGCGCAGGGTGTTGGCAGCTTGGCAGAATGCGAAGTAGGAGACACCAGTATGGGTGCCCAGCTCAACCAAGGAGCGCGGGCGCATCGCCTCCATAATCCAGAATGCGAAAGGTAGGTGCCCAACCCAGGCGGAGATATGCAAACACTCAGGAGCGTCAAGAACCAAAGGTCGGCAGAGGCGTGCCCAAGTGTCGCTTTGAGGCAAGGTGCCGATCACGGTTGTTCCTTCCTGATGTCTAGGATCGACCAAAGAGTTTTGCGAACATTCGGCCCGCCCGCACCCGCAAGGAGGCCACCCACCGGACCTTGCGCAGAATCGCCAAAGCCTCGTCGCGCGCCGTCGTCACGGTCGTCAGGGCTTGCCGCAACTCCGCCCCCTGCAGACGCAGGGCCTCGATCTCATCCCGGTACTGATCGATGCGGTGCTGCAAGGCTGCCAGACGGTGAGCAGAGGCGACGCGCTCGTCATGCAGATCGTGGCGGGCGCGATCCAGCGCCTCGAACAGCCGGCTGCGGGCGTCAGCCGCTGGATCGGCTGGGTTGACGGGCGCAGGCAGTGTCGCCAGCAGCGCGGCTTGCCGCTCCGGCCCCGGTGCCAGATCCGACCGTTCCAACACGACGAGGAACTCCAGGTCCCCTGGGGCCGTCTCTGCAAAGTCCACCACGCCAAAGCCGACCAGATCGCCTTGGATTAAGGCCGCCAGCGCCGTGATGAAGCTGGACGGCGAGAAGACATGGCAGTGGACGTCAACATACTCGCCCGCGTCTGCCAGACGAACCATTGGCCACGCCGTGTCCAGCGGGCCGTGGCTGGGCTCGCCAGTGACTCCTGCCGCGACGCGCACTGCTCCGGCGCGCCACAGGTTGTTGGCCGCGGCATGAGTCATCAACCCCAACCCATCCAGCACAGCACCGGGCGACGGTCGCTTGCGCTGTTGGCGGTGGGCGTCCAGCAACTGCCCTGCTGTGGTGAGCGGTCGCTGATAGTCAAAACAATAGCGACCATCAGGGATATACAAGAACACCCGCCCACCCGGTCGCAGAATGGCGTGCAACTCCGCCAGCCAGCCAATCACGTCGGGCACATGCTCAATCACATGGCTGGCAACAATGGCATCAAACCGCGCCTCGCCCACGATCTCCGACAGTGGGCGGCCATCCAGGACATAGCTGACTGGGACAATGCGCTGGCAATCCACCACAGGATCATCGCGATACTTGTGCTGCAAGCCTGCGGTATCCAGATGGTCGGCATAGCGCACCGTCGCGCCAACCGCCAGGGGACGGTTCAAGGCACCGATTTCCAGCACGGCGGCCGTCGTCGTATCCAAGCCCGCCAGCAGCCGGTGACGGCGCCGCAGATGGATCGCATCAGCAGCCGATGTCGCAATCATCCCCGCAGCCACCAGTGACGGCGCCGGTTCCACCTCGGGACTGGCTGAGGAAGCCTCTGACATTGACGCGATGCCCGCTGGCCTGAAACTGCGGGGGCGATTAGTGCCACTGTGATTGGGAGGATACAAGCGTTCGTTTCCGGACCGAATTGGCCGGAGGGGCCAGCTGCACCACGGCCTGCGGGGCGACCAAACCACCCCTTCCGGGACAGGCTGGCGCCTTCCCCAACCGACGGGTCACTCGGTCTTGGCTTGCAGTAGCGTATCTTTCTGTGACATACGTAGATATACCCCGTTTGGGCTCACCGCGCGCACGAGATTGATGATGACCTCCGGCCCTGCCTCCCTTCCAGTGTCGACCACGTTGCGTGGCGGGCCGGGCAATGACCTGCTGATCGGCGGGCCAGGGCAGGATTTGGCGGTTTTCACTGGTCCAGCCACGGAGTATCGCATCACGGTCGTCGGTCGGTTTGCGCGGGTGGATCATCAGGTCGCGACCGGCCAGATGGTTGGGGCACCACAGCCTGACGGGCGGGATACGCTGGTCGATGTGGAATTGCTGCAGTTCAGCAATGGCACGGTGACGATCGGCTCCCCAGCGGTTCCCAGCTTCGTCGGTGGGTTTGACGCCCGCTTTTATCTGGTCGTGAACGCCGATGTCGCGCGTGCTGTTGGCACCGCCGATCCCACGGCCTTTGCCCTGGCACACTGGACAACCGCTGGCTGGCGGGAAGGGCGCGATCCCAACGCGTTTTTCGATACCGACTGGTATCTGGCGAACAATCCCGACGTCGCCCGCGCGGGCATCAATCCACTCGATCACTATATGGGCGGTGGATGGCGGGAAAACCGCGACCCCTCACCCAATTTCGACACCTCAGCCTATCTCGCCAGACACAGCGATGTGCGTTTGGCAGGCCTTAACCCGCTGGAACATTTCCTGGGCTCTGGGTTCTTTGAAGATCGGATTTTTTTCCCCGCCGGAGCCTGAGCCGCGGGTCACTCGCCAGCCCAGGCCGCTAGTCCGGGAACACCACGGTGCGGCTGCCGTTCAGGAACACCCTGTCGTCTAGATGATACCGAATGGCGCGCGCCAGGACGCGGCGTTCGATGTCCCTGCCCTTGCGCACCAAATCCTCCGGTAGGTCACGATGGCTGATGCGCTCCACATCCTGTTCGATGATCGGGCCTTCATCCAGGTCTGAGGTGACATAGTGCGCCGTGGCACCGATCAGCTTCACACCGCGCGCATGGGCTTGATGGTAGGGTTTGGCGCCCTTGAATCCCGGCAAGAAGGAATGGTGGATGTTGATGCACCGACCGCCCAAATGCCGCGCCAAGTCATCCGACAGCACCTGCATGTAGCGGGCCAGCACCACCAACTCGGCACCGGTATCGGCAATCAGCGCCTTCAGCGCAGCTTCCTGGCGCATCTTGGTGCCCGCGGTGACGGGCAGATGGTGGAACGGCACGCCAGACAAATCCAGATGCGCATAGGTGTCGGCCGGATGGTTCGCCACGATGCCAACCAGATCCATCGGCAACTCGCCGGTGCGCCAGCGGTACAGCAGATCGACCAAGCAGTGATCGAACTTGGAGACCAGCACCAACACCCGCCGACGCTGCCCTCGCGGACGAATGGTCATGGTCATGCCGAACCGTTCCACCTCTGGCACCAAGGCGAGGCGGGCAGCGGCTCCGCCATCATCCGGACCAACAGCCGCAAAGATGATGCGCAGGAAGAAACAATTGGTCTCCTCATCGCTGAACTGCTGGGAGTCGAGGATGTTATAGCCAGCCTCGAACAACCGGCTGCCGATCGCCCCAACAATACCAGGGCGATCCTCACACGAGAGCGACATGACGTAGGCGGACTTGGTCATCCAACACACCCCTTCTCGGTCGAGCCTTACGCCACGCTCCGTCCTTGCGCAACCGTTGGGCAGCACGAGCGCCAACGCGGATCGGTGGACCTGGGCGCGCCACTCCGCTAGCGTCCGCGCACACAATGGAAGCCGTCTCCCCGATGATCGAGCCTAGTCCTTGCGTTCGCGTGTGTGTGATCGACCCGACAACCGGCTGGTGCACTGGGTGTGGCCGCACCGGTCAGGAGATTGGTGACTGGCTCGCCATGACGGGGGATCAGCGACGGGCGCTGAAGGCGGCCCTGCCCGGTCGGCTGGCAACGCTGACCGACCGTCGCCCAAAGCGTGGGGCAGCCGAGTAGCGGGGATGGCCCAACTCCTTCCTGTTCTGGTGCGTGCAGCCCGGATTGACGACATCGACGCGATGGCTGAGGTGTGGCACGCGGGCTGGCATACCGCCCATGGGTCCATCGCCCCACCGGCGCTGGTGGCCCTGCGCACGCGCGCTGCGTTTGCCGAGCGGCTGCTGTTGCTCTGGATGGATGCCTGGGTGGCCGAGCAGGCAGGCCGCATCCTGGGCTTGGTCATCCTGGAGGGCGATGAAGTCGCCCACTTGTTTCTCGACCCCGCGGCCCGTGGTCGTGGTCTCGGCGCGCGTCTGTTGGCGCAGGGGGAGCTGGTGCTGGCACGGCGCGGCCACACCACTGCGCGGTTGCTGTGCGCGCGCGACAACCATAGCGCAGCGCGCTTCTATGCGCGCCAGGGGTGGCAGGAAGGGCCAGCCGACACCCAGTTGCTCGACCTCGGGGGGGCCAGCGTCACCCTGCCCATGCGTCCGTTCACCAAGGCGCTGGTACCCGATGATCCGCATCGTCTGGTGCACGCGCTTGAGGTGCAGGCACTGGGGGCTTGGCCCGCCTTGGCGACGGCGTGGGATGGCAGTTGGGTGGTGCGCATGGCCCGCGGCGTAACCCGCCGGGCGAATTCAGCTACACCCCTCTCGGCCGATGCCAATGACGAGCCCGCGCGGATTGATCGCGTGGTTGCACGCTATCGCCAGCACGGCTTGCCGCCGGTGATCCGCCTCACGCCCCTGGCACCGCCTGGCTTGGATGAGCACTTGAGCCTGCGAGGTTGGCAGCGCGAGGGAGATGCGCACGTGATGGTGCGCCGCCTGCTTGACCCCACGGAAGGGTCAATGGAGGGGATCAGCATCAGCCCAACACCAGACCCGGCTTGGCTGGAGGCTGCTGTGGTCACCGGCGCTTTGGTCCCGGAGCGAGTGGAGACCACGCACGCCATGCTAAGCCAGCTGGTCCCACAGGCAGGCTTCCTTCGCCTTACCGTCGAGGATCGACCGGCGGCCGTAGCCATGGCGGTGGTGCAGGGATACAGCGTCGGATTGTTGGAGGTTGCCAGCGACCCGCTGCGCCGACGCTGCGGCTTTGGTCAGCGCATTGTTGCAGCCGCATTGGCCTTTGGCGCAGCGGCTGGCGCCACCGCAGCATGGTTGCAGGTCGTCTCAAGCAACCTGCCTGCGATCACCCTGTATCAGCGCATGGGCTTCCGCAGCCTCTATGCCTATCACTATCGCATCGGCCCGCTGGCATAGCCGCCCCAGCCGCGATCATGCCGCAGGGGCGCGGGCGCGGATTTCCTCCTCCAGTCGGGCAATACCCGCCGCGAGGACGGTGAGCAATGACGCCGCATCGGTGGCGGTGGGTGCCTCTGCTTCTGCAATCTCGCGAGAGAGTTGGAACAGATGGGGCAGGCCAAGGTGCCCTGCTGACCCGGCAATGCGATGGGCCAGCCGCGCCAGGGGCACGCCCTGGGGTGGCGGGTCCGTTGATATCTCCGCCAACCGATCCCGCAACTGGCCCAGCGCGCGGTCCAGGAACGCCATCAACCGTTCCTCTCCCAAATCGGCAGCCAGTTCGGCCAGGGCATCACCATCGAAGCTGGGCGCATCAACGGCATCCTTGGTTTCCATCAAGCCGATCACTCGCGAGGCAACCTCCAGCAAGCGGCTGCGCGGCACCGGCTTCGGCAGCAGTTCAACCATGCCCGCTGCCCGACCGCGTTGAACGATGTCCGGCGACAGCCCAGCCGTCAGCCCGACAACAGGCACCGTCGCCACGCGCCCACCCAGAGTCTTCAGGCGATGGGTGGCCTCGATCCCATCCATCTCCGGCATTTGCACATCCATCAAGATCAAGTCGTAGGGCACATGGCTGGCAAGGTGCAGTGCCTCGGAGCCGGTGGACGCGATGTCAACCCGCCATCCCGCCCGCTCCAGCATGGAGCGGGTAACTTCTTGGTTCACGGGATTGTCCTCCGCGACCAAGACCCACCGCCCCTCGGCATGGGGCAGATGGTCGCTCTCGCCCACTTCCAGCAGCGGGTTCGCGGCGGGCTGCAGGGGCAGGTCAACGACAAAGCAGCTGCCGGCCCCGAGGGTGCTCTCCACCCTGACATCGCCACCCATCATGCGGGCCAGACGGCGCGAGATCGCGAGACCCAACCCTGAGCCACCATACAGCCGCGAGATGGAGCCATCGATCTGGTTGAACTCCTGGAACAACGAGGCCATCGCCTCTGGCGCAATGCCAATCCCAGTGTCAATCACAGCCAGACGGGCCTGCACCTGCCCGTTTGGCTGCGTGTGTGCATCGACAGCAACGGTCACTGAGCCGCGATCAGTGAACTTCACGGCATTGGCAACCAGGTTCAGCAGGATCTGACGGATGCGCCCAACATCGCCGCGCACAGCGCGCACGGCCTCCGGTGCACTGGCCAGCGCCACCGTCAAGCCCTTGGCCGTCGCCTGTGGGCGCACGAGGTCCAACACGGCGTCGGATTCCGCGACTAGGTCGAAGTCCGTCTGCTCCATCTCCACCCGCCCGGACTCCAGCTTGGCGAAGTCCAGGATGGTGTTGAGGACGGACAACAAGTGGTCGGCCGATTTCTTGACCGAATGGGCGTAGCGCCGCTGCGTGGCATCCAGGCTGGTGTCCAGCAGCAGGCCGACCATGCCCAGCACACCATTCATCGGCGTGCGGATTTCGTGGCTCATCACCGCCAGAAAGCTGGATTTGGCGCGGCTGGCGGCTTCCGCTGCTGCTTGAGCCGCCCGCAGATCGCGGATCCGGCGGTTCAAAACCAACATCGTCACCACAACGACGGCCACCAGCAGGCAAAGCGCAACGCTGACAGGTGTAAGATCGGTGCGCCACTGGTTCAACAAATCCGCCCGCCGGGTCGACACCTCTACCACCAGTGGCCAGTTGCGCACCCCCCGCCAGGCGGCGACGACCGGGCCAAACACGGGGTCATTGTCTTCAAACACTCCGATGTCATCATGGGGAAAGCGTTCGCGGAACAGCGGCCCGCGGGACAAATCGGTGCCGACCACGCCATCATCAGGGTCGCCACTGGCGATCAACACGCCATCGGCTGCGATCAAACGGATGGCGAAGCGAACCTTCAAATCCGGCACATCATACAGCCGGGCAAACACGTCCGGGTTCAACAGGGCAATCACTTGCCCACCCGTCGCCAATCGGCGCCCATGAATCAATGGCAAGACCGTGACCGCACTCGCCTGTGGCGGCTCAGGGGTCAACACCCGTCCCAACAACGGCCGCGCCAGTTGCGCCGATGCTCCGGCTTGCGCACCGATGCCAACGAGGGGGGGCACGGCGAACCCAGTCGGGCCGCCATTGGTTTGGTGGATCACCTGACCATGGGCGTCGGTCATCACCAATCCCCGCAGCAGGGGGGTTGCTGCCAGCGCGCTGGTCAAACGCTCAAGATGTCTGTCCGCGGGGAAGGTGTCGAGGTCCTGAACCACGCCATCCAGATGCAGCACCAGGGTTTGGAACGCACGCTGGGCTTGATCCTCAAACAGCCGAGCCAGGAGGCGGGCTTCCTGGTTCGCAAGCGACAGCAAGGCCGCACGGCTGCGTTCCATGTGCAGTGCAAACACTGCCACCATGATCACAATGATCAAGCCACCCGCGACCGCCGGACCGGCGATGCCGCGTCTGTATCCCCTGTCCACCGCTGCCACCCCCATGCCGAAATTGCACGCGTGCAATATAACCGGACTCCTGACAGTTCTGGTACCCTGCTTCGTGACGAACCAGCTTGCAAGGCAGTGAGGGAGAGATTGGATGACCGTGGATCACCACTTGCCCGCCCCGAATGATGAGCCCAGCAGCACAGGCCTCGTCGCTTTGCTTGACCTCGGCGTGCCTGAGGCGCTGCGCGCAAGCCTCGTGCGCCTGGGGTGGTTCATCCTAACCCCCAGTGATATGGCACCAGAGGCCCTGCCCGCCCTGCGCCCAGCTGTGGCCCTGGCCCCGATCGATCAGCTGGAGGCTGCGCTGCGCTCTTGCCAGCGGATGACGGCGACGGTGCCGCTGTTCGCAGTCTCGAACAGCTCCGGTCTGGGGCCGCGTCTTGATGCTCTACGCGCGGGTGCCTCGGGCTTTGTCGCGTTGCCCGCGAGCGATGGGGACGTGATGCGGCTTCTCGACACCGCCATCAATCCACCACCGCCACCGCGCGAGCGACGCATCCTGCTGGTGGACGACGATCCCGTGGTAGCAAGTCTCTACGGTGGGTGGCTGGAGCATGCGGGCTATCAAGTCCACTCTGTCGAGACCGGGGAAGAGGGGTTTGCCGCACTCGACCGGGTGCGGCCAGAGGCGATGCTGATCGATCTCTCGCTCCCCGATTGTTCGGGGGACGAGTTGGCAGCAATCATCCGCCAGCACCCGGACCGCGCTGCGATGCCGATCCTGTTCCTGTCCGGGGAACGGCGGCCCGCACGCCAGGGCCAAGCGCTACGCTGCGGCGGCGATGCGTTCATCGTCAAGCCAGTGGATCGCGACGCGCTTCTGGGCCATGTCGCAGCTGCCCTCGCCCGTCAGGTTCAGTTGTTGAGCCTGATTGCCCGCGATCCCCTCACCGGACTGTTGAACCCCGTGGCGTTCCGGCGCGACCTGCAGCAACTGACGGCGCTGGCGGCCCGGACAGGGCGCCCCCTGTCACTGGCGATGATCGACATCGATCACTTCAAAGCAGTTAACGACACCTATGGTCATCCCGTTGGTGACCGGGTGTTGCGGCGCCTGGCGCACCACATCTCCGGCTCGCTGCGCCGCTCGGATGTGGCGGGACGCTTGGGTGGGGAGGAGTTTGCGGTGATCCTGCCATCCACACCCCCGAGCGCCGCCCGCCACGCCATTGACGATCTGCGCCGCAGCTTCACGGCTTTGGTTGAGGCCAACCACCATGGCGATGAGCCCGTGACCATCAGCTTCTCCGGGGGCATCGCCGGGTGGGATGGAACCGAATCGCTCGATCAGTTGCTGGCCCGGGCGGACCGAGCGCTGTATGCCGCCAAACACGCCGGGCGCAACCGGGTGGAGGTGGCATCGCCGTGAGTTAGCCGAACAGCGCGTCGATGTCCGACTGATTGACGCCCTTGTTCTCCAATTGCGGGCCATTCAACAGGGCTGCCTCGCCACCACGGCTTTCCGGCACTGGCACTTCGGCGAAGGTATCCTCACCGATCTGGGCAATCATCGCTTCGATGCGCTGTTCGACGAAGGTAAGGGTGGTCACCACCTTCTGCACGCGCTGGCCGGTAATGTCCTGGAAGCTGCACTGGGTGAACAGGTCGGCGACCAAACGATCCAGGGTCTCGGCCTGAGCTGCCGCGGCGTCGATGCCTTGCAACGCTTCGGCGACGGCGCCGATTTCTTCGGCAGTCGCAAGAATGCTGTTGGTTGCGCCTTCGGTTGCGCGGACGATCGCATCCAATTCCTGGCTGGCAGCGCTCAGCCGGTCCTCTGTTGAAAACGGATGACGAACCATCGCCACCTCGCCCTGCAGGGCGCGGATCAGATCGCGCAGCTCGGTCAGCTCGCGGGCGACGTCGCTCATGTTTGTGTCGGCCATGCCATCCTCCGGTGCGGCACAATGGCGCCCCTTGCGCTACCGATCAACCTCGTGCGCATCAACGTGACACGAAGTCCGTGACTCAACTCCGCAGCAGCCGCCAACCGTCTGTGATTCCAGGACCTATGGCCCCTAAAAAAACGTCTCGACCAAGTCGACGGTCCCGTACTGGTTCAGCGCATCCTGGTGCCGGGCAAGCCACCCATCGGCCGTCTCGCGACCGATTCCCTTCAAGTGCAGCAGAAAATCCAGGCTCGCGTTCAACTTGGTTGACGCGCCGAGATCGACCATCGCCTGCTGTGCCTCAACGATGTGGATGTGCAGCTTCTTATATTGCTCGCCCGACAATTGTCCCTGATCGATCAACCGCGTGACAAAGTGGACTGCGCGCATTTCCCGCATCAGGGAGCTGTTGAAGCTGATTTCATTCACGCGTTCGAGGATCTCGCGCGCACTGGTCGGCAGTTTCTCCCGGTGCAGCGGATTGATCTGCACGATCATGATGTCCTTGGATTGGCAGGCGTAAATCAAAGGAAACAGGGCTGGGTTGCCCATGTAGCCGCCATCCCAATAATGCTCCCCATCAACTTCGACAGCATGGAACATAAAGGGTAGGCAGGCCGAGGCCAGCAGCGCATCAACACACAGTTCTGAGGTGTCAAACACCTTCACCTTGCCACTACGCACATTGGTCGCTGAGATAAACAGCTTGATGCAATCCGGACGGCGCAGAAGATCGAAATCTACTTCTTCCGCCAGGATATCGCGCAGCGGATTGTACCCCGTCGGATTCAGTTCATAGGGGCTGAACAAGCGGGTCATCAAATCGAAGAAGAAGTAACCGGGCGAATAATCCATGCGATAGGGGTGTATCATTTGGTCCAGCCAGGACGGCTTCATCGGCGAGGTCTTTCCAGCCTCGGCAATGCGACGCCAGAATCGATCCAACCCCTCACGGGCACCTCTGTGCTTGTCGCGCGCCCATCCGCAGGCCAGCACCGCCGCGTTCATCGCACCAGCCGATGTGCCAGAGATGCCCTCGAACGACAGCCACTCCTCCTCAAGCAGGCGATCCATCACGCCCCAGGTGAAGGCGCCGTGAGACCCGCCACCCTGAAACGCCAAATTGATGCGCTTCAGCGTCTGCGCCCCATCATTGGCCGCCGCTGGCGTAGCCCCTGGTTCCTTGCGCACAGCGCGCCGACGATCCGCAGCCATTCGAGCCCCCTTATCAACCCTGAACCAAACCTGCCAGAGCCCGACGAAAACGTCGAGAAAACCCTTGTGCCTCGCACTCCCGGTGTCCCGTCGCCTGCACCTCCGTTACCCAATGTCTTCGGCCCAGGTGCGGCCATCACGCTCAATCAGTGCGACGGCGGCCGATGGCCCCCAGGACCCGGCGGGATAGGGTTTCGGCCGCTCGCCGCTTTCCGCCCACCCGGCCAGGATCGGCTCCACCCACCGCCATGCCGCCTCGACCTCGTCGCGCCGCATGAACAGAGTGGGATTGCCACGCACCACATCCATCAACAGCCGTTCGTAGGCATCGGGCAGCCGACCCGAGAAGGTTTCGGCGAACGACAGATTGAGGGCGGCATCCTTCAACCGCACCCCGCCGGGGCCTGGCTCCTTCGCCATCAGATGCAGGCGGATGCCCTCGTCGGGCTGAAGGCGGATCACCAACCGATTGGCGCGCGGCGCCTGTGGGAAGATCACGTGGGGCACGGGGCGGAACTGCAGCACGATCTCCGACGTGCGGTCCGCCAACCGCTTGCCGGTGCGCAGATAGAACGGCACCCCGGCCCACCGCCATGTTTCCACCTGCGCCTTGATCGCCACGAAGGTTTCTGTGGCACTGTCTTGGCCCAATTCCTCGGCATAGCCCGGCACGGCAAGGCCAGCGACGGCTCCTGCCCGATACTGGCCGCGCACGGTGTTGACTGCCACGTCGCCACCGCGGATGGGCCGCAGGGTGCGCAACACCTTCAGCTTTTCATCGCGGACAGCGTCTTGATCCAGGCTGGCGGGTGGCTCCATCGCAATCAAGCACAACAACTGCAGCAGATGGTTCTGCACCATGTCCCTCAAGGCGCCGGACTGGTCGTAGTATCCCGCTCGCCCCTCGACGCCTAGGGTCTCTGCAACTGTGATCTGTACATGGTCTACTTCGGCATGGGACCACAGATGCTCAAACAACACATTGGCAAAGCGCAGCACCAACAGGTTCTGCACGGTTTCCTTGCCCAAATAGTGATCGATGCGGAAGGTCTGGCGTTCGCTGAATACGGCCCCAACCGCATCATTGATCGCGCAGGAGGAGGCAAGATCACGGCCTAATGGCTTTTCCAGCACCACCCGGCTGTCTGGCGTCACCAACCCGGCCGTGGCGAGAGCGGCTGCAATTGGCCCAAACAAATCAGGCGCAGTTGCCAGATAGAACGCCCGGACCCGCCCAGGCTGGTCGCTCAGATGGGGCGCCAGCGCGCTGAGCGCAGTGCCATCGGTGGCATCCAACCCCAGATAGACCACACGCTGCAGAAACCCCTGATGGATGGCCTCGGGAACTTCTCCCGCATGACGGTGAAGCGCCTCGGCCACCCGTGCCCGAAATCCCGCCGTGTCGCCGGGGGAGCGACCGACGGCAATAATCCGGCTGTCCGCGGTCAATTGACCATCAGCATCTCGATACAACAGGGCTGGCAGCAGCTTGCGCAGCGCCAAGTCGCCGCCACCGCCGAACACCACGATGTCGCAGGGCGCCACCAGCGCAGTCGGCGGCAAGGCCGCGCCGAAGCCGGAACTGCCGGGAGAGCCTGGATGTCTGGTTGGATGCGAGGCTTGCATGCACCATGCTTGCCTGCCCGCCCCGCGCTTCGCAACCAAGGCCAGGGGTCTCCGCTGGATTTTTCCGCTTGATCTTAGCCTGGGAACCGCCTATCACCTCGGGCCTCGCGGGCTGGGTGCATAGCTCAGTTGGTAGAGCAGCTGACTCTTAATCAGCGGGTCCAAGGTTCGAGTCCTTGTGCACCCACCATCCTCCTTCCTGGGGATGACAGCGCCGCGACCGATCTTCGATCAGTTTGGCCGAGCAACCGGCCCAGGGCGGACGCAATGCCGGTGCTGCGCGATCTCGATGGGCTTGCTGCCGCTGGCCTTGTCCCAGGCGGTGTCACCCCGGCGTTGCGCGCCGTTGCTGACCGCTACGCCATTGCCATCACCCCCGCGATGGCTGAATTGATCGATCCAGCCGACCCCGATGATCCGATCACGCGCCAGTTCGTGCCAACTGAGGCCGAGGGCGTGCAACTCCCGCAGGAGCAGCCGGACCCGATCGGCGATACAAGCCACAGCCCCGTGCCAGGCATTGTCCACCGGTATCCTGACCGGGTGCTGTTGAAGCTGTTGCACGCGTGCCCGGTCTATTGCCGCTTCTGCTTCCGCCGCGAGATGGTTGGCCCCGGTGGGGACGCCTTGAGTGGCGAGGCTCTGGCAACGGCGCTCGCCTATATCCGCCAGCACCCAGCGATCTGGGAGGTCATCCTGACCGGTGGCGACCCGCTGATGCTGTCGCCGCGCCGATTGGCTGAGGTGATTGCGGCGCTGGGCGAGATTGACCATCTGGGCTTGGTGCGCCTGCACACCCGCGTGCCCGTGGTGGAGCCCGAGCGGGTGAGCGACGCCCTGGTTGCGGCCTTGCGCGGCGCGAAAGCAACCTGGCTGCTGCTGCACACCAATCACCCACGGGAGTTGACCTCTGCCGCTGCAGCGGCGATTGGCCGTCTGGTCGATGGCGGCATCCCAGTGCTCAGCCAGTCGGTCCTGCTCCGCGGTGTGAATGACACCCCCGAAACCCTGAGCAGCTTGATGCGCCGCTTGGTGGAGTTGCGGGTCAAGCCGCACTATTTGCATCAGGGCGACTTGGCCCCCGGCACGGCACAGTTCCGCGTGCCCATTGCAGAGGGACAGGCACTGGTAGCAGGCCTGCGCGGCCACCTATCAGGTCTGTGCCAGCCGACCTATCTGCTGGACCTTCCGGGTGGCCACGGCAAGGTGCCGCTGGCCGCCGCCGCAGTGCAACCTGACGGCGACGGCTGGCTGGCAACTGATTGGCAGGGGGGCGTGCATCGCTATCGCGACAACACCCCGGCTACCGCTTGAGGTCAAATCGGTCGGCGTTCATCACTTTGACCCAAGCGGCACAGAAGCGTTCAACAAACCGCCGCTCTGCCCCTGCCTCGGCATAGGCCTCCACCAACGCCCGCAGTTGGGAGTTGGAACCGAACACCAGATCCACACCAGTTGCCGTCCACCGGGTCTGACCCGTGGCCCGGTCAACGCCTTGATAAAGGGTGGGATTGGTCGGCATCGGGTGCCAAACCGTGCCCATATCCACCAACGCGGTGAAGAAGTCGGTGGTCAACTGGCCTAGCCGGTGGGTGAACACACCATGGGGGGAGGAGCGGTGATTGGCACCCAGCACCCGCAGACCTCCAACCAGCGCCGTCATCTCTGGTGCGGACAAGCCCAGCAACTGCGCCTTGTCCACCATCAGCACCTCAGGACGCCCGATGACGCGAGCATCGTGATAGTTGCGGAACGCGTCCGAGCGTGGCTCCAGCACCGCGAACGAGGCTGCGTCGGTCTCCTCTGCACTGGCATCGGTGCGGCCAGGGCTGAATGGCACGGTGAGATCATGACCTGCAGCGCGGGCTGCTGCCTCCACGGCGGCCGTCCCACCCAGCACAATCAGATCGGCGAGGGAAACCCGCTTGGTCGGCGTTTGGGCGTGAAACTGCTGCTGCACTGCCTCCAGCACCGCCAGCACCCGCGCCAGACGCTCCGGCTCGTTCACTGCCCAGTCCCGTTGCGGAGCCAAGCGGATGCGCGCCCCATTGGCGCCACCGCGCTTGTCAGAGCCGCGGAAGGTTGCAGCAGACGCCCACGCCGTGGTCACCAACTCCGCGATGGTCAAACCAGAGGCCAGGAGGGCGGCCTTCAAGCTCGCGATGTCGTGATCGTCGATCACCGGATGGTCGACCGGCGGCACGGCGTCCTGCCAGATCAGGGTCTCGGCTGGGACCTCGGGGCCGAGGTAACGCGCTTTTGGCCCCATGTCGCGATGGGTCAGCTTGAACCAGGCGCGGGCGAAGGCATCGGCAAACTGGTCCGGGTTCTGGTGGAACCGGCGGGAGATTGCGGCATAGGCAGGGTCAACCCGCAGCGCCATATCCGCAGTGGTCATGATGGTCGTAACGCGGGCGGTTGGATCATGGGCCGCAGGCGCCAGGAACTCTGGCTTCGGGTTGACCGGCACCCACTGCCACGCACCGGCTGGGCTTTTCACCAAGTCCCATTCGTGACCGAACAGAACATCGAAGTAGCCCATATCCCACTGGGTTGGGTTCGCGGTCCACGCCCCCTCAATGCCCGAGGTGATGGTATCGCCGCCCTTGCCACTGGCATGGGACGACATCCATCCCAAGCCCATGGCCTCCAGCGGGGCAGCTTCCGGCTCCGGCCCAACATGCTCGGCACTGGCAGCACCATGACACTTGCCGAAGGTGTGGCCACCCGCGATCAGGGCGACGGTCTCTTCGTCATTCATGGCCATGCGCGCGAAGGTTTCGCGAATGTCGCGGGCCGACGCCAAGGCACTCGGCTGTCCATTCGGTCCCTCCGGATTGACGTAGATGAGGCCCATCTGGACGGCTGCCAACGGGTCAGCCAACTCCCGGTCGCCACTATAGCGCTGGTCGCCCAGCCAGGTGGCCTCAGGACCCCAGCTGATCTCCTCCTCCGGCGCCCAGATGTCCGGGCGACCGCCCGCGAAGCCGAAGGTCTTGAATCCCATCGATTCCAGCGCGCAATTGCCCGCCAGGATCATCAAGTCGGCCCAGGAGATTTTCTCGCCATACTTCTGCTTGATCGGCCACAGCAGACGACGCGCCTTGTCCAGATTGGCATTGTCAGGCCAGCTGTTCAGCGGTGCGAAGCGCTGAGCACCCGTCCCTGCCCCACCGCGCCCATCGCTGGTCCTGTAGGTGCCGGCACTGTGCCAGGCCATGCGGATGAACAACCCGCCATAGTGACCATAGTCAGCTGGCCACCATTCCTGGGAGTCCGTCATCAGGGCAATCAAATCGGCCTTCAGAGCTGCATAATCGAGGGTTTGAAAGGCAGCTGCGTAATCAAACCCAGCCGCATACGGGCTCGACAGTGCAGTATGCTGGTGAAGAACCGCCAAGTTTAACTGGTTCGGCCACCAATCGCGATTGGACCGCGTCCCCAGGGTTTGGGGCGGATGGCTGGCATGGGCAACCGGGCATTTTCCCGCCGCGGGGGATGGTTGACCGCTCATAGAACCTCTCCTGTGCCGATTCATTGTAACTGGAATAATTCTAGAATGATCCCGCTGAGCCCGCAAGCAGATTCCGGTTATCGCAGCCATGCCCGCTGGTTCGCCGGCCGTCCCGCACCACCGCCGCGCTTGCATGTGCGCTGCGGCATCCCGGAGAGTGCGCGGCAGGAGGGTTGATGGCACTCATTTATGCGTTCGAAGGGTTGGTGCCGGTGGTGGATCCGGCAGCCTATGTCCATCCAACGGCGACTCTGATTGGCGATGTGATCGTCCAAGCCGCCTGTTATGTCGGCCCCGGCGCCGTGATGCGCGGCGATTTTGGCCGCCTGATTCTGGGTCCCGGTGCCAATTTGCAGGACACGTGCGTGGTCCATGGGTTTCCTGCCACCGACACTGTGATCGAGGAAAACGGCCATATCGGGCATGGCGCCGTGCTGCATGGTTGTCGGATCGGGCGCAATGCCCTGATCGGCATGAACGCCGTGGTGATGGACGGCGCAGAGATTGGCGAGGATAGCTTTGTCGCTGCTATGTGCTTCGTCAAAGCGGGCTTGAAGGTACCACCGCGCAGCCTAGTCGCGGGTGTGCCCGGTCGCGTCGTGCGCGCCGTGACGGAAGCGGAGGTTGCCTGGAAAACCGAAGGCACGGCCGAGTATCAGATGCTCGCCCGCCGTTGCCGGGATGGGCTCAGGCCAGCCAAGCCGCTCAGCGCGCCGGAAGCCAATCGACCGCGGCTGGGGGCATCCGCGGTCGACCCAATGTATTTGGCTAAGGCGCGCTTCAGTTAGCGCGGGGCGTCCGTTGAGAAGATGAAGGAAAAGCTGGACGCCAGATTGGCCGGATTGACAGGTGTCGCCGCCGCGTCAGAGCTGCTGCGCGGCGCGCTGGTCAGGACCCGCAAACGGCCATTGGCAATGGTCTGTCCTGCGGCTAACCCGGAGTTGAACAAAGTGGAGATGCCCGCACTGGCGTGGCAGTCCATGCAAGTGCCCTGCACATTGGCACCCGATCCTGCCTGGACATAGGTTTCCATCGTCGTGTTGGCGATGATGCGGGTGTTGGAGTTCAGCACCGCCAAGGTCGGCACCATGTTGGTGGGATAGGCTGACTGGCCCTGACCCGTGCCTGCCACCGTCGCGCCTGCCGTCAGTTGCGGGGCGGGATTGGACGGCCATTGCACATCGATCAGGCGGTAGTAGTTGAACACCGACGCGGGCGCCAAGGCCCCCCAGACATAAGCATTGACCCGGTTGGCATCAGCATTGACCGGCGTTGTGCGCACCACTTGCTGCGGGGCCGAATAGGGATAGCAGGGAGACGACGGGGTCGGTTGCTGCCCCTGGGCGCAGGGCGTGCCAGGAGCCTTGTTGGCTTGGCACTGATAGATGTCTGTCTGCGGGTTGCACTGGGGGTTGTAATAGGTATAGCCGGGTGAGGGGCGCCGATTGGTGTTTGCTGGCAGGTTCGGTGGCGTCACGCCGGCACCACTGCCCACGCTTTGATCGGGCGAGTTGTCCACCTGTTCAAAGGTGGACCACAGCATTTGCGACGCGCCGGGCAGGCGGCGGATGATGTGCAAGCCAACCAGCCCAACCGTCACATTGGTCCGCGTCACCCCAAACGGATCTGTGATGGTGGCTTGAGAGGTCAGATACCGGTAGTTCAGCGAGCCGTCAGCGGGTAGCTCCGTCCAGGCGGCTTTCAGCTCAATCGCACCGGTGTCATCGCCGAATTTGGCTGCATTGCCCAGGCAATCGGTGTCGTTGCCATACCCCATGGGCAGGCGGAAGCCTGCGTTGGAGCCTGCGGGCCGGGCCGTCGCACACAGATACTGATTGAAGGAGGCGGTCAGCGGCATCGGCACGCGCACCGTCTGGCTCACCTGGAGATACATCGCCTTCTGGATGAAGTCGACTTCGGCCTGATTGATGCGCACATCATAGTAGGTCAACTGGCCACGCTGGTTGGTCAACCACACGGGACCACTGGCCTGATCGATGCCGCTGACGGTCGCCAAGCCGAACTTGGAGGTTGCCTTCAATACCAGCGGCGGTGGCGTTGCTTGCGGCCCGGCCGAGGGGTTGAACACGTTCAAATCGATGGCATAGCTCTGCCACACCGTCGCGGCCGTGCCTGACAACACACCGAACTGGCTGAACGACACCGTCGTGTCCGGCTGCTGGCGACCAGTTTGCGCTTGCCAGTTCAGATAGACGAACATTTGCCATGCTTGGCAATTCGCCGTGATCTGACTGTCAATCGCGCCCGACGCCTGGAACCGAACCGGCAGCGTTGGTCGATAACTCGATCCCAAGGCAAAGCCTGAGCAGGGGTTCGATTGTGCAGCAGCAGGCATGGCAGCAAGACACGTTGCCAAGGCCGCACTGACCAGCAGCCCAGTTTTGATCCTGATCTCCATCGCTCTCTCCCTCTGCGACAGATGGGTCTGGCAGCAGTTCCATCACCGCGCCGGAACCCATAGTGCGCGTAGGGAATTCCCGTTGTCAGGAGACTTTGCGCCGAAGTAGACATCCTCGGAGTTGAATCGACCGCCTGCCCTTGCGCCGCCTGCCCCCCAGCCCTACAACCCCTCACCGCCCCGCGCTGGTGCGCTCGGGCCGGACAGATCAATTGGGAGGGGCCGGTGTCCGAGCAGGCAACCAAGTATTTTCCGGTCAGTTGGGATGAATTGCACCGCAACGCCAAGGCCTTGGCCTGGCGGCTGGTGGAGCGTGGTCCCTGGCAAGGCATCATTGCTGTCACCCGCGGTGGCTTGGTGCCTGCCGCCATCGTTGCGCGGGAACTGGAAGTGCGGTTGATCGATACGATCTGCATTGTCACCTACCAGCACACAGTCAAGGGCGAGCCGCAGATCATCAAGCCGGTGTCGGGCGACGGTACCGGCATGCTGATCATTGATGATCTGGTGGACACCGGTCACACCGCGAAAGTCGTGCGCGAGGTGCTACCAAAAGCGCATTTCGCGACGATCTACGCCAAGCCCGCCGGTCGCCCAATGGTCGACACCTTCATCACCGAGGTGAGCCAGGACACCTGGATTCATTTTCCCTGGGATCTGGAACAGCAATTCGCCCAGCCGATCGCCAAGGTGAAGGACCGGTCTTGACCCGTCCCGTCATCCGCCTGCAGCCGGATCGCCATCGGCGCATCCTGGGGGGGCATCCCTGGGCCTATTCCAACGAAATCGCCATGACGCCTGCCGCCAAGGCAGTGCCGCCGGGGTCGTTGGTGCAGTTGGAAACCGCCCAGGGTGAGGCAGTGGGCGTCGCACTGTTCAACCCCCATCCCCTGGTCTCCGCCCGCTTGCTGAGCCGAGCCGTCGACGCCGAGATTGACGCCGCCTGGATTGCCGATCGCCTGACGCGCGCCCTGGCGCTCCGCCAACGGCTGGGTCTTGGGGCCTTTTGTCGGCTGATCCATGCAGAGGCCGACGGCCTACCCGGTCTGGTGGTTGACCGCTATGGCTCGGTGGTGGTGGCCCAGCTCAACACCGCAGGAATGGACCTGTTGGCAGACGCCATCGTCACTGCCATTCAGCAAGTGTTGGCCCCCGAGGCGATTGTCCTGCGCAACGACAGCAGCGCCCGGCTAACCGAAGGCCTGAGCCAGAGCGTTCGGGTCGCCGCAGGCACCCTGCCCGATGCCGTGTGGATTGAGGAGAATGGGGTTCGCTTTCCCGTTGATCCCGTGGATGGTCAAAAGACCGGCTGGTTCTATGACCAGCGCGACAACCGTGCCGCTGCAGCCGCGATGGCCGGCGGCGGTCGGGTGCTGGATGTGTTTGCCTATGGCGGCGGCTTTGGCCTTGCGGCCCTGAAGGCCGGTGCGGCCGCCCTCACTGTGATTGACCGCTCCCGCCCAGCGTTGGAGCGGATTGCAACAGCCGCAGCAGCGAACGACCTGCCGACGCCTACCGCCCTGGAGGGCGATGGGCTCGATACCATGGATGCCCTGGTCAAAGCTGGGGAGCGCTTCGATTTGGTGATCGCTGACCCACCAGCCTTCGCCAAATCGCGCAAGGATGTGCCGGTTGGCCTCAAAGCCTATCGTAGGATGAGCCGCCTGGGTGCGCTGCTCACTGCCCCTGGTGGCTTCCTGTTGCTCGCCTCTTGCTCCCACAATGTCGAGCCTGAGCAGTTTGCGACGGAAGTCCGCACCGGCCTCGCCCGCGCCGGTCGCAGCGGTCGTATTCTCCGCAGCGCCGGTGCTGCGTCAGACCACCCGGTCCACCCGTTCCTCCCCGAAAGCGCTTACCTCAAAGCCCTGCTGTTGCAGATTGATTGAGGTGGCCACGCGGCTCAGGCCGCGCAGCAGTCAATCCACGTCGCGGCGTTGCCAACCAAGTGGCTGGAGACGAAGCCGTCGGGCGACAGAAGCGGAAGGATCAGGCGGCCCCAGACCACCATGCCGTGCTGTTGAGGTAGCATCTGGAAGGTCAGCAGTGGTTGGCGGCGGGCAGCCGCTGCACGGTAGAAGGCGAGGACGAGGCGCCCGCCACCCAGCGGGGCGCGACGACCGACGCCGGATACCAGTCGACCGGTCAAGTCGGCACCAGAGGCGGCCGCAATGGCGGTGCCATAATGGCGGTAAACAAAATCCTCGCCCCCCTGCACGGGCTCCACAATCATCGTGTCGGCTGCGCAGGCGCCGAGAGCGTTCGCATCGACGGCAGCGGCAGGGGGCAAATCCTGGGTGCGCGGCATCGCCTGCCAGCGCTCATTGACGGCCGCCAGGCGACGGTCGCGGATATCGGCACTGCTGGGAGCCCAGCGCAACAGGGGCGGCTCGCGATCAAAGGCAGCGAACACCCGAACAACCTCCTCCGGGATCGCATCTTCAATCACAGATTGTAGTGTCCGCATCGAAATAACGGGGATAACCATGCGCCCTCACTCCCCTGCGAGTGGGCAGCTGCCCTTCCCCCACGGACCAGCCTCGTCCACCGATGGTATCTCTCTTCGCGTCGAAATCAACACCAAAAATAAGAAAACTTCATAGGCCTGACAACCGGCATATCCGCGCCACAATTCACCACCAGTCTGGCATAGAGTGGTGAGGAGGAGGCCGCATGATCACCCCCCGCGATCGGTTTCACCCAACGTCCCGCAAGCACCGAACCCTGACTGGTCTGCTGGTCGGTCTGGCCCTGGTGATGGCAAACATCGGGGGAGCACTGGCACAGTCTCAACGCCATCAGGATGCCGTGGATCGGTGGGAGCAGCAGCGCCAGCGCGACCAGCGCCTGGATCAACAGAATGATCGGGCGTTTCAGCAGCGCCAATGGCAGCGCCAGCAGCAGGAAACCCAGCGCTCCTTCGATCAGCTGGAAATCGAGCGGCGGCAGATCCTGAATGATCGACTGGACCGCCGACCACTGGAATTCGACCGGCCACCCACCACTGTCGTGGTACCCCAGCAACCGACCTGCCGCCAATACACCCAAGCCTACGACGCGGCCGGTCGTCCCTTGGGCCTTATCTGCTTGCGCTGACCACACCATCGATCAGCGAGAGCGCCAGCAACCGCTCGCTTGAGCGATCCCAACTGTCGCCTGCTGGCCCCACTGCATCGGCCAAGCGGGCCAAGCGCGTGGCGAATCGCTGTGCCTCCCCCTCGGCATCGGCCAGCGAGATGGCCCGAAAGCGCACCGGATCGCCCGGCTTCTTGCGCGCCAACAGGCCGAGATCGGGTCCAATCACAGTCGCGATCTTTGGATAACCACCGGTTGACTGTCGATCCGCCAGCAGAATGATCGGGCGACCATTGCCGGGCACTTGGATCGAGCCGATGGTGATGCCATCGGAGACGAGGTTGTAATCCCCCGCATGCTCCACTGCAGGCCCATCCAGCCGATAGCCCATCCGGTCGGCCTCGACAGTGACCTGGAACGTTGCAGAGAGGAGTGTGGCGATGCCGGCCGCGGTGAAGTGGTCGTCCTGCGGCCCCAGCACCACGCGGATCGCGCCATCGTGCAAGGCGGCGGCGTCGGGTGGCAAGCAGCGCTCGCCAGGGTGAGGGGGCGGACCCGCCAGCGGCAGACGATCCCCAGCTGCCAGGGCGCGCCCCGGCCAGCCGAGCTTGGACCGCAGATGCTGCGCGCGGCTGCCCAGCACAGGAGCGATGTCAAACCCACCCTCCACTGCCAGATAGCCGCGCACCGGCAGGCCGCTGATGGTCAGCCGCTCGCCGGGCTGCAGCGTGACGGTGGTGAGTGGCGCAATTGGCTGGGCACCGTGTCGCACCGACACCGCGGGGGCGACAGCAATGCGAACTGGTCCGCCCTCGACGGTCCACACCCCACCCATCAGGGTGAGTTCAATTGCGTGATCCGTTCCCCCGGCCAGGGCGACGGCCGCCTCAAACCCCAGGCGATCCATCGGCCCGGCCGGTGTCACCCCAAAGCGCTGCAACCCAAACCGCCCGCGGTCCTGAATTGTTGCCAACGGGCCGGGGTCAAGGCACACCAGTGCTCTCATCCGCCCCGGCTCCCGGCCTGCACAGGACCCAGATCGCGCGGCACCGCCAGCGGATCGCTGGCGAGGGCATCAAAGGTCGCCTGATCAATCACTTCAAACTGCAGTTCATCCCCCGCTGCAAACAGGAACGGTCGCTGCGACCGCTCAGGATCAAACACCGTGAGCGGGGTGCGCCCGATCAGATGCCAGCCAGACGGCATGTCAATTGGGTTGATCCCAGTTTGCTGTCCACCAATCGCAACCGAGCCTTTGGGTGTGGTCAGGCGGGGCGAGACGCGACGGGGTGTGTGCAGGCGCGGGTCCAATCCGCCGAGGTAGGTGAACCCAGGAATAAAGCCAATCATATAGACCAGATACACACCGCCGGTGTGTATTCGAACCACATCCTCCTCCGTCAGGCCGCGCGCCTCGGCCAGGGCGGGCAGGTCTTCGCCGGCTGCACCGCCATAGACGGCGGGCACGGCCAACCGGCGCCCTTGAGTCGTTGCCGCTACCGGCTGGGCCAGAGCAGCGGTGATTGCGTCGGCCATCGCCGCGTGACTGGTCCGGCCGGGGTCAAACACCACCAGCAGCGAGCGATAGGTCGGCACGCATTCCACCAGCCCCACCGGCGCCAGCGCCGCCAAGGCCGCGTCCAGCGCCTGGACGCGCGCGTGCAGCAGAGGGTCAATGGTGCTACCAAACTCCACCGTCACAGCGGCATCGCCCGCAGGCAGCAAGCGATGGGGTGGGAGGAGGACCGAAGACGAAACTGTCACGACAGGCTGCGGATCAAAGCGTCACCCTCAGCTCCCGCACGTTTCAGCCAGTCCTCAATCACCGGGCGGGCGGCGCGGGTGAAGCCATCGGTCAGACCGCGCGACGGGGACAGCACCTGCACCCCATTCTGAGTCAACTTGGCCCGCATGTCTTGCTGGAGCATGACGGCCGAAGCCCAGGCCTTGGCTTCGATGCGCGCTGCTGCTTCCAGCAAGGCCGCCTGGAGATCAGCCGACAAGCGGCGGAACGCGCGGTCATTGACGACCACGGCGTTGCGTGGGTATGCGGCACCCAGGTCCAGCACGGCACCGGCGAACTGCCAGGAGCGCTGCTCGACCGCAGCGCCCAAGGTGGTGAACCAGCCGCGCACTGTACCGTGTCGAAACGCCTCCGGCAGGTCAATCTGGCTGACCGTCGCGGGCACTGCCCCCAAGGCGCGCACAAAGCCCGCGAAGGACCGACTACCGGGGCGGATCGGTTGCCCCAGCAAGTCCGCGACCGCTTGGATGGGGCGGCTCAGCACCAGGGCAATGCCAGTGCTGGGCACGGAATACAGCCAGCGTAGCCCCGCCTGGGTGCAGCGCCGCTCCAGCAAAGGCTTCTGACGGGCATAAAGCTTGGCTGCCCCCTCGATGCCCGGCGCTAGGAAGGGCACTGTATCCGCACCCCAGACGGGATCGTCATTGGCCTGGGTTTGCAGCGGAAACTCGCCCACGGGGACCTGGCCCGAGGCGACCGCGTGCAAAATCTCCGGTGCCTTAAACAACACGGCCCCTGGATGCACGGCTAGGTCCAGGCGCCCGCCGGACTCGCGAGCGACCTCCGCTGCGAACAGGCGTGCCATGCGGGTATGGGGGTTGGCGTCTGGATAGGAGACGGCAAAATCCCATGTCTCAACAGCCGCGAGTGCCGGACGCGCAACCAGCGTCGTCGGCAACGCAGCCAACAGCAAACGGCGAGACAGCGACACGGCACTCATGGCAGCCGAAGCAAACAGTCCGAAGATGGCGAAACCCAGACCGCCGCAGCCACCACTCGCCCATCCCTGGCTGAGCATCGGCAGCGCGCACGATCATACTGTCTACCCTTCCAAGCCTCGCACCCAGACGCAAGAGGATTCCCATGGCGCGCATCGATCTTAACAGTGATTTGGGCGAAAGCTTCGGCGCCTGGACCATGGGCAATGACGAGGCGATGTTGAGCATCGTGACCTCAGCCAATGTCGCCTGTGGGTTTCATGCGGGCGACCCCGTGGTGATGGCCTCTACGTTGGCACTGGCGCAGCAGAAGGGTGTCGCGGTTGGCGCCCATCCAGGGTTTCTCGACCTCTGGGGGTTCGGGCGCCGCGTGATCCGCGGGGACAGCCCGTCCGATATTGAAGCAATGGTCGCCTACCAAATCGGTGCCCTGCAAGCATTGGCGGTTCGCGCGGGGCTGCGCGTTACCCATGTCAAAGCCCATGGCGCGCTGGGCAATCTGTCGGCTGAGGAAGAGGAGCTAGCCCTCGCCATCGCACGCGCCGTCCGCGCGGTTGACCGCGATTTGATGCTGGTCGCCATGGCGGGCAGCCAGCAGGAGCGCGCCGCTGAGGCGATGGGCCTCGCGTATGCCCGGGAGGTGTTTGCCGACCGTGCCTATGATGATGCCGGGCGCTTGGTCAGCCGCAAACTACCAGGGGCCGTGCTGCACGATACCGAGGCGTGCGCCATCCGCGCCCTCAGGATGGTGGAGGATGGTGCCGTCACCAGCCAATCCGGCAAGCGCATCCCCGTCGGGATCGACACGATCTGCGTCCATGGCGACACCCCCGATGCCGTTGCCATGGCACGGGCGGTGCGAGCGACGTTGGAGGCAGCCGGTGTCACCGTTGCCCCCTTTCATCTGAAATAGGTGTGGTGGGCAGGCTAAACCCGCACCCACACCACCCGGATTGTCTCGTCAAACTCCGCCAGATCCGACAGCCGATCCAGCAGGGATGCGGTGAGCACTTGGCCTTTTGCCAGCAGCAAGTTGCCGGAGACGCCACGCATGTCACGCGCCAGCACCGCACCGGGGAGCACCGCCACCAGATCCTTCTGCACCATCGCAGGTTCCCGCAGCGGTGCTGTGGGGGGTGGCAACAGCACACCGGGGTTGAGCGGTGCGCCAGATGGAGTTGGCAGGCGGAAGTCCGGAATCTCGATCCCGCGATAGACTGCTGCCTCGCGGATCGGGACTGGGCGCAGGAAGATGCGGTTAATCCGCTCGCCCAGCTGGGCAGCAGACACTGGCTTGGCGATGAACGCGTGGGCATCAAGGGCCAGTGCTGTGCCAACAATCGCTTGATCGGTGTGCCCCGTCAGCATCGCAATCGGCACGTCGCGGCGAATGGCCGGGACCACGCCCGCGCGGACATCGCGCAGCAATTCCAGCCCATTGCGACCGGGCATGTTGATGTCGCACAGCACCAGCCCAGCCTTCGCCGCCTCAATCGCGGCCAAGCCCTCGGGAACATCGCCAGCGAGGGTGACCTCGCTCACGCCCAGCTTGCGCAGCAGGCCGCGCACCATGCCGCGCACGACATCCTGGTCATCGATTACCACCACCGAGACCCGCGATAAATCCATGCTACCCATCGTGAGCGTCCTCCGTCAGACCATCAGCGCAAGGCATCGATGGAAGGTGGTGCGTGCGGCACACGCCGGAGATGGGGCGACAAGCGCCACTCCAGAGCGGCCACCAGCCGCGTGATCACAAAATTCAACAACAGGTAAATAGCCCCAGCGACGATGAACACTTCAATCGCGCGGAAGGTTTCAGAGATCATTTTGTGCGCCAGCCCGGTGATCTCCATCAAGGTGATGACCGAGGCAAGCGAGGTTGCCTTTACCATCAAAATCAATTCATTGGCATAGCCGGGTAAGGCCTGGCGCAAGGCAATCGGTGCGGTGACCCGGCGGAACAACAACAGACCCGACATGCCGCAGGCGCGCCCAGCCTCCACTTGTCCGCGCGGCACGGACAGCAACCCGCCGCGGATGATCTCGCTGGCATAGGCCGCTGTGTTGAGGGTCAGCGCCAGAAGGGCGCACCAATAGGGCTCGCGCAGGTAAATCCACGCCCAGGTGCTGCGAATGCCCGGTATCTGCGGGGCGGCGTAATAGATCAAAAACACCTGGATCAACAAGGGCGTGCCGCGAAACACAAACACGTAGACGCGGGCGAGCCAATCGAGCGGCAGAATGCGCGACAGACGCATGATCGCCAACGCCAGGGCCAGCCAGAGTCCCAGGAACACCGATAGAAAGGCCAGTTGCAGGGTTACCGGCACACCGGGGACGATGCGTTGGACTGCTTCCCACAGAAAGCCCAGGTCCATCGCTCAAGCCCTCCGAATGCCGCGCATCGCCCGTCTCTCCAGGTAGGAGAAGGCGACCGTGGTCACCGCCGTGATCACAAGGTAGAGGCAGGCACCAGCAGTCAGGAACAAAAACGGCTCCCGCGTGGACCGGGAGGCGACGAAGGATTGGCGCAGCAGCTCCGTCAAACCCGTGACCGAGATCAAGGCGGATTCTTTCAAGCACAGCTGCCAGCAATTGCCGAGGCCGGGCACGGCGAAGCGCAATACTTGCGGCGCGATCACCCGGCGGAAGGCCAACCAGCGCCCCATACCCATCGCGCGCGCGGCCTCAATTTCCCCCTTGTGGAGGGCAAGATAGGCGCCGCGCAGCACCTCGGCCTGATAGGCGCCATTGCAAACACCAACGGCCAGCATGCCGACGACAAACGCCGGGACGGAGACAAACCCCTGGCCGCCGAACCAATCCCGGTTGATCGCCGTGATCAAGGTGGATCCACCGAAGTAAAACAGATAGATCACCAACAGGTCTGGGATGCCGCGCAGCACCGTTGTGTAGGCGTCCGCCGTACCGCGCACGACGCGCCCGCCGGTCAGCTTGGCCCAGGCGGCCAAGCTGCCGAGGACTGTGCCGACGAGGAACCCCGCCGTCGACACAGCCACCGTCATGCCAGTCGCCGCGAGGAACTGCCAGCCCCAGCCGCGGGGGCCGAAACCCAGCACCTCCAAGCCCAGCAGATCAAACAGGCTCACTGCATGATCCTCACGGCAAACCGTTCGGGATTAGGACTGCGGAGCCGCGATGTCCGTCTTGAACCACTTCACCGACAAGCGGCTGATCGTGCCGTCGGCCAGTGCTTCGGTGATCGCCTTGTCAAACAAAGCCTGCAGCTCCGGGTCGGTCTTGCGCAGGCCAACCGCCACGCCCCGCCCCAGCAAGCCACCCCGGAAGCCTGGGCCGACCAGCGTCATGTCGCGGAACTGCGCGTTCTCCATCGTTGCAACCAACGCCGTGTGAGCAGCATAGATGGCATCGACGCGACCGTTGATCAGGTCGAGGTCATGCTCCTCGGTGGTCTTGTATTCGCGAATCGTGGCGACGTCCTTGAAGAACTCGTTCACGAAATTGGCATTGGTGGTGCTGACCTGCACACCAATGGTCCGACCCCGCAAGGCTGTCCGCAGCGCATCGATCGCTGCGCGGGAGGCGGCCGCCTCGCCCATTGGGACAATCGTTCCAGCCCCTGCCACGCGGGCCAGCGGGGAGGATTTCAGCGTCGCGAACCCGTGTGGGCCACCGGCATAGGGGCGCGAGAAGTTGATCGTCTCCAGCCGCCGGTCGGTGATGTTCATGCCAGCCATGATCGCGTCGTACTTGCCTGCGACCAGGGCCGGAATGATGCCGTCCCAATCCTGAGCGATCACTTCGCAGCGAACGTTCATGCGGCGGCAGAGATCGTTGGCGAGGTCAATCTCAAACCCATCCAGGCGACCGCCTGCGACGGTGAAGTTCCACGGAGCATAGGCGCCTTCGGTGGCGATCCGCACAGTTTGCCACTGCCGGGCCTGCGCCTGCGCTTCAGGCGCCAGTGCCAAGCTGCCAGCCAACGCCGCAAGTGCTGCGACGGCAAGGGTTACCTTTCGCATTCCCATCTTACTCCCCTGATCCAGGTTGGCGCCGGGGCTCCCCGCGCCCGATCAACCAACCACTCCGTCGCCAAGACTAGTCGCAACCGGCGCGCACGCAAACCGCCGATTGCAGCCCACACGGTTGGACTGGACCCGCTGATGCCGACACCGCGCGATCTGCCATCGCGCGCAGACCGGCGGCTGGGCACAGCAGAGACAACACGCCATGATAGCGAGTCCGAACTGGTGGTCATCCCCAGTTTTGCTGGGTAGAACAGATGCGCGCCCGTGCAATCACGTCCCAGAACAGCGGCCATGCGCTGGCAACGTGCAGTCCGGCTTTGCCATGTCCCGCCCAATCCGTCACACTATGGTCATGAAAAGCAAGTCGGTCCTGGCATGGTTGTCGGTGATCGCTGTCATCGTGGGTGTCACTGCTCCCGCGCGGGCAGGGGATGAGTTGCGGCTCCGTGTTACGTACATTGACCGTGCTCCCTATATGTATCTGAGCGAGACCGGCCCGGTTGGAGTGCTGTTCGACCGGATCGATCCCGTGCTGCGCGCTGTCGGCGTCGTGCCCAGCTACGAGCCCGTGCCGCCATCGCGCATTCTGGAACTGTTCCGTCGGCAGGAACCGATGCACTGCTCGGTCGGCTGGTTCCGCACCCCGGAGCGCGAGGCCGCACTCTGGTTCAGCCTGCCGATCTACCGGAACCGGCCACCAGTGCTGGTGGTCAACGCGGCCGTGGCCGACGCTGTCGCCGCCACCGGGTCAGTCGCCGTCGCCTTGACCAATCCCGATTGGGTGGTCGGCGTGGTGGAACGCTACTCCTACGGAGTGACGCTGGACGCCATTCTGGCCCACGCACCGGCACGCGACATCGCGGTCGCCGATACGCCTGCCTTGATGCGCCGGGTGGCGCTGGGCCGCAACCACATCATGATTGCAGACCCGGAAGAAGTGGCTGCTCTGTGGGGGCGCGTCGGGATTGATGCGCATCGGGTCCGCGTGATCGCGTTTGCGGATATGCCGGAGGGCAACACACGGCACCTCATGTGTGATCGATCCATTCCACACCATATTAGAGATGCAATTGACGCAGAAATTCGCTTGCTCGATCTGGGATTACACCATCTTAAGGCAGCGCCGCTGGTCGCCAGACCAGCAAACGACGGCTAGGCAATAGAGCCGAGTTCTGCCACGCTCTGGTCTCCATAAGACTTTTGTGGAGACCCCTCATGCTACCGCGTCTGTCCCGCCGACTGTTGTTGGCGGCCGGTGTTGCACTGTCCGCTGCCTCTCTCTCCCCCGGCGCCGAAGCGCAGGAGGTGGTGGAAAAGCGGGTGTTTGAACTGCCCAGTTACACCACCCGCAACGGCACCGAGCTGAAGCAGGTGCGGGTCGGCTGGCAGTCCATGGGCACGCTGAATGCTGACCGCTCCAACGCCATCCTGGTCGCGCACTTCTTCAGCGGAAACAGCCACTTCGCCGGTCGCTACACCCCGCAGGATGCTGCCCCCGGCTACTGGGACATGATCATCGGTCCGGGCAAGGCGATCGATACGAATCGCTACTACGTCCTGTCGGTCGATAGTCTGATCAACCTGAACACCGGGGACGGTCGCACCGTCACCACTGGTCCAGCCTCGATCAACCCAGCCACAGGCAAGCCCTATGGCGCCGACTTCCCGGTCGTCTCCATCCGCGACTTTGTCGATGTGCAAAAGGCTGTGGTCGAAAGCCTGGGGATCACCCGCCTGCACGCCGTAGCCGGTGCCTCGATGGGCGCTTTGCAAGCCCTGGAGTGGGCGGTCTCCCATCCCCAGATGGTCAGCCGCGTGATGCCGGTGATCGGCACCGGCCAAATGGATGGCTGGACCATGGCTTGGCTGAACCTGTGGGCGGCACCCATCCTGGTCGATCCGAACTGGAATGGCGGCAACTACCATGGCGGCGCTGCACCGATGCGCGGCCTGACCGAGGCGTTGAAACTGGTCACCCTTCATGCCCGCTCATCGGGCTGGGTGGAGCAGGTTGCCAGCAACCGTCCGGCTCAGGGCCAGAACCCCGGCCAGGCGCTCGCCCAGAAATTCCAGATCGAATCGCTGCTGGATACGGCAGCGGCCGCCCGCGCCCGCATCTCTGATGCCGCTCACTTCGTCTATCTGGTGCGCGCCAACCAGCTGTTCCTGTCGGAGTACCCATCGCCAGAAGCCGCCTATGCCCGCGCAACGGCGCGGTTCCTGATCCTGCCGGCCGCCAGCGATGTGCTGTTCCCACCAGCCGCCAGCCAAGCCTTGCGCGACCTGCTGGTTCGCCAGGGCCGCACGGTGGAATACGCTGAAATCCCAGGTGTTGGTGGCCATGTGGATGGTATCGCACCACCGATTCTGCAGGTCGCAGATCGTATCAAAGCGTTCATAGATCGCTAGGCTCGCAATCGCTTCACGGTGCCCGAACCGCCACAACGGTGAGAAACCGTCGATCCGTCAGAACAAGCTATTGCTCGTATTGACGGAATTTGGATTAATGCGACCAAATCCGCCGGGACCACCGCGCCACCACTGGCGGGCGCTTCCGGCGGAGACGGTGCGGCTGATCGGGACGAAGCTGACGTGTCGAAGGATGCCAACAACCAACCGGCCAAGAATCATGGCATGGTGCTGCTGGAACGGGTTGTCCAGCGTTTGAAATTGGCGCGCTTGGCCGCAACTGAAGGCCGCGTCAACGATGTGGGCAAGTTGGTGGAAATTGTCCGCGAAGTTGTTCGCGACAGCCGGTTTCCCATCGAAAAGCGCACCGAGGTTTTGAACCTAGCCAAGGCGCTGGAGCTCGATTCTTACAAACGAGCAACGGATCTTGCCCTCAATGACGGGTTCGAATCCGCCCAGAAGGGCGACATGGAAACCCGCTACAAGCACATCCAGAAAGCGCGCGAATTGATGGTGCGCGCCCTTGGTCTGGGTGCGGGGGATGACTTCAAGCAAATCTGTGACAAGAAGATTGAAGTCATCATGATGTCGGGTGACAGCAAGATTGACGTCAATCGCAAGAAAGCCAAGCTGTCGACGGAAGAAATTCTAGCGAACGAAAAGAAGTATTCAGACCGTCGGGCCCATCCACGCTTCACAGATACGGTGCTGCAAGTCACCGTGAATGGTCAAACCTACGATACCATCGACTGGTCGTACGGTGGCATGATGCTCGCCAATCACCCAGGCCCTGTCGCCGGTGGTCAGATTTGGCCGTGCCAAATTCGCTCCGCAGGCATGAAGCGGGTGATTGAGACCCCGGTCGAAGTGGTGCGCTGGCACGAAGACAAAACCGCCCTATCTCTGCGGTTCGTCAAGCTGCCACCAGCCGACCTGGGCGAGTTGCTGGGCGTCGTCCGCGCCAAAGCCATCACCGAAGCAAAAGCTGCCAAAGCCTCAGGCTGACCCGACGCGGTGCCGATGGCCATTTGGAGCATCCCCGTGTGTTGTGACAACACTCGCCAATAAGTATAGTGATGATTAGCTTTGGTCGGCGCTCGCGAGAATTCCACGCGTGGACGCGCCCTGTTGTTATTGGATGTTTGAGCTACCACCATGACGCAGCCCGCAACACGCGCCCGGATCATCCGCGCTGTTATCAACGGAGAGTGGGCAAACCTCCAAGACCAGCCCGAGGATGAGCGTATCGTCGACGCCAATTTCCTGCGCCGCCTGTTGCTTGGCCTGGAGGTTGGGAGCCGTGGCGCCGGCGATCCAGCCGAGGTCACCATCACAGCCGCGGGCGTGCGGATCAAAGGGGCAACCATCAAGGGCAAGCTCGACCTTGCGGATTGCTCTGGCATCGGTGGGGAGGGTCTGCCCGCGCTCATGCTCGAGGGCTGCCGCTTCGAAGGGGACGGCCACCCCGACTCCGATGAGCCAGACGTGATGACCTGCCTCGACCTCTCCCACGCCCGCCTCGCGCGCTTGTCTCTCAACGGCTCCCGCTTTAGCCACCTCCGCGCTCCCCACTGCCGGATCGATGGCCCGCTCGACATCTCCAACGTGCAACCCCTTGATGGGTGGGTTGCACCGGCCTGGCCCGGCGTCGATCCAGCTGCGTGGCGCGCGTATATGCAGGCGTGGCGGGATTGGCATGCCCGGCGGGTCAAGGCGTCAGTAGCAAACGAACGATTTGAGGAAGCAGAACCGGAAAAGCCGAAAGAACCAGAGGCAGAACACCGACCGCCCTGGCCGACAGCTGTTGGTGCGCACTGCTGGATCAACCTGCGCGGCGCCCAGATCGACGGTGACCTAGCCGGAGCCAACGCGAAGCTTCTGGTCGCCCCACCGGCGAAAGGCAGCTCTCTCCATCGTTACGCGTTAGCCTTGGATAATGCGGTCATTCACGGAAGCGTCCGTCTCAGCCCTGGGGTCATGGCTTTTGGCGGTGTCTCTTTCCACACCGCTGCTATCGACCGCGACCTCGATATGAGGGGCGCGATCTTAACCGAGAGCGGCAACGGCATCGCACTCGCGGCCAGCCAAGTCTCAGTTGGCGGGACAGCCGGATTCAGCCAGCAGTTCTCAGCGAAGGGAACGATTTGGCTGTTTGGAGCAAAGATAGACGGCAGCCTCGACATGGATGGCGCAATTCTGGACGGCTCCGGCGACAATGCATTAGCCGCCGATAATCTCTTTGTCGGTGGTTCAGCTTTCTTGCGGAATAATTTCAGTGCGAAGGGGCCGATCAGGCTGTTAGGAGCAAAGATAGACGGCAGACTTGACATGGATGGCGCAGTTCTGGACGGCTCCGGCGGTAATGCATTAACAGCCGATGGTCTCTCTGTCGGCGGTTCAGCTCTCTTGCGAAACAATTTCATTGCGAAGGGAACAATTTGGCTCCTCGGAGCAAAGATAGACACAACCCTCGACATGGGTGGCGCAGTTCTGGACGGCTCCGGCGGTAATGCATTAACAGCTGATGGTCTCTCTGTCGGCGGTGTAGCTTTATTGCGGCATCATTTCATTGCGAAGGGGCCGATTCGGCTGTTGGGAGCGAAGATAGATAGCGGCCTCGACATGCATGGCACTATCCTGGATGGTTGTGGTCAGGCAGCATTGAATGCTAGTAACGCTTCAATTAGGGGTGATTTACTCTTAGGTGATCCATTTATCGCAAAAGGAGAACTGATTCTGCTAGGCATCAATATTAAACAAGATTTCCAAATGATTAATGCAAAAATTTCAAAAAATGATGCGCAGCAGAATTCATCTGCAATAAATCTTCAGTCAGCACGCATTCAGGGGCGTTTTGCTCTGCAAGAAAATCTATTCTCTGGCTCAATTGTTTTTTCTGGTCTTGACGTTGGCTGCCTTGCAGATAGTGAGTCAGGGTATGAGGGCGCTGAACGATTGGTGCTTGATGGATTTGTCTACCATCGACTAGAGCAACCGATACTGGATGAAAAGCACAAGACTGCTGCCCTATCGCGAAAGGCTTGGCTGGCCCGAGACACAGAGTACCACGCGCAGCCCTACATTCAGCTTGCGCGACGGCTGACCGCGCAAGGATACAGCGAGGAAGCAGGTCAGATCCGGGTATTCAAAGAACAACAAGAGCAGCGGCGTCGCTGGAAGGCGTTGGCTAATCTCAGTCTCAGCTGGCCAATCAGAGGGCTGGTATACTGCGTGATTTGGCTGTTCGGCCTCTTCTTCGGGTATGGCTACCGCCCCACTCGAGCAGTTGCGACGTTGATGGGCGGCATCGTCTCCGGATGGCTGTTCTTCTGGCTGTTAAACGGCGCAGGGCTCATGGTGGTTGACCAGCAGGCTGTCGCGGCCATGGTCCAGGGCACGGATGTTGGCGCGAGTCTGGCGGCGGGGCCGGTCGCCAAGGATATTCCCTGCGGCGATCAAATCCGCTCGTTCCTCTACGCATTGGATGTGTTTATCCCGCTGGTCGACCTACGACAGGAATCAAAGTGCGAGATCGGCTTGGCAGTTGGGTATGCTGAGCCGTGGTTTCCCGGCAGCGCCGACGTCGCGCGCTATCTGAAAGCGCTTTACGCCATCGCGGGCTGGCTGATCACGTCGCTCAGCATCCTCACCTTCTCCGGCTTGCTGCAGCGGCGCGATCAGGATGTTTGACGGCTCTCGCGGCGGAAGGGAGGCAACCCATCCGGGCCACCTCCCCCGCCTGTCGAACCGGTCTAGGCTGGCTTGGTCGCCACCATCGAGGGGCGGGCGCTGAGCGTTTGGTACCACGCCGTCACCGCCGGGCGGCCTGCCAGCACATCACCCGCCACGTCGCGGAAGTAGCAATAGCCAATCGCCGCGCCGACGGCGATGTGGCCGACATGCAGCGGGCCTTCCAGCTGGGCAGCGTGGGCCTCCAGATGGTCCAGCGACTGGAAGATCTTGCGGCGCTGCCCGGCGATCCAATCCTGACTTTTGGTCGGCTCGGCCCGCAGGGTCTCATAGCGGACCAGCAGGGCCGCATCACAGATGCCATCGCCCAGGGCCTGCATCCGCTCCGCTGCCCAGCGCGCCGGGGCGGGCGGGATCAGGTGTGGACCGGACGCGGCAAGGCTGTCCAGGTAGGCGACAATCACGCGGCTGTCGAACAGGGCTTCGCCGCCGCCGATCTCCAGCGCGGGCACCTTGCCCAGCGGGTTGGTGACGAAATAGCCCTCGTTTGGCTGGGTCGGCGAGACGGCCGTTTGCACCAGCTCAATGCGGTCGGCCAATCCCCGCTCATGAGCCACCACCAACACCTTGCGGGCATAGGGTGACAGCGGGCTGTAGTGAAGCTTCATGTTGGATCCCCCCTTGGTCGGTTGCGCGTCGATCACACTGCACCGACCTTAGAAATGGTCAGCGCGCAACACGTCTACGTCCGACACCCACACCACTCCAACGCCAGGGCCAACCACTGTCGGCGCCTTTGCCAGGATGCGATCGGCCACCGATGCCTCGCACACGGCGATCACCATGACGTTGTCAAACACCCCGGTGACGTGGGCCGACCCGCGGGCCCCGGTGTGCCCGCGTCCTGACGATGTCGGCAGCACAGTATACCCCTTGGCGCCGCAGCCATCGATCATGCGCAGCACCGCTGGCACCAGCGTTTGCTCCACAATGATTTCCACCTTGCGCCGCCGATGGGTCGCCGGAGGAGTGGAGGGGGCAGGACCAGCGGTCATCGAGCAAAGCGCTCCGCCAAGGCAAAGTAGGTGGGAATGCCGATCACCACGTTGAACGGAAATGTCACGCCAAGCGAGAGGCTGACATACAAGGCTGGGTTGGCCTTGGGCAGCGCCAAACGCATGGCTGCTGGCACAGCGATGTAGGAGGCACTGGCACAGAGCACGGCAAACAGCGTCGTTCCACCAAGGGACAAGCCCATGAGCGTGCCAAGACCCGCCCCCAAGGTGCCGCCGATCAACGGCATGGCGATCCCAAACACTAACACCGAGGGGCGCAACACCTTGAAGCC
>RDXE01000087.1 GCA_004292755.1 Alphaproteobacteria bacterium
ACGGCGACGCGGTCCGGATCGGCCAGTTGTGCTGATGGCAGTTGCACACGGTCAGGCTCCGTTACTGGCCCGCAAGGCCAAACGGCCACACGCAATCGCGCAGTCTCCCGGACGGCACCGGGCGAGTGGACGTCGCAGAGCACGGCAACCGGACGCCGCGGCGGTACAGTGACGCGGTCGGGCAGTGCTCAACGCACCCGGTGACCCACATGATCGACGTCGTACGGTCCGATCAGCAAGGTGCCGCCATGCGGCCGGGGCCAAAGCTGAATATGGTGCAGCCGGAACCAATGCTTCAGCCAGCCCCGCCGCCGCGTCGATGGGGTGGCTGGCGCTGGCTCCTGCTCGCCGTCCTGGGCGCTGCCGCCTTATTCGGATGGCGCTATGCCGTTCCAGTCCAGGCTGACGCCGTCCTCGTCCAGGCTGCGCCCTTCACACGTATGGTGACTGGTCCGGCACTGCTTGATGCTTTGGTGAAGGTGGATGTCGGGGCGCGTGTTGCGGGCCGTATCGCGGACCTCAAGGTGGAGGAGGGCGACCACGTCGCCGCTGGCGCTCTCCTCGTGAGCCTCGACGCCGGTGATGCGGGTCACTTTCTCACCCAGGCGCAAGCACAGGCGGCGGCGGCCCGTAGCGCCGTGACCGAGGCGGAAGCTGAGCGCGACGCCGCAGAGGCTGCCCTGCTGCGGGCCCAAGCCGATTTCCGCCGTCGGGAAGAGCTTCTGCAGCGCGGAATTGCATCCAGGGCAGACTTTGACGCAGCGCGCTCGACACTCAATCAAGCCGTGGCCAATGCGGAGCGTACCCGCACCGCAGTCCTGCGCAGCCGGGATCAGCTGGGAGCCGCCGAAGCCGGAGCACTTGGCACTGGCGTGCGGTTGAGCGACACGGTGATCGGCGCGCCAATCTCTGGCGTCGTGACCGATCGGCTGCGGAACGTTGGCGAGGTGGTCAGCGCCGGATCGCCCATCCTGCGGCTTGTCGATCCGGCAAGCCTGGTGCTGACAGCGCGGTTCGATGAGTCTGTCATGGCCCAGATCGCGCCCGGCCAGCCAGCAGAACTCCGCTACACCTCCTATCCGGGTCGGGTGTTTCGCGGAACAGTGCTGCGCCTTGGCCGCAGTGTGGACACCACAACCCGCGAGTTCTCGGTCGACGTGGCCTTGGCAGAACCACCGCCCCATTGGGCGATTGGGCAACGCGCCATCGTCAGCTTAGCAACCAGCACAGCCTCCGCCGTTATCGCGGTGCCCCAGGATGCGCTCGCACCCCGCGGTGGTCAGGCGGGGCTGTGGGTGGCGGAGGGCGGCTACCGCGCACATTGGCGGCCGGTCCAACTAGGGTCCACGGCCGATGGTAGGATCGAGGTGTCAGCAGGTCTTCGCGAGGGGGAAGTGGTGCTGCGCCGCCCACGCGGTTTGTATACATTCAAGCCAGTCACGCCGGTGATGTCGTGAATTACTTGGCTTGGCGGGATATTACAGCGAACCTGATGCGTTTCTTCCTGGCTGCCATCGGCGTTGGCTTCCTGTTGACTGGGAGTATGGGTATGCTGGGGTTGTACCGCGGTGTGCTGCACGATGCACTGTTAACGATCGAGGGGATCGGCGCCGATCTCTGGATTGTTCAGGGTGGGCGCGTTGGCCCCTTCGCCGAAGCCTCCGCTGTGTCGGCGTCACTCGACCGTCGCGTCGAAGGCGTCGTCGGCGTGACCAGCGTGCGGCGGTTCGTGCAAAACAACCAGCAGGTGGAGATCGACGGCCAGAAGCGGCGTGTTGCTGTGACCGGCCTCGACTTTCCCAAGGATCAGGGCACTTGGCTGGGCCTGACCGAGGGGCGGCTCCTTCAAGCCGGGCGGGGTGAGGCAATCGCTGATCAGAGTCTTGGCCTTGCTCTTGGCCGAGAGATCCGCCTTGGTCGCGATGTTTACCGCGTGGTGGGCGTGACCAGCGGACAGGTGGACATGTCGGGCGATGGCCAGTTGTTCGTGACCATTCCCGACGCGCTGGACATCGCTGACAGCCGCAAACCGGAGAGCGTGTTGCTCGACCGCGCTCAGGGTCTCGGCACCAACGCCGACCGCCCGAGCCGCATCGCAGCGGTCATTGTCACCACCCTGCCCGGCATGGCCGAAGAGGTGGCGCGCGTCATCGGTGCCTGGGGCGACGTTGCCGTGCTGAGCCGCGAGGATCAGAGATCAGTGCTAGTCGATGGTCGGCTCTGGCGTCTCCGACTCCAGATCCTGTTCTTCACCATTTTGCTGCTGACGGTGACCGGCGTTGTGATCGCGATGACCATCTACACCAGCACCATCGCGAAGCTGCACGAGATTGCCATGCTCAAGCTGATTGGTGCGCGCGACCGCTTCATTCTGGCTATGATCTTTGAGCAGGCGGTGCTGATCGGGTTGTTCGCCTATGGGCTGGCCCTCGTCCTCTCGATGATTTTGTTCCCGTTTTTTCCGCGCAATGTTGTGATGTTGCCGGAGGATCTGGCCCTGGTCTTTGGTGGCTTGCTGGTGGCCTGCGTGTTGGGCAGCTGGATCGGCATCGCCCGCGCCATGCGGGTGCGCGCACGAGAGGTGCTGGCATGACCCGACAGATGGGCACATCGGTGCTGTCGCTGCGCAATGTTGGGGTGCGCTATCGCGGCGGTGATGGGGCTATGGTGGATGCGCTGTCCGATGTGACGCTCGACTTGGTGGCGGGCGAGATGGTTGGCATCTTCGGTCCGTCAGGCTGCGGCAAGACCACATTGCTGATGGCCGCTGGCCTGTTGGAATCCCCCACATCCGGAACCGTTCAATTGGCCGGGATCCCGACAGAAACCGTCGCGAACGAGGCGGCGCTGCGGGACTTCCGCCGCAAGCACATCGGCTTTGTGTTCCAGAAACCCAATTTGATCCCGGTTCTGACTGCAGCCGAGAATGTTGCCCTCGCCCTGGTGATTGATGGTGTTCCACCGGCAGAGGCGGAGCGGCGAGCGATCACTCTGCTGGCCGCACTTGAAACCGCGCATCGTGCCGGGAACCGACCGGCGACGCTTTCTGGGGGCGAGCAGCAGCGGGTTGCAGTCGCGCGTGCGCTGGCCAACCAACCCGTGCTGGTGCTGGCAGACGAGCCGACCGCGGCGCTGGACAGTCGGCGCGGCCGACAGGTGATGGAAGTCCTCCGGTCCATTGCCCGCGAACGGTTGGCCGCGGTCGCAGTGGTGACGCACGATCCTCGGTCCATAGACCTATTCGACCGAATTCTCGATATGAATGACGGTCGCATTGTTGGCGAGCGGCGACCAAACCCACCAGCTTAGCGGCAGTTTCGGGGTCGATGGTGCCTGTCCAAAAGGTTGGGCCCAAGTGTTCGCTTAGACAATGCGAGCGCGCAGATCCGCCATCAGCTTATCTGCACGCTTGCGGCGGGTCTTTTCGCGCTTCGCTGAGCCGACCAGATGGGCGAGGCCGCGCTGCTTACCGGGCGTTAGAGAGTGCCAGACAGCAACGGCGGGTGCGCGAGAACGCGACCATCGGCCTTGCGATCTCGAACAAAGACTAGGGTTGGGGCTTGCTGCCACAGTCCCTACTCGTCTGTCCTACTCCGATGAGCACGGTTGAACCCAATCCATTCGCCAATGCCAATCACAATCGAGCACAGGGCCGTCAGCACCAGCCCGAGGCTTGCGGTGACGGCGAAGTCTGCGCCAGCATCAGACACCATGGTGAACAGTTGCAGTGGCAGAATGTTGACCTGGGATCCCACCAAAGCGAGTGCCGTGCCATAGGCTCCAATGGCGACGGCAGCGACCAGCGCGAAAGCGGACATCATCGGTCCGTACAGCTGTGGCAACAGAATATCAACCAGCGTTCGGCGACGCGACGCGCCCAGGCTCTCGGCGGCAGCCAGTTGGCTGTGGTCAAAGTTCAAGATCACTGGTGTCAGCGTCATCACCACCCGCGGTACCAAGTAATAGGCATAAACGAACGCCAGTCCGTACGGCGAATAGACGGCTTGAGAGAAGGCGGCGGGGTCAACGCCTGCGATCACCTCCAAAGACAGCGTAACAAACCCAGCGCGACCAAAGGCCAGGATGAAGCCATAGGCCACAATCAGCCCAGAAAAGGTGAGCGGCAGTGCGATCACAAACAACCATATCGTCCGCGCCGCATGCCCCATGCGTGCAAGCCGGAGTGCCACGCCAAGTCCGAGGGCCAGCGAGAGTGTCGCGGCACTCAGCCCAAGCACCGTTGAGTTGAGGAACCCAGTCCAGAAGCTGCGGGACGACACGAGCAGCAGCAAGCCGCGCCCCTGCCCCTCTGCCGCCTCGACTGCGACATAGCCGAGCGGCAGAAGCAAGAAAATGGCGAAGACCAGCATTCCGGGTGCTGTCAACAGCACCCGGATGCCAACGTCTTGCAGTTTGGACTGAGGCAACACTGCGCTCACAGCGCCGCGCGAGCCCAGCCTTGCTGCAAGGCGGTGAGCTGGGCTGCAGACTTCTCAAGATCAAGAAGCGTGCTCTTTGCGTGGGTGACCAAGCGTGCACGCACGGTTTCCGGAATGTTAACCCCTGGGACCGATGGGGTAACAAAGCCTTCAGCAAACAGACGCTGCCCCTCATCCGACAGGATGAAATTCAGCCAAAGCTTTGCCGCGTTCGGGTTCGGCCCGTTCTTGACCAGGCTAATGGTGTATGGCGCCGCAACGGTACCTTCGTTTGGGGAGACGACGTCCACATCATCGCCCATACCATCCAGGAACTTGGCGCGAAGGCCATCGTTGACGAAGTTTACCCAAATCGGGATTTCGCCCTTCACGAACTGGGCGTAGGGCGTCGTGCCCATGACGCGTAGCACATTGCCACTTTTGTGCAGCCGCTCAATGAAGCTCAGCCCCGGTGCGAGGTTCTCATAGCTGCCGCCCTGAGCGAAGTTTGCAGCCCAAGTCATCACTTGGCCCACACCCGTGGATCGGGGATCGAGATAGACGATGTTGCCACGGTATTCGGGCTTCAGCAAATCTTCGAAGGATCGCGGCGTGGTGCGTACCAGTTTCTTGTTGACGATGAACACAATCTCCAACTGGTGAATTGTGAACCACTCTCCCGTTGGATGCTTGGCCAGCGCAGGCAGCTTGTCGAAGTTGACTGGTGTGTGGCGCCAATAGCCCACGGCGCTGGGCATCCACACCATTAGCACCGAAATAGTAAATCGTGTCGACTTGGGGCCGGGCCCGGGAACGCTCCAGCGCGTTGACGGCGACACCGGAACCCACGTCATTGTAGACGAGATTGACATTTGGGTACCGGATGCCGAACGCGCGGAACAGAGCAGCCCAGTTCGCCCAGGTTGGGCCGGTGTTGTTGGAAATCACCATCCCCTCGCGCGCAGCGGCCTCGTACAGCGCACGCTCGCCAGAGTAGAGTTCGGGGGTGTCAATGACAGATTGTGCGGCTGCTTGGGCCAGAGCTTGGGTGCTGTTCAGGATCAGAGCCGAAGCGCCGATGCCGCACAGCAATTGACGACGATCAAGGGTCATGACGCGAACTCCTAGTCGGGGGGATGGAGGGAACTGGGACGGGGGGTATCGCTCCCGGCGTTTGCCGCGGAGGATGCAATGACCTGCACCGCAGCGGGAGGAAGCACGATGAACTGCGGGTCGAGGTCAGGCTCGGTGGTCTCGGCCAGGAGCGTTGGACCAGAGCGCAGCTGAACGTCGAGCCGACGCACCGACCCCAGAAAGCGGTCGCGCAGCACGGTAACGGGAACAGCATCCGGGACTGGGTGCCGACAGACTGTGATCGCCTCAGGCCGGATCAACACGCAGACGGTTGTTCTGGGCGCAAACCCGTGAGGGGCACAGGCAAGCTCGCCCAATGCCGTGCTCACGCGAGTACGGTCCACAACTGTGCCCTCGAACAGGTTAGCATGGCCGACAAAGGCTGCGACTTCGCGATTGACCGGCGTGCGGTAGAGCTCGCGCGGCGTCGCAACCTGCAACACCTCGCCCGCGCGCATCACAGCAACGCGGTCGGCCATCGACAGCGCCTCTTCCTGATCGTGCGTGATGTGCAGCGTTGCGATGCCATACTGCCGCTGCAGACGACGGATTTCGTCGCGCATCTCACTGCGCAAAGTGGCGTCCAGGGCGGACAGCGGTTCGTCCAGCAACAGCGCCCGGGGACGGAACACCAGCGCACGCGCAAGGGCCACGCGCTGCTGCTGTCCGCCGGATAGCGAGCGGGGCGAGCGATCCGCGAGCGCCGCGAGACCAACCATCGCGAGCGCCTCATCCACCCTCCGCCGTGCGTCTTCGCGCGGGATGTGGCGCAGCTTCAGGGGATAGCCGACATTCTCCGCGAGGCTCATGTGCGGAAACAGGGCGTATGATTGAAACACCACGCCGAGATCGCGGTCCCGCGGCGGTGTCGCCCCCATGTCCTGCCCACCGATCAGGATCCGCCCGCTTTGCGGGATTAGGAACCCGGCGATGAGTTTGAGCACGGTGGATTTGCCACAGCCGGAGGGGCCGATCACCGCCATCAACTCGCCGTCGCCGATCGTCATAGAGACCGCACGCACCCCGGCACCGCCGGGCTGGTAAGAAAATGACACCGCCTCCAACGCGATGGTCATGCGAGCCCAGCCCGGACGCCGGTCGCGCCTCGACTGGTCAGCGCCCCGCCGACCGCAGCAGCCAACGCCAGCACCAACAGAATGACGGTGGCGGCGCACGCGAACCCGGTCGCACCATAGAATGCCTGCAACAGCACAATCGGGTAGGTGCGGTGCAGGAAGCCAGCGATCAGGTTGGTCAGCTGGAATTCCCCGATCGACAGGGCCGCAACCAGGATCGAGGCCGACGCCAAGCTGTGCACCAAGCCCGGCAGCACGATGTCAACAAATCGCTGCCAGAACCCAGCACCCAGAGACTCGGCCGCTCGTTCAAGCTCCGCCATGCCCTGCAGCTTCAGGTCTGCGATCAAGACTTGGAGCAGATAGGGCAGACAGAGCACCGTGTGGGCGGCCACCATCAGCCAGCCGCTGCCCAGGAATGGCAGCGACTCAGATGAAAATGCCAGCATGAAGCCAAAACCGAGGACAACGGCTGGCGCGGCAACGGGCGACAAGTAGATCACCCGGCCAATCACCGCGAGCAGGCGGGATCGGGTGTTGGCCAGTACGTAGGCGAGCGGCGTGCCGATCACCACGCAACTGACCACCGTGGCCCCGCACACCCACAGGCTGGTCCAAAACGCTGTGACAAAGGTTCGATTGCTGAGCAGCTGTTCAAACCAACGCCCAGTCACACCATTCGGCAACAGGGTGTTGCGCCACACTTCGCCGACCGACCCGATGAGGATCAGGGCAATCGGCGTCAGCAAATAGAGCGCATAAATCGCCAGCGCCGCTGTGCTAAGGCCCGTTGGCCGACCCGTCAGGCCGCGCGTGCTCATGCCGACTCCTCTGCGTCGAGGCCGAGGTAGCGGTGCGCGACGAGTTCCATCGCGGCGTCAGCTGAGGGGCAGGAGATGGCTCCGGTCATTCGCTCGGCCTCCGGCATGGCGATCACCAGTCGACCCAGCTTCAAGCCCAGCGCCATTTCGGACAGGGTACCGTGGCCGGAACCAACCGCGATCAACGCCAAACTGGCCGATGCGATCACGGCGTTGCGGGCCTCGCCGAGGCCCGTTGCGATCGGCACGTGGATATGGGCGTTTGCGCTCAGCCACTCGGTTGAGCGCAGAACGCCAATCACCAGTCCCCCCGCATCAGCTGCACCGCGCGCTGCTGCCGCCATGCAGCCCCCGCGCCCGCCGCAGATCATTGGCAATCCAAGGGCCGCCACCGCGCGACCAGCGGCTTGCGCCTGCGCCAACTCCGCTGGTGACGCGTCAGACGGGCCGATCACGCCAACGGGCAGGCGCCTCGCACCTCGCTCGCCCACCAGTCGGCGGACGGCCGATACCGCGTCAATCACCGTGCCGGTGCCTGTTCCCGCGATCCAGCTGTGTGACGCGACGGCGAACACGAGGCCGCGTTTGGGGTGGAGCAGACCCAATTGGTCGTGCCACATCAGGGCAGGACCAGAGTCGGGCGGGTTGAAGGCTTGTAGGTTTTCTTCCATGACGCCCCCATTGTATGGAAGAACCTTTACATCCTGATGACTGCCGAAAGGAAACCAGCACGATGCGAGACAGCGACCACCCCGAGGTAGACCCTCCCGCCCTAAACGAGCGCCAGGCGCAGATCGTGGCGCAGGTGGAACGGCACGGGTTTGTCACCATCGACCAGTTGGCCCGTGAGTTCGCGGTCTCTGCCCAGACCGTGCGACGGGAGATCATTCGGCTAGACGAGCTTGGCGTGCTTCGCCGCTTTCATGGCGGGGCGGGGCGGACTGGCTCGGGCCTGAGGCTCAGCTACGACGCCAAGCAAGCCCTCGACACTGACCTGAAGGCGCGGATCGGCACTGCGAGCGCGGCAAGGATCGCCGAGGGGCAGACTATCTTTCTGGACGTCGGCACCACGGCAGAGGCTGTCGCCCGCGCCCTGGTCTCCCATCCCGCCCTGCGGGTGGTGACACCCAGCGCAACCATCGCCCGCATCCTGTCCGCGAATGCAGCCGTTGAGGTGATCCTGACCGGCGGGCGGATCATGGGGCCCGACCTGTCCATGGCGGGGCCGATTGCTGTGCGCACCGTGGCGAGCTACCGATTTGATCAGGCGCTGATCGCCTGCTCGGGGATTGGACACGACGGCGTGTTGCTCGACTTTAACGTCGACAAAATTGCACTGAAGCAGCAAGCAATGCAGGTCGCCTCGATGAAGGTTTTGATCACCGATTCAGGCAAGCTGGGCCGCAGTGCCCTGATGGCCGTCGCCCACATCGACGAGTTCGACCTCGTGGTCACCGACGCACCGAGCGAGACGCTGCCCTTGCACCCTCAGTCCACGGTCCAGGTGATCGCGGCCTGACCGCCCCCTTCGCTGCTCACCGGCGCATCCGAGACTCCCTCGACCGGGCATCCGACAGCGCGCACGACCATTGCTGCCCTGCCCTGCCCTGCTTGCTCGGCAACGGATTGGGCCTGCTGACCTCCTGGTGGTGCTGGGTGCGCAAGCCCAGGCAATGTTGCGCCCGCACACGAAAGGCACTGCGGGTGCTGGAGCCTAAACTGCGTGCGTGCGGCCAAGACTGCCGCCCCGCGGCTAGGAGTTCCGACAATGACCCGTGTACTCGTGCTGTATCACTCAACCTACGGCCATATTGAAGCGATGGCGTCGGCCGTCGCTGAGGGCATCGAAGCCGCGGGAGCCGCGGCATTCATTCGTCGCGTCCCGGAGACAGTGCCGGAGGATGTCGCGCGTCAAGCTGGCTACAAGTTGGACCAACCCGCCCCCGTCGCCCGCGTCGAGGAGCTGCCGGACTATGATGCGATCATCTTTGGCAGCGGCACACGGTACGGCAACGTCACCAGCCAGCTGCGTGCCTTCATCGATCAGACGGGCGGGCTGTGGGCTCGCGGAGCCCTCAATGGCAAGGTCGGCTCGGTGTTTGTTTCAAGCGCCACCCAGCATGGCGGGCAGGAAAGCACGGTGCTCTCCTTCATTCCCACGCTGATGCATCTGGGGCTGATCGTCGTCGGCCTGCCCTATGCCTTCCAGGGGCAGATGGGCGTGAACGAGGTGATGGGCAACAGCCCCTATGGCGCCTCGACCATCACCCACAGCGATGGCAGCCGTCAGCCTTCGGAAGTGGAACTGGCGGGTGCTCGGTTCCAGGGCCACTATGTGGCGCGCGTGGCGACAGCGCTCAAGTCGGCACCGTCGCTGTTCGCCTGAGGTGCCAGACGTCGACGCATGGCGAGCCCTGCGCTGACTGACAGAGCCCCGCGCCGGGAGTATTGCCCCGCGCGGGGCCGCTAGTCACCCCGGTGTTGATGAGGCGGTCAGGACTAATCGCTAGAGCGCCCGCGTTACTGGGTCAGGCCAAGGCGGGTTCAATCCAGCGTCACGCGACCACTCGAACGAGGCCCCCACCCGATTGCCGCAGACATCCTCCAATGTCGGTCCAAGACAAAGGTACCCGGCCTTCGGCCAGGGTGCATGGGGGTGCAGCAGCAAGGTCTCGCCGACAACATCCGGTGTGACGGCATGGCAGGCACCGTCCGCCGTGATCACACGGAGGGCGTGGCGGACCGACAAGAAGTCCAGAGCGCACCCAACATGGATGACAAGGGGTTCGTGAGAACCAGGGTCAGGAGACACCCACTGCCAGTGCGCTGGGTCCAGTGGCGCCTCTTGAGGCGGCGCTCCGCGAAACGGAACGCGCGTTATCTCGGCAAGCGCATGTCCTTGCAGGTCTGAGAGACGGGGGCGGACAACAAGCTGATAATCCTGGCCGGGCAGAAGAGCGAGGCCGAGCTGGACCGACGCGGCCAGGCCCCGCTTGATACGACCCGGATGCAGCAACAGCGTTAAGACCCGCCCGTCCGGCGACCATAGTCCGTCCGGCAGATCAACCACAGCACCGTGGACTGTCTGGCCAAGAGCGGTTTCAATCGCAACGGAGTCGGCAGCTCCACCGGTTTCCATCTCGCGATCAAACACGAGATGGAACCGCAGAATGTTCACTGGCCAGTCGCGCCCCGATGGGTGCACACCGATCAACCGAGGCGCGTCATCGGATGAGATCGGCATGCCCTTCATCCCGCTTCATCATGGCATGGAACGGTCGAATATAGCCCTGCTGGAAGCTGTCATCGGCTGGGTATGAGTAACCCGGCATGTCGTATTCGTTCACAAAGTCGGACAGACGGAAAAACGCCCCCTTCCGGAAGGAAACAAACTGCAGAGCGCCGTCTTCGACATCGCGCCGTAATCCCAGAAGAAACAGTGGGCCTTGATCGACCATCGCAACAAGATTGCCGAGCGGCACTGGGATCGCCTGCACGCCGGCAAACTGTTCGAATGGTGCCTTTACTGGCGTGGACAATCCCGCCCCAGTGGCAGCAGCTGCAATGGCAGGCAGTGGGATCAGATCAGCCGATTTCGCTGCGTTGGCAACCAACACCCAGTCGGAGCGTTGGCCCTGATACACAATGGCGAACGGGGTCACGGATAGCGGCGTATTGCCGAAGCCTAGCTCGGCAATCGTCTTGGCGCGCACCGCCGTCCCATCGGCCAGTGCCGAAAGCGGCAGCGTCACCAGCGGCGTGCAGGTATAGGCGGCAAGCAGATGATCAACGCCGTTCAAGGTAACCGTGGTCATTGCGCGGATGGGCGCGCGAGTCTCTATTTGGTTGTGAACTGCATGATACATCTCAATCCGGGTCTTCGTCGTTGCGGAACCAAATGGATAAGCGATGCGTCGGAGCGTCGAGGAAAAGTCAGTGTTCGCGACGCCAGCGACCAACAGCGTGTTGCCCTGCCAAGCGAGGCTGGTCACGGTCAGCGACCGCACGGGAGTGCTCCCCCAGATCAGAGCCTCACCGGGCGGGTCCTCCAGGGGCGTTGACGCCGCTATGGCACTGTCCGGATCGAGCGTGACAAACGTCCCGTCATTCAATGCCAGGGCCAGGAACGGACGCCCGGCAGCCTCCAGCGCGATCACAGCGCGGTTGTGGACACCATCCCAAACCAGCGCGGTTGCCCGTGCGCGACCAGGGCCGACGGCGGCCAAAGCCGCATCGAGACCAGTCAGATTGAATGCGCCCGGTCCGGAACTCGCCGGAGCCGTTGGCAGAGTAAGCGTATGCAGGGCGCCTGCGCGCCAGTCGGCCACAATCAACCGTCCATCGGGCGCAACCGTCATGGCACTGATGGACTGGATGGTGGCTTGGTCACGGGCGCGAAGCGGCGCTGCGACGGACAAAGTTGCAGCGACGGCACCGACAGCGAGCAAAGACCGGCGATCAAGATCCATGATGAGTTGCTCCTCGAAAGGCTCCCGCACCACGGCTGCGGGATGGTGTGAACGGTAAGGCTGGCAGGACAGAGAACCCCGGTGCGCGCTGGTGGTCCCGGACGAGGTGGCCTGGAGCGTCGACATCTCTTGACTCCTCTAACGGATCGCCTGGGACCAGATGTCCGGCGCGCCATCAGGACGCCGACGCATGGCTGCACACGGAACGCGACCGCCGACACGATGTTGATCGGCATGCCTGCAGCTCTCAGCGCCTGAGCCGGATCGGGGGCTGTTCCGGGCATGGCCGAGGTGCCAAGACGCCCCAGCCAAACGGTCAAGGGTGGAAAGCCGGTGAGCCACGCGCGACCCAGTCGTCAGTCAAAACAACCCGCGCATCAGCAGACTGGACCCAAGCTGCAGGCTGCTGCACGCATGCCAACAGGGAGGCACACCTCACTGACTGATGCTGGGCAGAACCGATCTGCGACATTGACCGACTTGGCGATCGCCACAGACATCACGGTTCCGACTGTCAACTGACCCAATAACGGCACGGCGATACGTGTCAGTCATCAGGCTGCTCCCTTGGTCATCGCAGCATGACTGTCGATCAACATTCCATAGTTCAGAAGATGTTCATGGAACAGCTTTCCCGTTGCCGCTGCTGTTGGACTGCGCCAATCCCGCTGCAACTCGGCCGCCACCATGAGCCACGTGACAGGCGTCACGCCGTGGGCAACGAGTCGTTGCACGGCCATGGACTGAGTGGCGAAATCATGCGCCCCAGACGCATCGATCACGCCGTAAACCTGAAAGCCCTCGGCAGCCGCCTGCATCGCAGGGAACGCGAGGCAGACATCGGTTGTGACACCAGCCATGATCAACTTCCGCCGCCCGGTTTGCTTCACCGCGGCGACGAACTCCGGATTATCCCATGAACTGATTTGGCCCGGTCGGCGGATTACCGGCGCGTCAGGGTACAAGGCAAGTAATTCCGGAATGATCGGCCCATTCGGTCCAGTTTCATAACTGGATGACAGGATTGTAGGCAGATTGAAGACTCGCCCCAGCTTGGCTAGGGCCAACACATTAGACCGGAACTCCGCTGGACTGTAATCATGCACAAGCTGCATGATCCCCGCTTGGTGGTCAATCAAGAGCAGTGCAGCATCGGAGGCACTCAGGCGATCTTGCGAATAATTCGGCATCTGTTCCCTCCGTTATGTCAAGATAGGGAATCCCAAGCCTCGCTCAGAATCCCACAAGAGCCGCACCGCGAACCTGCAATTCTCAACCAGGCAGACCCCCAGTCTGAAGCGATCCTTGGCCGTGTGCTTACGGACTGGCCGCAAACGTGATGAAACCATATCAGCGCTATTCACGGCGTGCTTTCGCGTTCCTGCTTTTCGTATCAGGGGATTGGGGTGATGTGGACACCGCCGGACTGAGGTGGACTCCGGCCTTCGGACAGGAGGCTGAGCTGGTATCAATCCACTGTGAGGATGATACCGATGGCAAACACGATGACCCGGCTGACCCAGCCCCCTGAAATCCGGCCAGGACTATGTAGGGTCCTCACCCAGGAGGACGCGCGATGCGCAAGAGCCGTTTCAGTGAGCAGCAGATCATCGGGATGATCAAGGAACAGGAAGCTGGTGTGCCGACGGCGGTCGGAAGCTCAGAAGCTGAGGGCACTTGAGCTTGAGAATAGCCGCCTGAAATATCAAATGGCCGCTGAAGAACACCGCCACTCAGTGTGTAAATTGGGAAGCTAAGGTAATGGCCATATTCATGCAGTAACGAATCTAATGCCCACCTGAAGTTATCTAGACTTTGGCCATCTGGATCGTCTCGCGTACTAAACAAAAAATTAAGAAACGTCGTGCTTATTGACATTGTTGAAGAACCGTTACGACCAATAAACAAGCCTGGTCGCTCATAGCTTATATTCGCAAAGGGACGAGAACCAGAATAGCGACTTCCTGGTTGGCTAGTGTCATATATGTTAACCGTGAAATTACCGCTATTCTCTTCCCATGCTCGGACCATATCTCTAAAATGCAATGACGTGTCGTAATAGTATTGAAATCCTGGTAGCTCCGTCCTTAGACGATTTACAAATGATTGCCCACTATGAGTTTCTTTTAGCATTGTGGACTCCATTGCACAGACTTGATGACGCGCAGTGCTGCATTTAGCCAGAAGCCATCCCGACCCTTGCCAATAAAGACTTCAAGTGGCACCTGCGCGTTTGGAGTAAACACGCGAAAGCGGCTCACAAAAGCTGTCTCTAACACCGCCGGGCTATAGATAGAACTGATATAATTCGCAGTCTGAGCTTGCAAAGAATACTCAGAAGCGTCAGGTGGAATTGTTGCTTTCGGTAGAGGCATATATAGACTTGCTTCTAATTGAAACGAATGGTGCGCAAATCCTTTCTGGAAAAAACTTGCAATCACTCTAGTTCCCTGAAGCTCATAGATTTTACCATTATAAATAGTTGACTCAAGATAAATTGTTAAGTGCGTCTCTCTTTCGCCTTGATCCACAACTCGCACATCTTGCACTTTAGAATGAAGTAAGGTTGCTACCTCTTTCGCAATCCGATCCGCGGAGGTCTGTAACTCAGTGTCTCTTTTGCACAACCAGGTGTTCGACCAGAGTGGAGCCGTTGACAGATATCTTGTCAGCAACTCGCGCTCTGGGCTTTCTACAAGCTCGCCAAATGGCCGGGTGTGGTCTCGTGATTGGGCAATTATGTCGGCCATTCGCTCCTCCATGGTCAGTCTTGGGTCGCACGTGACACACGAAAACGGCGCAAAATTCATATGGTGGGGGGGCGCTGGGGGTGTATGGCAGCCAGCCACCATCAGCAAGATAGCAGATACAAGACTTCGCTTAGTCCTCGATTGGCGGCCCACGCCAAGCCCGGCTTTGGCGCGCGCTCCCAGACCTCGGACT
>RDXE01000051.1 GCA_004292755.1 Alphaproteobacteria bacterium
GCAGCACGGACCGGACAGCGTTGCCTTCTACGTCTCCGGTCAAATCCTGACCGAGGATTACTACGTCGCGAACAAGCTGATGAAGGGCTTCATCGGCTCTGCCAACATCGATACCAACTCCCGGCTGTGTATGGCCTCCTCGGTGGCCGGGCATCGGCGCGCGTTCGGCGGCGATGTCGTGCCGGGCTTGTATGAGGATTTTGACCAGGCCGATGTCATTGTCCTGGTCGGCTCCAACGCCGCGTTCTGCCATCCCGTGCTGTTCCGCCGGATGCTGGCCGCGCGCCAGACCCGCGGTACCCGGCTGGTGGTGATTGACCCGCGGCGCACGGCAACGGCGGCTGAGGCTGACCTGCATCTGCCACTCGCCTCGGGCAGCGATGCCCTGTTGTTCAATGGCTTGTTGGTGCATCTGGCCCAGCACAACCACCTGGATGGGGCGTGGACCACCCGTCATCTGGACGGGTTTGACCAAGCCCTTTGCACGGCGCGCGCCACTGCTGGCAGCCTGGAGGTGGTGGCGGCAGGAACGGGACTGCCAGTCGCTGACATTCTCCGCTTCTACCGCATGGTTGCAGGCCAGGAACGCTGGGTGACGGCCTATAGCCAGGGCGTCAACCAGTCCGCGACGGGAACCGACAAGGTCAACGCCATCCTCACCTGCCATCTGGCAACGGGGCGGATTGGGCGCCCTGGCATGGGGCCGTTCTCCTTGACTGGTCAACCCAATGCCATGGGTGGGCGGGAGGTTGGCGGCCTTGCCAATCAACTGGCGGCCCACATGGCGCTGGAAGACGCAAGCGCGCGCGAGCGGGTGCAGCGGTTCTGGGCCAGCCCCACCATCGCCAGCAAACCCGGTCTGAAGGCTGTCGACTTGTTTCAAGCCGTCGCAGCCGGGCAGATCAAGGCGCTGTGGATCATGGGCACCAACCCCGCCGTCAGCCTGCCCGACGCTGGTGCGGTGCGCGCAGCACTGGCCGCCTGCCCCTTCGTGGTCGTGGCCGACTGCATGGCCGACACCGACACCACCCGGTTCGCCCATGTCCGCCTGCCCGCACTGGCTTGGGGCGAGAAGACTGGGACGGTTACCAATTCCGAGCGGCGCATCTCGCGTCAGCGCGCCTTCCTGCCTGCCCCCGGCGAGGCGCGCGCCGACTGGTGGATGCTGGCCGACCTCGGTCGTCGCCTCGGCTGGCCGGCGGCTTTTGCCTGGACCAACGCCGCAGGCGTGTTCCGCGAGCACGCCGCCCTGTCCGGCTTTGAGAACCAGGGCAGCCGTGCGTTCGACATAGGCGCGCTCGCCACCCTCAACGATGGCGAGTACGACGGCCTGGCACCTACGCTCTGGCCGCACCCAGTTGGTCGCCCCGCGGCTGCCCGGCTGTTCGGTGACGGCCAGTTCGTCACGCCCAACCGGCGGGCGAGAACCCCTGCGATCCAGCCGTGCAGCCCAACTCATGGCGTCACCACCGCGCGTCCACTGGTGCTGAACACCGGTCGGCTGCGCGATCAGTGGCACACCATGACGCGCACCGGCAGCGTCACCCGCCTGGCGGCCCAGCACCCGGAAAGCACGGCCGCCCTGGCACCGGAGACGGTGCGCAGTCTTGGCCTGCAGCCGGGCGATCTGGTGCAGATTGCCAGCGACTGGGGCAGCATCGTGCTGCCCGTGCAGGGCAATGCTGGGGTGCAGCCGAACCACGTGTTCGTGCCGATCCACTGGACCGATCAATTCACTGGAGCGGGCGTGGTGGGTCGCGTGGTCAACCCCGTGACTGACCCGATCTCTGGGCAGCCGGAAGCCAAGCACACGCCCGTGTCGCTGACGGCGATCGATCTGCCGTGGCGTGGAGTGGTGCTGGCGCGCACCCCGCTCGCCGTTGCCGCCGACTATTGGAGCCGCCGCCCCGTAGAGGGCGGGTGGAGCCATCGACTGGCGTGGGAGGGGGCCGTGGCGGCACCAATCACGGCCCTAGCAGGCCAGTTGGATGCCGAAGTGGTCAGTCTCGTCGATTCCGGGCGCACACGCTTTCGCTGGGCGCTGTTCCGCGATGGGGCTGTGGTTGCCGTGATGATCGCCGGTGCGGCGCCGCACTGGCCCGATCTTGCCGATGCCACACGCCTGTTCTTGTCCAAACCCGTGGAGCATCGCCACGCCGTCCTCGCCATCGATGCCCGGCCTTGCGAGCCGGTCGTGTGCGCCTGCCTGGGCGTGCGCCGCGACCGGATCGAAGCTGCCATCCGGGCCGGTGCTGGCGATGTGGCGGCGCTGGGTGCTGCCTGTGGGGCCGGAAGCCGTTGTGGCTCCTGCCAGTCCGAGCTGAGGGGGATCATCGCCGATGTCGCACCTGCCGCCGAACCCGTCCCAGCCTGAGCCTGGCCTCAGCCACTTTCCAATCTTCCTGGAGCTTGCGCGCCGTGCCGTCGGCGTGATCGGCGACGGCGCCGCGGCCGACACCAAGGCTGCCTTGTTGGCACGGGCCGGTGCCGAGGTGCGGCGGTGGTCCACCCCTCCCGACGCAGCAGCGTTTGCGGGTCTGGTGCTGGTGATCGCAGCCCTGGACGATGCCGAGGCTGTGCGCGCTTGTCAGAGTGCCGCGCGCGCTGCCGGGGCGCTGTTCAACGCTGTTGATCAGCCCGCCGTGTGTGACTTCCAAGTCCCCTCGATGATTGAGCGCGGCCCGATGACCATTGCGATTGGCACCGGCGGCGCGGCACCCACCCTTGCCAGAACGGTGCGCAGCCGTATCGAAGCCGCGGTGCCGCCTGCCTATGGCGCGCTGGCCCGGATGTCGCAGCGCCTGCGCCCGACCGTCCGGCGCTTGCTGCCGCGGGACGGCGACCGACGCCGGTTCTGGCAGGCGATGGCAACCGGGCGCCCCGCAGATCTGATGCTGGCGGGCCAGCCCATCGCTGCAGAACGGGAGGCCGAGCGGCTGCTGGCCGATTCAACACCGCCGCCGCCCTTGGTGCATCTGGTCGGTGCCGGTCCCGGCGATCCAGAGTTGTTGACCCGCCGCGCTGCCCGCCTGATCGCAGAAGCCGATGTTATTCTGCACGATGCCTTGATCGGCCCGGAGATTCTAACCCTTGCCCGGCGCGATGCCCGGCTGATCGATGTCGGCAAGCGCTGCGGACGGCATCGCCACAGTCAGGCAGATATCAACGCGCTGCTGGTGGCCGAAGCGCAGCCGGGCCGCGTGGTGGTGCGGCTGAAGGGCGGTGACCCGTTTGTGTTTGGTCGGGGTGGGGAGGAGGCTGAGCATCTGGCGACCCATGGTATTGATGTCGCGATTGTACCGGGCATCACGGCCGCGCTCGGGGCAGCAGCCAGCTTGAAGCGCGCGCTTACCCGCCGCGGTGTTGCTGGCACGCTCACCGTCGCAACCGGCCATCCGCAAAGCGATGGCGCTGAACCCGATTGGGAAGCGCTGGGGCGCGTTGGCGGCAGCCTCGCCATCTATATGGGCAGCCGCTCCGCCCACCGCTTGGCAGCCGAGTTGATAGCGGGCGGGCGCCCACCCGAAACCCCGGCCTGGGTGGTCGAACACGCCACTCTGCCAACGGAACGAACCTGTCACACCACTTTGCGCCTGCTTGGCAACGCTGTGGCGAGCAATCGGTTCACAGGTCCCACCATGGTGCTGATTGGCGAGGCGCTGGCCGAGCCGGTGCCGCCGCCGTGTGCGGCGACAGTCGCCACTGCGACAGAACGCAGCACCTCACCCGCTTGCCGATCCGGCGCCCCCGTTTCAGCCTGAGCAAGATGCATCTGCCCGACAGCCTTGAGACCTCGCCCCATGATCGCCACCCGCTGGCCGCAGCCGTGCGTGCCATCGGTCGCGGGCCGGGCCGCGGCCGTCCGCTGTCCGAGGCGGAGGCGGAGGCTGTAGTAAGCGCCATTCTCGCCGGGGATGCCGCCCCCGAGCAGGTGGGAGCGCTGTTGATGCTGTGGCGTTTTCGCGGCGAGGGGCCTGCGGAAACCGCTGGCATGGTGCGCGCTGTGCGCCGCCATCATGGCCTTCCGCGGGCCGCAGGCGTTGAGCTTGATTGGCCGTCCTATGCCGACGGTGCGCTTCGCACACCGCCCTGGTTTCTGGCCGCGGCCAAGCTGGTGGCGCTCGCCGGGGTGCGCACGGCCCTGCACGGCCCCCTGGTGGGTGAGGGCCGCCACACCATCGCCCCCACGCTGGCGGCGTTGGGGATCGCAATCAGCGCCACGCCAAGCGCCACCCTTACCTTTTGCCCGACGGCCGCGGTGATGCCCGGCCTCGATGCCTTGCTGGCGCTGCGCGGCGTGCTGGGATTGCGCTCCCCCCTCAACACCGTAGCCCGGCTGGTCAATCCGTTCGCCGCGCCGGTCAGCATCGATGGCGTGTTCCATCCACCCTACATCGACCTGCATCTGGGGGCCGCAAGACACCTTGGCCTCCACCGCCTTGGCGTGTTGAAGGGCGGCGGGGGTGAGGCCATGCGCACCGCGCTGAAGCCGGTTCAGCTGTTTGTCTCAGACCATGGCGTGGTGAGTGATGCGGTGTGGCCCGCCCTGACCCCTGGAATCACAGGGCACGCGTTGGGGCTGGATGATCCAGGCGGCTGGATCGCTTCGGTCTGGCGCGGCGAGCAGGAGGATGCGCGCGGTGCCGCGACTGCAATTGGCACTGCCGCGATGGCCCTGTTCCTGACCGGTCGCGCGGCCTCCCCAGGCGCGGCGGACGCTGTTGCAACCGAGCTGTGGCAAAGCCGCCCGCGCGACCCCACTCAGTGGCCAGCCGCACCATGCCACTAACCTTGCGCGTGCTGCTGATCGATGAAGACCCGGAGCGCACCACGGCGATGGCAGCGCGGCTAACGGCTGAGGGCTACGACGTCCTGCACCCACCGCACCGCCATCAGCCACTGGCCGATACTCTGCGCGATCTGCAACCCGACGCCGTGGTGATCGATCTCGCCTCCCCGGACCGGGACACGCTGGAGCAGATGCGCAGCATTGGCCGTGATGACACCCGTCCCACCGTGATGTTCATCGCGGATGGAGACGAGGCCGCGGTGGCAGAAGCGGTCTCAGCGGGAGTGACGGCCTATGTCACCGACGGCGTCGCGGTCACCCGGGTGCGTCCCTTACTGGACCTTGCCGTTGCGCAGTTCCGCCAGATGCAAGCCTTGAAGGCCGAACTGGACGTCGCCCGCCAAACCCTGGCGGAGCGCAAACTGATCGAGCGGGCCAAAGGCATCGTCATGGCCCAACGCGGCTGTGATGAAGAAGCAGCCTATCGCCATCTGCGCAAACTGGCGATGGACCGCGGCGCCCGCTTGGGCGCCGTGGCCGAACAAGTGGTGGCCGTCGCCAAGCTGTTGGATGTTTAGCGGGTGCGTGGCTTACGCCACACGATCCACCCGCCCCGAATAGCAACCCTGCTTGGCGTTGTGGACGTGCAGGAACGCAATGGCAGGATCGGCAAACAGCCGGTCGATCACGGCTTCGAGGGCTGTGCCCTCCACCACATCGGCATCGCGCAGCATGCCGGTCGGATCAAAGCCACGCACCGACAGCAACCGACGGCGCATCACCTCTGGCACGGTGTTGATGGCATCGAAGGGTGTGGTCGCCCCCTCCCGGACGAAGATTGCATGAGTTGCGCGATAGGGGGTCGGCTGGTCGAGAGAGACGTGATTGACCAGCAGCATCGTCTCGCCCAGTCGGCCTTCGCGCATCTCCACGCGGTCAGGAAAGCCGGGCTGTTCGGTCACCACGTACCGCACCGCACCCCGCGCGGCGAGCGCTTCGTCGGACAAACCGAAGAGGGGTGCGAACGGGGCAGGGTCAAGACCAGTGATGCGGAAGTCCATAGCGGCACCTCAGGAAAGTGGGTGCCCCATCCTTGGCCGCCCTGCCCCGCAGCACGACCCGGATCTTGCGCAAACCGTGTGGAGCCACAGCTGTTGACCAAGCCAGCTGCCACATCGACTGTCATTGAAGGGAGAGTGGTGCGGGCGGTCGGGGTCGAACCGACACTCTGTCACCAGAACCGGATTTTGAGTCCGGCGCGTCTGCCAATTCCGCCACGCCCGCGCGGAGCGGCAGATTGCGCATCTCGACCCTCAAGGTCAATGGCTTCTGTACAAGGAACTGACATGACAAATGCGACAATCTTTCATAACCCCGCCTGCGGCACCTCTCGCTCGGTTTTGGCGGCGTTGACCGAGGCTGGGCTGGCACCGACCGTGGTGCCCTATCTGAAAACCGGCTGGACGCCTGACCAGTTGCTCACCCTCTGTGCTCAACTCGGCACCGGACCGCGGGCTATTCTGCGCCTCCAAGGCACGCCTGCGAAAGACCTTGGCCTTGATCAGCCGAGAGTGAGCGATGAGGCCTTGATCGCCGCGATGGTTGCGCACCCGCAACTGGTCAACCGCCCCATCGTCGTGATCGGCACCCGCGCCGCCCTCTGCCGCCCCGCTGATCGCGTGAAAGCGCTGATGGCTTTGGGATGACTCGCCTTCTACTTTTGCCAGACGGCCAACAAGATGCCTTGACAATATCTATGCAACCCACGATTTTCAGCGTTGACCTTAGAGGTGAGAACAGCCGCCTCACACGCCTGGCAACAGGGAATTAGTTTGCACTGGCATGGACTGGGTTCTCACGGCTTGGTCCTGACAGTGTAGATGAAGAGATCCGAATTGGCGCACGGCTAAGGTCCGAAGAGCCCCTTACCCGAGGGGCTCTTCACGCTTTAGAATACGCTTAAACAGGTTGTTGCGTCGGCGTCTGTCGAGATCATGTTGCTGCAATCGATATGCTGAGCGAATTTGATAATTACCAAAAGCGTTTCTTTCAATGGATACAGCGACGAGTATGATGTTTTCGCCATTATCTGTCACTTTCGATATCAATTCAAAACTATCAGGCTGACTGGGTTTCTGGCCCACCCAATCCGGCTGAGACAAGATCGCGTCGAGGTGTTTCAGGCAGATATCGTAATCCGCTGGATGCCTTGTGCGTATGTGTTCGTCCGCGGCCATGCTCAGCCAGCCATGTCCAGGCTCTAACTCCAGATTTAACGCTTTGTTTATCTCCTCAACTGCAATCAGACTTCTTTTTTGTCGCATCCTTTGTCTCCTATTGATGGTTCTCAAAAAACCCAGGCAAAACTATAGGATGTATTTCAGGCATCTTCAACCATAGAGATGAATGGCGCACTTGCGCTTGATGGCCCCACCCTCTTGCCCCGCTGGTCGGGGTCGGGGCAGGGTTGGGGGGATGACTGGATTTCGGATTTCGTCAGTCGCTGGGTTGGGGGCTGTCACGGCTCTTGGCTCGGCATCGGTGCTGGGAGCGGCTCTGGCCTCCCAGTATCTTGGGGGCTTGCGCCCGTGCGAGTTGTGCCTGTGGCAGCGCTGGCCCTGGGCCGCGGCGATCCTGTTGGGGGCGGCAGCGATGCTGCTTCCGACGGCGTGGGGACGCGTGGTCCTGGCTGCAGCAGCGGCGGCCTTGGTGGTGGGCACAGGCATCGCTGGCTTCCACGTTGGAGTGGAGGCTGCGTGGTGGGCTGGCACCTCTGCCTGCGGCGCAACGTCCACCCCCCTGGACTTGGAGGGTTTGCGCCGTCAGCTGTTGAGCCAGCCTGTGGTGCGCTGTGACGAGCCCGCTTTTGTCCTGGCTGGCCTGAGCATGGCTGGCTGGAATGCCGTGGTCTCCCTGGCAGCTGCCCTGGGCTTGGCCTTTGGTCTTGTTCGTGCGGGAGCCTCGCGATGACACACATGCGCCGTCCTGGTGACCCCCTCGCCGCTGACACGGTCGCCCGCACGGTGCGGGTTGATCACGCGGGGGAGTATGGCGCCGTCCGCATCTATCAGGGCCAGCTGGCCGTACTGGGCCGCAGTGGAGTGGCACCAACGCTGAAGCATATGCTGGAGCAAGAACGCCAGCATCTCAGCCATTTCGAAGGGGAATTGCGCCAACGTCGGGTCCGTCCCACGGCATTGTTGCCGCTCTGGCATGTCGCGGGCTTCGCGCTGGGTGCGGCCACTGCGTTGATGGGGGAGAAAGCAGCGATGGCCTGCACCATCGCCGTGGAAGAAACCATCGACGAGCATTATCGCAGCCAGCACGCCGCCCTCGGCCCCGACGAGGCCGCGTTGAAGGAGCGGATTGACCAGTTCCGTCAAGAAGAACTGGACCATCGCGACGAAGCCGAGGCGCGCGGGGGCCGCGAGGCCCCTGGGTATGGTCTGTTGTATGGTGCAGTGCGCACTGGCTCGCGCCTTGCCATCTGGCTGTCGGAGCGGGTGTGACCAGCCGCCGGTTCATCCTGGATTGCGACCCCGGCCAAGACGACGCCATCGCGATTCTGTTGGCCCTCGGCAGCCATGAGTTGGCGTTCGAGGCCATCACCATCGTCGCGGGTAATGTCGGGGCGGATCAAGGGGCCGCCAATGCCCGCCGGATACTCGACTTGGCGGGTGCGGATCGACCGATCTATCGCGGCGCCCCGCGCGCCCTGCTGAAGCCTTATGATCTCGGCGAGCGGTTCCATGGCGGCGATGGCTTGATGGGTCTGGACCTGCCGCCCCCGTCTCGTCCGCCCGAGGCGGAGCATGCCGTCAGCTTCCTGGCCCGCACCTTGCTGGCAGCCGAGCCGGGCTCGATCGATCTGGCCTGTGTCGGTCCGCTCACCAACTTGGCACTGCTGCTGATCCAATACCCAGACGCAGCGCGGGGCCTTGGCCGGGTCGCGATCATGGGCGGCGCTATCGGCCTTGGCAATGTGTCGCCCGCGGCGGAGTTCAACATCCATTCCGATGCCGCGGCCGCAGCCGTGGTGTTCAGTGCTGGCCTGGATGTCATTCTGGTGCCGCTGGATCTCACCCACCAAGCCCTAGGGACAGACGCGCGCATCGCCGCGCTCAAGGCGACCGGCCGCCCAACGGCACTGGCTGTGGCGGAGTTGCTGGCCCGCTATCCCCGTTTGGAAAAGTTCAACTACCAGGGCGGCCCGCTCCACGACCCCTGCGCCGTCGCTGCCCTGATCTGGCCGGAGATGGTGAGCGGCCGCCACGTCGCCGTCGAGATCGACGCCAGCGGCGGTCCCAGCCACGGGCGCACGCTGGTGCATTGGTGGCCGAAATCCACTGGCCCCCGCCCCAACGCCCTGGTCCTGTCCGAGATCGACGCCGACCAGTTCTACCACCACCTGAGCAACCGGGTGTGAGGTGGTGGTGGCCGTTATAGGCCGAGGACTTGGGGGTGAGTTCCCAACCGAAGCGGCAGCGTGTTCAAAGCCTCACGGTCGTGAGGGTGGGCTTCGGCTATCTCCGCCTCCATACCGTTGACCCACAGTTCGGCGTCGACCGGCCATCCGTCGGAAAGACGCTGCGGCACCAGAGGTGGCACACATGCAAAGGCGCCGCTTTTGCCCGCAACTGGGACCAGATTGCCCTGTAAATGCTTGGCATAGCGGGCTTTTCGCCTTGACTCAGGGGAAGGTGCCACGCGGATCTTTGGGTGCTTAGCCTTTATCGTGGGGCTTTATAGTAAAGGATAGCGACGCAACCTCGCCAGTGCCGACCCACAAGAATCCGTCGCCAAAGACCGCATGCACCCTCATCCGCGCTTTGACTTCGCACTGCACACCTCTTTAGGGTCGCCGTCCCGGTTGCATGCGCGCGGACGGTGGTTGACATCTAAAGCGTTTCACTGTGCCAACCACCCAACCCGCCAGATCACCCCACCAGATCACCCCAGGAGCAGACCCCGATGGACCAGCCGCTGCCCAGCTCGCGCGTCACCGATGAGGAGGCGCTCGCCCTGCATTCGAGCGGCCGGCCCGGCAAGTTAGAGATCGCGCCGACCAAACCGCTGACCACCCAGCGCGACTTGTCGCTGGCCTACAGCCCAGGCGTCGCGGTGCCGTGCTTGCGCATCCAGGCCGATCCCGCAACCGCCTATGACTATACAGCCAAAGGCAATCTGGTCGCGGTGATCTCCAACGGCACAGCGGTGCTGGGTCTGGGCGATCTCGGCGCCTTGGCCTCTAAGCCGGTGATGGAAGGCAAGGCGGTATTGTTCAAGCGCTTTGCTGATATTGATGGCATCGATCTGGAAGTTGATACCAGCGACGTCGACAAGTTTATCGACGCCGTGCGCTACCTCGGCCCGAGCTTTGGCGGGATCAACCTGGAGGATATCAAAGCACCGGAATGCTTCATCATCGAACAACGCTTGCGCGAGTTGATGGACATTCCAGTGTTCCATGATGACCAGCATGGCACGGCGATTGTGGCAGCCGCTGGCTTGATCAATGCCTTGCACTTGACGGGTCGGGACATGGCCGGGGCCAAGCTGGTGGTCAACGGTGCTGGTGCTGCAGCGATCGCCTGTGTCGAGTTGCTGAAGTCGATGGGCATGCCCCACAGCAACGTCACGCTGTGTGACACCAAAGGCGTGGTCTACAAGGGCCGCACTGAGGGAATGAACCAGTGGAAGTCAGCCCACGCCATTGAAACCCCGGCCCGCACCTTGGCCGAGGCGATGGAAGGGGCCGATGTGTTCTTTGGTTTGTCGGTCAAAGGCGCGTTGACTGCCGAGATGGTGCGCAGCATGGCGCCACGCCCAATCATTTTCGCGATGGCGAACCCCGACCCCGAAGTCACACCAGAGCAAGTGGCGGCAGTGCGCAGCGATGCGATCGTTGCGACTGGTCGGTCAGACTATCCAAACCAAGTCAACAATGTATTGGGCTTTCCCTACATCTTCCGCGGTGCGTTGGATGTGCGCGCCTCCACCATCAACGAGGCGATGAAGGCAGCCGCAGCCGAAGCCTTGGCCGCCCTTGCACGCGAGGATGTGCCGGATGAGCTGGATGCCGCCTACGCCGGACGGCGCCTGCGCTATGGGCCGGAATACATTCTGCCGGTGCCGTTCGATCCACGCTTGATTGAGCGGATCCCCGTTGCCGTCGCGCGCGCCGCGATGAACACCGGGGTTGCTGGTAAGATGATGGCCGACCTCAAAGCCTATGGCCGCAACCTCGCCGGTCGCTTGAACCGCACAGCTGCCAGCCTGGAGGGGATTTTTGAGCGCGTCCGCCTGGCCCCGCGTCGAGTGGTGTTCGCAGAAGGCGAGGAGGAGCGGGTGCTGCGCGCCGCCATCGCGTTCCGCCAGAGCGGCTATGGCCAGCCCATCGTCGTCGGACGGGAGGACCGGGTCTACGCCACGCTCGAGCGCTTGGGTCTGCCCCAGGACAGCGGGCTGGAAATCCACAATGCGCGCTTGTCCCGGCGCAACCAGCGCTACACGGATTTCTTGTATGAGCGCCTGCACCGCAAGGGCCTGCTGTATCGCGACTGCCAGCGTCTGGTGAACCAAGACCGCAATGTGTTTGCTGCCTGCATGCTGGCTGTTGGCGATGCCGATGCGCTGGTCACCGGCCTGACGCGCACCTTCTCCGTCGCGTTTGACGACATCAGCAAGGCGATTGACCCGCGCGGCACCTCCACGGTGTTCGGCATGAGCATGATCCTGCTGCGCGACCGCACCATCCTGATGGGCGACACCCACATTACAGAAACCCCCACTGCCGAAACGTTGGCCGATATCGCCCACCAGATGGCGATGAAGGCGCGCTCGCTGGGCAAGGAACCGCGGGTCGCGCTGTTGTCCTCCACCAGCTTTGGCAATCCGCCGTCTGAGGCTGCCGAGCGGGTGCGCAGGGCCGTGGAAATCCTAATCGAGCGCCGCGTACCCTACGAAGTCGATGGCCCGATGGCGGCGGATGTCGCGCTCAACTCCGATCTCATGAAACTCTATCCGTTCTGCCGTCTGTCTGGCCCCGCCAATGTGCTGGTCATGCCAGACCGTGACGCCGCCAACATCTCAGCCAAGCTATTGCAGACCCTGGGCGGTGGTGATGCCGTTGGGCCGCTGCTGGTTGGGCTGGCAAAGCCGGTGCAGATCGTCCCGATGGGGGCCTCGGTGCAAGACTTGGTCACCGCAGCGGTGTTTGCAGCTGTGGAGGCACCGAAGTAGCCGCCCCTTCCCCCGTCCATGGAACGGTGCCACCCTCGGCAAAACCGGGAGAGGCACCGCCATGAAGAAAGAACCGCGCTACCACAAGCAGCAGATCGGCAACCGCGATCTGCATCCTGAAACCCTGATGCTCACCTATGGCTACGACCCCGCCTTGTCGGAGGGGGCCGTCAAGCCGCCGGTGTTCCTGACCTCCACCTTCGTGTTCCGCTCGGCCGAGGAAGGGCGGGACTTTTTCGATTACACCTCCGGCCGCAAGGTGCCACCGGCAGGCGCCGTCGATGGTCTGGTGTATTCCCGCTTCAACCACCCGAATTCGGAAATTGTGGAAGATCGCCTTGCGGTGTTCGAAGGGGCAGAGGATTGTGTGCTGTTCTCCTCTGGCATGTCGGCGATTGCCACCACCATCCTGGCCTTTGCCCGCCCAGGCGATGTGATCCTGCACTCTCAACCGCTGTATGGCGGGACAGAGACGTTGATCAGCCGCACCCTGGCGGGGCTTGGCATGGCCGGGGTTGGGTTTAGCGACGGGCTGGGCGAAGCCGCTATCCGCGCCGCCGCTGACGAGGCCGTCACCAAGGCCCGCAGCACGGGTGGGCGCGTGGCCGTGGTGATGATCGAAACGCCATCCAATCCTCTGAACACGCTGGTAGACATCGCTCTGGTGCGTCGCGTTGTGGATGAGATCACAGCCGATCAGACCCAGCGCCCTATTCTTGTGTGCGACAACACTCTGTTAGGGCCGGTGTTCCAGCGGCCGTTGCAGCATGGCGCCGATGTCTCGCTGTATTCTCTGACCAAGTATGTGGGCGGCCATTCGGACCTGATTGCTGGCGCCGCAATTGGCGATGGGGCGACCATTCGCACCATTCGGCTGCTGCGCGGCGCCATCGGCACCCAATTGGACCCACATTCCTGCTGGATGTTGGGTCGGTCCTTGGAAACCCTGTCGCTGCGCATGCACCGGGCTGATGCCAATGGCCGCGCGGTGGCGCGCTTCCTTGCTGCCCATGACCGCGTGGCGCGCGTCCATCATCTGGAGCATCTAAGCGCCGATCACCCGGCCCGCGCTGTGGCAGAACGCCAGTGCCTGGCGCCGGGCTCCACCTTCTCCTTCGACATTGTTGGTGGGTTGGAGGCGGCCTTCGCCTTCCTGAACCGCGTGCAGATCTTCAAGCTGGCGGTCAGTTTGGGCGGTACGGAGTCGCTCGCCTCCCATCCCGGCACCACCACCCATTCCGGTGTGCCGCTGGCCGTACGCGAGCGAATTGGCATCACCGATGCAACCATCCGCCTGTCGATCGGGATCGAGCATCCCGACGATTTGATCGCGGACTTGGCACGCGCCCTCTCCCCTTAGCCAGGGCTCATCTGTGCGCTGGTGTGCCGCAACCCTGCCACCTTGCCGGGAGGGACAATCAGCGCACAGTTGAGGAGTGACCGAAAGGGACACCGCCATGACCCAACCAGTTGACACAACGCCCCGATCGCCACCGTCCGACGCGGCAGAGGCGCCCCCGGCCTGCCCAGTCATCTGGTACGACAGCCAATGCCCAGTGTGTGCTTACGAAGTGGGCGTCTATCGCAAGATGGAGGGCGGGTCCGCCATGACCTGGATTGACGCCAACACACTGCCTGTGGACGAACGGGCGGAGAAGCTGGCGCGCATGCATGTGCGCCGGGCCGATGGCCGCGTGGCACTGGGCGGTGAGGCATTCCTGGAAATCTGGCGCGGACTGCCGCGCTTTGCGTGGGCGGCGAGGGTGCTGGACAACCGCGTCGGTCGTGCTCTGCTGCGGGGCTTCTATGCAACCTTTCTGGTGGTGCGGCGCCATACCTGGATGCGAGGCAAGGCGTGACGGAGCACCCGGTCACCGCCATCATTGGTGCAGGTGTTGCGGGCCTTGCCTTGGGTCGCAGCTTGGCCGCCTCTGGGCAAGCCGTGGTGCTGTTCGACAAGGCACGCGGACCCGGCGGTCGGGCCGCCACACGGCGGGTCGATGGCGTGACCTTCGACCATGGCGCCCCTGGGTTGGAGGATCGCCCACCCGCCATCGCAGCGCTGCTGGCGGAGTTGACTGCCACCGGGGCAGTGCAGCGCTGGATTGGCCCGGGCCTGCCCGCTCCAGCCGCCTGGACCGGGGCGCCCACCATGTCCGCCCTGCCAAAGGCCTTGGCCGCGGGTTTGGATGTCCGTTGTGGCGTGCGGATCACAACGCTTGAGACGATCGACGCTGGCTGGCTGCTGCACGACGAGGGCGGAGCCGCCCATGGCCCCTTCGCGCGCACTGTGGTGGCTGTTCCGGCTCCCCAAGCTGTGCCGCTGCTGTCCGTTGACCCAGCACTGGCCGAGGCTGCCGCCCGCGCGGAGATGGCGCCGCGCTGGACCACCATGCTGGCCCTCGACCAACCACTGCCCGTGGCGGGCCTTGTGGTTGGATCGCCGACCGTGGAGTTGGCGATCCGCATGAGCACCAAGCCCGGTCGCGCCGAGTCCCCCGACGCCTGGGTGCTCCACGCCTCCCAGGACTGGACCGTTGCCCATCTGGAGGACGACGCCGAGACTGTCGCCCAGTCCATGATCGACGGCCTGCTCACCCCCATCGGCGGCACGCAAGGCGCGATCCTGCACGCCAAGGCACACCGCTGGCGCTATGCGATCACCACCAAGCCGCTTGGCGTGCCCTACCTGCTCAGTGAAAGTGGCACCCTCGCCGCCTGCGGCGACTGGTGCGCTGGCCCCCGCCTGGGCGACGCGATGGCAAGCGGCTTGGCGCTGGCTGCGCGACTGCTGGACTCCCCATGATCATACTTGCCTCGGTGCTTGCAGACCTCGCCACGGCCTTGACGCTGGGCGGCATGGTGTTCTTCTCAGTCGTGATCGCACCCACGGTGTTCACGGCGTTGGAGGCTGCGACGGCTGCCCGCTTCATCCGCCGCCTGTTTCCCAACTACTACGCCTTCGTGGCAGCCACGGCACTGGTCGCAGGCCTCGCATTCCTACCACACGCGCCAGTGTTGGCGGCGGTGATGCTGGCCGTCGCAGTCAGCACCCTCGCCGCACGCCAGATCTTAATGCCGCGCATCAATGCTGCGCGCGACCAGGGATTGGCAGGCGATGCAGCCGCCAACCACCGCTTTGAGCGCGGCCACCGCCTGAGCGTGGCTCTCAACGCAATCCAACTGCTCGCCACCCTTGGCGTGCTGGTCACGGCAAGCCTGCCGACGTGACCAGCCGCTGACGGGTTTGGTTAGCGGGTTGCTTGGGATCCCGCCCTTGCTCCTTGGGTGGACATGGCTGCCGTCACCTGCTGATTTGAGAGCGAAACGATCACCAGTTCCCGAGGATAATCCACAGATCGCACGGCCTACCCACAGCACGCTGCCACCGGTACCGGCGTCGCAACTGCAGTGGGCTGGGCCGGGCGGTTGGTGGAGCAAACGCCGGTTTCCGGCAGCACTAGGTCGACGCGGCGCGCGGCCGCGTGGTCACCTGCAAGGTGGGCAGCGATGGAGCGGACCTGCTCGTAGCCGGTGGCCAACAGGAAGGTTGGCGCGCGGCCATAGCTTTTCATGCCAGCGATCCAGAAGCCGGGCTCCGGGTGGCGCAGCTCGGCCTCGCCATGGGGCCGCACCGTGCCGCAGGAGTGCAGGTTCGGGTCGATCATCGGGGCAAGGATCGGGGTCGCCTCCACCGCTGGGTCAAGGCCCAGGCGCACTTCGCTCAAGAAGCGGAAGTCCGGGCGGAAGCCCGTGGCCACCACCACTCGGTCGGCGATCACTGTGGTGGGCGTGCCGTCCAGGCGTCCAGCGATGCTAAGGCGCGAGTCAGCGCCCGTTGTGATGCGGTCCAACCGAAACGGTGCCAGCGCCGTGACCCGCTGACCGTCAATCAACGCCTCGGCCCGCCGTCCCAGCGCACCACGCTGGGTAAGCGCATCCTTGGCGCCGCCACCGAAGTTCACGCCTGCCAGCGGTCGGCGGAATGCCCACAGGATTTTGGTTTCCGGCTCTGCTTGCGCAAGCGTAACAAGATCGAGCACGGCATTCATGGCCGAATGCCCAGCCCCCACCACCAGTGTGGTGCGCCCGGCATAGTCTGCTCGCGCCGCGCCAAGCACATCGGGGATGCCATAGGCGATGCGGTCCGCGTGCTGGGCTTCACCCACTGCTGGCAGGCCGTGGCTTCCGGCAGGACTGGGCGTGGTCCAGGTGCCCGAGCAATCGATCACAGCCGCTGCCAGCACCTCCTCCACCGCGCCATCATGATCGATTTGGATCAGAAACGGTGTGCTATCGCGCTGGGAGCCAGTGTTCAGGCGCCCGAGGTCTTGACGGGCCACCCCGATCACACGCGCGTTGGTGCGGATGTGCGGCTGCAGCGCAGGCGTCGCCGCCAGTGGTTCCAGATAGCGGGTCACCAAGTCTCCACCCGTTGGATAGCCGCACCCAGCAGGCGCCTGCCAACCAGTCACCTCCAGCACCCGGCGCGATGCAGTGTCGATGCCAAACTCCCACGTGGAGAACATCCGCACATGGGCCCACTGGCGGATGGAGTGGCCAACGGCTGGGCCAGCCTCCAGCACCAGCGGCGTCAAGCCGCGCTCCACCAGATGGGCAGCGGCCGCCAAGCCGACGGGTCCTGCGCCGATGATCACCACCGGCAGGGAGGATGGGAAAGTTGGGGGCGTCATAGTGTCCTCCTTGATGCATAGAGGGGCAAGGGTTCAGGGCAAAAAAGGGGCCTCACGGCCCGCAACAGGCAGACGCGTCGGCTGTCGGTGGTTGGGGGAACGCGCGGCTGGTGTCTTCCAGCGCGCGGCTAGCCTCCCGCCACGCCGTCAGCGCCACTTGAAACGCCGCCCGACCACTGTCGGTCAGGCGATAGACCCGGCGCTGGCGGCCCTGCACCACATCCTCGTGGGCTGTGACGTAGCCGCCAGATTCAAACTCACGTAGCACAGGATAGACGGTGCCCTCGGTGGGCGAACAGCACCCCCCGGTCACCTGCTCCACCGCGCGGGCGATGTCATAGCCATGCATGGGCCGGTCGTGCAGCACCCGCAAGATGAAGAACTTCGACAGCCCCATCTTGATCGTCCCCGCCCAATAGGCATGGGACCCATAATCCACCCGTGCCTGACCCGACCGGGCCGCTGCGGGAGAAACATCAGAGGGGGCGAGTGCGAGGTCCATGAGCAGGACCCTACACCTTAACCCTCGATGCATCAAGGCCCTTTGTGTGAGCGGAGGATGTCGGCCTACTCCCCGGTCTTCAAAGCGGCGATGAACGCGCTCTGGGGGATTTCGACGCGGCCGAACTGGCGCATGCGCTTTTTGCCTTCTTTCTGCTTGTCCAGCAGCTTGCGCTTGCGGGAGATGTCGCCGCCATAGCACTTCGCCAGCACGTCCTTGCGCAGCGCACGCACGGTTTCGCGGGCAATGATGCGGGCGCCGATGGCGGCTTGGACGGCGATCTGGAACAGCTGCGGTGGAATCAAGTCCTTCAGCTTGATGCAGAGGGAGCGACCGCGCGCCTCGGCGGCGCTGCGGTGAACCATGCACGACAGCGCATCCACAGGCTCGCCATTGACCAGGATCGACAGTTTGACCAGATCGCCTTCCTGATACTCATCCAGCTGATAGTCAAAGCTGGCATAGCCACGGCTGACTGACTTCAGCCGGTCATAGAAATCAAACACCACTTCGTTCAGCGGCAGCTTATAGACCGCCATCGCCCGGTTGCCAGCATAGGTGAGGTCCAGCTGCAAGCCGCGGCGTTCTTGGCACAGGCCCAACACTGCACCCAGATACTCATCGGGAACCAGGATGGTCGCCTTGATCCAGGGCTCTTCGATCTTTTCGATTTTCACCGGGTCGGGCATGTCGGCTGGATTGTGCATCTCCACCATGGTGCCGTCGGTCAAATGTATGTGATACACCACGCTTGGTGCGGTGGTGATCAGGTCCAGATCAAACTCCCGCTCCAGGCGTTCCTGCACAATCTCCAGGTGCAGAAGACCAAGGAAGCCACAGCGGAAGCCAAATCCGAGCGCGGCTGATGTTTCAGTTTCAAAGCTGAAGGAGCTGTCGTTCAAGCGCAACTTCGCAAGGCTTTCCCGCAGATCTTCAAAATTGGCCGCATCGGTTGGGAACAATCCGCAGAACACCACAGGCACGGATGGCTTGAACCCCGCCAACGGCGCGCTGGCTGGGCGCTTGTCATCGGTGATGGTGTCGCCCACGGCACAATCGGCCACCGCCTTGATACCAGCGGTGATAAAGCCGATCTCGCCCGGCCCCATCTCGCCCACTTGCACGGCTTTCGGGGTGAACACGCCGACGCGATCCACCTGATAGGTCGCCCCCGTCGACATCAGCTTGATCTTCTGGCCAACCCTGAGGGAGCCATCGCGCACCCGCACCAGAATCACCACGCCCAGATAGGCATCGTACCAGCTATCCACCAGCAGCGCCTTCAAGGGCGCGTCGACATCGCCCGTCGGTGCAGGCAGGCGAGTGACCAGCGCCTCCAGCACATCGGGCACGCCAAGGCCGGTTTTGGCGGAGATCGGCACAGCCTCGCTGGCATCAATGCCGATGACGTCCTCAATCTGCGCCTTCACCCGCTCCGGCTCAGCTGCGGGCAGGTCCACCTTGTTCAGAACCGGGACGATTTCGTGATTGGCATCAATGGCTTGATAGACATTGGCGAGGGTTTGCGCCTCCACCCCCTGGCTGGCGTCCACCACCAACAGCGACCCCTCGCAGGCTGCCAGCGAGCGAGAGACTTCATAAGCGAAGTCCACATGGCCCGGTGTGTCCATCAGGTTCAGGATGTAGGTGCGCCCATCCTTCGCCTTGTAGCTAAGGCGAACGGTCTGCGCCTTGATGGTGATGCCGCGCTCCCGCTCGATATCCATCGAATCAAGCACTTGCTCTTTCATCTCGCGGTCGGTGAGGCCGCCGCACAGTTGAATCAACCGGTCGGCAAGGGTGGATTTGCCGTGGTCGATGTGGGCGATGATCGAGAAATTGCGGATCCGGGACAGATCGGTGCGGGCGGGGGCGATGTCAGGCATGGCCGGGAAGATAGGTGCTCGCGCGCGCGGGAGCAACCGCGCCGCTTGCCGATCTCGACCGATGGCCGCCAGCCCAGAGGTCGGCATGCAGTAACACTGGACTTCCGGCGCCGAGAGTTGTTCCTAGGCCCGGGGGACACGCGCAGGCACAATGCGCGGGCGACAACGCGCTGACTGGGGGAGGCCGCGCGCATGAAGGTCGAAACCGACAAGATTGAATTGTCTCAGGAGGAATTGGACCGTCTGACCACCGACAGCGAGGGCGGCCCAGCCCGCCGCGCCACTGGGTTTGTCGGCTGGTTGACCGGTGGGGCGTGCTTTTTCGTCTCAGCCTATGCGCTCTATTGGACGCAATTCTCCATCAACACCACGACCTATCGGTCAAGCTTCCTCGCCCTGTGTCTGGCGCTGGTCTTCATTCTGTACCCTTTGCTGCGGTCCGCGCCGGGGCGGGAGGCAACGCCCCGCCGCCCCAGTGTGGAGGAGCTGTTAACCGCTGTGATGGCCGTGGTGCTGCTGGGCTATCTGGTGGTCACGCAGTCGATTGCCGACCGCAGCCCGTTCGCCTTCGGCCTAGCGCTGCTGACGGGGCTTGGATTCCTTGCCTATCCGCTTCTGGTGATGAATGGTCGGCTCGCCCGCACCCAGGTGTTTGACTGGGTGTTCGCCGCCTTGGCGCTCTACACCGCGGTGTATCTGACGCTGAACATCGAGACCTACAAAACCCGCGCGATGCGCCCCTCAGCCGATGAACTGGTGTTGGGGCTGGTGCTGATCCTGTTGATCCTGGAAGCGACGCGACGCACGGTTGGCTGGATATTGCCTGCCATCACAGTGTTGTTCTTGATTTATGGCTATGCAGGCGATGGATGGTTGATACCGGAGGTGTTTGAACACCGCGGCTTCTCCCTCAACCGCATCATCGGCCAGAATTTCTTGACGCTGGAGGGTATCTTCACCACGCCGATGGACGTGGCGGCCACGTTCATCATTCTGTTTACCATCTATGGCGCGGTCTTGGATCGCGGCGGTGCTGGCAAGTTTTTCATCGATTGGGCGTTTGCCCTGTTTGGCAAGAACCCCTCTGCTTCGGCACCGGGGCGCGCCACTGTCGCCTCGGGCTTCTTGCTGGGGACAGTCTCGGGTTCGGGTGTCGCCACCACCGTGACGGTTGCCTCGCTGGCGTGGCCGATGCTGAAGCGCGCGGGCTATCCTGCCACGGTCGGCGGCGGCATGCTGTCGGCTGCTGGCATTGGTGCCACCCTCTCGCCCCCAACCCTGGGCGCGGCGGCCTTCATTATCGCGGAATTCCTGGATGTTGAGTACATCGACATCCTGATCTACGCGACCATCCCAACCATTCTCTACTACGTGTCCTGCTGGTTGATGACCGAGGCGGATTCCCGCCGCCTGGGCATTAAGGCCGTCCGCACCTCCAACGCCTCCCTGTGGCAATTGACCCGCACCAGCGGCTATCACTTCCTGTCGCTGGGCGCGATTGCGGTGTTCCTGGCACTCGGCGCCTCATCCTTCATGGCGGTGTTCTGGTCGGTGGTGATCGCCTTTGTGCTGTCGATGGTGCGCCCAGACAGCCAGTTGGTCACCCGGAGCGCCTTTCTGGTTGGCTGCGGCGTCGCAGCCGCATCGCTGCTGATTGGCTCCACTGGTCTGCCGCGGATGGTGGGACTGCATGACTTGATCGACGACCGGGCCTCCGTCGCCGCCTTCTGGGGCATGAGTGCGGCAACCCTGGTCTCGGGCATTCAATGGTGGCTGGCCAATCGCGCCGGACGCAGCATCGACCCCGCGGCAACGCGGATGATCGAAGGCCTGACCGACGGGGCACGCGGCACGCTGGGCATTGTTGCCACCTGCGCCTGCGCCGGGATTATCGTTTCGATTGTGAATCTGTCAGGTATCGGCCAAACGATTTCCACCATCATGATCAATGCCGGTGGTGGCAATGTGTTCTTGATCCTGTTGATGGCGGCGTTCGCCATGTGGATCCTCGGCCTGTCGGTGCCGGTGACTGCCAGCTACATCATTGCGGCCGTCATGCTGGTGCCAGCGCTGGTGAAGGTGGGGGTGCCACCCGCCGCAGCGCACATGTTCATGTTCTACTACGCCGTGCTGGCTGACGTATCGCCGCCCACAGCCCTGGCACCCTTTGCTGCTTCGGCGATTACTGGCGGCTCGCCCTTTGCCACCACGATGCAGGCGTGGAAGTACACCCTGCCCGCCTTCCTAGTGCCGTTCATGTTCTGCCTCACGCCAGAAGGGGCGGCGATCTTGATGCTGGCGCCGGTGGAAGGGGCAAATGGCGCCATCAGCTACTTGCAACCGGGTGAGTTGGGGTTGGGCCAGTGGGGTGCCGTGCTGTGGGTGACCATCACCTCGTGCCTGTCGCTGGTTGGCTTCTGCGTCATGTTCACTGGCTATGCCCGTGACCACGCGACGTGGGTGGAGCGCATTCTGTGCCTGGTGGGTGGCTGCTTGCTGCTGATCGCCAATGTGACCGCGGACTTCGTTGGCTTCGGGTTGCTGGTGCTTGGACTTGGCATCCATTGGCTGCGCACGCGCGGATCGACCGCCGCGCGTGCTTAATGCCGATGCTGCCCGCTGATCTGCTGCGGCGGTGTTTCGATGCCGCCGTTGCCGCAGCCGACCCGATGCAGGTGATCGCCCGTCATCTGCCGCCCCGTCCGCGGGGACGCACAATCGTGCTCGGCGCAGGCAAAGCCTCTGCCCGCATGGCAGAGGCGTTGGAGGCGGCGTGGGACGGCCCGCTGACCGGGCTGGTGGTCACCCGGTATGGTCACGGTGCACCCTGTCAGCGGATCGAAATTGTCGAGGCCGCCCACCCCGTGCCCGACGCAGCGGGGGCAGGGGCAGCCGCCCGCTGCCTTGCCCTGGCTGAGCAAGCGGGGCCCGACGATTTGGTGCTGTGTTTGATCTCCGGTGGCGGGTCGGCGCTGTGGACGCTGCCAGCTCCCGGCCTTGATCTCGCGATGTTGCGCCACGTCAATGCCGGGCTGCTCGCCTCCGGTGCGGCCATTGACGAGATGAACACCGTGCGCAAGCACCTGTCGGCCATCCAGGGCGGGCGGCTTGCCGCGGCAGCCCACCCAGCCCAGGTGGTGACACTGGCAATTTCCGATGTGCCGGGCGACCAGCCAACCGTGATCGCCAGCGGGCCAACTGTTGCCGACCCCTCCACCCTGGCCGAGGCGCGGGCCGTTCTGGCGCGCCACCATCTGGCGGTGCCAGACGCAGTTCATGCCCGCCTCACCGATCCGGCTGCGGAAACGCCCAAGCCAGGCGATCCCCGGCTTTCAACGACGTCCTGTGTGGTGGTGGCAGCACCCCGTCTGTCGTTGGAGGCTGCCGCCGCTGAAGCCCGCACCGCGGGTGTCACGCCGTTGATTCTGGGCGATGCGCTGGAGGGTGAAGCGCGTGAGGTGGGTCGGGTGCTGGCCGGCATTGCCGCGAGCGTGCGCCTGCACGCTCTGCCGCTGGCAGCCCCTGCCCTGCTGTTGTCCGGGGGGGAGACGACAGTGACCGTGCGCGCCAGTGGCGGGCACGGTGGGCGCAATCAAGAATGCTTGCTGGGCTGCGGGCTGCAATTGGCGGGCAGCCCCGGTATTCACGCCCTGATGGCCGACACCGATGGCATCGATGGCTCTGATCCTGTCGCCGGAGCGATGTGGCATCCGGAGTCAATGGCCCGGCTTGCGGCACTTGGGCTCGACGGCCACCAACTGTTGGCGGAAAACAATGCCTTTGCTGCGTTCGCGGCGTTGGGCACCCATGTGGTGACCGGCCCCACCCTCACCAATGTCAATGATTTTCGGGCGCTGCTGATCGACGCGGTTTAATTGTCATATGATTGGGCGTAAGGTGCGTGCGGAGACTGCTGATCAACAGCAGCCAACCGGGGGGATTGCACCATGCGCCGCGAGGCATCGACGCGAATTGTCGCGACGTTGGGACCAGCCAGCTCAGACGAAGGCACCATTGCCAGCTTGTTCGCCGCCGGTGCCGATGTGTTCCGGCTGAACTTCAGCCATGGCGACCATGCCGACCATGCCCGCCGGATCGCCACAATCCGCGACCTGGAACGCCGTTTGGAGCGCCCGATCGGTATTATTGCTGATCTGCAAGGACCCAAGCTACGCATCGGTAGTTTTGCAGACGGAAAGATTATGCTGACGGCCGGTCAGCTGTTCCGGCTGGATTTAGACAGTGCGCCGGGCGACGCCAGCCGCGTTGGCATGCCCCATCCTGAGATATTTGCAGCCGTCGAACCCGGCCAGGACCTGCTGTTGGATGATGGCAAAATCCGCCTGACCATCGAAGACAGCTCCCACCGCCATGCCCTGTGCCGCGTGATCACCGGTGGCGCCTTGTCCAATCGCAAGGGCGTCAATGTTCCGCAGGCGGTGCTGCCCGTGCCGGCCCTGACCGACAAGGACCGCCGCGACCTAGCCTTTGCCCTCGACCACGGGGTCGACTGGATCGCCCTGTCCTTCGTCCAGCGCCCCGACGACGTGACTGAGGCGCGCAAGCTTGTCCAGGGACGTGCAGGCGTGTTGGTCAAGGTGGAGAAGCCACAAGCCATCGGCTGCCTGGAGCAGTTGATCGAACAAGCCGACGCAATCATGGTCGCGCGCGGGGACCTTGGCGTGGAATTGCCCCCGGAAGACGTTCCACCTTTGCAACGACGTATCGTGCGCGCCTGTCGTCGGGCGGGCAAACCCGTGGTGGTGGCAACCCAGATGTTGGAGTCCATGATCACCGCGCCGACCCCCACTCGGGCCGAAGCCTCCGACGTCGCAACAGCCGTTTACGACGGCGCTGATGCTGTGATGCTGTCGGCCGAAACCGCCTCCGGCCAATATCCTGTCGAAGCCGTCACGATTATGGACCGCATCGTCCAGCGGGTGGAGCAAGACAGTCTCTATCGCACTCTCTTGATGGCCGAGGCGACACGCCACGAACCGAGCGGCGCTGACGCGATTGCCGCGGCCGCCTCGCAAGTGGCGAACACGGCGCGGGCGGCCGCCATCGTGACCTACACCACCTCAGGTCTGACGGCACAGCGCGTGTCGCACGAGCGCCCAGCCGCACCGATCATTGGGCTGACCGCGTCAGAACGCACCGCCCGACGCTTGACCCTGTTCTGGGGTGTCCATGCCGTTCACACGGCCGACGCCCGCGACTTTGACGAGATGGTCACCATCGCCTGCGACATCGCGCGCACCCACGGCTTTGCGCAGCCCCGCGACAAGGTGGTGATCACGGCAGGTGTGCCGTTTGGTACGCCCGGCGCAACCAACATTCTGCGCTTGGCGCGGGTTTAAGGTGACTGAGGGCGCAACCTTCTCCCGTTGGATATCCTGAGAGCCGACGTGTGTGACTGATGCCGGTGTTCAGCAGCCAATGACTGCGACGAACAGCCGCCTAGCACATCTTTTGATGTTGAGACTAGAACAGGCGAACTAACTGTGCTGGCAGGAATGGTAAGATGCCCGACATCGGCGGCTCCTATTATAACCCCACTCTCATCAATCCGATTGCCACGGTCATGCGTGATTCCGTTGGGGCGTCCGGCGACAGCGATGACTCCTACGAGTTTCAAGCCCCGTACTCGGGACAAATTGTTATTACCTTGAATGGTTTAAGTACAGATATCGATATTAGCCTATCGGAGGTTTACACGGAAGTTGCCTACTCAAATAACGCGTCGGCAGCGAATGAACTGATTGTTTACAATGTGGTTGGAGGGCGTTGGTATTACATCGATGTCTATCCATTTCTATCTGGTGTCTCAAATTATAATCTGTCTGTCGCACTTGATCAGACAGCACAGTCTGGTACATCTGCAGTGTATCGCTTCCGTAACGAGGCCACTGGTAGCTATTTCTATACTACCAACTCATCAGAGCGAAACAACCTGATGCTGACGACGCAAACCATGATGTATGAGGGGCCAGCTTTCTACGTACCGACCACTGCCACAGCCGACACCACTCAAGTTCATCGGTTCTTCAATACGCAAACCCAAACCCACTTCTTCACGGCGAGCGCCCAGGAGCGCACGCAGATTCAATCGACACTTCCGCACTTTCGGTATGAGGGCGTAGCCTTCACGGCGTTCACTCGCGACCTCGGCCCGCAGGAGGAGGTGTATCGCTTCCTCAACACTCAAACCGGCACCCACCTCTACACCTCCAGCGAGCAGGAACGGGCGGCGATCCTCGCAGGCCAGCCGCACATTGTGCTGGAGGGGGTGGCGTACTGGACTGCATAGCGGGTCCCGTCGCGCTCCCCAGCCCCTTGCCTCCTGAGGGCAGGCATGGTCCGCTGCCTCCGGACGAGGATGAGCGTCGGGGTCAGAGGGCACCATGCGCAGCGGGCGATATTCGGCGTGGCGGCTGCTGCGGGAGGGGTTGAGCGGCCATCGCGGCTGGGGGCCTGCTTGGCGCTCGCCCGAACCACAGCGCCACTATGATGTGGTCATTGTCGGTGGCGGCGGCCATGGGCTGGCGACGGCCTACTATCTTGCCCGCACGCATGGTGTGCGCCGCATCGCTGTGCTTGAGCGCGGCTGGATCGGCGGCGGCAATTCAGGGCGCAACACCACCATCATCCGCTCCAACTATTTCTGGCCGGAAAGTGCCGCCCTCTATGATTTCGCGCTCCGCCAGTACGAACAGCTCTCGCGCGAGCTAAACTTCAACCTAATGGTCAGTCAGCGCGGCCTGTTGATGCTGGCCCACACGCCCCACGACGTGGAGTTGGGGCGCCGCACCTTCAACGCCATGCGCCTCAATGGCATTGATGCGGAGTGGCTGGACGCCGACCGCATTCTCTCGGAGGTGCCAAGCCTCCAACCAAGCCGCTTTCCTATTCTGGGTGGGGTGATGCAGCGGCGCGCGGGCATTGCCCGCCATGACGCCGTGGTGTGGGGGTTTGCCCGCGCGGCTGACAGCTTTGGTGTGGATATTCTGCAGGGCACGGAGGTCACTGGCTTCCGCACCGATGCAACCGGTCGCGCGGTTGCGGTGCTGACCAATCGGGGGGAGATTGGCGCCGGTGCCATTGGCCTCGCCGTGGCTGGCTCCTCCACCCAACTGGCGGATCTCGCTGGGTTCCGCCTGCCGGTCACCAGTTATGCGCTCCAAGCCTTTGTCTCTGAGCCGCTGAAGCCGTTTCTGGATACGGTTTTGCTGTCGCCAGCCACAGGCTGCTATGTCAGCCAGTCGGACAAGGGCGAGCTGGTGTTCGGCGGTGCGTTGGACCTGTTCCCCTCCTTCGCGCAACGGGGCACACCCCCGATCCTGGAGCAGGTGGTGGCGGGTCTGCTGGAGATGTTTCCCACCCTCGCCCGCGTGCGGCTGTTGCGGCAATGGGCTGGTTGCGTGGATGTGGTCCACGACAGCTCCCCGATTCTGGGTCCAACGCCCGTGCCCGGTATCGCGATCAATTGCGGTTGGGGCACAGGCGGCTTCAAGGCGATCCCAGCCGGTGGCTATCTGTTGGCGCATCAGTTGGCGACCGGCCAGCCGCACCCGATGGCGGTGCCCTTTGGGCTGGAGCGGTTCTCCACTGGACGGCTGATCGATGAAGCCGCCGCTGCTGGCATCGCGCATTGAGGCAACCATGCACCTGATCCCCTGTCCCTATTGCGGTCCGCGTGCGGAGTGGGAGTTCCAGTGGGGTGGCGAGGCGCACCGGCCCCGCCCGGACCTCAGCGCCGATGACGCCACCTGGGCGCAGTACCTGTTCGAGCGCCGCAACACCCGCGGCCCTGCGCTGGAGCGCTGGGTCCATCGCTACGGCTGTGGTCAATGGTTTCACCTCGTGCGCGACACGGTGAGCCACGAGGTGCTCGCCGTTTATGGCGTGGAGGACAGGCCACCGGACCTAGTCGTGGAGCCGACACCATGACTGGATTTCGCTTGCCCAGCGGCGGGCAGATTGACCGCAGTCAACCGTTGTCGTTCCAGTTTGATGGCACAGCGATGACGGGCTACTCCGGTGACACACTGGCGTCAGCCCTGTTGGCCAATGGCGTGCGTACCGTGGGGCGAAGCTTCAAGTATCACCGCCGACGCGGCATCGTCGGGGCCGGTGTCGAAGACGCTGGTGCCTTGGTCACTGTGGGCACCGCGGGTCGATCCGTGCCCAACCTGAAGCCTGCAACGGTTCCACTCTACGAGGGGTTGGTCGCCACCCCGGTCAATGTCTGGCCATCGTTGGAGATGGACGTTCGCGCCCTGCACCAATGGATCGCACCATTGCTGCCAGCGGGCTTTTACAACAAGACCTTTACGTGGCCGAGTTGGCACTTGTTCGAAGGTGCAATCCGCCGCGCTGCGGGGTTTGGCACGGCGCCGTCCGCCCCCGACCCGGACCGCTATGCCAAGGCCCATCTCAGCGTCGATGTCGCCATCGTCGGTGCCGGACCCGCAGGCCTCACCGCTGCATTGGCGCTGGCAACCAGCGGCGTGTCGGTGGTGGTGATTGACGCGAACCCAAGACCCGGCGGCAGCCTCGCCCTCACCGATCCCGCCTGGGCACGGGAGGCCTCGGCCACCTTGAGCCGCGCTGGCGTGCGCGTACTGACCAACAGCACCGCGTTCGGGCTTTATGACCATGGTCTCCTCGGCGTCGTCGAACAGTGTGCGCCCCCTGGGGCAGAGCTCTCTGCGGGGCGGGTCCGCGAACGCCTGTGGCTGATCCGCGCTGCCCGCTGTCTCCTCGCCCCCGGCCTGATCGAACGCCCCCTGGTGTTCGCAAACAATGACCGGCCCGGTGTGATGCTGGCCCAGGCAGTGCGACGGTACCTCACTGTCTACGGCGTCGCCCCGGCCCAGCGCTGGGTGATCGCGACAGTGGGCGATGAGGGCCATCGCTGCGCCGTGGACCTTCTGGCTGCCGGGCTGGACGTGGCAGCAATCGTTGATCACCGCGCCGCTGTGACCAGCCCTGCTGTCGCGGCTGCGACAGCGGCCGGCATTCCCATCGAGTGGCAGGCGCGGCTCACTGCCACCCTTGGCCGCCGCGGGGTGGAGGGTGCCAGGATCGCGCTTGCCTCGGGCAGCACCCGCACGGTTGCGTGTACTGGCGTCGCCGTCCATGGCGGCTGGTCCCCGACGGTTCACCTGTACAGTCAAGCCGGTGGACGCCTCGCCTGGGATGACGCGCGCGCGGCCTTCGTGCCCAGCACACCGGTCGCAAGGGTTGAGACGGCCTTTGGCTGGTCGGTAGGTGAGGCCTGTGCTGCCGGGGCGGCTGCGGCCGCGCGGGTCGCCCAGGCCTTCCAGCGCAGCACCGTCGCAGTTGCCCTCCCGACCGCACCCCCTGCTGACGCGCCCCTTCAACCGTTGTGGGAGGCGTCAGGCGCGGAGGCGTCGGCGTTCGTCGACCTGTTGTCCGATGTCACGGCGCGCGACATCCGCCTGGCCGCACAGGAAAACTACGTCAGCGTTGAGCACCTGAAGCGCTACACCACCACGGGCATGGCGCCGGATCAGGGCAAAACCTCCAACCTGCCTGCCCTCGCGCTGATGGCCGCTGCCACGGATCGAACCATCCCAGAGGTGGGTACCACTCGCTTTCGCCCGCCCTTTGAGCCGATCAGCCTCGGGGTGCTTGCACACAGTCGGCGTGGTGCGCTGCTGGCGCCCAGCCTGACTTTGCCGCTGGCCCGCGAGCACCTCGGCCTGGGTGCGGAGATGGAGGAGTATGGCCGCTGGCAACGCCCCGCCCTCTACCCCCGACGTGGGGAGCGGCGGGAGGAAACCCTGGTTCGCGAGGTGTTGGCCGTGCGCAATGGGGTTGGGGTGTTCGATGCCTCCCCCCTTGGCAAGATTGAACTGACTGGGCCCGATGCCGCGCGTTTGCTCGATTTCATCTCCGTCCAAACCCTCAGCACGCTACCCGTTGGGCGCGTCCGCTATCACGTGATGCTAACCGAGACTGGCACCGTGCTGGACGACGGCGTGTGCGCGCGGTTGGGACCGGAGCACTTCTTGCTCAGCCCCTCCAGCGCCATGGCATCCACAGTCGCGACCCTGCTGGATGAGTTGCTGCAATGCGACTTCCCGGCCTGGCGCTGCCTTGCCACGGCCGTCACTCAGGGCTGGGCGGTCTTGACGCTGACGGGGCCGAACGCCCTCGCCCTTCTGAGCGCCCTTGGCACCGACCTGCCGCTCAGCACACTGCCCCACATGAGCATTGCCACCGGGCGCGTCGCTGGCCTGCCCGCCCGCGTGGCGCGGGTCAGCTTCACCGGCGAGGCAAGTTATGAAATCGCTGTGCCGAGCACGGCTGCACAGACGCTCTGGCACGCAATCTGGGCGGCTGGCACAGTGTTTGACCTGCAGCCGATCGGGCTTGAGAGTGTGCTCGTGCTGCGCCTGGAGAAGGGCTATCTGATCCATGGCGTCGACACCGATGGCGAGACAACGCCCGATGACCTTGGCTATGGCGGCGGCATCGCGCGCAAAGCCAGCGACTTTATCGGTCGCCGCTCCCTGCTGCGGCCGGAGCAACGCCGCAGCGGACGCCGCCAATTGGTGGGCCTCACGCCGGAGGATGGCGTGACGGTGCTGCCCGCAGGCGGCCATGTGCTGTTGGACGACGGCACGCCCCCCAGCGATGGCTGGGTCACGTCCTCCGCCTACAGCCCAACGCTGGCGCGACCCGTTGCGATCGGCCTAGTTGCCGATGGTCGCGCCCGGATGGGAGCGCGCTGCCAGATCGCCGACGGCGATCGTCGGATCCCTGCCCGCATCGCGGCGCTGTGCGCTTGGGATCCAGAAGGGCGTCGCCTCCATGGCTGACCTCGCCATCACCCCCCTGCCCACGCCGCATCTGGTGCTGCTGCGTCTGCACCGCGCGGATCAGGCGGCATTCACGGCAGCGAGTGCCGTGTTGCAGCTGCCCACCCGGCCCGGTGCCGTGGTGGTGACCGGCGGTGTTGAGGCGACCTGGGTGCGCCCCGATGGTTGGCTTTTGCGCAGCGGTGATGCGGGCCTGCTGATCCAGCGGCTGACTTCGGCCCTCACGGGTCACCTGCACCAAGCGATCGATTGGGGCCCCAGCCGGGCGGAGATCGCGGTGAGCGGACGCGATGGCGCGGCCTTGCTGGCCAGCGGCGCCACCACACCCGTGGATGGCTCCGGTCTGCCCATCGGCCATGCCACTCATCTGCGTCTTGCTGATGCACTGGTCCTGGTTCACCGCACCGATCAAGCCAACTGGCGCTTGACTATCGAGCGGGCCATGGCCGACTGGCTGTTGGCCTGGCTGGAGGACGCCGCGATGAGCCTCGCCTAGGGCATCGCCGGAACCCTCCGGCCAGCCCCTTTCCCGGTACCGTTAAGTTCTGGCACGATTGTATCGCACCGATGAGGGGGTCAGGGCCGATGTTGATGCGGCAGGTGAACAACGGTCTTGAATGGGTCGCCGAAGGTCGCGAGGTCTGGACGCGCCACACCACCGATGGACCTGTCGGGGCCTACCGCTATCGTGTCGCCCAATGCTTCGACCATGCCGAAGCGGGGGATCACGCGCGGCTGGCAGCCATGGCACCAGAATTGGCGCGATTCTGTTTGTCGTTCCTGCGCACCCTGGCAGAAGCCGACGAAGCAGGCGTGGTACTGCCGGACAATCTGCGCGGCCTGTCGGCCGAGGCTCTGGCGCTTGCCCTGAAGCTCAATGGGATCAATGAACCGCGGGAGCCAAACCGCCTGCCAGCGTTGCCCGCCCCCTCTGCCTGACGCGCCTTGCCCGGTGTGGGCGACCTAGCGCCGGGGCCGCGTTCCCGGTGTCCGGGTGGCGACCCAGCGCGACGGCTTGCCGAAGTGATAGCCCTGGCCGTAGGTGATGCCGATGTTGGACAGCAGGGCGGCATCCTGCTGGCTCTCAATCTGTTCCGCCACGGTCGCCAGACCCATTTCCGAGCACAACAGCCGGATGGCTTTCACAAACATGCGATCCCGGTTGTTGCGTGAAATCTCGCGAATGAACAAGCCATCAATCTTGACGGCATCCACCTGCAACGCCCGCAGATAGTGGAAGGCGGCGGCGCCGGACCCGAAATCGTCAATGTAGATTTTTTGCCCGGCCTTACGCAGATGCTGCACAACAGCCGCAGCACGGGCCAGATCGTTGATCTTCGCAGACTCAGTCAGTTCCAACAGCAGCCGATGGCGGACATGGCGGTAGCGTTCCAGCAACGCTTCCAGCATTGCAATAAATGCCGCACTCTCGACTGACCGACCGGAGATGTTGACCGCGATATCCACGGCAGTCGGTGTCGCCTCCAAGAGCTGGAGCGAGCGCTCGGCAACCAGATAGTCCAGCTCCGTAATCACGCCAATTTCCTCGGCGAGCGAGACGGTCTGGAAGGGCGAGCGACCATCGGGGAGCCGGGTCAGTGCTTCCTGGTGGTGGACGGCCCGCGTCGAGAGCTCGACAATCGGCTGGAAATGCAGCTCGAACGTGCCGTGATCGATCATCCGGCGCAGGCCACTCACCCGCGTCACGGCTGTGTCAATCGCCTGCGCCAAGCCTTGATTGAGGGAGGATGGCAGCGCATCGGTCACGCCGGTATCTGCGAACTGGCGCAGAGCGTACAGCACGGCTTTGGCAGCATCGGACCGGTTGAGACCACCGCCTGCCAGATCGATGCTGCGCGCCACCACGCCGTCGGAGCCAACCTTTTCGAATTGCTGCAGCACCGAGAGCACGCGCTGACGCACATCATCGGCTGGCACGGCTTCATCATGCAGCACGCCGAAGCGGTTGGGGCCCAGCACACCGGCTGCATCCTCCCCAACAGCCACAGCAGCCAGCGTGTTGCCAAGGTCTTGGCTGAGGCGCATGCCCTGGTCGGGAGTGAGGCGCTGCCGCAGATCGTCCAGCGCCGGCACCTCCACCAGCGTCATGGTCACGGGTGCGCTGTTGGCACCCAGCGCGACATAGCGTTCGGCTGCCTGCTCAAACCCAGCGCGGGTGAGCAAACCAGTCTCCGGTTCGCGATCCTGCAACCCCGTTGGCAGACCCAGATTGTCTGCTGCGAAGGACAGGAAGTAGCGGTCCGGCTGGTGATGCAGGGGGCACCCGGCAACGCTGCCGGGTCTGCGCCGATCAGCGCGCGCCAGCACAATCGCCGTGGCAGGCAGCCGGTCCCCCCGGCGGGCGGTGGCGAGAATGCGATCCAGCGTGGCGCTGCTATCGGTCGCGACCAGGTCCGAGACCGGTCGACCAACCAAATCCTCCGCTCCGGCGCCCAGCAAGCCGTGTGTGGCGCCCGTGGCGAAGGTGACCGTTCCGGTGTGGTCGATCTCCAGCAACAAGTCACCGCGCGCAAACGCAAAGGCGATGAAGCGATCACGCGTGCGGGCATCGATCAGCGGTGATGTGATGCGGGATTCCGACACGAGGCGTGACCTAAAACTGTTGGCACGAGCGCGAACCGGGCTGAGAGTGGCACGGCGCCTGCCGGGTTCCAAGCCTGCAACAACAGCCACGGCTTGGTTCCTGGCGAAGGCACCGCTAGGATCGTACGATGGTTGATCACACTCGCTTTTGGCTGACCAAGCCGATGGAAGACATGACTGAGGCTGAGTGGGAAAGCCTGTGTGATGGGTGCGGAAAGTGTTGCACCTTTACGTTGGAAAATGATGACACTGGAGATCTTTTTCGGACTCGTGTCGCCTGCCGCCTGTTCGACAGTGCTGCCTGCGGTTGCAGCGACTACGCCAATCGCTTCGCCACTGTCCCCACGTGCATCCGTCTAACACCCGCCACAGTGCCGACGCTGGATTTCCTGCCGGTCAGTTGCGCCTATCGCCTCGTCGCAGCAGGGTGCGACTTGCCCGATTGGCATCACCTCGTCTCAGGTGATCGTGAGACCATCCATCGCGAAGGTTGGTCGGTCCGGCATCAAACCATCAGCGAAGCACAGCTGGAGGAAGATGGCACCGACCCGGAGGACTACATCACGCGCTGGCGCCGTCCACCGCTGCCGCCGAAGCCACCTCGACGGACCAGGGCGGCGTTGAAGCGCCCGAGGGAGAAGGGGATTTGACCGACGTCGCACACTAAGTCACTCTGACGCAGGCCAGCGGGCTCGTCGTGGCAGGGTCCGGAGCGCGAGACAATGCGTACAGCAGTTATGCAGGCAGACGGACACAAGACGGGTGACCAAGGCTGACGCCCCGCAACCAGAGACTGGAAAAATGACCGCCCCGTCTCCGCTGGGTGCGACACCAGTGGTGCGTGCGGCTGATGAGGGTCGCACAACGCTTGGTCTGTTGTTTGTTCCACTGCTGCTGGTGTTGGTGCTGGGCCTCTTGGTGCTGGTCGGCAACAGCACCGTACGGGGCACAGTGGAAGAAACCCGCGATCTGGTGACGGACAATCTGGACCGGGCGGTTGACGTCTCGCGCTTGGCCAATCGGATCAACAGCCTGAATGGCCGCCTGTATCGCCTGCTTGCCGAAGCCGCTGCCGGCGCCGGGGACGAGGCAACCCACACGGCAGAGCTGGCCCGCATCTCAGTGGAGATCGACGGCACCATTCGCCACTTGATCGCGTTCCGCGCCCGTCACCTGGATGGCGAGCGGGCGGCAGCCCTGGATCAAGCGCTCGGCGAATTGCGATTGTTCCGTGGCGCCACCGAGTTCGTGGCCAGCATGCTGGAAGTGGACATGCAGGCGGCGATCGCCTTCATGGTGCCCTACAATCGGATCGTCCAGAGCCTAGCCGCCACCCTCGATCGCACCTTGGCTGAGACGGTGGATGACGCCAACCGGCGCACCGCCGCGGCTGTCGATCGCGCCAGCCAGTCTGTCAATGCGCTGATCGCCATTGCTGCCGTGGGCGCCATGGCGATTGCCTTGTTCTCCTGGTGGTTTGGACGCTATCGCCAAAACCTTGCGATGAGCACAACCGTGCTGGAGCAAGAGGTTGCGCGGCGCACCCAGGCGCTGACCGACATGACTGAGGCCCTGCAAGCCTCCAACACTCAATTGCGTGAAGCCAAGGCCCATGCTGATGCCATGGTTGCGGCTCTGCGGGAACGGGAGGCGCAATTGCGCGCCGCCTCCGCCGAAGCCGAAGCCGCCAACCTCGCAAAGTCCGAGTTCCTGGCGACCATGAGCCACGAAATCCGCACGCCGATGAATGGCGTGATCGGCATGGCGGGTCTGCTGCTGGATGGTCCGCTGGAGCCTGCCCAGCGTGCCCGGGCGGAATCCATCCGCAGCTCCGCTGAAGCGCTGCTGGTGATCATCAACGATATCCTCGATTTCTCGAAGATCGAGGCGGGTGCCATGGTGATCGAACCGGCTGCAACCTCGCTGGCGGAAGTCGCCGAGTCCGTGGTCGACTTGTTCGCCCCGCGCGCCCATGCCAAGGGGTTGGAGATCGGCGTCCTGCTGGACCCCCGCGCCACGGTGCGGGTGATGGCCGATGATGGGCGTGTCCGTCAGGTGCTGATGAACCTTGTGTCCAACGCCCTGAAGTTCACCGACCAGGGCAGCATCTCGGTGCAGGTGCGCGTGATCGGCGCGCGCGAGGATGGCGGACCCATTCTTCGGCTGGAGGTGAGCGACACCGGCATCGGCATCGCAGACACCGATCAGGCGCGTCTGTTCGATCCCTTCACTCAAGTGGAACGGGCAGGCCTGCGCCGCCGCGGCGGCACGGGCCTTGGCCTTGCGATCAGCCGCCAGCTGGTCCACCTGATGGGCGGCGAGATCGGCGTCGCGAGCCGGGAGGAGGCAGGCTCCACCTTCTGGATTGATCTGCCCGTTGCCTCGGCTGATGCCGAACCACCGCCGCAGCCAGACCCTGGCCGCACGGTGCTGGTGATCGGTGCTGCCGCGCGGGTGGCTTTGGTGGTGCGTCAGCTGCAGCTTTGGGTCGAAGCTGTGGTGGTGGAGGCCGACGCGACAGCCGGCTTCAACCGCATGCACACCACACGCCCGGATATGGTGTTCATCGACAGTGGTGCTCTTGGCTTTGACCCTGCCACCACCACTGAAGCGCTGCGGACGGCGGCTCAGGCACCAGACCTGCCGATCTTTGCCGTCGGCGACGCGACGGAGGGGATCACCCAGGCGGGTGTCGGGCTGGATGGATTTCTGCAACGCCCAGTCCGGCCGTCCATGCTGCTGCGGGTGTTGATGGGCGACATGCCGTCGCTGCGGCTGACTGCCCAGGCTGATCCGGTGGCAGAGGTGCCAAGCGGGCCGCGCTCGCTGCGGGTGCTGGTCGCGGAGGACAACCACGTCAATCAGCTGGTCATCGTCGGCATGCTGGAATGGCTGGGCCATCAGGCCGTGGTCGCCGCAGATGGTCAGGTGGCGCTGGATCTGTTCGACCGCCAAGGCCCCTTTGATGTGATCTTGATGGACATGCAGATGCCGCGCCTTTCTGGCGTGGAGGCAGCGCAACGCCTGCGCGATCGCGGCGTCCAGGTGCCGATTGTGGCGCTGACGGCCAATGTCACACCGGAAGATCGCGAGCGTTGCCTCAGTGTGGGCATGAACGGCTTCCTCACCAAGCCCATCGTGCGCGACACCCTGGCGCGAGAGCTGGATCGCTGGCGCCACCCGTTGGACACGCCGCAGCCGATCCCGGTCGCACCCCAAACTCCGCTGGCAGACGACGCAGAGGCCGCCAGCTTCGATGCCGCGCTGTTGTCCGACCGGTTGAGCTTTTTCGGCATCGAGCCGTTCCATCGCATGATCGGCCAAGCGTTGGAGGCAATTGCAGCCGACCTTGACCAAATCGATCTGGCCGTGCGCCGCGGCATGGTGCTGGACGCCCAGCCCATTGCGCATCGGGTCAAAGGGGTTGCCGCAAACATTGGCGCCTCTGGCCTTGCCAGTCTTGCCAGCGCCCTGGAAACCGCCCCTGCCGATATCGGGGCGACCCAACACCTGCTGCACCGCCTGAATGCCAGCCTCACCGCCTATCGCGCGGTCCACGCCGAAGGCCCTGACACCATGGCAGCCATCGCCTCCATCGCTGCGTTTTAGCGCTCTTGGCGACCCTTGATCGGTCGGGTAGTGTCCGCCGCCATGGTCTCGATGCTCTCTCGTTTGCGCGTGCTCTCCCTGGCTGGCCTGTTGGTGGTGGCAGGGTGCTCGTCCAGTTCCGAAACCGACAGCTTCGTCGAAGCGCCGGTAGAAGTGCTCTACAACCAAGCGACCGACGCACTGTTGGCCGAGCGGTATGTGGAAGCAGCACGGCTGTTCAATGAAGTGGAACGCCAGCACCCCTATTCGGTATGGGCGACGCGTGCGCAGTTGATGGCAGCCTATGCCAACTATGCGCGCGACCGACATGACGAAGCGATTGCAGCTCTGGATCGCTTCATCCAGTTGAACCCTGGCAATCGCGATGTTGGTTACGCCTATTACCTGCGAGCGCTGGCCTATTACGAGCAGATTGTCGATGTCGGGCGTGATCAGGCGAACACCCTGTCTGCGATGGCGGCGTTTGAGGATGTGATCCGCCGGTTCCCCGACAGCACCTATGCCCGAGACGCGCGTGTCCGCATGGACCTGATTCGCGACCACCTCGCCGGGAAAGAGATGGAAGTCGGGCGATTCTACCAGCGCCGCGGGCAATGCACGGCCAGCATGAACCGCTATCGCCGGGTGATCGAACAATTCCAGACCACCAGCCATGTGCCGGAAGCCCTGCATCGACTGGTCGAATGCTCGCTGCAGATGGGGTTGAGGGAGGAGGCGCGGATGGTTGCGGCCGTCCTTGGGCACAATTTCCCAGGCTCGCCCTGGTACGCCGAAAGCTATTTGCTGCTGGAAGGGGTGGATTTGCGCCCGGCCGAGGCTGGCTCGAGCGGCGGCGTGGTGTCGTGGCTGACCCGCCTCTGGCCGTTCTGACGCCAGGGGGACGCCCAGCCTCCGCACACCCTCTCGCAAACGCACCGCAGGCTCGCTACAAGGGGCCATGCTGAAGCGGCTGGGCATACGCGACGTTGTTCTGATCCACAGCCTGGATGTGGATTTCGCAGGCGGATTGGGCGTGCTGACCGGGGAGACCGGGGCTGGCAAGTCGATCTTGCTGGACGCCCTGGGGCTGGCGCTGGGTGGACGCGCTGATGCAGGCTTGGTGCGCCGCGGCGCCAATCAGGCGATGGTCTCAGCCACCTTCGAAGTATCGCCGACCCACCCTGCCATCGCGCTGCTGGTGGAGCATGAGTTGGCCGAGGCCGACTTGGCCGGGGATGGCCTGATTCTGATCCGCCGCACCGTGACAGCCGATGGCCGGAGCCGGGCACACATCAATGATCAACCGGTCTCCATCGGCTTGCTGCGGACGCTTGGTCGGTTGCTGGTGGAGGTGCACGGGCAGTTTGATCAGCACGGGTTGATGGACGAGGCAACCCACGCAGCCGTGCTGGACGCCTTTGCCGGGATCAGCCCCCCTGTGGCGGAGTGGCAGGCATGGTCAGCCGCCCGTCGGGCCGCGAGTGAAGCCGTCGCGGGGTTGGAAAAAGCGCGCGCCGAGGAAGACTTGATGCGCGCCCAGGCTGCCGACTTGGCCGACCTTGCGCCTCAGCCCGGCGAAGAAGCTGAGCTGGCCGCTCGGCGCACGCGGTTGCAGCAGGCTGGACGCACCATTGAAGCCCTGACAGCTGCAATGGACGCCGTCAGCGGCGACGATGGAGCGGAGCGGCGGTTGTCCCAAGCCACGCGGGTGCTGAGCCGTCTGCCGTCCGAGATGGCGGCATTGGTCGAGCCTGTGTTGGCATCCCTGGACCGCGCCGGCCACGCCCTGGCAGAGGCCAGTCAGACACTGGAGCGGCTTCAGTCCGACGATGACCTTGCCCCTGGCGGCTTGGAAGCCGTGGAGGAGCGGCTGTTCGCCATCCGCGCTGCCGCCCGGCGCCACGGATGCCACCCAGACGCCCTGGCAGAGGTTCACGCAAGCCTGACCGCGCGTCTGGCCGCGTTGGAGGATGGTGCGGCCGGTGTTGCCCGTGCCAGCGATGCTGCCGCGGCAGCACGCACGGCCTACCTGCTGGCCGCCGAGGCAGTCTCACGCCGCCGCAGCGAGACAGCCCGGCGCCTTGATGCCGCGGTGCAGGCGGAATTGCCCGACCTGCGGCTGGAAAAGGCCCGCTTCGAGACCCGGCTGGAATCGTTGAGCGAGGCAGACTGGGGTCCAGGTGGGACAGAGCGGGTGGCCTTCCGCATCGCCACCAACCCCGGTGCTGCGCCTGGTCCGCTGGGACGCATTGCCTCCGGCGGCGAGTTGGCGCGCATCATGCTCGCGCTCAAGGTGGTGTTGGCCGGGGTGGGCGCTGTACCCACTTTGGTGTTCGATGAAGTTGATGCGGGCATCGGTGGGGCGACCGCCGACGCCGTCGGCGCCCGGCTGGCCCGCCTGGGTCGCCAGTTCCAGATCCTGGTGGTCACCCACGCACCGCAAGTGGCGGCGCGCGCGGCGTGGCATGTGCGGGTGGTTAAGTCGGGCGATGGCGACCGGGTCGAGACCACCATCGACCGACTGGATACCGAAGCGCGGCGCGAAGAAATTGCGCGCATGCTGGCTGGCGCCGTGATCACTGACGCTGCGCGCGCGGCAGCGGATCAGTTGATGGCAGCCAGTTGAGCGCCGGCAGCAGACCAGCGGACCGAAACGCGAGGGGAGTTGGAGCGATGGCAGACACCAGCACCATCGATGTCGAGCGCTTGACGATCTTTGAGGCTGAAGCCGAGCTGAAGCGGCTCGCCGCTGAAATCGCCGCCCACGACCGCGCCTATCATGAACAGGACGCGCCGACCGTCAGCGATGCGGCGTATGATCGGCTGCGGCTGCGCAATGAGCGCATTGAGAAGCGCTTCCCCAGTCTGGTGCAAGCCGATAGCCCGTCGCGTCGGGTTGGTGCTGCTCCCGCCTCCGGCTTTGCCAAGCACAGCCACCGCGCCCCCATGCTCAGCCTTGGCAATGCCTTCGAGGAGGAGGATGTCGAGGCATTTGCAACCAGCATCCGGACGTTCTTGGAGCGTGACTTCGCGGTCGCCAACCCACCCCCGCTCACCATGGTGGCCGAGCCGAAGATTGACGGCTTATCAATCTCCCTCACCTATGAGAACGGGAGGTTCACGCGCGGGGCGACCCGCGGCGATGGCAGCGTTGGCGAGGATGTGACCGCCAATCTGATGACCCTGCCGGACACCGAGTTGCCGCGCCGCCTAGCCGATGCGCCGGAGTTGTTAGAGGTGCGCGGCGAAATCTACATGACCCGCACCGACTTCCTCGCCCTTAACGACCAGCTGCAGGCCGCAGGGGAGAAGCCGCTGGCCAATCCGCGCAACGGTGCCGCGGGTGCGCTGCGCCAGCTGGACCCCGACGTGACCCGCCGTCGGCCCTTGCGCTTGTTCGCCTATGCCCTCGGTCACAGCAGCAGCCCGATCGCGGACACCCAGTGGGGTATCTTGCAACGACTGGCTGCCTGGGGCTTTCCCGCCACGGGTCTCGCCCGGCGGTGTGACGATGTGGCCGATCTGCTGACACAGTATCGCCGGATTGGCGATGCCCGCGCCGATCTGCCCTATGAGATCGATGGTGTGGTTTACAAGGTGGATCGGTTGGACTGGCAGGAGCGACTGGGCTTCGTTGCCCGCAGCCCGCGCTGGGCCATCGCGCACAAGTTTCCAGCCGAGCAAGCCCGCACGCGCCTGCGCGCTATCACCATCCAGGTGGGCCGCACCGGCGCTCTCACCCCCGTGGCGGAGTTGGAGCCGATTGGCGTCGGCGGCGTCCTGGTGCAACGCGCGACCTTGCACAATGAGGACGAGATTGCGCGCAAGGACATCCGCGTCGGCGATCTGGTGATCGTTCAACGGGCGGGCGACGTGATCCCGCAGATCGTCGCCAGCCTGCCCGAGCATCGACCCGAGGGGACGGAGCCGTTTGCCTTTCCAACCCACTGCCCCGTCTGTGGTTCAGCAGCAACGCGTGATGCCGATGAAGCCGTGCGGCGCTGCTCCGGTGGGTTGGTCTGCTCCGCCCAAACCGTGGAGCGGTTGAAGCACATGGTCAGCCGCGATGCCTTCGATATCGATGGCTTGGGCCAGCAGAGCATCGAGGCGTTCTTCGCCGATGGCCTGTTGAAGACCCCAGCAGACCTCTATCGCCTGACCCCCGCTGACCTAACCGGGCGCGAGGGCTGGGCCGAGCTCTCGATCCGCAACTTGATGGCCGCGATTGATGCCCGCCGGGAGTTGCCGCTGGACCGCTTCCTGTTCGGCCTTGGCATCCGCCGCATTGGCGAGGCGAACGCCAAGCTGTTGGCCCGCCACTATGGCGATTGGGACAGTCTGGTCAGCGCGATGACGGCCGCTGCAGACCCCGCCAGCCCTGCCCGACAGGAGTTGGTGGCAATCAACCGCATTGGCCCGAACATCGCGGCCGACCTGGTTGCGTTTTTCATCGAACCCCACAATCAGGCGGTCTTGGCGGCACTGGTGGCTGCCGTGCGGGTACTGCCGGTAGCGGCACCAGTGGCAGCCGCCTCCGCCATCACGGGCAAGACCGTGGTGTTCACCGGCGAGTTGACGGCGATGGGGCGGCGCGAGGCCAAGGCCCGTGCTGAGGCGCTGGGGGCCAAGGTTGCAGGCTCGGTCTCAGCCAAAACCGATATCGTGATTGTTGGCAGCGATGCTGGTAGCAAAGCCGTCAAAGCACGCGAACTGGGTTTGACCATCTGGGATGAATCTCAGTGGCTTCAGGTTGCCCAGGCGGGCAGCTGACACCACATATCCATAGGCAAAGAAGGGGGAGGGACCCGTGTTTCTCGGCTGGACAGAAATCTTGTTGATTGGTGGCCTGATCGCCGCGGTGATGTTCACCGGACCCGGCCGGATCAGCGGCATGATGAAGGACTTCGCCGCCGGCATTCGGGCCTTCCGCGATGGCATAAAGTCAGACCCCGCGCCCGAGGCACCACCGGCCCCAGCCGCAGCACCGCCCGCGTTGCCGCAACCTGCGGCGCAAACAACGTCCCCCCACACGGCATCGGTGACCACGCCGCAGTCGTAGACAAGGCGACGCGACTGAATCCGCACGCCATCCGGCACTGTTGGCTATGACACGCGCCATCCTCTCCGAGCGGTTCGCCATGCGATGGATCACCTTGATCGCAACCGGCCTGTGGCTGGTGGCGATGATGATCTTGATCGGGCAGGCTCGCGCCCAGCCCGCCCCCAGCTGCGGCCCGGCCAATGCTGGTCAGCAGGCCTGCATGGGTGGCTCGGTCTGCCGCTGCCAGTCGATGCCGGGCGGCTTGATGCTGCGGGAGCCCGGTGGCTATCGCTGGAACTGCGATCTGCTGTTGGGTGCATGCTCGGGCGCCTGGATGTCAGCCATCCCGCCTCAGGGCAGCGCTGCCCTGGACGACACGCGCCCGATTGGCGCCGCCGACATCCGCCGCGTCCAGCAAGCGCTGACCGCCCTTGGCCTCAACCCCGGTCCAGTGGACGGGGTCGACGGCCCGCGCACCCAGGCGGCCGTCAGCGCCTACCAACGCCAAGCCGGGCTGCCGGTGACTGGTCGCATCACCCGCAGCCTGGTGCAGCGCTTGCAGTAGCCGGGCGCGGTTAGGTGCCCGGCTGCTCCGCCAGATAATCGTGCAGGACCCGCCCATAGGGCAGCGTCAAGTCGGTGACGAGGTGCAATGCCTCCCCCATCGCCAGCACGGGCAGGTCGGCCAGGGGAGCATTGACCGCAGGTATCAAGTCCAGACGGCCAGCACTGCGCCACGCGCCGCGGATGCGGATATCGGCAAAGTCGATGCCAACCAGCTGCGCAATCGCCGGGCGTCCATCGACGTCGGGGATGAGTTTCAGATTCACTTGGGTGCGACCGAACAGGCTGCTGGTCAGCTCATCCAGGTCTGCCACTGTGTGGTGCTTGAAGCTCATGGTGCCCGTTGCCACCCGCTGGCCTGCATAATCCAGCGTGCCGGTCAGGGTGTCGCTCGCCACCGCCAGCTGCGGTTGGCCATACTTCATCGGGTAGCCCCAAATCTCGCGCCCCGCGGCGAGCGGTGGGGCGTTGTCGACATACATCTGGGTCAGGAATGTGCAGGCCAATGCCCCCAAGCGACAGGGGATCGCCTGCAGCGTGGCTGCATAGGCGCCAAAGCCGGTGCCATCGGGTAGGTTGAGCCACTGCACGGAGACAGTGTCCCCTTCTGGCTCCAACGGCTCTGGCAAGGCATGGCGGATCGCGTCCAGATCGGTGCGGTAGCGCAAGATCAGATACTCGCGCCCTGTGAACCGATAGGGACCGCGCGGAAACGTCGGTGCCGCTAAGGGCATCGACGGCAGGGCGCGGATCAAGTCCGGTGTCATCACTGCCCCTCCCCCTCGGCTGGTGCCAGATAATCATACAGCACCCGGCCATGGGGCAGGGTCAGATCCGCAATGAAGTGCTTGCCGCCAACCACCCGGCGCACCGGAAGATCAGCCACCGGTGCATTGACGTGGGGGATCAAATGCAACCGCGCGGGCGAGACCCAGCTGCCCTTGATGGTGATATCGGTCAGATTGTAGGCGACCAGCTGGCAGATTTTCTGGCTGCCATCAACATCAGGGATGATCTTCAGGTTAACCTGAGTCTTGCCCATGGATTTGGCTGTCGCAGCCACACCGCCCGGCGCCTCGCTGTGCTTGAACGCCATCGTACCCATCGCCACCAGCTGGCCAGCATAGTGCAGCGTGCCAGTCAGGGTGTCCGATGCCACGGTCAGCTTCGGCTGGGCGAACTTTTTCGGGAAGCCCCAGATTTCCCGCCCGCCGGAGATGGGCGGTTCGTCATCCAGGTACATCTGAGCGGTGAAGTTCACCGCCTCACCCTGCCAGCGGCAAGGGATGACAATGCCGCTTTCGGTATAGTCGCCAAAGCCGGAGCTATCCGGCATGCGGATCCATTCGTACAGCACGGTGTTGGAGCCATCGGGTTCCAGCGGAGCTGGCACCGCTGCGCGAATCGCGTCGGGGTCGCTTTCGTAAACAATGATCAGGTATTCCCGATCCACGAACCGGTACGGCCCGCGCGGATAGCTGGGGCTGGCGGCCGGCATGGATGGCAGGCCCAAAATCTCCTCGCGCGTCATGGTGCTCCCTCTTCCTCGTGTACCGCGATGGTGGCAGTGTGCCTGAACTCAAACCTTCTGGCGCTATCGGCTCAATAACCCACTTCTATCTCCGCTCCAGGCACACTGTGCGCCAGCTTCTGCGACGAGGGTCCGCCATGACCACAATGGTTCCGTTCCGCCAATCTTTGTCTGCGCGATTGGTGATGGGGGTGGTGATTGCCATCCTGGTGGTTCAGGCGGGGCTGTTTGCATTGGCATGGCGGCAGGAACGGGGGCGGGTGATCGACAAGGCGGCAACCTATGGTCAGATCGCCTTGACGGCCCTCAACGCCGTGGGGGCCGTTGGGCCCGACAATAGCCTGGAAGGGGTGCGCGGCTTTATCGAAGGCATGCGCCACCAACTGCCAGAGATTGGCGGTGTGGTGTGGCGCGATGCGCGCGGGGAGCTTCGTGATGGCGTCCAGGCTGGCCCGTCCATCCAGGTGACGCCGGAGGCCATGCTGTGGGTTGCGCCCGACCATATTGAACGGGAGATGCGGGCCTTCGTGGTGCGCGAAAGCGTGATCACCCTGGTGGTTGCGCTGGTGCTGGCGCTCACAGTGATCTTGGTGCTGCAACGCCTCTTGGTGCGTCCGATCGGGCGGCTTGCCACTGCCTTGGTCAAAGGTGCCGAGATACCCGACCAATCCCGCCAAGATGAAGTTGGCCTGCTGGCCCGCGCGATTGAACAATCGCGCCAAGACACCAGCCGCGCCGCTGAAGAAGTGGCCGCCCGCCAGCAGGATTTGGCCCGTGCGGCGGCCGAGCGCCGGGCCGCCGTGGAGGGGTTGGGGGCCTCGTTCTCCACGTCTCTGGTCGGGCGGATTGACCGGTTGAGCGGCTTGATCACCGCCATGCCGCAGGCGCTGGCCACCGTCTCGGCTGCAGCCGTTGCCACCCGCAGCCGGGCCGCCGACGCCGTTGCCCGCACCAATGAAGGCACGGACATCGCCGCCACCGTTGCCGCCGCGTCCGAGGAATTGTCAGCCACCATCGCCGAGATCAGCCAGCGCACCAATGGCCTGTCGTCGCTGCTAGCCACGCTGGACGAGGCGTCGACTGTGGCTCAAACCCGCATTGCTGGCTTGCAGGCCGCCTCCCAGCGCATCGATCAAGTGACGGGCCTGATCTCGGAGATCGCCAGCCAGACCAACCTCCTGGCGCTGAATGCCACCATCGAGGCCGCACGCGCCGGGGAGGCTGGCAAGGGCTTCGCCGTGGTCGCCAGCGAAGTGAAGGCGCTGGCAGGCCAGACTGCCCGCGCGACGGAGGAGATTGGCCGCGAAATCGCCACCCTGCGCGGTGCCGCAGAAGATACCGCCAGCTCCGCCACGTCCGTGTTGAGCGGCGTGACGCAAGCAACCCAGATTGTGGCTGCCCTTGCCGCCTCAGCCACCGAGCAGGATGCGGCCGTAAAGGAAGTGGCGCGGCTGGCGGCGGAGATTCCGCGCCTGTCGCTCGACATCGCTGACGCCGCCCGCCGCACCGATGCCGATGCAGTGCTGACGGAGCGCGAATTGACCGGTGTCAGCAGCCGGGTGAGCGATGTTGAGCGGGAATTGACCGCTGTGACCGAGGCTGCGCGTCGCTTCCTGGATGATATCGCCGCGGCATAGTGGTGCCGCGGCGGCACCGCAGCGCGTGCCGTCCAGCGGATCGCGGTCAGGTGGCATCACCTGACCGCGGGACGGTGCTCACAAAACCAAGCAATCAAAGCGGGTTGGATGAGCGACGGCAAACGCCAGCCGCGTTAGGCGGGCTTCGCCAGCGCCCGCTGCACGGCTGGCCGTTCGGCGACTGTTGCCATCCACGCCTTCAGATGCGCCAGCCCCGGCAGGGCCGCCACCTTGTCTTCCAACCGCTTAACTAGGCCGAACAGCGCGATGTCGGCAATCGAATAGTCAGCGCCAGCCAGATAGGCACTGTTGGCGAGAATGCTGTCCATGGTGGCGCACTGGGCGGCAAAGCGCGCCTCGAACAGGGATGCAGCCGAGGGCATCGGCTCCGGTGCAAAGCGCGTGGTCAGCATCAGACCGGTCATCGCAGTGCCGACATCGGTGGCTGCCTGCATGGTCCGCTGGATGGTCGCCACCCGCTCCGCCCCACCGGCTGGCAGCAGGATGCCTGCCTTCTCCGCCACATAGATCAGGATCGCGACTGACTGCGCCAGCGCCACGCGGGCACCGCCGGGGCCAGCCTCATCCACCAGGGCGGGAATCTGCCCCTGGGGATTGATGGCCAGGAACGCTGGCTGCTTTTGCACTCCCGTGGAGAGGTCCATCCAGTGCAGCCGATAGGGCAGCCCGGATTCCTCCAGCACAATGGTGGCCCGATAGCCGTTGGATGTCGCGCCCGTGTAAAGATCAATCATGCCAGCCCCCTGAGAGATGCAACCCCAAGCCGCCGCTGCCACACGCAGCAACGGTGTGTGCGTCTATGTTCGTTTGCCGCAGCCTGCGGGTTGCCCCGCGGCAAGCGCAACCCCCTCCATCGGCAGGGCCCATGCGCGGGGAGCGGAGCGCTGAGCACACTGCCTCATCGCCGCGTCTTGCGACCCGCCCCCTGGCGCCGCGGCGGCTCGGGATCCGGCAGCCCCCGCAGGCGCCGGATCACCAACGCCCGATCCGGGTCCATCCGCGACAACACCCGCTCGGGCACGTCCGCTTCATCGACACGCGCCAAGTCCAGCAGCAGCGCCGCCGATGCCTCCGCCTCCGGCGAGAGATCGGGTGTCAGGAGGCCCGCGACGTCACGCAACAACCCCGGATCGCGGCAGGCACGAGCGAAGAGGGTCATGAGAGTGCGGAGCCAGGTCCGGTTACGATTAGGGTCCGGCGTCAACGCTTGAAGATGCGCAAGTCTCGGCAACATGCTCGCCATTGCCTGCCAACCAGCCATACGCCCGTCCTTAGCCGCGATAGCAGCAAGGTGTTCGCCATCTTCGCGAAACACATATGGCGGTCGTTGGTTAACGAGCCAATCACCATGTTCGGCAATCACGGCATCGAACGCATCAAGCTCTCCTGCTTGCAAAGCGGCGATCAGGACTTCATGAAGATCGAGGTGCATGGCAACAACAGCAAGGCTAGGATTTGCTCGGGCAATCAGAACCGCTTCAGCAAAAAGACCGCTGATTCCTGGCATCGGAACGCGCTGTGCAAGCAAGAGGCAGTCAATGAACGCGTAAAGGAACTGGGATAGATTGGTGATCTTCCGTGCCAGACCAAACACCAGCGCATAGGTCTGCAGCGCCTCCGAATAAAGACCGAGTTTGCTCAAAGGCGAGGCGGTGAGACGAAGAGACACGACTTCCTCACGCCTGTCACCAACCTGCCGCGCTAGATCAACTGCACTCCTGAAAACCTCCAATGCCTCGGCGTGACGGCCGAGGTACCCTAGCGACCAACCGAGGGCTTGGTAGGCGTGAACTCGAAGTAACGGCGGGAGTTGTTCTAATTCTTTTTCTTTCAAGGTCATGCTTAGCTCGACATTTTTTTTAAGATGCGATCTCTTGCTGCATCGAAAAGGTATGTATTCTAGGAGCAAGATAACGTAAACAGTCAAATCAACATTGCTTACCTGAATCTCTTTCACAATCTGCTGTTTAGCCTCCTCAGCATGCCCTAGTCGGTACAGTGACTGCGCAATTATCGTGGCCCTAATTGCTGTATCGATTTCTACTCCGGCCGAGGATTGTCTGCATTCCTGCAGCACTTGTTCCGGCTCCTCGTTCAGCCGTTTGACCAAGAGCCCAACATCGCCGAAGTCGACTGTTGCTGCACTCAAATAGGCTTGAAGCCTGTGAGGAAATTCATCAACAAAAAAATTCTGCCCGATCTCCATTCCCTCCATTGCCAGCCGACTCAGCAACGCCCCCTCGGCGACGCGGCCATCCATGAGGTACCGAAGGCCGTGGGTTCTTTGTTCGTCCCGGGTGTAGAAGC
>RDXE01000007.1 GCA_004292755.1 Alphaproteobacteria bacterium
CGGCAGGGGGCTGGCAGGTGCTTTGATGTCGGGCTCGGTCGCCAGCAGTTCGAACAGCCGCTCGGCCGCACCAGCCGCGCGCTGCAACTCCCCCATCACTTCTGACAGGGCGCCAACGGCACCAGCGACCACCGCGGCGTAGAACACAAAGGCAGACAGCTCCCCCGCACTGATCCGACCGGCCAGCACATCGCGACCACCGATCCACAGGATCACGCTGATCGCCCCGAACACCAGGAAGATCACACACGCCGTCAGCAGGGCCCTGGCCCGGATGCGCAGCCGCGCCGTTGCGATCACACCATCGAGGTCCCGACCAAAGCGTGCCTGCTCGGCTGGTTCTTGCGTGAAGGCCTGCACCGTGCGGATGCCGGACAGCGCCTCCTGCACCGTAACGGACAGTTGAGCGATGCGATCCTGGCTATCGCGCGACAGCCGTCGCACCCGGCGACCAAAGGTGAGGATAGGCAACAGCACCAGCGGCACCACCAACAGCACCAGCAGCGTCAGCTTGGGCGAGGTGATCATCAGCAGCACCAAGCCGCCGATCAGCAGCAGCACATTGCGCAACGCGACCGAGATCGAGGAGCCGACCACGGTTTGAATGATTTCCGTGTCCACCGTCAGGCGCGAAGAAATCTCAGCCGTGCGCGTGGTTTCGTAAAAGCCAGGAGAGAGGGTCAGCACATGGGCGAACACGTCGCGCCGCAGGTCACTCACCACGCGCTCGCCCAGCCATGTGACCAGCGAGAAGCGGGCATAGGTGGCAACCGCCATCAGCGCCACCACGCCCAACAGGGCCAACACTGCCTGGTCCAGGAGCGCGCCATCGCCGGAGACAAAGCCTTCATCCACCAGATGGCGCAATCCCGCACCCAGGGCCAGCACTGTGCCCGCAGCGATCACCAAAGCCACCGCCGCACCCGCGGCGACCGATCGATAGGGCGCTAGGTAGCCGAGGATCGGTCGCAGCGCGCCAATGCGCCGCGAGGCCGGGCGATCATCGCGGGCACCGGGTCGCATCAGTCGAGATCAACAGCGTGGCCGACCGCGGCGGTGAGGTCTTGGGCCAATTGAGCGGTCAAATCCCCGCCGCCGCGGGTGTTGAGCCAGCTGGTGCCTGACCAAGCATAGTGCCCCGCACCACTGATCGGCGAGGCGAGCCACAGCTGGTGGGTTGGGCCATGCTTGTTCAGCACGAACTGGCGGTCATCCTCCAGCGTGATGGTCATCACTGGCCCCTGCCGGTCAATATCGGCATCGGCGAGGGCAGCCTCAATCCGCTCCGCCAGATGCTGGAGTGTGGCCTCGGCATAGGCATCGAATGCACTATCATCCAGCGGCTGGGTCATCTTTCGGGTTCCTGGATCGGAAGAACGGGAGGCGGGCGGTTGGTCGAGTGAAGAGTGGTGCATGGCGCCCAAGGACGCCCGCCACCAGATTGGAAGCGCTCAAGCGCGATTGGTAGAGCGGCTGGTGGTCGCGTGCAATGCCAAGGGTGTTAAATCCCCTGTGGAAGAGGCTTGCGTTCGGAGACCGTGCTGGTGTATCTCGCGCCGTCCGCTCGGGCTTGATCGTCCGGGCCGGGTCGGCTGTTGTCGAACAAGCCGTTTGCTGTTGAACCTCCAGTTGTGCCAGGACGCGCGCGATGAAGAAGGACATTCACCCCGACTATCACACGATCACCGTGGTGATGACCGACGGGACCGAGTATGTGACGCGCTCCACCTGGGGCAAGCAGGGCGACGTGATGCGCCTGGAGATCGACCCGAAGTCTCACCCGGCGTGGACCGGTGGGCAGCAGCGTCTTCTGGACACCGGCGGCCAGCTCGCCCGGTTCAACAAGCGCTTCTCCGGGTTTGGCCTCAAGGCCTGATCGAGTGCACCGGCTGGGACCGCCTGGGCTGCCCAGGCGGGCCGCATCCGTGCGATCGGGGGATGCTCTCCATCCCCATCCGGTCTGATGGCGCGATCTGATGGGCTTTCTTGACCTCGCGCTGACCAATCTCGCCTCGCCGATGGTGCTGTGCTTCGTGCTCGGCCTCGCGGCGGGGTTGTTGCGTTCTGACTTGGACGTGCCAGACGCCATCGCGAAGGGTCTGGCGTTGTTCTTGATGCTGTCGATTGGCCTGCAAGGCGGCTGGAAGCTGGCCGATAGCGGTGCCAACATTGGCATTGCAGGCCACCTGTTGGTGGCAGTGCTGGCCAGCTTTTTGATGCCGGTTCCGGCGTTTTTCTACCTGCGTCGGGTCGCGGGACTGGATCGTGATACTGCTGCTGCAGTCTCGGCCCATTATGGCTCAATCAGCGTGGTCACCTTCGCCATTGGCAGCCAGTTTGTCACTGCGCAAGGGCTTGGCTTTGAAGGGCACATTGTGGCGATGGTGGCGTTGATGGAAACGCCTGCCATTATCACTGGTATCCTGCTGGCGCGCGGGCGCGCAGACGCCGCAAGCGAAACTGGCGAGGATCGCGATCATCTGATGCGCGAGGTGCTGGTCAATGGCTCGGTGATGCTGTTGGTCGGAGGGTTTCTGATTGGCTGGGCCGGTGGGGCGGAGGGGAAGGCAGCTGTTGCGCCGTTCTTTCTGGACCCGTTCAAGGGCGCCCTCTG
>RDXE01000052.1 GCA_004292755.1 Alphaproteobacteria bacterium
ACCAAGCTGCGCTTCAAGCGCGGTGGCAAGAAGGCGCCCAGCGCCTCATAGCCGTCGCGCAGATGGACGCTGACGCGTGAGTCACGTCCCAAAGTTTGCCGCAGCGCTTGATGCTCCTCCGGGTGCAGTTCACAGCCAATCAGCCGGTCGACGTCACGCAGGCAGCGCCGGATCAGATCGGGGGAGCCGGGATAGTCTGTCGGATCAGTCGGTTGGCGAGTGGTTTGAAGGTAATATTGCAATTCCACCGGTGCTGCAGCGGCGACCGCGAGCACGCCACCCGCGGCTTCCCCTGTACGGGCAGCCTCCGAACTGAGTAGATCATACACACCAGCGCCTGCATGGGTATCGAGAAACTGCACACCAGCGGCCTTTTCCTGCATCCGCCGAATCACAGCCAGCAAGACGATGTGTTTCAACACATCCGCGTGATTGCCCGCGTGGAAGGCGTGGCGGTAGTTCACTTGGCGCCTGCGGCTTCCAAGGCCTCGGCAGCCTCCAGCCACAGGGCTTCGAGCGACTCAATCTCTGCTGCGACCATTGGCGTAGAGGCCGGGATCGGCCAGCTCCGCATCCAGGGCGGCCTTCTCGGCGTTCAGCTTTTGCAGCTTCAATTCGGCATCGCGCGCTTGTCGGCGCATGCGTGGCACATCGATCTTTGGTGCCGCGACCGCCTGAGGCGCTGGCGGAGGTGGTGGCGGGGTTTTTTTCGGGTCAGCAGTGCGTTTGGCCGCCGGTTTCGCGGCCCCTTTGTCGCCCGTGGCGATGCGATTGCGATAGTCGTCCAGATCCCCGTCGAACGGCTTTACCGTGCCGCGATCCACCACCCACAGCCGGTCGGCGATCAGCTCAATCATGTGGCGATCATGGCTAACGAGGACGACGGCGCCCGGATACTCGGCCAGCGCTTCCACCAATGCCTCGCGCGCGTCCAGGTCCAGGTGGTTGGTCGGCTCGTCCAGGATCAGCAGGTGCGGGGCGTCGTGGGTGATCAGACCCAAGGCGAGGCGTGCTTTTTCACCACCCGATAGGGTGTTGATGCGCGCGTTTGCCCGCTCCTGCCCAAAGCCGAACCGCCCGAGCCGACTGCGCACCTGCTGCTCCGGTGGATAGCCCAGGGCGCGCGCCATGGCTTGGATCAGCGTGTCTTCGCCGGTCAGCTCATCCACTTGGTGCTGAGCGAAATAGCCGACGCGGAGCTTGGAAGGCGCATGGCGCCCGCCCTTCAGCGGCGCCAGGCGCCCCGCCAACAGCTTGGCAAGGGTGGTTTTGCCATTGCCATTGGCACCCAGCAGCGCGATGCGATCATCGGGGTCCAGCCGCAAATCCAACCGGTCGAGCACCGGCCGGTCGCCATAGCCGACGGCTGCATTGTCGAGCGCGATCAGGGGCGGCGCCAGTTCCTCCGGCTCGGGAAAGGCGAAGCGCACCTCGGGGTCGCGCTCGATGCGCTCGATGGGGGACATGCGAGCCAGCGCCTTCATCCGGCTCTGGGCTTGGCGGGCCTTGGTCGCCTTGGCGCGAAACCGGTCGATGAAGGCCTGGATGCGCTTCACTTCGGCTTCTTGCTTGGCCGCTTCGGCTGTCACCAGGCGCAACTGTTCCGCCCGGCGGCGGACGTAGGTGTCGTAATCGCCGCGCTGATAAACCAGCCGCCGACGCTCCAGCGCCAGGATGCCAGTGCACACAGCGTTCAGGAACTCGCGGTCGTGGGAAACCATGATGATGGTGCGCGGCCAGCGCTGCAGAAACCCTTCCAGCCAGGCGGCGGCTTCAAAGTCTAGATGGTTGGTCGGCTCGTCCAGCAGGAGCAGATCGGGGTCGGCGAACAAGGCCGCCGCCAGTGCCGCGCGCATGCGCCAGCCACCGGAGAAACTGCCAAGCGGGCTGGTCTGCATTGCCTCATCAAAGCCAAGACCGGCCAGAATCTCAGCTGCCCGCGCCGGTGCCGCCCAATCCTCATGCTCGCTGGGCGGGCTGGAGGCCAGCACCAACTCCCGCGGGGTGGTCTCGCCGCCGCTCACCTCCTGCGCCACGGTGCCGATGCGCGCGCCCGCGGGCAGGCGGATGCTACCGGCGTCGGGTTCCAACCGGCCTTCGATCAGCTTCAGCAGAGTGGACTTGCCAGTGCCGTTGCGCCCGATCAAGCCAACCTTGTGGCCCTCGGGCACTTGGGCAGAGGCGTCTTCCAACAGCACACGACCAGCAATGCGATAGGTAAGGGAGGTGATGTCCAACATGGCGGCGGTCCTAGCATAGCAGGCGCGTCACCGGTAGAGTGGCGCCACCATGATCCGCCGCATGTTCCCCCTCGCCCTCGTTGCGCTGATCGCGCTGATCCCGGTTTGGGTGCACGCCCAACTGCCGAGCCAAATGCAAAGCTTCACTCGCGAGCCGCTCGTGATCGTCAGCGGCACCCAGCGCCACAGTTTTGAGGTGGAGATGGCGCTTACCCCAGCTCAGCAGCAGCAGGGGCTGATGTTCCGCCGCACCATGCCCGCGATGGCTGGCATGCTGTTCCTGCATCAAGAGGAGCGTGAACAGGCGATGTGGATGATGAACACCTTCATTCCGCTCGACATGGTGTTCATTCGCCGCGATGGCCGGATCAGCCACATTGTGGAGCGGACGGTGCCCCACTCCACGGCCACCATCTCTTCGAATGGCCCGGTGCTGGCGGTGTTGGAGTTGAATGGCGGCACCGTTGCCCGCCTTGGCATCAAGGTGGGCGACCGGGTGGACCATCGCGGATTCGCCCGCTAGGGGTTTGATCGCAACCCTGGGAACCGACCGGGGCTCGCCGGTCAGACAATTCCAGCGAAACCCCGTGCCCGCTTAGCGTTTGCGCGCCAGAGTGAGGCCATCGCCAATGGGCACCAGACACGAATCAACTCTGCCATCCTGGGCGATCTTGGCGTTCAAGTGGCGCAGCGCCACCGTGTCCTCATCCTGCACATGCTCATCAGCGACCTTGCCGGACCACAGCACATTGTCGATTGCGATCACGCCACCGGGGCGGAGCAGGGTCAGGCAGCGCTCGTAATAGGCGTCGTAATTGCTCTTATCCGCATCGATGAAGGCGAAGTCGAAGCCACCGGCATCGTGATCGGCAATCAGCAAATCCAGGGTGTTGAGGGCAGGGGCAATGCGCAGATGGATCTTGCTGGCCACGCCAGCCTCCGCCCAATAGCTCTGCGCCAGGGCGGTGGTGTGCTCATTGATGTCGCAGGCGACGATGTGCCCGTCGGCGGGCAGGGCGAGCGCCACGCTGAGGGTGGAATAGCCCGTGAAGGTGCCAACCTCCAGACACAGGCGCGCGCCGATCATCCGCACCACCAACCCCAGGAACTGGCCGAGTTCGGGGCTGATCTGCATGCCCGCACCTGGAATGTCGTGGGTGTCGTGGCGCAAGCGCGCCTGGATCGGCGTCTCACGGCCATTGGCTGCCAGCAGATAGCCATAGAGCCGGTCGTCAAGGCCCAAAGTGCGGGTGGACATGGCACTGTCTTTCCGTGTGTGCGTTGCGACCAGCCGATGGTCGCATGTGCGTGTGGCGATGGCGAGGAAGGTTTGCGTTGCGGCGCGGGCGTGCTAAACACTCGCGCGTGTCCACCGTGGGACCGGGGCGTGGCTCAGCCTGGTAGAGCGCCTGCTTTGGGAGCAGGATGTCGGAGGTTCGAATCCTCTCGCCCCGACCAACGGACAATCGATACCACTCGACCGTGATGGCAAAGAGGCAGCGCGATGACCCGCGAGGTGCGCATCTACCAACCGACGAAATCTGCCATGCAGTCTGGCCGCGCAAAGTGCGTGGTGTGGCGGTTGGAGTTCGTACCGGCAGAGGCCAAGCGCCAAGACCCTCTGATGGGCTGGATCGGCAGCGGTGATACCGCCACCCAGGTGAAGTTGACCTTTGATAGCCTGGAAGACGCCATCGCCCATGCGGAACGCCAGGGCTGGCGCTACACCGTCGAACAACCCGCGACGCGTGTGCTGAGACCAAAATCCTATGCTGACAATTTCAGCTACCACCGGCTACGCTCCTAACCACAGGCACGATGGCCCCGTAGCTCAGCCGGATAGAGCACTCGCCTTCTAAGCGAGTGGTCGCAGGTTCGAATCCTGCCGGGGTCGCCACCTTGCTTTCTTCGTCGCCCCGTCAGCACGCCACGCTCCCGTCATAGGGTGGCTGTTAGACCCAGCGGTGGGGCGGATTGGGGTCTGGTTGGCCCAGGGTGTTGGGTGGGAGCATCCCGGCGAGGTTGACGCTCCCGGCGCTGGGTGCTACCCCGCGCTGGGTCACAGTCAAGCTGAGGTACAGGTCCCGTGGGTCGGATTCTACAGCAAGTGCCGGTTGGCGAAAAAGTGGGTCTCGCGTTCTCCGGCGGGCTCGATACCTCCTGTTCCCTGGCTTGGATGCGCGAAAAGGGCTCGATCCCCTACGCCTACACGGCCGATCTGGGGCAACCAGATGAAGCTGATGTGAGTGCCATCGTCGCCGGCGCGATGGACTATGGCGCAGAGAAGGCGCGTCTGGTCGATTGTCGGCAGGCTTTGGTCCAGGAAGGTTTGGTTGCCATTGCCTGCGGTGCCTTTGATGTGATGACGGCGGGCAAGAAATACTTCAACACCACGCCGCTTGGGCGGGCAGTAACTGGTACAATGCTGGTCGATGCCATGCATGAAGATGGTGTCAACATCTGGGGTGATGGCTCCACCTACAAGGGCAATGATATTGAGCGGTTTTATCGCTATGGCCTGCTGCGCAACCCGGATCTGCGCATCTACAAGCCCTGGCTGGATGAAACCTTCGTCGCGGAACTGGGCGGTCGCGCTGAAATGAGCGCTTGGCTGACCGAGCGCGGGTTTGCCTACAAGATGAAGCCGGAGAAGGCCTACTCCACCGACAGCAACATTCTGGGTGCAACCCACGAAGCCAAGGATCTGGAGCAGCTGAACGCCCATATCGGCATTGTCGCCCCGATCATGGGGGTGCGCTTCTGGGATCAAGCCGTGGAGATCCAGCCAGAAGTTGTGCGCGTGCGGTTCGAGGGCGGTGTTGCTGTTGCCCTCAACGGGGTTGAGTACAGCGACGTGGTCGCTTTGATGCTGGAGGCCAACGCCATCGGTGGTCGCCACGGCCTCGGCATGTCCGACCAGATTGAGAACCGCATCATCGAGGCAAAAAGCCGCGGCATCTATGAAGCCCCCGGCATGGCGCTGCTGCACATCGCCTATGAGCGGCTGATCTCCGGCATTCACAATGAGGCGACCCTGGATAAGTATCGCACGATGGGTCGGCAGTTGGGCCGTCTGCTGTATGAGGGCCGCTGGTTCGATCCCCAAGCGTTGATGCTGCGGGATTCCCTGGTGCGCTGGGTTGCCACCCCGATCACCGGGGAGGTGACGTTGGAGCTGCGTCGCGGCGACGACTACTCCATCCTCAACACCGAGAGCCCAAACCTCACCTATTCGCCCGAACGCCTGACGATGGAAAGTGGTGCGGGTGAATTCACACCATCCGATCGCATCGGTCAGCTCTCGATGCGCAACCTCGACATCACCGACAGCCGCCGCAAGTTGGCGTTCTACTCCGGCAATCGTATGCTGGGGTCGGATTTGACCGCGGGGCTGCTGAAGTAGGCGGGCGCCGCGCCGGGTGGGCCCCGCCTCACCCGGCGCGCATCTGACGCAGCTGGGCGGCAAGGGCGTGAAATTCTGCGATTTCCAGGGTTTCCGCCCGCCGTGTCGCTTCAATGCTGACGGCTGCCAGCAGCGACTCGACATCAACCCCCAGCGACTTAAGCGACTGGCGCAGCATCTTGCGCCGTTGGCCGAAGGCGGCACCGGTCACGGCCTCCAGAGCTTTTAGAAACCCAGCGTCTAGAGCGGGCTTCGGTTCCAATCGTACCACTGCCGACGTGACCTTCGGCGGTGGCACGAAGGCGGTGCGGGCGATGTCGAACAACAGGCGCGCAGTGGCGACACTCTGCGCAAGCACCGCCAGCCGCCCAAACTCCTCCCCCCGCGGTGGGGCGACGATGCGCAAGGCGACTTCGCGCTGGAACATCAGTGTCAGGCTCTCCCACTGCGGCATGCGCTGCAGCCAACCCACCAGCATCGCTGTGCCGACGTTATAGGGCAGGTTGGCCACGATACGGTGCGGTGGCGGGCCGAGGGTTGCCGGGTCGATGGTCAGCGCGTCGGCCTCAACAACCTCCAGCCTGCCGGCGGCCGCGGTTATCAGCGGTGCAAGGGCTGCGACCATCCGGCGATCTTTCTCAATTGCAACGACTTTGGCAGCTCCCGTCATCAGCAGCGCGCGGGTTAGTCCGCCGGGGCCGGGTCCAACCTCGATCGTCGTTCCATGGTCGAGAGGACCGGCAGCGCGGGCGATTCGGGCAGTCAGATTAAGGTCCAGCAGGAAGTGCTGGCCCAACCGCTTGTCTGCCTCCAGGCCTGCAGTCCGGATCACCTCCCGCAAGGGGGGGAGGTCAGCGATCGCGTCGTTCACGCGCTACAGGCGAACGTCAATGAACGCGCTTTGGCGCAAGTCGCGCAGATACCGACGGGCCAGCACGTCGACCCGCTCGATCGTCAGACGCTGGCGGATCGCATCCCGCAATTGCGCGTCGCCGGTGGAGGTGCGCTGGCACACCATCATCAACGCAATGCCACCCTCGGCGCGGAATGGCCCGAACGCCTGACCAACCGGGGTGTTGGCGGCGGGTTCGGCCAGGGCTGGCGCCAGCGCAGTGATCGGAGTGGCGGGGCTATCCACGGGCGGCGGAGCGCCACGCCGGGCCACTGCGGCGCCAAGGTCATCGCAGGAGCGGGCTTGCGCCTGGATTTGGCGGGCAGCAGCCAGAGCCTCCTCAGCGGTTTGCGGCGTTGCGGGGATCAAGACCTGTCGCAGCGCCACCACCACCGCCCCGGCCTCGGGCGGTTGAATGCGCCGTTGCTCGCGATAGGCCACCAGGACAAAGCCAGAGGGCGTGCGGATGGGTTGCGACACTTGACCGGGCCGCATAGACCGCAGAGCGGTCAGAATTTCGGACTCAATCTGGCTTTCGCGGGACCAGCCGAGGTCTCCGCCTGCTGGAGCCGTGGAGCTTTCTGAGAATTGGCGTGCAAGGGCAGGAAAGGGCTCGCCCGCTTGCAGCCGACCGATGATGTTCGCGAGTGTTTGGCGCGCCTGGGCCTCCCCCTCCGCCCCGTCGACATTGATCTGGATTTCCGCCAGCAGATATTCGGGCTGGCCGACATTGCGGCGAAGTTCTGCCAGTTCCTCGTCAATGTCTTCCGGCGTCACGGAGCGGGTGGCCTGCAAGCGGCGCACCACCAAGCGCTGCCACGCAACCCGCGCGCGCAGCTGCGCCCTTAGCGTCTCAATCGGGACATTGGCGCGCGCCAACACCTGCACCAACTGCTCTGCGGAGACGCCGTTGGCTTGGGCCAGATCGTTCAGCGCCTCCTGCACCTCGGCAGGCGAGGCTGTGATCCCGCGGGATGCCGCTTCCTGCAGCTGCAGGCGCTCATCAATCAGCTGCCGAACCACGGGCCGCAAGACCCGCTGCATCACCTGGGGCGTCGGCTGCTCCCGCGAGGCCAGCAAGACGAGGCCAATGCGGGCGCCCAGGTCGTACTGGGTGATCACCTCGTCATTGACCACGGCAACAATCCGCAACTCGCTTTGGGCAAGGACGGGGGTGGCGAGAGCCAGACCAGCGGCACAGCCAGCCGCAGCGAGAGAACGAACAAGAGCGCGCATCACGGCGGCGACCATGCGCCAGACCTGGGGCAGGGATCAAGTCTTGGCTGGTCTAGGATGGCAGCGGGTGATTGACGCGCGTTGCCTCCCGCCGCCATCGTGCCGCAGCAGCATCAGACGCACTCTGACCGAGGGGGCCAGCAGTGCGCCGCCGCCGACCATATTGGCCGCTCTTGGGGTCTCGGGCCGGGCGGATCAGGGGAGCTTGAACAGCAATGAAGATTTCGTTCGCCGATGTCGATCTGGAGCGCACAGGCGCGCTGGTCGTTCTGGTCCAAAAGGACCGGGTGCTGGGTGCTCATGGCAGCGCACTGGATGCCAAGACGGGAGGCGTGCTGACCCGTGCGCTGGCCGCCTCGCGTATGTCGGGCAAGCCGGGTGAGTGCCTTGATCTGCCCGGCATTGGGGCTGGTCGCATTGTCCTGGCCGGGGTGGGCGAGGGCGCGGACCTCACTCCACAGCGGTGCGAGACGGTTGGCGCCGCCATCGCCGCGGCCTTGGCTGCAACACCGGAGACCAGCGCTGCCGTGATCGTTGAAGACGGGCTTGGGGTTGAACCCGCCCTTGCCGCAGCGCACCTGCTGCACGGCGCGCGGTTGCGCAGCTATCGGTTCGACACCTATCGCACCAAGCTGAAGGACGAGGAGCGACCCGCCCTCAAGACTCTGGTTGGCCTAACCGCCAATGCCTCACAGGCCAAGAAGCTCTACGGCGGATTGGACAAGCTGGGCGATGCCGTGGTGTACGCCCGCGATCTGGTGTCGGAGCCAGCCAACACCTTGTATCCGGAAAGCTACGCAGCCCGGCTGCAAAAGGACCTCCCCGATCTTGGTATTGAGGTTGAGGTTCTTGGCGTTAAGGATATGAAAAAGCTGGGCATGGGTGCCTTGCTTGGGGTTGGTCAAGGCGCGGAGCACGAGCCGCGTTTGGTGGTCATGACCTACTCCGGCGGCAAGGGCGGTGCGGCGCCGTTGGCTCTGGTTGGCAAGGGCGTGTGCTTCGATTCGGGCGGCTTATCCTTGAAGCCTGCCAAGTCCATGGAAGACATGAAGTGGGATATGGCGGGCTCGGCCGCTGTGGTCGGCGCGATGATGGCGATTGCGGGCCGCAAGGCGAAGGTCAATGCCGTTGCCGTGCTGGCGCTGGTGGAGAACATGCCCTCTGGCAACGCGCAGCGGCCAGGGGACGTGGTCACCTCCATGTCCGGGCAAACCATTGAAGTGCTGAACACCGACGCCGAAGGCCGCCTAATCCTGGCCGACGCTGTGTGGTATTGCGAGCAGCGCTTCAAGCCTGCCGCCATGATCGACCTCGCCACGCTGACCGGCGCCATCATGATCGCCCTGGGGTCGGAGCATGTCGGGCTGTTCGCCAACAACGACACCCTGGCCGACAGCATCCTGGCCGCTGGCAAGGCCACCGGCGAGACGGTCTGGCGCATGCCCCTGGGCGATGAGTACGACAAGATGATCAACTCCGACATCGCCGACATGAAGAACATCGCCGATGGCTCGGCGGGGTCGATCATCGGGGCGGTGTTCATTCAGCGCTTTGTGAAAGACGTGCCCTGGGCGCATCTGGACATTGCTGGCGTGGCCTGGGGCAAGAAGGACAAGGGCATCACCCCCAAAGGTGCCACGGGGTGGGGTGTGCGCCTGCTGGATCGCCTGTCCCGGGATCATTTCGAGCCGCAATGACCGAAGTCGGGTTCTACCAACTGCTGCACACCCCGCTGGAGGCAGCCCTGCCGCGTTTGCTGGAAAAGGCTTACGCGGCAGGTCTGCGCAGTGTGGTGCTGGCTGGAGGGCCCGACCGTGTGGAGGCATTGTCCGCACTTCTGTGGACCTACGACCCTGACAGCTTTCTTCCCCACGGCTCGGCCCTGGACGGCATGGCGGAGCGTCAGCCGATCTGGCTGACCCACCTGGATGAGAACCCGAACCAGGCGACGCTGCTGGTGCTGGTTGATGGGCGCAGTGCCGGTGGCCTTGGCAGCTGGCAGCGTTGCCTCGATATCTTTGATGGTCGCGACGAGGTTGCGTTGGGGGCGGCCCGTGTGCGCTACCGGGCGGCCCGCGATGGCGGTCATACCCTCAAATACTATGCCCAGACCGACCGGGGGTGGGAGCTGAAGAGCGGATAGCGCCGTCGCGCCAAGGCTTGCCGTCCTGTAGGGGGATCGCTATACACCGGCGGCCCCCCGCGAGGCATGCCGCTCCGGCGGGCGTTCCCATTCGTTCTGACCGTACCGGAGCACGCTGCCATGGCGATTGAACGCACCTTTTCGATCCTGAAGCCCGATGCCACCCGCCGCAACCTCACCGGCGCCATCAACCAGCGCTTTGAGCAGGCTGGCCTGCGCATTGTCGCCCAGAAGCGCATCTGGATGACCGAAGGCCAAGCCAAGCAATTCTACATCGTCCACAAGGATCGCCCGTTCTATGGCGAGCTTGTGTCGTTCATGACCTCTGGCCCCGTGGTGGTGCAGGTGCTGGAAGGCGAGAACGCCGTTGCCCGCAACCGCGAGATCATGGGTGCGACCAACCCGGCCAATGCCGCGGAGGGCACCATCCGCAAGGATTTTGCCGAGTCGATCGAAGCAAACTCGGTCCACGGGTCCGACAGTCTGGAGAATGCTGCGATCGAGATCGCCTATTTCTTCGCAGGCTCGGACATCGTCGGCTAGCGCTGACCACACAGCAGCGCGATGAACAGTGCCGTCAGCGGGTCATGGGACAGTCATCGCCGCGTCACGCGTGGCTGATGCTCTCTCGCCACCCTTTCTGACGGAGGTGTTCGATGAAGCGTTTGTTGATCGCGGCCTGTCTGCTGGCCCCCTGCGCCGCAGGGATCAGCGGCCAGGCCGCCGCCGCCGAGCAGCAGTTTCCTGCTGTGCTGGCTGGCCAAGCCTTGCTGCCCGCCCGCACCCTGGTCGCGCCGCCCGCTGATGCTGGCCCCTTGTTCCAAAGCTCGGGCAAGTTCACCGCGGCCAATCGGCAGCGGGTGGAGGCATTGGAGAGCCTGCCCGCCACCTCCTTTCCCTCTGCGCGTGACGCACCGCGGGTGACCGACATTCGCCTGCCGCTGCCGGGCCAAGCGGTGCAGGGCATGTCGGCCGTTCACCCGGTGGGCGACGGCACGTTCTGGCTGCTGACCGACAATGGCTTTGGCGGCAAGCTGAACTCCACCGACGCCTTGCTGATGGTCCACCGCGTGCGCCCCGTGTTCACCACGGGCGCGATGGAGGTGTTGGAGACCATCTTCCTCAGCGATCCAGACCGCAAGGTGCCGTTCGCGATCTCTCAGGAGAACACCCAGCGGCGCTACCTAACTGGCGGCGATTTTGACCCGGAATCCTTGCGCGTGATCGGCGATCGGCTGTGGATCGGCGAGGAATTTGGCCCGTACCTGCTGGAATTCACGCGCGATGGCCGGTTGGTTCAGTTGTTTGAGACCACTGTTTCCGGTCGCACCCACCGCTCGCCCGACCACTATGCCCTGAACCAGGCCCCTGCTGTTCCTGGCCCAGCGCCCGCCTTCGACGTCCGCCGCAGCCGCGGTTTTGAGCCGATGGCCGCCACGCCCGATGGTCGCTTCCTCTACGTTGCCTTTGAGGGCCCGCTGTGGGATGCCGAGCGCGCCGCGTGGGAGTCGGTTGGTGCCCCCGGCGCTGAGCGCCGCGTGGTGCGGATTCTGGAGTTCAGCGTGGCGGAGCGTCGCTATACGGGTCGCGTGATGCGCTATGCGCTGCACGCGCCCGATCATGTGCTCGGCGACATCGCCATGATCGATGCGACCACAGCCGTGCTGATTGAGCGCGACGACAGCACCGAAGGTAGCCGCGCGGAAGCCTGCCAAGGCCCCGCCCAGCCGACCTGCTTCAACGTGCCAGCTGCGTTCAAGCGCGTGTACAAGATCGATTTGTCCCGCGTGGATGCCGACGGTTTGGTCCATGTCGCTGGCTATATCGACTTGACCGACATCGCCGATCCAGATCGCCGCGCCCACCTCGGCGGCACGACTGGCCGCTTCACCATGCCCCACCTTGGACCTGAGGGTGTGGCCGTGGTCGATGCCGACACGATCGCCATCGTGAACGACAACAACCTCCCATACTCCATGGGCCGCCGCATCGGCCGCGCCGACGACAACGAACTGGTTCTCTTGCGCGTGCCAGAATTGCTGCGGGCACGGTAGAGGGGTGTGCCACCGGCACGTGTGCCTGTGCCGGTGGCAAACCGAGCATTAGTTCCCGTACTAGGACAAATTGCTACAGAGCCACAGCCATTGGCATGGTTTCTCTGGCAGAAGCGCTGCGATACCATGCACGAGACGCGATTTTCGCGATTGGGGAGAGACATGCTGCGACGGGATCCGCCGGTGGTGGTGCAAGTCTTTGCTCTGTTGCTATGGATGGTGCTAGCGCCGACTCTAGTGGCAGCCCAGCCCGCCTCCATTCCACCCCCACCGATTGCTGACGCGACAGAGACCGAGCGCTGGATTTGGGCCACCCTGCGTGCTGGCAATCACGCAGACTTGAATTTGCGGTGCGGCCAAACCCTAGATCCAAAGAGCACGACTGATCCTCGCTGGGAGCACCCATGCCGCCAAGTCAGTGGGCACTTTCTAGAAGCTTTGCTGACCAGTGACGGTTGGCGTGCCGCTCCGGCCCATCGCGGCGTAAACATCTCTGGGGCTCGGGTGTTGGAGAATGTCAATCTGCGTGGCGCCGTTATTGGGATGGCAATTTACATGAAAGCAAGTCGATTAGATGCTTGGATATCATTTGAGGACACCCGCTTTGAGAGGGGCTTTTTTTTCGATTCGGTTGTTTTCAATGGAGGCCTTTTTGCAGAGCGTATGACTGTGAGCGGCAGTTCCTTTCTTCGTAATGGGACTGTGATTCGACGTGAGGCGTTGTCGATTGGCGGGACGCAAATCTCTGGGGATCTTGATCTGTCGGGCATCGTAATCGAAACCGGGCTTAAGGCAGAGCGTATCAGTGTCGGTCGTTCCGTCTTTCTTGGCAACGGTGCGAAGATCGCTGGGTCAGTTTCATTTACTTTATCCCGTTTTGGTGGTGACTTGGATTTGAGCGGTGGTAGATTTGAGAGAGGGTTGAAATTAGATAAGATGGATATCGCTGGTAGCGTATTTGTGAGAGATAAAGCTACAGTGTCTGGCGGTCCCATGGATTTGAATTCTACTAAAGTCGACCAGCAGGTTGTTTTAAACACTTCAACTTTTGCGGAAGGCGTCAATGCAGATTCTATACGAGTTGGCGGATCCTTTTTTGCTAGAGATGGTGTGATTGTAAAAAACCATGGGCTAGAAATAACTGGAGCAAAGATAAAAGGAGGGGTATTTCTTTCAGATTCCGAATTCAGTGATGGTATTAGTGCGCACGGTACTGTGATCGACGGCAGTTTTGTTCTTCATAATGGGAGTGTTGGTGGGCGGGCATTGAACTTATGGGCAGCAGATATAGGTGGAATAATCAACATATCCTATAGCAAAATTGATCTTGGCATTGAGGCTAGGCAAATCCGCGTTGGTCGGGATTTCTTCGGCAACAATCTCAAACAGGTAGGCGGCGTCGGTCTTCAGTTGGACAGTGCGACTCTTGCGGGTAGTTTGGTTCTGCAAAACGCCAGACTGGAAGGAGGGCTTTCAGCCAGACGTGCATCTATAAATGGTGATATCAACGCACTAAACATTGTCGTTACTACCGGAAATGTTTTGTTGGAGGCTGCAAAAATTGGTGGATTCGTGTCGTTCATTGGTGCGTCTATCAAGACACCCATTCGTTTGGGATCAGTTGATATAGCGAAATTCCTGGACATCAGTGGTGCGCAGGAAATCGCAGAATTAGATTTGTCCCATAGCACTATTCATCAGGAGTTGCGGCTTGGCCAGCCAGGAAGTTCTGCCCCAACGTGGACCAGGGATGCAATTCTATCGCTCCGCAACGCGAAGGTTGGTGCTTTGATCGATTCACCAGGACCGAACCCTATCCTTCCGCAAGCATGGCCGCAGACCGTTGTTCTCTCTGGGTTGACCTATGAGCGGCTGAGTGCGTCAGACGCTGATCGCGCACAGGACATGGGGTTTCGCCCCGTGACGTATTTCATCAATCTTCTAGCGCGCGACACTTGGTTTAGTCCGCAGCCCTATCACCAGTTGGCCTCGGTCTTCCTAGGGGCTGGCGATAGTGAGCGGGCGGAGGCGATCCTTTACGCCGCGAAGGAGCGAGAGCGACACAAAGAAACAGACTTTTGGGGCCGGACCGGCCTCTGGTTGCTGAAAGTAACCGTCGGCTATGGCATTGGCTCAGGCCCTTGGCTAATCCTGGTTTGGGTCCTCGTTGTGACTTTAGTGGGGATGGTAGTGTTGGCCCGCTCGCCAGGCGGGCGAGGCAAGTCGTGGTCCTGGCGGTTTGGCGCAAGCCTCGACCACCTTCTCCCCATCGTGGAATTGAGCCCGGAGTTCACGAAGTTTTTTGATGACCCTGGGCGTGAGCGATTGGCCGGCTGGCAGATGGGCTATTTCGCCGTTCACGCCATTCTGGGCTATGTGCTGGCAGCGGTCTTGGCCGCTGCCGTCGCGGGTCTTACCCACTTCCAGTAGCAGCCACACTACCGCCCGCTGTCTTGCAGGAACTTGACGTAGGTGAAGGTCCAGTCGCGGGTGGCCCTGCTTTGGTGGCAGGCGAAGCAGCTGGCGGTTTGGGCCTCGGTGGTGGTGCGGCGGGTGCCGTCGGGCGCGAAGCCTGCGTATTCCCACTCGCCATTGCGGCGCTCGGCGTTGTAGCCAGCGCCCCAGCCGGTGCGTTTCTCCATCACCGCGATCGCCAGCACGCGATCGGTGGGGACCATGCGACCAGCCGCGTCACGCTCTGGTTGGCCGTCGGCACCCAGCTTGGCAGCGCGATCCTCCATCACCAGCACAGTGCCAGAGGGGGCAGGGCGGCTGGCCGAGGCAGCCCGATGCGCCGCTGGATTGACGTACATGAAGCGGATTTGGTTGGGGGTGCGATCAGGGCGTTCAATCGTGTTGTAGACGATGAACTGCGTTTGATAGTCCTTTGGAAATTCTACCAAATCTGGTCCTGCAAGGGCAGGGGCTGCCATCAGCGCCACAGCCATCATCAGGCCCGCGCGACAGCGGGTGCCGGTGATCATGGCAGCACCTCAATCTGCACCACCATGAGCATGTGGCCGTGTTGGACGCACTCCACCTCCACCCGGCCTGGCGCGCGCAGGGTGAGAATCGTCGATTGACCGGACTTGGTGACCCCCAAATCCACCCCGTGACCAACTGTTGGGATGAATACGGTGTGGTCCACCACGTCATCATTTCGAAACCGGATCGTATCCCCGACCCGAGCCGTCAGCCGACCCGGTTCAAACTCGCTGCCGCTCAGGACAACCAAGTGTTCGGCGGCAGCGACTGGGCTGGCAGCGGCCAGCAGCGCTGTTAAGGCAAGCGGTAACGGTTTCACCCGACCCTCCCCAGGTTGGTGGCGTTGAAAAAACCCGCTTCACGTCCGGAGGGTGGGGCCAGTGCGAGGCGCTGTCAATTGACCTGCTCGAGCCGCGAATGGTTGCCGCTACCCAGCCCACACGGCCAGGAAGGCGGGGCAACCATCACCTAGGCGATGCAGTCGCGCAGGTGACGCGCTAGGCTGTCCGCCATGCCGCACGCTTCGTTCGTTCATCTGCGCCTGCACTCCGCCTACTCCCTGTCCGAGGGGGCGGTGCGCATCAAGGAGTTGGTCAAGACCTGCGCCAAGGAGGGCATGCCAGCCGTTGCGATCACCGACACCGGCAACTTGTTCGGCGCGATTGAGTTTCGGCTTGCGGCGTTGGATGCCGGAGTGCAGCCGATCATTGGCTGTCAGCTGGCGATTCGCCGCAGCGATCAGCCGTCACGTCCTGGGCTGGTGCCGGAACCGGATTGTCTCGTGCTGTTGGTTCAGTCGGCCCTTGGCTATGCCAACCTGATGCATTTGGTCTCAACGGCGTTCCTCGGCAGTGCTGCCCATGAGTCGCCGCAAATTGGCTGGGAGGCGTTGGAAGGGCACAGTGACGGCCTGATCGCCCTGACTGGCGGGCCGATGGGCACGGTCGGGCGCTTGTTGCGCGATGGCAATCGTACCGCGGCCGAGGCAGTGCTGGATCGCCTGCAAGGCTTGTTTCCAACCCGGCTCTATGTCGAGTTGATGCGCCATGATCTCCCGGAGGAGGATGCGATTGAGGGCGACCTGATCGATCTGGCCTATGCGCGCGATCTGCCATTGGTCGCCACCAACGACGTTTATTTCGATAAAGCATCGATGTTTGAAGCCCATGATGCGCTGCTGTGCATCGCCGGTGGCGTAACGCTGTCGCGCCAGGATCGCAGGCGTGTCACGCCGGAGCATCGCCTGAAAACAGCCGAGGAGATGCGACACCTGTTCGCCGATCTGCCGGAGGCGTGTGACAACACTCTGGTGATCGCGCAGCGCTGCGCCTACCTGCCCGAGTTACGCAAGCCGATCCTGCCTGCCTTCCCAACCCGGGATGGTCGCACCGAAGTCGATGAGTTGCGCGCCATGGCCGCGGAGGGGCTGGAGCGTCGCCTGGAGGGTCAAAGCGTTGACCGTGCGACCTATGAGGCACGCCTCTCCTTCGAGTTGGACGTGATAATCAAAATGGGCTTCGCAGGCTATTTCTTGATCGTTGCGGACTTCATCCAATGGGCGAAGGCCGCGGGCATTCCGGTGGGCCCAGGCCGTGGATCGGGCGCAGGCTCCTTGGTCGCCTGGGCGTTGACCATCACCGACCTTGATCCCATTCGCTTCGGCTTGTTGTTCGAGCGGTTCTTGAACCCTGAACGCGTTTCCATGCCCGACTTCGACATCGATTTCTGCCAGACCCGGCGGGATGAGGTGATCGACTACGTTCAGAAGAAGTACGGGGTCGACCGTGTCGCCCAGATCATCACCTTCGGCAAGCTGCAAGCCCGCGCCGTGCTCCGGGATGTCGGCCGGGTGATGGAAATGCCCTATGGTCAGGTGGATCGGATCTGCAAGCTGGTGCCGAACAATCCGGCCAATCCAGTCACCCTGGAACAAGCCGTCGCAGGCGAGCCCTTGCTGCAGCAGATGCGGGACAGTGATGAGCAAGTTAAACGCTTGATCGACACGGGCATGCGGCTGGAAGGGCTGTATCGCCATGCCTCCACCCACGCAGCCGGGGTGGTGATTGGTGACCGGCCGTTGGAACAACTTGTTCCACTGTACCGCGATCCGCGCTCGACCCTGCCTGCCACACAGTTCAACATGAAGTATGTTGAGATGGCGGGGCTGGTAAAGTTTGACTTCCTGGGTCTCAAAACCCTCACCGTGCTGGCGGTGGCCGAGCAGTTGATCCGCGCGAAGGACCCCGGCTTTGATCTTGGGCGTATCCCGCTCGACGATGCCAAGACCTTTGACATGCTGTCCCGCGGTGATGCGACCGGGGTGTTTCAGTTGGAATCCAGCGGCATGCGCGACACCGTGCGCAAGCTGAAGCCAGACCGGCTGGAGGACATTATCGCGCTGGTCTCGCTCTACCGACCCGGCCCAATGGACAACATCCCGTCCTATATCGCCCGCAAGAAGGGCGAGGAGGAGCCGGACTATCTGCACCCGAAGCTGAAAGGCATCCTCGAAGAAACCTATGGCATCATGATCTATCAAGAACAGGTCATGCAGATTGCCCAGGTGTTGTCTGGCTATTCACTGGGTGGCGCGGATTTGCTGCGCCGCGCGATGGGCAAGAAGATTAAGGAGGAGATGGACCAACAACGCGCCCTGTTCGTTGATGGCGCGGTCAAGAACGGTGTCGATGGTGCCAAAGCCTCGGAAATCTTTGATTTGGTGGCGAAGTTTGCGGGCTATGGCTTCAACAAGTCCCACGCGGCCGCCTATGCCTTGGTCAGCTATCAGACCGCTTGGTGCAAGGCGAACCACCCCGTGGAGTTCATCGCGGCGTCGATGACCCTCGACATCGCCAACACCGACAAGCTGGCGGTGTTCCGCCAGGAGTTGACGCGCCTGAAGATCCCCTTGCTGCCGCCGGACATCAACGCCTCCGACGTTACCTTCTCCGTCGAGACCACGGCCGAGGGAGTGGCAGCGGTGCGCTATGCGCTGGCCGCGGTGAAGAAGGTGGGCGAGCAGGCGATGACCTCGGTGGTGGCGGAGCGTCGCAAGGGCGGGCGGTTCAAGAGCGTGTGGGATTTTGCGGGCCGCATGGATCACCGCGTGGTCAACAAGGGCGCGCTGGAGCATTTGATTGCAGCCGGTGCGTTTGACAGCCTGAACCGCTCCCGCGCGAAGCTGTTTGCGGCAGCCGAGACCATGGTGCGCTTTGCTGCCCAAGCGCAGGAGGAGCGGGCGTCGGCCCAGGTCTCCATGTTCGGCGGTGCCGTGGAAGCGCGGGAACCTGAGCTGCCGCGGGCCCAGGAGTGGCCGGTGCACGAGGCGCTGCAACGCGAGCACGCAGCCCTTGGCTTCTATCTGACGGCTCACCCCCTCGACGCTTATCAGCGGGTGATTGATCGTCTGGGCATCGTGCGGGCGGCTGATTTGCCGTCCAAGGTCCGCGGCTCCGGCGTCCAAATGGTTCAAATCGCAGGAATTGTGTCCGGTCGTCAGGAGCGTACCTCGGCCAAGGGCAACCGATTTGCCTTTGTCCAGCTGTCCGACCAGTCCGGCAGCTTGGAGGTCGCGATGTTCTCTGAAGTGCTGTCGACGGCCCGCCCGTTGCTGGACAGTGGCGAGCCGTTGCTGATCCAGGCCAAGGCCGAGCCCGACGCCGATGGCGAAGGGGTGCGGCTGACCGTGGTCAGCGTCGGCTCGCTGGAGACTGCGGCCAAGGGCACTGGGGCAGGCATGAAGATCTATCTGGAAAGTGCGGCTCCCCTGCCGGGCTTGAAGGAGGTGTTTGCTGGCAAAGGCTCACCGCCAGGTGCCGGTCCAATTGTGTTTGTGATCGATGTTGACCAACGTGAAGTGGAAATCCGCCTGGATCGCAAGGTTCCAGTCTCGCCGGCGTTGCGCCAGCGGGTAAAGGCGATGCCGGGCGTGGTTGATGCCGTTGAAATTTGATTGCGACACAAGCGCCCGGATCAGCCACTGGCGCGGCTTGGTCCGCCTGCTGACGGCTATTTGAGTTGATCTTGAGGGTCGCGCCGGGTCAGTGATCTTAGCGCGCTGCACTGTCGAGGCAGAGTGGACGGGAGAAGAGCATGTCAGCGTTTGGTCGGTTGGTTCGAAGCTTGGGTCAGGTGGTACCGGCCTTTCGACGGCACTATCAGTTGATCGATGCGCTAATTGCAGAACGCGATGCCCTGGCACAGCAAGTCGCGTTGCAGCGGACCAGCGGCATGCCAATAGGGGATTTTCGGGTACCTTCCCCAGCACCCCTCACCCGACCTGAGCAGGGTGTGGTGGATGCCTTTCACCATCTCTACTATTCCAGTTGGCAACAGGGGCAGCCCACCATTGATGTCTCCTGGTTCGGGTGGCGCACTCTTAAATGCCCGCTGGACTTGTGGATTTATCAAGAGCTGATCGTAGCAGATCGCCCAGACGTGATCATTGAGTGTGGAACCCGCTATGGTGGCAGTGCTGCCTATCTAGCCTCCCTATTTGATCTCCTGGGCGAGGGCAGGGTGATCTCGATCGATATCGATACCGATCCCGCCCTGAACCGGCCCCAGCATCCACGCGTCACTTATGTTGCGGGCTCCTCCATCGCGCCGGAGGTTGTGGAGCCGATCAAAGCCGAGGTCGCCGGAAAGCGGGTGATGGTGATCCTCGATTCCGACCACAGTGAAGCCCATGTGTTGGCGGAGTTGCGGGTGTGGAACAGCGTCGTCCCCATCGGCGGATGGCTGATTGTCGAAGATACCAACGTGAATGGTCACCCCACCCATCCCGGCCACGGTCCGGGGCCGATGGAGGCAGTTGAGCGGTTCTTGAGCGAGCAACCAGCCTTCGTCGCTGATCCTGCCTGCGAGCGGTTCCGCATGACCCTGAACCCGCGCGGCTATCTGCGCCGCATCGCGGCTTAGGCATGCCGGTGCTGCAGAACGGACCCCGCGGCTTTTGCCGCGCTTGACCCTTCGCGGACCTGACATATAGGGTCCCCGCCCACGTCTTTTGACCGCATCGGCACTCTCCCCAGCCATCGGCGGACTCTCTATGGCCAAAGTACCCGCGTTTCAGGACCTGATTTTGCGCCTGCAACTGTTCTGGGCAGAGCAGGGCTGCGTGATCCTGCAACCTCATGATGTGGAGGTGGGGGCCGGCACCTTTCATCCCGCCACCACGCTTCGCGCTCTGGGGCCGAAGCCGTGGAATGCCGCTTATGTTCAGCCATCGCGTCGGCCAACCGACGGCCGGTATGGCGAAAACCCCAACCGTCTGCAGCACTATTACCAGTTCCAGGTGATCCTGAAGCCATCGCCCGCCGATCCGCAGGCGCTTTACCTCGAAAGCTTGAAGCGGCTGGGCATTGATCCGTTGGCCCATGATATCCGCTTCGTCGAGGATGACTGGGAAAGCCCAACCCTGGGCGCCTGGGGCCTGGGGTGGGAGGTTTGGTGCGATGGGATGGAGGTGACTCAATTCACCTATTTCCAGCAAGTTGGCGGCATCGAATGCGATCCGGTATCGGCTGAGATCACCTACGGTCTGGAACGGCTTGCCATGTATATCCAGGGCAAGGAAAACCTGTTCGACCTGGAGTTCAATGGCGTTGAGGGGCCGGGCCGGATCACCTATCGCGACGTGTTTCATGAGAATGAACGGCAGTTCTCTGCCTTTAATTTTGAACACGCGGACACCGAGTTGTTGTTCCGGCACTTCCAGGATGCGGAAAAGGAATGCTCCGCCCTGTTGGCCCATGATCTGCCGTTGCCCGCCTATGACCAGTGCATCAAAGCCTCCCACACCTTCAATCTGTTGGACGCACGCGGCATGATTTCAGTGACCGAGCGGGCCGCCTACATTGCACGGGTGCGGGCGCTAGCGAAGGCGTGTTGCGAACGCTGGCTGGCGGTTAGCACCGCGCGGGGTGTTTAGTCATGCCGCAGCTGCTGATCGAACTGTTTTCGGAGGAGATTCCGGCGCGCATGCAGGCGCGGGCGGGACAAGCCTTGCAAACGCTGGTGTGTGATCGGCTCGCGGGTGCGGGCTTGAGCGGCAGCGCGGTGCGGGTGTTTGCCGGTCTCCGGCGCCTGACCCTCGTGGTGGAGGAGGTGCCGGAGCGCGCGCCGGACCGGACAGAAGAGCGTAAGGGCCCGCGGATTGACGCGCCCGCTGCTGCGATCGAGGGGTTCCTGAAAGCCTCCGGCCTTGCCTCTGTTGATGCTGCTGAACGGCGGGATACTGGCAAAGGTGTGGTACTGTTCGCCGTTACCCACATCCCAGGCCGCCCGGCCGTGGAAGTGCTGCCAGCGCTGATCGCCGAGGCAATCCTGGCGCTGGGCTGGCCGAAGTCGATGCGCTGGGCGCACGGCACGATGAGCTGGGTACGTCCCCTTCGGAGCATCATTGCGCTGTTTGACGGCGCACCGCTGCCCGGCGGGATCAGCTTTGGTGACAGCCGCTCTGGTGCCGCCGCTGGCTATACCCCGGTGGTGGCGGGGGCAGGGCTTGCCTATGGGGCGGTAACCTATGGACATCGCTTCCTCGCCCCCGCAGCAATCGAAGTGACAAGCTTCGCCGACTATGCCGAGCGTCTGGCCGCCGCCAAGGTGGTGCTAGACCCGGTGGAGCGCAGGGCACGCATTGAGGCTGGAGCGGCAGCCTTGGCGGCGTCGGCTGGCCTTACCGTGGTGCCTGACCCGGCCTTGCTGGACGAGGTGACCGGACTGGTCGAATGGCCGGTGCCACTGATCGGGCGGATTGACGATGCTTTCATGGACCTGCCGCCCGAGGTGATGACCACCTCCATGCGCAGCCATCAGAAGTATTTCGCCTGCCGCACGGCTGAAGGCGCGCTGGCCAATCGGTTCATCGTGGTCTCCAACATGGAAACCGCCGATGGCGGTGCCGCCATCGTGGCAGGCAACGAGCGGGTGCTGCGAGCGCGCCTGTCCGACGCGCGATTCTTCTGGGACCAGGACCGTCGGCAGCCGCTGGAGGAGTTTGGTCGCCAGTTGGCGGATCGGGTGTTCCACGCCAAGCTTGGATCGGTGGCTGAGCGAGTTGGGCGCATCACGGATCTGGCCCGCAGTCTTGCTCCGGTGGTGGGGGCTGATCCCGACTTGGTTGTCCGCGCCGCGCGCCTGGCCAAGTGCGACCTTGCCGCTGGCATGGTTGGCGAATTCCCTGAACTGCAAGGCGTGATGGGACGGTACTACGCGCTTCAGCAGGCTGAGCGGCCTGAGGTGGCGCACGCCATCGCCGATCACTACGCACCAGCGGGCCCGAACGACCGCTGCCCAACCGCGCCGGTGTCCGTCGCCCTCGCGCTCGCCGACAAGCTGGACCATTTGGTCAACTTGATGGCCGCGGGTGAGCGCGCAACAGGCTCGGGTGATCCATTCGGGTTGCGGCGTGCGGCCCTCGGCATCCTGCGCTTGATCCGCGAGAATGGTTTGCGACTGGACTTGCGCGACTGGCTGCAGCGGGTCCCGGCGGTTCATCCCGCCCCCTTGGAAGCCATCCGTTTGTTTGTCGTTGAGCGGTTGACCGTGGTGCTGCGCGATGCCGGGCACAGTGCTGGCCGCATCGCAGCGGTGCTCACCGCCGATGGTGCCCTCGATCCTGTGCAAGTGGAGGCTCGTCTGACCGCCCTGGCTGGGTTCCTTGGCAGCGATGACGGCACCAATCTGCTGGCAGCCTACAAACGAGCCACCAACATCCTGCGCATAGAAGAAAAGCGCGACGGCAAGAGCCTGGACCGTCCCGTCGATCCGGGCCTGCTGGTCGATGAGGCGGAGCAAGCCCTGCATCACGCGCTGGAGGCTATGCGTGCCGAGGCCGCAACGGCCATGGCGGCTGAGGACTTCAGCGCTGCCATGGCCGCGTTCGGTCAGGTGCGCGCACCGCTGGATCGGTTTTTCGACCGCGTCACTGTCAATGCAGACGACGCACATCTGCGGCTCAACCGCCTCGCTCTCCTGGCTTTGATCCGTGCCACCTTCGACCGCGTCGCCCAGTTCGGCGCGATCGACGGCTGAATTCCCTGGAGGTCCGCGTCATGACCACGTCCGTGATGTCCCCCGCTGCTGTCACCACCCAGTGGGTCTATCGCTTTGGCAACGGCACCGCCGAAGGCCGCTCGGACATGCGCAACCTGTTGGGCGGTAAGGGGGCGAATCTGGCGGAGATGAGCCTGCTGGGCCTACCGGTGCCCGCAGGCTTTACCATCACGACCGAGGTTTGCACCTACTTCTACGCCAACGCCAAAACCTATCCGCCATCGCTGGCGGAGGATGTTGCGGCAGCCGTGGCGTTTATCGAGCAGTCGGTCGATGCGCGCTTTGGGGACCCGGCCAATCCCCTGCTGGTCTCCGTGCGCTCCGGTGCGCGCGCCTCCATGCCCGGCATGATGGATACCGTGCTAAACCTTGGCCTGAATGATGAAACCGCGGAGGGGTTGGCGGCCCTGTCGGGTGATGCCCGCTTTGCCTATGACAGCTATCGCCGGTTCATCCAGATGTACTCCAACGTGGTGTTGGATCTCGACCACCATCACTTTGAAGAAATTCTGAACCGGGTTAAGGATGACCACGGCCTGACGATGGATACCGACTTGGCGGATGTGCATTGGCGCCAAGTCGTCGCTGAGTATAAAGATCTGGTGCGCCACGAACTCGGCAAAGAGTTCCCGCAAGACCCGCAGGAACAATTGTGGGGTGCGATTGGTGCCGTGTTCCGCAGTTGGATGAACCAGCGTGCGATTGTCTATCGCCGCTTGCATGGGATTCCAGAAAGCTGGGGTACCGCCGTCAACATCCAGGCAATGGTGTTCGGCAACATGGGTGGCGACTGCGCCACCGGCGTCGCCTTCACCCGCAACCCGTCGACTGGCGCCAATGAGTTCTATGGCGAGTATCTGATCAACGCCCAAGGCGAGGATGTCGTTGCCGGCATTCGGACGCCGCAGCAAATCACCATCGCCGGGCGGGAAGCGCAAAGCTCCAAGCTGCCATCGATGGAAGAGGCGATGCCGGAGGTGTTCGCCGAACTGAACCGAGTGCGCGGCATTCTGGAGCGGCACTATCGCGACGTGCAGGACATTGAGTTCACAGTCCAGAAGACCAAGCTGTACATGCTGCAAACCCGCTCGGGCAAGCGGACGGCACAGGCGGCACTCAAGATCGCCGTGGACATGGTAGCCGAAGGCTTGATCACCGAGGCCGAGGCCATCAGCCGGATCGATCCGCGCTCGCTGGATCAGATCCTTCACCCGCGTCTTGATCCCAAGGCGCCGCGCACCGTGTTGGCGAAGGGCTTGCCAGCGTCGCCGGGTGCCGCGTCGGGCACGGTGGTGTTCTCGGCCGATGAGGCGGAGGATCGCGCGGCCAAGGGGGATGCGGTCATTCTGGTGCGGATTGAGACCAGCCCCGAAGACATCCACGGTATGAACGCTGCCAAAGGCATCTTGACCACCCGTGGTGGCATGACCAGTCACGCCGCTGTGGTCGCTCGCGGCATGGGGCGGCCATGCGTGTCGGGTGCGGGGGACATTCGCATCGACTATGCCGCGGGAACGCTCAGCTGCCGGGGCACCGTGGTGAAGGGCGGCGACCGGATCACCATCGATGGCAGCACCGGCGAGGTGTTTCTGGGCGAAGTGCCAACCATCCAGCCAGAGTTGTCGGGAGACTTCGCGGTGCTGATGGGGTGGGCCGATGGGCTGCGCCGCTTGACGGTGCGCACCAATGCCGAGACACCGCTGGATGCCCGCACCGCCCGCCAGTTTGGTGCCGAGGGTATCGGGCTGTGTCGGACCGAGCACATGTTCTTTGAAGCCAGCCGCATCGTCGCCGTGCGCGAGATGATCATGGCCTCGGACGAGAAGGGCAGGCGGGCCGCTCTGGCGAAGATTCTGCCCATGCAGCGCGGTGACTTCGCTGAGTTGTTCCGCATCATGCGCGGCCTGCCGGTGACGATTCGCCTGCTGGACCCGCCGCTGCACGAATTCCTGCCCCACTCCGAGGCGGAGATGGCGGAGGTGGCAGCGGCCGCTGGCGTGGATATCGGCACCGTGCGCTCGCGCGCTGTCACGCTGGCGGAAGCCAACCCGATGCTGGGCCACCGCGGCTGCCGCCTCGGCATCTCCTACCCTGAAATCTACGAGATGCAGGCGCGGGCGATCTTTGAGGCAGTCGTCGAGGTCCAGAAGGAGTTCGGCGAGACTGTGGTGCCCGAGGTGATGATCCCGCTGGTGGCCACCCGCAGAGAGCTGGAGATTCTGCGCGCCCTGGTGGTGCAAGTGGCGAAGGAGGTGGAGACAGCCTCCGGCGTTGCGCTTGAGTATCTGGTTGGCACCATGATCGAGCTGCCCCGGGCAGCCCTGCGCGCCGCGCAGATTGCCGAGCAGGCCGACTTCTTCAGCTTCGGCACCAACGACCTGACCCAGACCACGCTGGGGCTCAGCCGGGACGATGCAGGCTCGTTCCTGCCCGCCTATGTCGCCAAGGGCATCTTCGAAGAAGACCCCTTCGTGTCGATCGACCAGGATGGTGTGGGCGAGTTGGTCAAGCTGGCCGCTGAGCGTGGGCGTGCCACCCGCCCTGGCCTGAAGCTGGGCATCTGCGGGGAGCATGGCGGCGACCCAGCATCGATCCAGTTCTGCGAGAGCGTCGGCCTTGATTACGTCTCGTGCTCGCCGTTCCGGGTGCCAATTGCGCGTCTTGCCGCAGCCCAGGCCGCCCTGGCAAAAGGCTTCAACAAAGAGAACCTTTAGGCTTGCTTTCCGGGGGGGGAGCCTGTATCACCCCCCGACGTTTCGCGGGGCGCTGCCCCGGTGGGTAAGACCAGGGCCTCGCCCCGCTCCCCCGCCAAGCCCCCGCCGATGCTGCCGTAGCTCAGTCGGTAGAGCGCGTCCTTGGTAAGGACGAGGTCGCTGGTTCGATTCCAGTCGGCAGCACCAGTTTCCCGGATGGTTGGGTGACCCGCTGCGTAATGCGCGCGCCACCGCCATCTGGGCACGATTCGCCGGTGTATTCCCATCGCGAGTACGTCCCTGTCCAGCTCCCGCTCCTCAGGACTGGTTGATACCGCGCGCCAATGTCCTACACAGTCTCCCGGATGGCGCGCTGGATCGGCGCCATGGCTCGGTCGTGGTCGAAGGCCAGCTGTTTGCCGATGGTTGTCGTCGGCTCGGAGCCGGGCTGCGGGCCCGTGGTGTCCAGGGCGAGGTCACGCACAGAGGCGTTTGCCTGCTTCAGCTGATCGTTGAACCGGGCGAGCTTATCGACCGTGTCGGCCAGCCGCAGGGTTTCGGCAAACTGCTCGCTATCGTCGCCCAGGATCGCGACCACCTCAATGCCAGTCCCAGCCACGCTGCCCAAAAACTCCATCGGGGTGAAGTCGGCCCAGCCAGCGTCAATCACCCGCGCGATGCGCATGTATTCCGCCTCGCTGATCGGTCGATCGGACCGATAGACGAAACCTGGCAGGATGCCGCTGGTGTCACCCACGGCCCAGAGTTCGGGTGTCAGCTGTGTCTGAATCGGCGAGACGACATCGGCGACTGTCTTGCTCACACGGGTTATCTCGATCCGTGTTTCGGTCACCTGGGCTGACAGGGCCACCTGCTGGCCCGCAAGGCGCGCGCGCGCCTCCAGCGAGAGGGAGACTGTGTCGACGGAGATCCGTGTCGTTCCAGCCCCTTGCAGGATGGCAGCAGTGGCGGCGCGGGTTTTGCGCCCGGCGCGGTAAGCGTCGCGGATGTCGGCACGTGCGTCTTCCACCTGCGAGCGGGTGGTCTTCGGCGGCGTGAACAGCTTGGCTGATGTCGTCATTGGTCAGGTCTCCTTTGGGTTGCATACCCCGAAAGAGTGCATATCGCATTCTGCGACCAGACCATTGATAGCAACCACGTGATATCCTGACAAGAGCCCAGGCGGGCTCTGCGCCCCGCTCACTGGGTGAGGCGGCACCACACTGGAGTATGGTCGCTTGGCTCTTCCCCGCCGCGCGGGCCGCGGTCGATGCCCGAGGCTGCCAGCCGATCCGCGAGGGTAGGGGCGAGCAGCAGATGATCGATGCGTAGCCCGTGATCCTTCTGCCAAGCGCCCTTCTGGTAATCCCAAAAGCTGTAGCGATGGGGTTCCGGGTTCAGCACCCGATAAGCATCGGTGAGGCCAAGATAGATCAGTTCGCGGTACAGCCGCCGGGTGTCTGGCCGCACCAGCGCATCCTCCTGCCACCCCGCGGGGTCGTAGACGTCATCGTCGGTTGGGCAGACGTTGTAGTCCCCCGCCAGCACGAATGGCACCTCGGCCGCCAGCAGGGTGCGGGTATGATCGATCAGCCGCCGCATCCAGCCAAGCTTGTAGGTGTACTTATCGCCCGGTGCCGGGTTGCCGTTCGGCAGGTAGAGAGAGACAAAGCGAATGCCGCCAGTCTCCACCTCCACATACCGGGCCTGGGTGTCCTCAGGATCGCCGGGTAGCGCCTCGCTCAGCACCTGAATCGGGTGGCGGCTGACCACCGCCACGCCGTTGTAGGACTTCTGGCCAACCACCGCGAGATGCCAGCCAGCCGCCTCCAACTCGGCACGCGGCATGGCGGCGGTCTCGCATTTCAGTTCCTGCAGCGCCACAACGTCCGGCGTGGCGGCGTCCAGCCACGCCAGCAGGTGCGGCAGGCGCTTGCGGACGGAGTTGACGTTCCAGGTGGCGAGTTTCACCGGCCGCTAGACCGAGAAGCTGTTGCCGCAGCCGCAGCCGGACTTGGCATTTGGGTTGCGGATCTGGAAGGCGGAGCCAACCAAGTCTTCAACATAGTCAATCTCAGAGCCAGCCAGCAGTTCCAACGAGGTCTCGTCGATCACCACCTTGGCGCCATCGCGTTCGAACACGCGATCATCGTCATTGGCGGTGTCGTCAATCGAGAAGCCGTATTGAAACCCGGAACAGCCGCCGCCAGAGACAGCAATGCGCATCATTGCGCCGGGTTGATTCTCATGCTCCATGATAAACGCAATGCGTCGGGCGGCGTTGGCCGTGACGCCAAAGGCCGAGGCGGCCAGGGTTTCAGTCATTGACATCGAGGTCTCTCCCGCAACGGGATCAAGGGTCTAGACGGAAGGTAAGCACGCCCGGTGCGCGCGTCAAACCCGCCGCCATTGTCGCAGCCTGCGCCACAGCCTAGCGTGGCGTGCAATGCCCGACGCGATTGAGCCCTTGCTGCACTCTGTTTCCACCGCCACAGGCAAGGCCGCCTATGCGGTCATGGTCAGTCGTGGCCGCAGAGTGGATGAGCCGGACCACCCGGAGCGGTCACCCTTCCAGCGGGATCGCGACCGCGTGATCCATTCCACGGCGTTTCGGCGCTTGCAGCACAAGACCCAGGTGTTCGTCTCCCATACCGGTGACCATTATCGCACCCGGTTGACCCATTCGATCGAAGTGGCTCAGATCGCCCGCACCCTCGCCCGCGCCTTGGGCCTGGATGAGGATCTGGCTGAGGCATTGGCGCTGGCCCACGATCTCGGCCACACCTGTTTCGGTCATGCGGGCGAAGAAGCCCTTGCCAGCTGCATGCGCCCCTATGGCGGCTTTGACCACAATGACCAGACCGTGCGGGTGCTGACCCTGCTGGAGCGGCGCTACGCAGCCTTTGATGGCCTGAACCTGACGTGGGACACGCTGGAAGGTGTGGTCAAACACAATGGCCCGCTGAAGCGCCCGACACCCAGCATTGCTGCCTTGGATCAAGCGTGGCCGCTGGACCTGCACCAGCAGCCGTCGCTGGAAGCGCAGGTTGCGGCCCTTGCCGATGACATCGCCTACAACACCCATGACATTGATGACGGCCTGCGCGCCGGGCTATTCACGGTGGATGATCTGTTGGACCTACCCTTGGTCGGCCCCGTGTTCGCCGCTGTGCGACACTTGCACCCGGCGCTGGAGTGGAGCCGCCTGCGCCATGAAGCGATCCGCCGCCTCGTCAATGCCATGGTTGGCGATCTGCTGGCCGAGACACGCAAGCGCTTGGCTCAGGTGCGGCCAGACCATGTGCAAGCAGTGCGCGCCTGTCCAACGCCGCTGGCAGCGTTCTCAGCGGAAATGGTGGTCCATGACCGTGCGCTGAAAACCTTCCTGTACGAGCGCTTCTGGCGTCATCCCAGTGTGACAGCAGTCACAGACCACGCAAAACAAGTGGTCGTGGCGCTGTTCGAGCGGTATCACGGGGACCCCGCAGCCTTGCCGGAGCGGTGGCGTGCGCTCGCACTGGGCGAGCCACCCGTGGTTCGGGCCCGGATGGTCGCCGACTACATCGCTGGCATGACCGACCGGTTTGCCTACCAGGACCACGCCCGGCTGTTTACGGACACTCCGACACCATGACCTCTCCCAATCTTTTCAAGGCGTTCCAAGGCGTTGTTAAATCAATTGTTGAGGAATTGGCGGCCCAATCCCTGCTGCCGTCCGGCCTCGATCTCACCCGGGTCGTGGTGGAGCCCCCGCGCGACGCCAGCCATGGTGATCTGGCGACCAACGCGGCCATGGTGCTGGGCAAGCCAGCAGGCAAGCCGCCTCGGGTGGTGGCGGAGTTGATCGCCGAGCGTCTGTCGGCACGCAGCGATTTGGGGGTGGTTGACGTCCGCATTGACGGGCCGGGCTTCATCAACATCCGCCTGGAGCCTGCTGCGTGGCACGCAAGCCTCGCCGATGTGCTGCGAGCCGGGGAGCGGTTTGGCGACAGCGACAGTGGCGGCGGGCGGCGCGTCAATGTTGAGTACGTCTCGGCCAATCCGACGGGCCCCCTGCATGTTGGTCATGGCCGCGGGACCGTTGTGGGCGATGTGCTGGCCAGTCTGCTGGCCAAGGCAGGCTGGTCCGTCACCAAGGAATATTACATCAACGATGCTGGCGCTCAGGTGGATGTGCTGGGTCGGGCCGTCTACCTGCGCTACTGCCAAGCCGCTGGCCGCGAGATTGGAGAGTGGCCGGAAGGGGTTTACCCCGGCGAGTATCTGATCCCGGTCGGACAGGCTCTGCTGGCGGAACGGGGAGAGGTGTTCCTGGATCAGCCGGAGGCGGTTTGGCTGCCCGAGGTGCGGCTGTTTGCCGTCGACAAAATGATGGACCTGATCCGTGCGGACTTGGCCGCGATGGGCGTTCGCCATGACGTCTTCAGCTCTGAGCGGCGGCTGGTTGAGGATGGTGCAGTGGAGCGGGTGCTGGCCGACCTGGAGAGCCGGGACCTGATCTACACCGGCACGCTCGAGAAGCCGAAAGGCCGTGAGGTGGAGGATTGGGAGCCGCGGCCCCAAACGTTGTTCCGTGCCACTCAATTCGGCGACGATGTCGATCGCCCGCTGAAAAAGTCGGACGGCAGTGGCACCTACTTCGCCAACGACATTGCCTATCACTGGGACAAGCATCGCCGGGGCTTCGACCACCAGATCGACATCTGGGGGGCGGACCATGGCGGCTATGTCAAACGGATGCGCGCCGCGGTGACCGCAGCAACGGGAGGAGCCGCCACGTTGGAGGTTCGACTGTGCCAGCTGGTCAATCTGCTGGATGGCGGTGTGCCGGTGAAGATGTCGAAGCGCGCAGGGCGATTCGTCACTTTGCGCGATGTGGTGGACGAAGTTGGCGCTGGTGTCGTGCGCTTTGTGATGCTGACCCGCAAGAACGATGCACCACTGGATTTTGATCTGCAGGCAGTGGTCGAACAATCCAAGGATAATCCCGTTTTTTATGTCCAATATGCCTATGCACGGGCCAGTTCAGTGCTGCGTCACGCCGCTGAGGCAAGGCCAGAGTGGGACTTGTCTGAGGCAGGTTTAGCAGCCGTTCCATTAGCTTCGTTGACGGATGAGGCAGAGCTTGGTCTCATAAAGTCCTTGGCAGGCTGGCCTAGGATCATCGAAGCAGCGGCTGACGCGCACGAACCGCATCGGATCGCCTTCGGATTGTCTGACCTGGCTGCTGGTTTCCACGGCGTGTGGAACCGGGGACGCGATGACGCTGCCCTGCGGTTCATCGTCGAGGGGGACGACGCGACAACACAGGCGCGGCTCGCGCTGGTGAGGGCGGTCAAGCTGGTGATCGGATCGGGTCTCACCTTGCTGGGAGTCGAACCGCTGGAGGAGATGCGCTGAATGCACCCGGATTTCGACCCGCGCGATCTTGAGCCCTCGCTGCCCCGTGAGGAGCCGAAAAAGCGGTCTCGGCTGGTTCCCATGGTCCTGGCGGGTGTGGGAGCAATCGGCGTGGTTGGGGCAGGGGGGTATTTTGCTCTAGACCGTCTGGCCGGGGCGTCGGACGGTGCCGGGCCGGCTGCCCATGTCCGGGCTGATCCGTCACCCGTCCGCGTCCGCCCTGATCAACCTGGTGGCCTGCAGGTCCCCCATCAAGACAAGCAGGTTCTGGAGACGCCGACAGCGCGCGCCCAGTCAGCGGGCGTCGAGCGTCTGCTGCCAGGCCCCGAGCAACCGATGGCGCGCCCGGTGTTTGGGGGCCCTGTGCCAGCCGCCCCTGGCGGTCCAGCGCCTGCCACGGGCCCGGTTGCTGGTGCTGCTGTGAATCCCGGTGCGGTGCCGCCTGCCATCGCACCGCCGCCGCCGCGCAGCACAGCCCAGGCAATCTTCCCAGCTGCGCCCCCCGCGGCTCAACCGCCGCAGGCAGCGCAGCCCCCTGTGGTGGCGCGGGCGCAACCGCAGGCCGCTCCGGTGGTCGCAGCGCCGCAGCCGCCGTCGGCACCGGTGCCCCCCGGCCAACCGGTCGCGCGCGCTGGAACGCCGGATGTGCCACCGCAACCAGCGCCGACTGGTCGCGGACCGGTGGCCCTGGCCCCCGCGCAACCCGCCCAGCCCCTGGCAGCGCCGCCAAGTGCACCGCCGCAGGTGGCTCAGGCCGCACCCGCTGCGGCTCCGCGCCCCCAAGCTCCGACGCCACCCGCCCAGCCAGCGGCTGCGGGAACGCGTCGCATCCAGTTGGCCGCTGTTGGCAGCCGCGAAGGCGCTCAGTCCGAGTGGGCAAAGCTGCAACGTGCCCACCCCGAGCTCGCCACCCTGCAATTGCAGGTGCAGCAGATTGAGGCCAATGGCCGCCCGGTGTTCCGTGTCCAGGCCGGACCACTGGACGATGCTGGCGCGCGGCGCGTCTGTCAGGCGCTCTCGGGTCGCGGTCAAGCCTGTATTCTGGTGCGGTAGATGCGCAGCACAGCCCCGTCTCGCCCGCCACGCGCGGTAATCTTTGGCGTTGCCGGCACGGAGCTGTTGGCGGAAGAGCGCGCATTCTTCAGCGAGGTGGAGCCGCTGGGATTTATCTTGTTCCAGCGCAATTGTCGCGATGCGGATCAAATCCGCCGCCTCGTGAGTGATCTGCGTGAGACCGTCGGTCGTCCCGACGCACCGGTCTTGATTGACCAAGAAGGTGGGCGCGTCCAGCGCTTGAAGCCGCCTCACTGGCGTGCAGCACCTCCTGCCGCACGGTTTGGTGCGGTGTTCAGCGTTGATCCCGATCGCGCGATCGCCGCCGCACGCCTGAATGGTCGCTTGATCGCCCAGGAATTGAGCGACCTGGGCATCACCGTGAATTGCGCCCCGGTGTTGGACGTCCCCGTGCCCGGCGCCCACGACGTGATTGGTGACCGCGCGTTCGGCACGGATATCTCGCCTGTGATGGCGCTTGGCCGCGCGTTTGCGGAAGGGCTGCGTGCCGGTGGCGTGCTGCCGATCTGGAAACACATTCCAGGCCATGGCCGCGCACGGGTCGACAGCCATCGCGAGTTGCCGCGGGTGGATGCCGATACCGCCAGCCTGTCCGACACCGATTTTACTCCGTTCCGAGAGATTGCGGCCAACGGCCATAGCCAGCTGGGCTGGGCGATGACCGCTCACATCGTGTATGCCGATGTTGATCCGGACCGCCCGGCCACTTTGTCACCCACCGTGATCGACCAAGTGATCCGCGGCGCGATCGACTTTCAGGGCGTGCTGGTCACCGACGATGTGTGCATGGACGCGCTGACCGGCGATTTTGCAGATCGTGCCGCCGCCTCGCTCGCCGCAGGCTGTGATATTGTCTTGCATTGCTCCGGTCGGCTGGAGGAAATGCAGGCAGTGGCGCGCGGCACCCGCCGCGTGTCAGAGCCAACCCAACTTCGCCTTGCCCGCGCGGCCGCGGCGCTGCCGAAACCCTCGGCGTTTGACGTCGCTGGCGGCGAAGCGGATCTTGAGCGCCTGATCGCGGCCTAGATGGCTGACGACCAACAGTGGGAAGTCAACCAAGCCGTTGATGACCGCTTGGTCCTTCAACTGGATAGCTTTGAAGGTCCGATCGACCTGCTGTTGACGCTGGCGCGTGAGCAGAAGGTTGATCTCGCGCGTATCCGCATCGTGCCACTGGTGGAGCAGTACCTCGCATTCATCCAGCAGGCGCGGCGCATGCGGCTGGAGCTGGCAGCCGACTATCTGGTGATGGCCGCCTGGCTGGCCTACCTGAAGTCCCGCCTGCTGCTGCCCGACCCGCAACCGGAGGCAGAGCCATCGGCAACGGAGCTTGCCGACCACCTAGCCTTCCAGTTGCGGCGCCTGGAGGCGATGCAGCGCGCTGGAGCTGCCCTTCTGGAGCGACCGCGCCTCGGTCGGGACCGCTTTCCGCGCGGCGCTGAGGAGCGTTTTGAGCCAACGGCGGGGGAGGTGACCTATGATGTCACTCTCTACGATTTGCTGCGCGCCTATGGCCAGCTGCGCAGCCGGGGTGAGCCTGCCCGCCTGACCATCGCCGCGACGAGGCTCTATGCCGTCGAGGACGCGTTGGAGCGCCTGCGTGAGCGGATTGGTGCCGTGCCCGAGTGGACCGACCTTGCCCGCTTTTTGCCGACAGCGATCAGCGATGCGATGGTTGCCCGCTCCGCCCTGGCGTCGCACTTTGCCGCCTGTCTGGAATTGGCCCGCGACGGCTTCATTGATGTGCGCCAGATCCAGGCTTTTGGCGCGATTGAACTGCGCACAAGGCGGCAGGAGCCCCTTCCATGACGGGTCCATCCTTTGAGATGAGGCTGATTGAGGCGTTGCTGTTCGCCTCGGCTGAGCCCCTGTCGCTGCCCGCCCTGGCAGAGCGGGTGACAGAAGGAGTGGATGTGCGCGCGATCCTGGCTGCCATTGCTGAGCGCTACCACGGTGGTGGCGTCGAACTGGTCCAGGTGGCAGGCGGCTATGCCTTTCGAACGGCGGAGGATCTGGGACCGGCGTTGCGGGCAGGGCGGGTGCCGGTGCGCAAACTCTCCCGCGCGCAGATGGAGGCTTTGGCGATCATCGCCTATCACGAGCCTGTGACCCGCGCGGAGATCGAGGAAATTCGTGGGGTGGCTTTGGGCAAGGGCATTCTGGATGCGCTTTTGGAGGCAGGCTGGATTCGTCCCCGCGGGCGCCGACAGGTGCCAGGCCGACCGATGCAGTGGGCGACCACGCCGCAGTTTCTGGATCACTTCGGCCTCGCCTCCCGCGATGACTTGCCGGGGATTGATGACTTGAAAGCAGCCGGACTGCTGGAGCGGCGTCCGGGCGTGACCCTTGCGATGCGCGGTGAAGAGGCCAGCGAGGCAGCAGAGCGCGACGGGTAGTCGCGATTGCCTCTCGGTCGCAGGCCATGGCTGTTGTGCCCCTTGTCGCCCCTGGGGGACGGCGCGTAGGGTGCGCGCCCATGCCAAGTTCCATGCCCGTCCCCCCCGCAATGGATCAGCCACCTGCCCGGTCCCCGGCGCCGGCAGATGTCCCGGATGCGTTGGCGTTTGAGGACTTGAGCTTTCGGTACGCAGCCCACCTCGCCGTCGATCAAGTCTCGCTTGCCATCGCACCGGGGGAGGTTGTGTGTCTGCTGGGCCCGTCCGGCTGTGGCAAGTCGACATTGCTCCGGTTGGCAGCGGGTCTGGAGGCGGTGCAACAGGGCCGGGTGTGGTTGGCAGGACAGGTGGTTGGTGGCCCCAGCATCAATGTTGCGCCGGAGCGTCGCCGGGTTGGCCTTGTGTTTCAGGACTATGCGCTGTTCCCGCACTTGAAGGCGCTGGACAATGTGGCGTTCGGCCTGACCAGCCTGCCAGGGTCCGAGCGGCGCCGCCGGGCACTGGAAGCCCTCGACCGGGTTGACATGGCTGGCTATGCCAATGCCTTTCCGCATCAATTGTCGGGTGGTCAGCAGCAGCGGGTCGCCCTGGCACGGGCGCTGGCGCCAGGGCCGCAGGTGATGCTGATGGACGAGCCTTTCTCCGGTCTCGACGCCCGGCTGCGCACCCAGGTGCGCGACCAGAGTCTGGCGGTGCTGCGCGCAGCTGGCACGGCCACTATGATGGTGACCCACGACCCTGAAGAAGCCATGGCGATGGCGGATCGCATTGCCGTGATGCGGGAGGGGCGGTTGTTGCAGGTGGCGACACCGGAAGTGCTGTATCTATCGCCCGCAAGTGCTTATGTGGCAGGCTTTTTTGGGGATCTGGAACACGTGGCGGCCAAGGTGCGCGACGGTGCGGCCTGGACGCCGTGCGGGCCCGTGCCAGCACCCGGCCACCCCGATGGCGCTTCGGTGAGGGTGCTGATTCGGCGCGAGGCGTGGCGCCCGAGCGATGACGGGACAGCCGTTACCGTCGTTCGCGCCCGTAGCCTTGGCCCAGTTGTCGAGGCGGTGCTGGTGTTGACGGACGGCCAACAGGTCACCGCCCGCCTGCCGGGACCACGCCCTCCGGCTGCGGGTTCTGTGCTGTTTGTTCGCCTGGATCAGGATCAGGCCTTTGTCTTCGCCCCCGGAACCCCCACTTGAGGGGTGACTGATCATCAGGCCTCTCAGCGTTGCGGGCGGCCCCACCGCTCTGCCATAGTCCGGTTCGGCAGCGGCGGTATCCACGGCCGGACGGAGGTCACGCGATGTCTCTTGGTATTTGGCAACTGGTTCTGATTCTGGTCATCGTCCTGCTGCTGTTCGGGGCGGGCAAGTTGCCACGGGTGATGGGGGACTTCGCGAAGGGGATCAAGAGCTTCCGGTCCGGTTTGAAGGAGGAGGAGGCGCCAGCCCAGCCGCCCGCCAGCCCGGCAACCGCGCAACCCATCGCGCAGTCCGCGCAAAGCACGGCCACCTCCGGTCCGGCAGCATCGACGCACGGCGTTGACAGCCAGACCACTCCGCCAACCCAGCCGCGCGGCTAAGGACGCCCGATGCTGGATATCGGCTGGAGCGAGTTGGCGGTGATTGGCGTGGTCGCCCTGGTGGTGATCGGGCCGAAGGAATTGCCCAAAACTCTGCGGGAAGTTGGCAAGTGGGTGCGCAGCGCCCGCCAGATGGCCTGGGACTTCCAGCAGCAGTGGGAGCAAATGGCCCGCGACAGCGAGCTGGCCGACGTTAAGAAAACCATTGATGAGGTGCGCAATTTCGACCTCCGTCGGCAGGTTGAACAAACCATCGATCCCGATGGCTCTCTGCGCACCAACATCCAGGATATCACTCGCCCGGTGTCGCTGGACGGCGACGACAAAGCGGCGCTCGCGGCCCCCCAAGACACGCCGCTGGACCCCCTGACCGTGTTTCCGGCCGAACCGCGCACCCTGCCCGAGGTTGCTGCCGCCTGGGCGCCGCCGCCACCGCCGCCGCGTGACTTGCCGCTTCCCGCGGCAGCCTGGGCGCCGCCAACCTCTGCCTAACCCTGTTACTTCGAAGGCGTCTGCCCGTGACCAGCAAGTCTGAAGACGATGATCTCGAAGCCGGGCGCATGCCGCTCATGGATCATCTGGTCGAGTTGCGCAATCGGCTGGTCTGGTCGTTGCTTGCACTGCTGATCGGGTTCGGCTTTTGCTATTACTTCGCAGCGGAAGTCTATAAGATATTGATGCAGCCCCTGATCTCTGCCTTTGGCAGTGTTGAGGGGCGCCGAATGATCTTTACCAACCCAACAGAAGCCTTCTTCACCTATCTGAAGATCGCATTCTGGGGCGGCATTATGCTGTCGTTCCCTGTGATTTCGACCCAGCTTTATATGTTCGTTGCCCCAGGCCTTTACAAGAACGAGCGTAGAGCGTTCCTACCATTCTTGCTGGCAACACCGGTGCTGTTCACCCTAGGTGCGGCACTCAACTATTTCTTTATCATGCCTCTGGCGTTGCGCTTCTTCCTTAGTTTTGAAGCACCCGGTGGCGAGGGGGCGTTGCCAATCGAGTTGGAAACCAAGATTTCCGACTATTTGAACCTGATCATGCTGTTGACCTTCGCCTTTGGCCTCAGCTTCCAGCTGCCGGTGCTGTTGACTCTTCTGGGCCGGGTGGGGCTGATCTCCTCCTCAGGGCTGCGGAGCAAACGCAAGTTTGCGATTGTCGGGGTATTCATCTTTGCCGCTATCATCACCCCCCCCGATGTTATCAGCCAGGTCGGCCTCGCCTTGCCGATGATCCTTTTGTACGAACTCTCGATCTTCGCCGTCCGCGCGATTGAGAAGAAGCGGGACAGTGAGGACGAGGGCGACACGTCCTGATCGCCGATCGTACGTCTGTCCCGGTCACCCACTGTGTGCTTCCCGAACGGTTTGATTAGGCTCCCATGCACGACATCGGTTTTCTTCGCAGCCAGCCCGAGCGCTTTGCCGCTGGCCTTGCCCGCCGCGGCCTGACCGACCGGGCTACGGCCCTGTTGGACATTGACGCGCGCCGCCGCGCACTCCAGACCGACTTGCAGGGCCTGCTGGCGCGCCGCAACGAAGCCTCCAAGGAGATCGGGCGCCTGAAGGGGCAGGGCGGTGACGCCTCTGCTCTGATGGCGGAAGTGGCCGCGCTGAAGGAGCGGATCCCGGCCCTGGAAGCCGAGGAACGCAGCCTGGGCGAGGAGCTGACCGGCGCCCTCGAAGCTCTGCCCAACATTCCGAAGGACGAGGTACCGGACGGTGCTGACGAGACGGGCAATGTTGAGGTCCGCCGGGTTGGCACACCGCCCAGCTTTGCCTTCGATCCCAAACCCCATGATGAGATCGGCCCGGCCTTGGGCTTGATGGATTTCGACGCGGCCGCTCGCATGTCTGGCGCGCGGTTTGTGGTGTTGAAGGGCGCGCTGGCGCGGTTGGAGCGGGCGATTGCCAGCTTCTTTCTGGACGTCCACACCACAGAGTTCGGCTATACCGAGGTGAACCCGCCGCTGCTGGTGCGTGATCAGGCAGCCTATGGTGTTGGGCAGTTGCCCAAGTTCGCCGAGGACATGTTCCGCACGAACAGCGAGCATTGGCTGATCACCACAGCCGAAGTGCCGCTGACCAATCTGGTTGCCGACCAAATTCTGGACCCCGCAAGCCTGCCGCTGCGCTTCACGGCTTGGACACCGTGCTTTCGCTCTGAAGCCGGGGCTGCGGGGCGCGATACCCGCGGCATGATCCGCCAGCACCAGTTTCAGAAAGTGGAACTGGTGTCGATCGTGCGGCCCGAAGACAGCGATACCGAGCATGAGCGGATGACCGCTGCAGCCGAGGCCGTGTTGACCCGCCTGGGTCTGCCCTTTCGCACCATGCTGCTGTGCACCGGCGACATGGGGTTTGGCAGCCGCAAGACCTATGACATTGAAGTTTGGCTGCCTGGGCAGAACGCCTATCGCGAGATCAGCTCGTGTTCGCAATTCGGTGACTTCCAGGCGCGCCGGATGAAGGCGCGCTACAAGCTGGAGAAGGGCACCGCCTTCGTTCACACCCTCAACGGGTCCGGTGTGGCGGTTGGGCGGGCCCTGGTCGCCATCCTGGAGAATTACCAAAACGCCGATGGCAGCGTCACCATTCCGGACGCTCTGATGCCCTACATGGGTGGCCTCACCCGTGTGGACCCCGTCACATGACTGAGCCGGCGCTGCTGCCCCGCATCCTGGTGACCAACGATGATGGCATTCACGCCCCCGGCTTGAAGGTGTTGGAGCGCATCGCCCGCCATCTTGCGCGGGAGGTGTGGGTGTGTGCGCCCGAGGTGGAGCAGTCTGGCGCCGGACATAGCCTGACCCTGCGTCGCCCGTTGCGGCTGCGCACCTTGGCAAAGCGCCGCTTTGCAGTTGATGGCACGCCAACCGATTGCGTGTTGCTGGCGATCAAGGTGGCGATGCGCGGTAAGCCACCCACACTGGTGCTCTCTGGCGTCAATCGCGGTGCTAATCTGGGCGAGGACGTCACCTATTCCGGGACCATTGCCGCAGCGATGGAGGCGACTCTTTTGGGTGTGCCTGCCGTCGCCCTCAGCCTGGAGGCGACCTCTGGGCAGGACCCGGACTGGCATTGCCCAGAGCACTTAGCGCCTGCACTTCTGCGCCGCCTGCTTGCGGTTGGCTGGCCAGACTCCGTGCTCCTGAATGTCAACTTTCCGAATCGCCGCCCTGCGGAGGTGACCGGTGTTGCCGTCACGCGCCAGGGACGGCGTAAGCTGGGCGAGCAAATCGAAGGCCGCATCGACACTCGCGGCGAACACTACTATTGGATAGGACCTGTCCGGGCCGAGGAGGGCGATCCGGCGGGCACCGATCTGGAAGCGATCCGCGAGGGAAAAGTGTCGATTACCCCGCTGCATCTCGACCTCACCCATCCGGCGACCGCAGCGCGCCTCGCCTCGGCGCTGTCATGATCGCCGCGGCACAAGCGCTGATTCGCTCCCTTGCGGAGCGTGGCTTGGCAGGCTCGCGGGTGTTGGAGGCCATGGCCGCGATCCCGCGGGAACGCTTTGTGCCCGATCCGCTGCAAGCCCATGCGTGGGAAGATATCGCCCTGCCGATTGGCCAGGGCCAAACCATCTCCCAACCCGCTGTTGTGGCGCAGATGACCGAGGCGCTGGCCGTGGGCGATCGCATGAAGGTGCTGGAGATCGGCACCGGTTCTGGCTATCAGACCGCGATTCTGGCGAAGTTGGCTCGGCGGGTTTACACGATTGAACGCCACCAACCGCTGCTGAAGGGGGCGGAGGCAATGCTCGCCTCGCTGCGGATTGCCAATGTGACCGCCAAGTTCGGGGATGGTGGGCTTGGCTGGCCGGAACAGGCGCCGTTTGATCGGGTGATGGTGACTGCTGCGGCCGATGGTGACGTACCGGCCACCTTGCTGGCTCAGGTGAAGGATGGCGGCATTCTAGTGGTGCCGGTGGCGCATTCCCCCGTGGATCAACGGCTGTATCGACTGACCCGCCATGGCGATCACTTTGATCGGGAGGAGCTGGGGCCGGTGCGCTTCGTGCCCCTGGTCACCGGTCAGGCGGGACCGGAGGTGCCGCGTGCGCGCTCGCTGGGTTGACCTCGCCCTCCTGTCGGCGCTGGCCTCACTCGCCGCCTGCGCGCGCGAGGGGCCGCCAGCGCCTGTGGAACTGGTCGGTGCTGGAGGATTGTCGCAAACCGCCCAGCGGGAGAACCTGCCACGCGACGGCTATGTGGTTCAGCGCGGCGACACACTGTTTGCGATCTCCCGTCGGTTTGATGTTGCACCGCGTGCGCTGATCGAAGCGAACGGCTTGACCCCGCCCTATGGGCTGCAGATCGGCCAGCGGTTGGATATTCCGCAGGAACGCACCCACATGGTGACCGCGGGCGAGACCTTGAGCGGCATCGCGCGCCGCTATGGTGTCGACCAAAGCTCGCTCGTGCGCCTCAATCGGCTGCCGCCGCCCTATCTGGTGCAGACCGGCCAGCGCCTCGTGCTGCCAGCCCCCGTGGCGCGCACCGATCAGCCGCCGCCGATTGCCACTCCGCGCCAAAGCGTCGAGATGGCGCCGCTGCCGCCTGTGGTGGCAACCCGCCCCGCGGCGCAACCCGCGCCGCCCCCGGCAGCGCCCGTCGCTCTACCGCCTGCGGCGCCACCGCCGGTCATCGTGCCGCCTGCGGCGCCAGCGACCAGCAGCGTGTCGGTTCAGCCGTTGCCGCCGCCCGCGCGCACGGGTGTGGAGGTGGCGCCGTCGCCGCCCATCGTACCGGCACAGCCGCCGCGACCCGCCGTGGATGCGCCATTGCCGCAGGTGCTGCAAGCGCCTGCGACGACGACACAGTCAGGCCAGGGCAGGGTGGCAGCGGCATCACCAGCACCACCGCCGCCACCAGTTCCACCACCGACACCGCCGTCACCATCGACACCGCCTGCGGTTGTCGCGCCGCCGCCACCCGTGGCTGACCCTGCGCCCCCTCCGCCCCCGCCGCCGCCGCCCGCTCCGGTGGTCGAAGCACCGCCCCCACCCGCCGCGCAAACGCGCGCGGAGACCGCTGCCGTGCCGCCGCGCGCCTCGCGCACCTTCCTATGGCCCGTGCGCGGGCGGGTGATCGGCACGTTTGGTCCGACCGGGCGGGGCCAGCACAATGACGGCTTGAACATCGCGGCCCCCCGCGGCACGCCGGTGCGCGCGGCAGAGAACGGTGTGGTGGCCCATGTTGGCGATGAGATTCGCGGCTTTGGCACCTTGATCCTGGTGCGCCATGCTGATGGCTTCGTCACGGCCTACGCGCACCTGGACGCGGCCGTGGTTCAGCGTGGCGACACGGTACGCCGTGGTCAGGTGATCGGCCGGGTTGGCCAAACTGGTGCTGTCGAACAGCCGCAGTTGCATTTCGAGGTGCGGCAAGGCACGCAAGCCGTTGACCCGCAACGATTCCTCGGCAGCCCGTCCCAAACCTCCTGGGGCGACAGCGGCCCCACGCCGCCCACCCATCCGCAGGGCTGAGAGACGCGCGAATTCAGCCGGAGCGTTCAAGGCAACGCAGTTGACCAGCGTCGAGTTCGCCTCCGCTCACCCAACCCAAGCGTGTGCCGACCAAGCGTATCCTGGTGTTTACGGGCATCTTCGCGCGGTCGGGGGAATCCACCTGACCGCGATCAGCTCTAGTGCAGATCGCGTGCGCGCACCCGGCGGACGTGGGGCCAGGAGGTGGGTGCCGCGTCGGCCAAGCTTTCGACTTCGGCTTGACGCACGCGGTGGCTGAATTCTGGCAGGGTGAGCACTTGGCGCTGTTGGCCGCAGGGTCGATCAATCGACACCACAACACAGGGCCGCTCGCCCGCCTCGTCCTCCAGCACCGACATCAGGGTTCCTGTGACGCGGTAGAGGGCACCGGAGCCCACGCGCAAAGCATCTCCAGGACGCGGGTCATGCCGCGGATCGCGCGAGGACATAGGACAAACCTCCAGAACCCCAAACCGTCTCGTTGACGGTGGTCGGACTAGGCAGCATGAGGCCGCCCTCATCCTCCGTGAGGCTGCTCCAACTGTGCAGAAGCCTTGCGCCCTTCGCAATCCCCAGATCCCAAGGGCGACGTTCGGTCGCCGGGGATGGGGACGAGTTGGCGGATGGGGTGGGATTCGAACCCACGGTGGACTCGCGCCCACGCCGGTTTTCAAGACCGGTGCCTTAAACCGCTCGGCCACCCATCCGTGCTGCGGGGGAGATAGCCTTAACTGAGGGCGCGCGTCCAGGGGGGTGGTGCAGCGGCTGGCGTAAGGGGAAGGCAGAAGAGGGCGTCGTCGGGGACGAAGCCTTCGGCACCCAGGGCGCGGGCGGCGTTCTCGTCGTTGGCGGCGGCGCGCAAATGCAGAGCCGCACAGCCATTTTCAGCCGCAATCACCCGCAAGTCGCGCACCAGCGCGTGAACCACAACAGCAGGGTCCAACAGATCAATCGCCATCACTTGATCAACTGCCAAAGTCCGGCCATGGCCCAGGTCATTGTGGATGCGGAACTCGGCAAGGCCACAGGCATAGCCGCGCTCCGACCAGGCGACCACAATCCCCTGGCGGATGGGCGAGGGGCGGGCAGGGCGCCCCTCCGCCTCAACCTTGCGCACCCGAGTGGACGCATGGCGACGCCAGCGGGGTAGGTCGATCCCAGGCAGGCGCGCACGCACCAGCGGGAACACTTGCGCGATCTGGCCTGCTTCCAACAGAGCAGTTGTTACAGCACGGGTCATGATCGATCCCACGGCGGTTCGGCGCAAAGCGGCGTCGCTGGTATCACTCGATCCCCTCCCCGAAGTCACCGCGCCCCATGACGGGGCAGGGCCGCTCGCATTCCGGCAAACCGGGCTGCCTTCGCGAGCCTCTTCCTATATCACCCACAGGCTGCGGCAGAATTGACATGGATCAAAGGCCGATCCTGCTCTAGGGTTTTGTCAACGAAGGTTCGGATAACGGTTCGGGAAGGAGACTGGGCATGCACGGTCGTGTTGCAGCCCCCACACGAATGTCGGCTGAGGCTCGCGGCACCCCTGCGGGCGACAGCGCGGCGCGGCCTGCCTTTTCCGAACCCAGGACCTGTCATGCCGATCCTGCCGTGCTGGAGCCGTGCGAGAGCTGCCATGCACGCTGTCATTCCGTGTGTGCGGGCCTGTCGGTAGAAGAGATCAATCGGTTGGCGCTGCTCACCCAGCCCGCCACCATCGGCGCTGGGCAAACCTTCATCTCGGAAGGGGAGAGCGCGGTCCATTTGATCAACCTGAACAGCGGCTGCGTGAAGATTTTCAAGCTGTTGCCCGATGGTCGGCGTCAGATCACTGGCTTCTTGTTCCAGGGCGATTTCCTCGGCATTCCGTTCAACGAGGCCTATGTCTACTCGGCCGAGGCGGTGACCGACGTGCAGGTGTGCCGTTTTCCGCGCCGCGCGTTCAACGCGCTGATGGAAGAAATTCCAGGCCTTGAGAAACGGCTGTTGACCCGCGCCTCTAACGAGTTGGCGCAGGCGCAAGAGCAGATGCTGTTGCTCGGCCGCAAGACCGCCCGGGAGAAGATCGCAAGTTTTCTGCTGGGTCTGTCGGAACGGGCACGGCGCTTAGGGTTGCCCGATGACCCCGTCGATCTGCCGATGGGCCGGGCCGACATTGCCGATTATCTGGGGCTGACCACCGAGACGGTCAGCCGGACCCTCACCCAACTGAAGCGCGACCAATTGATCCGGATGGAGGGCACGGCCCATGTCCGGCTGCTGGATCGGGCGGAGTTGATCGCCATATCCGACGGCGAGTAGCCAGCGCTCAATGGGCTTCGTGGCCAGCAAGGTCTTCTGGTGGTTTGCCGCGCCGGCCAACTTGGCCCTGGCGCTGCTGGCGCTCGCGTGTGTGAGCTTGCTGATTGGCTGGCGTCGGCTGGGTGGCAGCCTGTTGGCGTTGCTGCTGGCCAGTGGTGTCGCACTGGCCGCGCTGCCGATGAAAGACTGGGTGCTGCGACCGTTGGAGGATCGCTTCACCGTGCCGACTCTGCCGGCGCGCATCGACGGCGTGATCGTACTGGGTGGCGCGATTGACAGCGTTCTATCGGCTGATCGCCAGCAGTGGGTGATCAACGACTCCGCCGAACGGCTGACTGCGTTTCTCGATCTGGCCAGACGCTTTCCCAGTGCGCAGTTGGTGTTCTCTGGTGGCTCAGCCTCCTTGTTTGCCGACGACGCCCGCGAAGCCGATGTGGCGCGCGGGCTGTTCGCCGCCCTTGGCCTGCCGCCTGAGCGGGTGATCTTTGAGCGTGATTCGCGCAATACCTACGAGAACGGGGTGTTCAGCCAGCGTCTGGTCCAGCCACAACCGAACCAGGTTTGGCTGTTGGTGACCAGCGCCTATCACATGCCGCGGGCTGTCGGCGTGTTTCGCCGGTTGGGCTGGCCGGTGGTCCCGTACCCTGTGGATTTCTCCATCTCTGCCCACGAAAACCATGCGACTGGCTCTGTTCTTGACAGTTTGAACGGGGTCCACTGGGGCCTGAGAGAGTGGATCGGACTGACCTATTATCGTCTCTCCGGGTATACGGATCGCTGGCTGCCCGCCCCCTCCCAGTAGCGTGCGACAGGCCATTGCTTGCCCGGGCGGGGCGCCAATGGCACAAGATATGGATGGTCGCGCACCCCTTCACACCCTCCCGGCGGCTGGTTCTCGCCAGTTTGGCCGCCAGCCTGTCGGCATGCAGTTCCGTCGGCAGTGCTGAGCCCGGCGGGCCTGTCACCTCTTTGGCACCGACATCCCCGGCCCCAGCGACGGCGCAGGCAGCCCCGGTTGTGCCCTCGGCGGAACCTCCCGGCGCACCGCCGCCGCAGGCGTTTCGGACGTGGCTGGAGGCGTTTCGCGCAGAAGCACTGCGGGCCGGTATTCGTCGCGAGACGGTGGAGCGCTCCCTGTCCGGCCTTGCCCCCATCCAACGGGTGATTGAGCTGGATCGCGCCCAGCCAGAGCGGACCCAAACCTTCGAGCAATACATCACCCGTGTGATCAACGATGTGCGGATCAACCGGGCACGGGACTTGCGTCGCCAGCATGATGGCGTGCTGCGCCAGGTGGCGCAGCGCTTTGGCGTGCCTCCGCGCTTTGTCATCGCCTTGTGGGGGTTGGAGAGTGATTTTGGCCGGATCACCGGCAACTTCCCGATCATCGCTGCCCTAGCCACGCTGGCGTGGGAGGGGCGGCGGGCGCAGCTGTTCCGCTCTGAGCTGTTGGAGGCGTTGAGAGTGGTGGACAGTGGTGCGATCACGGCCGAGGCTTGGCGCGGCTCGTGGGCGGGCGCCTCGGGCCAGAGCCAGTTCATGCCATCCAGCTATCGACGCTTCGCCGTGGATTTCAACGGTGATGGCCGGGCGGATATCTGGTCGAACGAAGCTGATGTGTTCGCCTCGATTGCCAACTATCTCGGTCGGTCAGGCTGGAATGCCCGACAGACGTGGGGGCACGCGGTTAGCCTCAGCCAACCGATCCCGCAGGATCGCACCGGCATCGATATCCGCCGCCCGGTTGGCGAATGGTTGCGCAATGGTGTGCGGTTCACCGGTGCGGCTGGTGACCCTGCGCTCGAGGCCTCCCTGGTTCGGCCCGGCGGGGTTGGCGGGCGGGCGTGGCTGGTCTACGGCAACTATCGCGTGGTCATGCAGTGGAACCGCTCGACGTTCTTTGCCACCTCGGTCGGGTTGCTGGCCGATCACATTGAGGCTGCCTGATGCTCCGGCTCGCCGCTGTTGTTCTGCTTGGCCTGCTGGCAGGCTGTGCCGAAACCCAATTCGCTGCGCAAGCGTTGAAGCAAGCCCAACCCGGCCGCCAC
>RDXE01000088.1 GCA_004292755.1 Alphaproteobacteria bacterium
AAGCCCCCAAGGCAAGCACCATCACAAGTGCGACACTGCGCATGACTGAACCCCATCACAGAACCAGCCAGCAATCGCCGACGGTGAGTATCTGCTGTCGGCAATCGCCGACGGTGAAGACCTACTGTCGGCAATTGCCGACGGTGAAGACCTGCTGTCGGCAATCGCCGACGGTGAAGACCTGCTGTCGGCGAAAGGCCAACGTTGACGTCTGACCGCGGCGACGGCACGGTGGCGACGCGCGGTGAAAGACTTTCTGTCTATGGCAGGGAGCGCGTGGTTCTGCAACAGCTTGGACAACCACTGGTGCGCTGGCTCAGCCGATGGTTCCGCCCCGATTCGCCCGACCCCGCCGCGGCTCTCTATGCCGCTGCTGTGGAGCGCGCACGGGACCCCCACTTCTATGCCGCATGGGAGGTGCCGGACACTCTGGACGGCCGGTTCGAGTTGGTGGCCCTGCATGTCTTCTTACTGCTGCGCCACCGTAAGGCCGACCAGGTGCTGGGCCAGGCACTGTTCGACACCATGTTCCAGGATATGGATCGCGCGCTGCGCGAGGTCGGCGTGTCGGACGTCGTGATCGGTGACCGCATCAAGCATATGGTGCGGGGGTTCTATGGTCGCATCGCAGCCTACGAGGCCGCGCTTGCCGAGCCAGCGCTGCTGGCACCAGCCCTCCTGCGCAATGTTTATGGCACCCGCCCGGAGGTGGCACCGGAAGCGGTTGAGCACTTGGCAGCCTATGTCCGGGCTGCCGATCATGAGATGGCGACTGCCCCAGATCACAGCTGGGAGAAGGTTCTGCCAGAGGGAGTGCGATGAGCGATCAGCTGCAATCAGAATGGCAAGAGCTTGTCGCTGTGGCGGAGATCGCCACCCAACCCACCACTCGCGTGCTGTCGGCCGACGAGCCAACCCGCGCTGCACTTGCGGAGCGATTCGGCCTGATTGCGATCCATCGGCTGGGTGCCAAGCTGACGGTCCGGCGTCGGCAAGCAGGGCGACTGATCACGGTGACGGGTCACCTTGAGGCCGAGTTGGAACAGACCTGCGTGGTCACGCTGGAGCCTTTCACCGCCACTGTGGTGGAGGAGGTGGCCCTGACGTTTGCACCAGCTGAGACAGTGGCGGCAGCCGAAGTCGCCGTCGATGGTTTGGACGATCCTGAGCCATTGGAGGGCGATTGGCTGGACTTGGGCGAGGTTGCAGCCCAAGCGCTGTCACTTGCCCTGGATCCCTATCCACGGGCACCCGGTGTTGCCTTTGCAGAGATTGCTGACCCTGACGAGAGGGAAGCAGAGGGGCTTGCGAGCGGGGGCGAGGCCCCTGGTTCCGCGCCATCGCCCTTTGCGGCGTTAAGCCAATGGCGGCGGGACAAGACCAGCTGAGGCCTCGCCCTCGCCAACACCCTTGACCAGCAGCCCCTGGTTGGTTTTATGTCCCGCCCTTGCCACGCGCTGCCGATGGCCTTGCTGTCGGTGGTTGGGGTGGCGCGTCCCTTTGGTGGGCGGGGTGGCGGTCGATGTGCGACCGTCATTCGTGATTGCCCGCGTTGATCGAGTAGCAGCCATGGCCGTTCCCAAGAAGAAAACCTCCAAGTCTCGCCGTAACATGCGCCGCTCGCACCATGCGCTGTCGGGCTCTGCTTATGTGGAGTGCTCGAACTGCGGTGAGCTGAAGCGCCCGCACCATGTGTGCGGCCACTGCGGCCACTATGACGGTCGTGAGGTCGTACAGCAGCCCGCCCAGGCCTGATCGACCGGGCCGGCCGGCATGGCCAGTCCAAGACCCTGCTACAGCACCCGCCCCTTGAGGGGCGGGTTTCGTTGTTGGCCTTGCCCTGATTTGGGCGGGCGGGGGAGGGGGCTGTGACCCGCATCACTTTGGCGTTGGACGCGATGGGTGGGGATCATGCCCCCACCGTGGTTGTCAAAGGGGCAGAGATCGCGCGGGAGCGTTTCCCGTTCGTGGACTTTGCCTTCTTTGGGCCGGAGCCGCAGATCCAGCCACTGCTGGCCAAGGCGCCGAAGCTCGCCAAGGTCGCGACGGTCCATCATACCGATGTTGTGGTGGCCGCAGATGCACGTCCATCGGTGGCCCTGCGCGCAGGCCGTGGCTCGTCCATGCGTTTGGCTCTGGATGCCGTTGCCGCGGGTCAGGCCCGCGCGGCTGTATCCGCGGGCAACACCGGCGCCCTGATGGCGATGGCGAAGTTTGCCTTGCGTACGCTGCCGGGCATCGACCGGCCAGCAATCGCGTCCTTCTTCCCCACCGCCCGGGGAGAGAGCGTGATGCTCGACCTCGGCGCGAATGTGATTTGCGATGCGCGCAACCTCACCCAGTTCGCCTTCCTGGGGGAGGCGTTTGCGCGCACCGTGCTGGGCCTCAGCCGCCCGTCTATCGGCTTGTTGAATGTCGGGGCCGAGGACCAAAAAGGCCGAGAGGAGCTGAAGGAAGCAGCGCAAATGCTGCGCGACAGCCAGCTCAACGCCCAGTTTCTTGGCTTTGTTGAAGGTGATGACATCGCGGCCGGTCGGGTGGATGTGATCGTCACCGATGGGTTTACCGGCAACGTCGCTTTGAAAACAGCCGAGGGCACAGCGCGGCTGATCTCTGGCTTTCTGAAAGAAAGCTTTCGCGCCTCGCTGCTCGCCCGGTTGGGTTATGTGTTCGCCCGTCCAGCATTTGGTAAGTTTCGGGAGCGGATCGATCCCCGGCGGTACAACGGCGCGATCTTCCTGGGCCTCAACGGGATTGCTGTGAAGTCCCACGGTGGCACCGATGCGCTGGGCTTTGCCAATGCCATTGGCGTCGCCGTGGACATGGTGGTGCATGGCTTCCTGGACCGCATCCGTGCCGATTTGGCGCACGCCCCTTCTTCTCCCCAGCCAGCGGTAGCCGAGTGATGCGACGCGCCCGATTGATCGGCCATGGCCGCTATCTGCCCGAGCGGATTGTCAGCAACGACGATCTCTCGCAGCGGGTGGACACCTCCGACGCCTGGATCCGCCAGCGCACCGGTATTCGTCAGCGCCACATGGCAGAGCCGAACCAAGTGACCTCCGACCTCGCGGTTGCGGCGGCTGAGGCTGCGCTCGCCTCGGCTGGGCTGTCGATCGACGCAGTGGATGGCGTGGTGCTGGCAACCTCCACGCCCGACAACACCTACCCTGCGACAGCCGCACGGGTGCAGGCCAAGCTGGGCATGACCCGGGGCTTTGCCTTCGATATCGCAGCCGTCTGCTCAGGCTTTGTTTATGGTCTCACCATTGCCGACAATCTGATCCGCGGCGGTCAGGCAGACACGCTGCTGGTGATTGGGGCCGAGACCAACAGCCGCATCCTTGATTGGGAGGATCGCAGCACCTGCGTCCTGTTCGGCGATGGTGCCGGCGCCGTGCTGCTGCGCGCCGATGTGGGCACTGGCACAACCGCCGATCACGGCATCTTGACCTGTCACATCTACAGCGATGGCCGGGGCTATGATGCCTTGAAGGTTGATGGTGGCCCATCCTCCACGGGCACTGTCGGCCATGTCCGGATGAATGGTGGCGAAGTGTTCAAGCACGCGGTGCAGAACATGGCCGATGCCGCGATGACAGCAATCGCGGCTGCGGGTCTGACGCCCGAGCAGATCGATTGGATTGTGCCCCATCAAGCCAACCAGCGGATCATCGACGCTATTGGGCGTCGGCTGGACCTGCCGATGGATCGGTTCGTCTCCACTGTGGCTGACCACGCCAATACCTCCGCCGCCTCAATCCCCTTGGCGCTGGCCGAGGCGATTGGCGACGGGCGCATCCGCACCGGTGACTTGGTGCTGATGCAGGCGATGGGTGCGGGGTTCACCTGGGGATCAGTGTTGGCGCGCCTGTAGCTTGCTTTTTGCGTGTGGCAAGTCGGCAAAGCGTCACGCGAGCGGCGGCGCGCATCCCTTTGGAATTGACGGTTTTCTACCCGCGTGTTTAGACTTTGCGTGAACTCGCGGTCTAGTGCGGCTGCAGCAGCCCGTCTCAGGGCAGTTGGCGCGGATGACGGGGCGGGGTGGCGGATCAAGGGCAGGATCAATGGCTGACTCCACAGTCACGCGCGCGCAGCTCAGCGAAGCCGTTTACCAGGAGGTGGGGCTCAGTCGGAATGAGTCCGCGGATCTGGTGGAGTCTGTCTTGCGCGAGATTGGGGACGCTCTGGCCCGCGGGGAGATGGTGAAAATCTCATCCTTCGGCAGCTTTCAGGTGCGCTCCAAGGGGCGGCGGATTGGCCGGAACCCAAAGACCGGCGAAGAAGTGCCGATCCTGCCGCGTCAGGTGCTGGTGTTCCGCCCCAGTCATGTTCTCAAGAACCGGATCAATGAACACCGCGGCACTCCCGCGGGGCAGCGCTAAGCGATGGACGGCGTGAGCGGTCGCTCCTATCCAGATACCGCGGATGCGGCGCTGGAGGTGGGGGAAGAAGCGCCGCGGCGGTCGGCCAAGTCTGCTGCGGCCTTTCGCACCATCAGTGAAGTCGCGACCGATCTTGATGTGCCACCCCACGTGCTGCGCTTCTGGGAGAGCAAGTTTCCCCAGATCAAGCCGTTAAAGCGCGGTGGTGGCCGCCGTTACTATCGCCCTGAAGATGTTGATCTTTTGCGCCGCATCAAGGAGCTGCTGTACACCAGCGGCTACACGATCAAAGGCGTGCAGAAGCTGCTGCGCGGTGGCAAGGCGACCGATCCGGATGACTTGGCGGCCACAGCTGGTGGCAGCGGCATTGGTGCGGCCAGCATCGCGACCGCCTCTTTGATGCCTGAGGGGGCGATTGCCCTGTCGCCCGCGTCGCTGCTGCCCGATGAGGATGGCCTCGACGAGGAGGGGCTGGGCGATGTGCCAAGCCGCACGGTCGATAGTCCTGGCACTGGGTCCGACGGGTTGGACATGGTCGCAGGTGCCCCGGTCTTCGGTCGCGGTGATGGCGCTGCTGACCGTCACAGCCCTTTGCCTGCGGCGCGTCCGCTGGGTGCGGTGGCCCCGGTCGTCGTCGCTGGCCAGCAGCCCGCGATGGTCGGGGAGCGGGTAGCCGCCCACCGCCCGGAAGTGGTGCGACCCGATCCCGCGTGGCGCGACGCCGTGCGCAGTGCCATCGCCGACCTGGAAGCGGTGCGCGACAGCCTGCTGCGCGCCGTCTGACAGAGCCCGTCGCCACCCAGACCAGCGCAAACATCATTGTCACACAAAGGCTTGCAAGCAGCCCCGCGGCAGGTCTAGTGTTCGGCGTCCGGCGAGTCCGGCGGTCGGAGCGTAGCGCAGCCTGGTAGCGCATCAGACTGGGGGTCTGAGGGTCGTGGGTTCGAATCCCGCCGCTCCGACCAATCTTCCCAATGGCTTAGCCCCCAAAGCCAGCCCCTCCTGATCCTGTAAACGCGGGCGTACCTCCCGGTCTTTGTCCGGGTCCTAGGTGCACCCGAGGCGCGCCAGCGGCGCGCTGATCGAGCGTCGACGCCACCGACCTGCGGTCATGCGCGGCGCAGCATGAAACGTCAACCAGACGACAGCATCTCGGACGGTCTTTTCTCACCCGACGGGAGGCGACGGGGTGGAGCGCTTGTCCAGCGAGAAGGATATCGGGATTACCAGTATTCGTGACATTGCTGATGCCACTGCTTGCCACTGTCCAAACGGTTCTCTGGAAACAATAAACTCTCAATTGAGTAGTAACGTAACACTCAATTCAGAAAACAGCGACCAGCGCTAATATCATGAGGATAATTTTTATATGAACTATCTCTCTGGGGATTTTATCCCGGGGGTGAACAGGTGGGAGTCCTGTTTACAGTGATTGAGTCCTTGTTCATAGTCTGGCCCGAGCGCAGCGATGGGGGGTGAGTCGCGAGACCCAGGGGGCCGATCGAGTTTGGTGATGGACACAACGCCGGGCCAGTCTAGCGCCCGTGTCATCCACCGAAATCGAAAGGCACCGACAGACTCTGTCGGTACTGGAGGATGTAATGAGTCATGCCGATACAGGTGCGGCCCTGTCAAAGCAGGCAGCTGCGCAGGCGTGTCGTGATCTCTGGCCTGACAAAACGGCGGCACATCTTGCCGCTGTCTATGGATGCTCTACCCGTACGGCTGAGCGTTTCTTGTCTGGAGAGATGAACGGCGACCATCTGCTGCGTTTGTGTGAGATTCTCGGTCAACCCTTGGCCGCCCGGATCCTGCAACCGCTGATGTCGCCACAGGCACAATCGGTGGCGATCCTGGCCGGTGGGCGCAGTCTGGTCGACACTCCGGCCAACGCCGTGCGCCACCTGCTGGGAAGCGGCTTGGTTCAGCGTCTGGCTGACCCGCTGCATGTCGCTGTGCGCCACCATGGTCTGGTGCTGGTGGAGTACCGCGGCGCGGAGGCGGTGGTCAGCTACGCGCAGGAGTCGATCACGCGCGAAGCGTTTGCTGCCCTGTTGCCAGCACTGGCAGAGGTGCCGGGTGCGGTCAGGCTGCGCACGCCCCATGGCGATGGGGAGTGGAGCGAAGCCCGCTACCCAGACCGGCTGCGCGCCCTGGTTGAGGGGCACTTCTCCCGCGATACCGATACGGAGGTGATTGAAGAAGAGCAGACCCCAGCGGCCGCCACGGGCGTGCTGCGTCATGCCGTTGCGGCGTTCCGGGAGGGGGCTGCCTCCTTCGGTTCGTTGCTAGCGGCCCTGTCTGGGACCGACGCCCTGGCCCGCGGTTTTGTGGTTGCCAGCCGCGATGATGGTGAGGCGGTGTTCAGCTATCTCGGCCCGGCGTTGGCATCGGGCTGTGGCGTTGCCCCGGCCGATGCCGTGGGCATGCCGCTGTCGGCCATGCCGCGCACGGCCCTTGGCCCCGCGGCCCAACGGCGCTTGCGCCAGAAGCTGGCCGGGCAGCCCCACGTGGTGCGGGCAACGCTGGTCCGCGGCGTCAAGGCCATCACCTTTGAAGGCGGCTACTTCCCCGTTGCGATGGGGGCATCGAACACCCAACGCGAGATGGTGTGTCTGGTTCAGGGTCGGGAGGTCCAGGCTCATGCTGCTTGATACGTGGCCAAATCACGCCCAAATGCCGGAACGCACCTGGGCCGCCCACTACTTCGGCTATCTGGAAAGCCGGTTGCTCGATCTTGGCATTACCCGGCTGGAGCGCGTAACCTCCTGCCAGCGCATCAAGGATTGGCGTCTGTCCGACCCGCAATGTCGGCATTTCAGCCCCTTGCTGGACCCCGCGCGGCGCGATGAGCGTGAGATTGACCGGCGCTTGATTTCGATTGCTGCCATGGCGGGCAATCGCATGGTCGCTGTCTACTCGGCCCTGTCCTACCCGATGATTGAGGGCCTGCGCGAGGCGGTGCGGCTAAAGCGCTTCCCCTATGATCGGCCAGACCAATGGCACCCGGAGGAAACCATCACCTGCCCACCTGAGATGCCCAACATCTCCGGTCTGGTGATCGGGTGGTTCCTCGGCTTCTGGGTGGATCCGGATTGGCGGTCGGGTCGCGATGGCGGTGGTATCGGCCCGTTGATGAATGAGCTGATCCGCATCGGCGCCCTGATGGCCGAGCCACGCATGGCGCACCAGGTCGGCGTCATCCCCCACGCCCCGAAAACCCCATGGCTGTTCTGGCAGGATGGTCAGGATGTTGCCGTGGTTGGGCGCGGGTGCCACACCGCATATCACGGCTGGCACCACTATCACCCGAACGAGCCACTGCTGGGGACAGCCCAGTTGCTGATGCATACCCCCAGCACGGTGATCTGGCAGCGCGCCCGTGACTATGCGCTGGCAACCCATCCGGTCGAGATGGCGGCCTAGCGCACCTGGGGGACTGTGGTACCGCTAGCTGACGGTCTTCATCCTCGCCCATGCCTCCCGAAGGTGGGCGGGGGTGAAGCCCGGCTGGCGCGCAGCCTCAATCAACACCGCCTCCTTGCGGGCCATGAACGCGATGGCGTCGGGGATCGCCTCAACCAGACCGGGCGGAATCACCACCGCCCCGTGACGGTCGGCGTGCAGCAAGTCGCCATCCTGGATCGGCAGGCCGTGCAGTTCCACCTCGCAGCCGATATCGACGATGTGCACCCAGGCATGGCTGGGCGAGACCGTGCCCGCAAAGATCGGAAAACCAGGGGTCAGGGCATCCAAATCGCGCACCGCGCCATTGGTTAGGCAGCCTGCAACGCCCAGCCCGTGGTGGAGGGCGCTGTTCACCTCCCCCCAGAAGGCGCCGATGCCGGGCTCACTGTCCAAATCCTGAATCACGGTGATCTGCGGCCCGCTGCCAGACACGACATGCTCATAGTAGGCAAGGCGGCGACGCTCTTTCTCCTCCGCACTCATCGATCCTGGGGCGGCGGCGCGCAGGGTTGCGGTGCGGGCGAAGCCGACCAGACGGGCGGCAGGCTCGGTCGCGACGAAGGGCTTGCGGGTGAAGCCCTGGGCCGTGCGGCTGCCCACCACCACCTCCAGCGCGTTGCAGATGGTGGGCGTGTCAACCGCCAGCAACGCCGCCAGCAGGGTAGGGGAGAGGGTAGCCGTCATTGCGGATGCTCCAAACAGGCGAAGGCGAGGTTAGGTCCGAATCCAATCGGTCGACCCAGTGAACTCCGGGCTGCAGAACTGCCCGCCCTGAAACGCTTCATCCAGCGGGATATCACTCACGATCCCCTCGACCTCCGGCGCGAAGCGCTCTGCATCGTCTTGTGGATCGTAGCCCAGCCGGTAGGCGTTGCTGTTGTCCCACCAGCTGCGGGTGTTGCGGGACACGCCATAGACGATCTCGTGGTGAAACTCGGCTGTCAGGCCAACCTCCACCAGCCGGACAAAGTCAGCATAGCTGAGCCAGGTGGACAGCATCCGGCGGTTGGTTGGCCGCTCGAAGCAGGAGCCGATGCGCAACGACAGGCTGCGGATGCCGTGCTTGAAGGCATAGTAGGCCGCAACATCCTCCCCAAACGCCTTGGACAGGCCATAGCGGCTGTCGGGCCGCGGCGGGCTCTCATGGTCCAGCCGGTCGCTGCGGCGCCAGAAGCCAATGGCGTGGTTGGAGGAGGCGAAGATCACCCGCTGGGTACCAGCCTTGCGCGCCCCCTCGTAGAGATTGACCACGCCGTGCAGGTTGGCGGCCATGATGGTGGGCCAGTCCGCCTCGATTGAGCAGCCGCCGAGGTGAAGGATGGCATCCATGCCCGCGGTCAGCGCCTCAACGGCCGCGGCATCGCTGAGGTCGGCGATCACGGTCTCCTCCCCCACACCGGGAGGGGCCATGGGGGCGCGATCACTCCAGCGGATCAACGGGTAGCGCCCGGCGAGCGCGCCCCGCAGCATCCGCCCAATGCCGCCTGCGGCACCGGTTACCAACAAGGCAGTTACGGCCATCCCATCCCCCCAACGCCGCGCTTCTGTGTCGCAGCCTGTTGTCCCGGATAGACCTGGGGTGGAGCGGGGTCAAGTGCCGTTCGCGGATGCGCGCTAGCTGTTGGACGTGGTGGAGGCGGCGAGGGCCGCCCGCCGGTCCCGCCGGTGTTTCCACAGGGCAAAGCCGCCCTTCAGCACCACCAGTGCGACGAACAAGCCAAGCATGGAGTAGAGCACCGACAGGGCATTCTTCTCCAGCATGCTGCCCATCGCGGCGCCAAAGGCATAGCCAACGCCAGCGAAGGTGCAGGCCCAGATGCCGGCTGCAATGAAGTTCAGCCACAGAAAGCGCAGCCAGGGCAGCGGGCTCATCCCCATGGCGACAGAGCTGAAATTGCGCACGCCGTAGATGAAGCGATAGGTCAGAATGAACAGCGTGTTCCACTTGGCAAGGAACCCAAGGGCACTATCGACACCGGGCTTCATGCGCGGAAACCGCTCAATCAAGCGCTTGCCATAGCGCCGGCCCAGCCAGAAGTAACATTGATCGCCACAAAAGCTGCCGATCCAGGCACAGGCGATCAACAGATCGAGCCGCAGAATATCCATCCTTGCTGCCACACCGGCGAACAGGACGAAGGTTTCTCCTTCCAGAAAGGTCCAAGCGAAGGTGATGACGTAGAACAGGGGTCCCTGATTGCGGATCCACTCGATAATTTCCATTCCCACCCTCTCCCGTGCAGGCGCGTGTTGCGCTGCACCGAGTTGGAATGACGGCCGTCTGTGCCACCGGTGCCGGGTGAGTTTTCGGGTAGTGGCTCAGTTCGGTCAAGCATTGCCGACGGGGGTGGCGGATAGCGGTCGGGCTGGGGATGGGGGAAGGGGTGATATCACAGAATTTCACAAAGTGTGAGCTAATGCTTGATCGGGGGCGTCGGGTGGTGTAGCAAGGGGGAAAGGAGGACCGGAAGATGCACTGGTACGATACCCTTTGCGCAGAGGTCGCAGAACATACCGGCCAAGCCCAAGTTCGGCTGTTGCGCGCGATCCTCCTCGGCATGAGCCCACCGTATCCCGGACGAGCCAGTGTTTCGGTCAAGCAGGCTGAGGTGCTGGAGCGCTTAGGCGAGGCACTGGCCGACGCCACCCTCCGCCAGCGGGTGAAGGCGATCAATGACGCGGCGGAGGAGATCACACGGTGGGGGGCTGATCGACCGTTTGTTGTGTACTCAAAGAAGCCGGAGTTTGTGGTTGAGTTCAGCGCTGGCTACCTTGCATCCATAACACTGGGGCCCGTAGAGCGGTCGACCGACGAAGATACAAAAGCTGCGACGGTTGGTGCGCAAAAGCCGCGCGCGCAAAAACCAATGCAGGTATTCGTCAGTCACGCCCGGGAGAACGTCAGTGTTGAAGATATATTGAATGATTTCATCGCCGACTTGAAACGGATACTCGCCCGCCCGCCACAGACCTGGGCGGAGCGATTTCCCAAGGTTGAGGTGTTTTTTGATCGCACTTCCATGAAGGGGACGGACACTTATACAGCCCAAGCGATGGCAGCATGCGAGCAATCTCGCCTCGCGATCTTCATGTTGTCGAATGGTTGGTACCACAGTGCACCATGCCAAGCAGAAGCCCGGCACTTTATCGACGCGGACGGCAAACCCCGTCCGAACCGTGTCATTGCGGTTCAACTGATCCACGATGTGGAGGACCGCCCGGAATCCTTCAAAGATTGGCCGATCCATCCGCGCCACGGTGGGCACAAGCACGACACCCTGGTCGCCCTGTGGGAGCGCGGTGACACCACAGACAGAGAAAAGCTGGTCTGTGCCATCGCTGAGGATGTGTGGTTCAGCCTGAGCCAAGCCGTAGATGATGACCTCCCGCTGCCAATTGATCGGCGTCTTGCCCATTACCATCCTCAATTCGATCCGCACGTTCGTGATGGAACCGCACAATCGCCAACTGCGGTTACCAGCGAAGGAGAGGATGACGCCTTTGACCTCATACCAGTGCTGACGGAGTGGGCGACATCGCCCACAGCCCCCAACCGTTACTTTGCTCTGCTGGGGTCATTCGGGTCGGGCAAGACCACCACGGTTCAATTGCTGGCGCAGACGCTGCTGACAGCATTTCGTAAAAACGCGAATAACCCCCTTCCGGTCTATCTGGATTTTCGGCGCCTGCAACAGGCCTACGCCTTGGACGAAAGCCGACAATTCTCACTGGCGGAGCTGATCCTGCGGTGCTTGCACCAGGATCAAACCGACCAGATCGACGCTACCAGCCTGCTTACGACCTTGCGGGGGCGGGCTTGCGTCATCCTGTTCGACGGGCTTGATGAAATCGGTATGCGTGTTGGCGTGGAGCGTGCAAGCGCGCTCTACCGCCAGCTGATTGAAATCGTCCCCGCCGAGGCACGGCACCGGGATCAAGCGACTGGGAGGGCGGAATGGGCGGCGAGCCCGATCCGCATTCTGATCAGTTGCCGCACCCATTTCTTCCGCGATCACATCGACGAACGAAGCACTTTGGCGGGGCATGATCGCGATGGACCGGGGCGCACCAGCCAGTTGATGCGCACCGCCTACATGGCGCCGTTCACACCGAAGCAAATTGAAAGCTTCCTGACGTGCCACCTTGGGACGGAGAAAGGGCAGGCGGCGTTTCAGACGCTGCGGCAAATCCACGATCTGCCCGGCCTTGCAAAAAAGCCGATCATGACGCGCTACATCGCCGAAGTGATGCCCGAACTGAAGGCGGATGCTGACGCTGGCCGCCAGGTCAACGTCGCGACGGTTTATCAACGCCTGTTCCGGCAGGCAGTGGAGCGGGACCGTGGCAAACGCGGCAAGCTAACCCCTGGCGACCGCGAAGCCATCCTGCAAGCACTAGCGCACAGCCTGTGGCAACAGCGGGCAGCAACCCTGCCGGTGACGGCACTGGAAGACTGGTTCGATGATTATTGCGCCACCCGACCCGGCCTGTCGCGGATGCTGGGCTCAGGTGATAATCGGGAGTTGATGCACACGGAACTTAGAAACTCCACCCTGCTGGAACGCTCCGGCGAGGATCATTTTCGCTTCACCCACACCTCGTTTCAGGAATACTTCCTTGCCCGTGGCCTGCGCGATTTGCTGGTCAAGGGGGCCATGGCGACGCTGACGAAAGCCCCCCCGGTCAGCGTGGAGACGATCGACTTTCTGGCCGACATTGCTGACACAGATGCCTGTTGGCGCGCTGTCGCCGATGGGGTGGCGGCCGTGCTTGCGGGCCAGGGCAGTGCTGACGTCCGCCAACTCGCAGTAGCGCTGTTCCGCCGCC
>RDXE01000053.1 GCA_004292755.1 Alphaproteobacteria bacterium
CCCAAAACGACGCCGCCCCGCCGCCGGGAGCACCGGGGGCGGGGCGGGTGGTGTTTGATGGGTGATCAGCTGATCAGTTGTTGTTTGGTGCGAACATATCGCCCAGTCCCTCGTCCATCTCTGGGGCGATGGGCATGCTCTCCTCCAGGCTCTTGCGCTCGAACGGGCCGCTGTCGAGGTCGACGGCGAACACTTCGCCCGGCAGCCAAGTTGCCAGTTCCGGTACGGCCCACATCAGACCAATCCCGAACACCTGCAGGAACACGAACGGCAGCACGCCGCGATAGATCTGCATGGTCGAGATCAGTTTTTCCGACACGCCGCGCAAGTAGAACAAGGCGAAGCCGAACGGCGGGGTCAGGAACGAGGTTTGCAGGTTCATGCCCATCAACACGCCAAGCCACAGCGGGTCGACACCCATCTTGATCAGCACGGGAGCCGTGATTGGCACCATGATGAAGATGATCTCGAACGTGTCGAGGAAGAACCCGAGCACGAACATGATGAGCATTACCAGCATCACCGCGCCGAATTGGCCGCCGGGCATGGCTTCCAGGATGTCTTCCACCACCTTTTCGCCGCCGAGGCCGCGGAACACGAGGCTGAACACCGAGGCGCCGAGCAAGATCACGAACACCATCGACGAAATCAGCATCGTCGAGCGGCCGCTTTCCCGCGAGACTTCGGGTCACCAACGTGCCAAGGATGAAGCCGCCGGTCATCGCGATCAGCAGGCCGGCCAAGCCAAAGATGAAACCAAGGGCAATCAGCACTGCGAGGAACACCAGCCAGAACTTGAACATGATCTGTTCAAGCTCGTCTTCGTCCGTGGTGCCAGCGAAGTGTTCGGCAATGTTCTTGATCTGGGTCAGCAACAACGCGCCAACGGCACCGAACGAGGCGCTTTCGGTTGGCGTTGCAATGCCAGCCAGGATCGAGCCCAACACCGCGAGGATCAGCAGCAGCGGCGGCACCAACGCCACCACGATACGGCGGCCAAGGCCCGCCTTCTCATGGGCCGTCATCACCAGCGGGGGGGCTGCGTGCGGGTCGGTGTAGGCGCGGTAGAGCACCCATAGGGCGTAAAGCACTGCCAGCGACACGCCGGGGATCAGCGCGCCGACGAACAATTCACCGACCGAGATCGGATCGGGCGTCAGATTGCCAATCTCCGCCTGGGCGCGCGCGTTCGCGCCTTGCAGCAGATCGCCAATAAAGATCAGCACCGTGGAGGGCGGGATGATCTGGCCCAAGGTGCCAGAGGCGCAGATCACGCCTGCTGCCAATTTCGGATCATAGCCCGCGCGCATCATCGCGGGCAGCGACAGCAGGCCCATGGTCACAACCGTGGCGCCGACGATGCCGGTGGAGGCCGCCAGCAGCGCCCCCACGATCACCACGGAAATGCCAAGACCACCGCGCATGCCGCCGAACATCTGCCCCATGGTGGTGAGCAGGGTTTCCGCGATCTTGGAGCGCTCCAGCACCACGCCCATGAACACGAACAGCGGCACTGCGACCAGCACCTCGTTGATCATGGTGCCGAAGTAACGCGATGCGAGGCCGGTCAGCAGTGCGTAGTCAAACACCCCAAACCAATGGCCGATCCAGGCGAAGATCAACGCCAAACCAGCCAGGGAGAAGGAGACGGGATAGCCAATGAACACCACGAAGATCGTGGCGACAAACATGATAAGGGCGATGATTTCGCCGATCACAGCTTGCGACATAGGAACACTCCGGATCGGCGTGGATCAGTGGCTACCGCCCCAGGCGGGGTGCATGTCGGTACGGCCCTTGAGGACCAGGATCGCCCGTGCCATGGACGCCAGCGCCTGCAGGCTGACCAGCAAGCAAAAGGCCCAGATCACCGATTTCAGCAGGAAGTAGCCCGGCAAGCCATTGGCCTGGGGTGATACTTCACGCAGCCACCAGGACTGGCTGATGAACGGGATCGAGGTATAGGCCAGCACGATCATCCAGGGCAGCAGGAACACCAGCGTGCCGAAGATTTCCACCCAGGCACGCCCCCGCGGCCCAAGGCCGCCGAACCAGATGTCCACACGGACATGGCCGCCTTTCATCAGGGTGTAGCCGGCGCCCATCATGAACACCACGGCATGCTGCCAGACATACAACTCCTGCAGCCAGATGAAGCCCAGGCTGAACACGTAGCGGAAGACAACAACGGCGAAACACACCAACACCGTGCCGATGGTAAGCCACGCCGTGGCTTTGCCCACCAGATCATTGATCGTGTCGACGACACGAATGAACCCTTCCATGACCGACATCGGCATGGTCCTCCCACAGGCTTATTGGACCGGGCTGGATGTGGACAGGCCTCCCCAGGCTGACGGCATCCGCGACGGGTGGCCGGTTATCGTGATACCGATAGGGCTGCGTCAAGCGTCCTGTCGTCAGAATCGTCGGGGGCGAAGGCCAAATTGCATCGCAGTGAGCGCAAACCCCACTGCCGCTTGGGTGGGATCGACCACTGGGACAGCCAAATCCGCCTCCAACATCGGTCGGTAGCGCGCCATACCAGCGCAGCCCAGCACGACCACGTCGGCGCCATCCTGGTGAACCAAAGTGCGCGCTGTTGCTAGCAGTCGATCCTGTGTGCGCGATTCGTCGCCCAACTCTACCACGGCGAGGCCCAGGGGGCGTTCACCGACCACGCGGTCCATCGCACCCATGGCGCGAAACGCGCGGATGTGGCGCGGAATCGATTGCGGCAAGATTGCAACCACGCCCACCCGCTGACCCAAGCTCATGGCGGTCAGCATGCCCGCTTCCATGATGCCAACCACTGGCTTGTTGGTGACTTCGCGCGCTGCAAACAGGCCGGGATCCGAAAAACAGGCGATCACGAAGGCGCTGGCGGTCTCCTCAGCGCTCTCTGTGGCGATCAGGCGACACAGCGGCCCGGTCACGGCTTCGATGTCGCGCTGGCTTTGGATGCCCGGTGGCCCCTCGCTCAACGTGACGCAGCGAATGGCGGGCGCACCCGGCAAGCGCATCGGTTGCACCGCCTGATCCAACCCCTCGGTCACGGCGACGGTGGAGTTTGGATTGATCACCAGAATATCAGTCACGGTTGTCTCCCATCGCGGCGCCGGGCTCAGCGGGAAGCACCAAGCGGGCTGTGGTACCTTGCCCGACGATGCTGTCCAACTCCAAGCGGCCACCGTGCAGACGGGCAAAGCCATCCACCAGGGTCAAGCCCAACCCGGTGCCACCCTCGCTGCGCACCAGCGCGGAGCCGACCTGCTGGAAGGCATCGCGCACCCGTTCCAGGTCATCAGGCTCGATCCCGGGGCCGGTGTCGGCAATGCTGATCACCACAGTCCCGTCAATGGTGCGCGATGTGATGCTGATCTGACCGCCAGCGGGTGTGAACTTCACAGCATTTTCCAACAGATTTGCGACCATCTCGCGCAGGGCGCCCAAGTCACCGACGATAGTTTCGGTCGCCAGATCAACGTTTATTGTTAGGGACTTGCTGTCAATCAGTGTTGAAAAGCTGTGTAAGCAGAACCGCACCAGACCATCAATGACAATCTCAGTCGGGGCGATCTGCATCTCCCCAGCTTGCAGCTTGGCGACAGTCAACACATCGTTGACAAGGCGTAACAACTGGCGGCCCGCACGCCCAATGTCGGTGATATACTCCTCATAGCGATCATTCCCCAACGGGCCGAAATACTGACCGGAAAGCACTTCGGAGAACCCCAAAATCGCATTGAGGGGCGTGCGCAATTCATGGCTGATGGTCGCAAGGAAGGCGGATTTGGCCTGGTTTGCTTGCTCGGCTTCCTCCTTCGCGCGGCCCATCTCGGCCATTGCATCGGCCAGATAGCGCGTCATTTCCTGCTGCTCACGCTCGCGCCGTTTGGCATCGGTCACGTCGGCGCGGGTGCCAACGGTACCGCCGGTTGGGAGCGGTTGCTGGGTGATCACCAACCAGCGCTGCCCGCTCTGGACCGCCTGACTGATCGCGTCGCGGGTGGCATCGCTGCCCGGCGGCACCAGCACCTCGCCGACGGCCTCAGCCTCGCGCAGCAGATCGGTGATGCTGGCACCGGGCACAAGCACTGGCGCCAAGCCGGGATAAAGCTCGCGCAAACGGCGATTGCAGAGGACCAGATAACCGCTGCGGTCAAACACCACAAAGCCATCGGTCAAACAGTCAATCGCCGTGCGCATCAATTGTTCGGAGGCGATCACTGCATCCTGCGCTTCCCGCAGATCGGTGATGTCGCGGCGGATGCTGATGGTGCCGCCGTCCGACAAGCGATAATCGCTGGCGCGCACCCAGTGCCCGGCGGCAGTCCGCCACTCCGCGACGCTGCCATCGGCGCAGGTGAAGGTGGCGATGCGGCGCGCCAGCAGCGCCTCGCGATCCTCCCGCGCCACGGCCGCCGTAGTCTCCAGCCAGCGGGTGGTGATGTCCCGAAAACTGTCCCCTGGCTTGGCATCGGCTGCCGCCAAGCCACCGAGGCGGCGATACGCGTCGTTGCAATAGATCAAGCGCTGCTCGCGATCCCACAACGCCATGCCATCGCCGACGACGCGCGTTGCCTCCAGAAACCGGCGTTCGGTATCGGCGCTGGTCGTCCGCTGTGTGTGGGTGTGACGAGACCGAACCAGCGCGAGGGTGACGATGCCCAGAGCAATCGCGAGAACTGGGGCCGCCCAAGCCAACCAGATCATCGCCGCCCCCGCCTACAGGCACAGCAGGCGGACAATCCGCCCACGACCATCGACGAAGAGGGTCAGTCGTCCGGGGTCAATCGGACCGGCTAGGGGCGCGTCGGCGGCGACCACGCGATGGCCGCGCGGCAGATTGCTGATCTGCAGTCCGGGCTCGCCAATGCGCCGACCAATCCACGCCTCCCGCCCGCCACACAGCACCGCCGGGCGCGGCTGAGCCGGTGGTGGTGGCTCGCTTTGGGCGACGGTCAACTCAGCCACCAGCCACAGGCCCACCAGATCGATCATGGCGCACCTGCCGCTGCGACCAGGGCTGCCACTCCTGCCGATGCCGCCGTCGCTGCGGCCCGCACCGCGTCCAGATCCGGGGTGATCGACTGGTTTTCCGACAGGGCGCGGCGCAACAGCCGCTCCACATCCAGCGCTTCGGCCACCAACCACTCGGCGCCTGCGTGTGCGGCGACACCTTTGAGGCTGTGCAGCCAGAACACCATCTGTTTCAAGTCACCGGCTGCGAGCGCTGCTTCCAGCCTGGGCATCAGGTCGACTTCTAGCGTGGTGCGAAACAGGTCCACATAGGCTGCCACCACTGCTGGGTCGTTCGAACCCAGCAAGTCCTCGACAATAGACCGATTGAAAGCAGGCGGCTGCACGGACCGATGTCCTACCCAAGTCTCCCCGCTGGGACCCTCGCTGATCCCGAAAGCCACAGCAAGCGCTATCAGCGTTCAGTCACAAACCCAAACAGCCGACCAGCAGTGGCGGCGAGACGATGCGCCAGCACGCTACCTGCGCGGTCTGTCAAGGCGAGCCAATCCTGGTAGCGGCGATTTGCCTCGTGTTGTGTCCAGGGCCAGTCACTGCCCCAGAGCAGGCGGTCGGGGCCGAGCTGGGCAAACAGGTCCTCAAGGCAGCCGTCGACGGAACCCAGCACGCGATAGGGCGCTGATAGTTTGACGTACAGCCGCCCGCTTGGTCCTTCGCGCAGCAAGAGTTGAAATCCTGGGCACGCGCGCCCGAGGCCTAGGGTTGGGCGGCCAAAATGGTCGGCCACGATTGTCGTTGGTATGCGATCCAGTGCGCGCAGCACCGTGGACCATTGCGGGCCATCGGCCTGCACTTCGATCTGCCAGCCCAACGCCGCGACGCGCCGAACCAGATCGCGCAGGTCCGGGCGATCCAGGATGGCGGCATCCTGGTCAATCAAGTTGAAGCGCACGCCGACCACGCCGACTGCCGCCAGATCGCTCAAGGCCGTGTCGGTGATCCCTGGATCGACCACGGCGATGCCGCGCAACCGCCTGGGGTGAGCGGCAAGGCAGCGCACAAGGTAGCTGTTGTCGGTGCCCAGGAAGGAGGGTTGGACGAGCACGCCCGCGGCCACCCCATGATGATCCAGCACCGCCAAGAATTGCTCCACCGACGCGTCGTAGCCTGGCGTGTAGCGACGCTGCGGTGCCATCGGCAGGCTGGCCAGAAAACAATGGGCGTGGGTGTCGATCGGGGCAGGCAGCGTCGCTGGAGGCATGCCCGTCAGTCTAGGGCTTGCAGTCAATCCTGTCATCATCTAGTTCTATAGAGAACTGGAGGGGACATGCAGGACCGCCTCACCGAGACCGACCAACGCTTGCCGATGTACCAGCGCGTCAAGGATGCGCTGACCCAACGCCTAGCGGAGGGGGAGTGGTCGCGTGCCGAGCCCTTGCCCTCTGAAACCGTGCTGGCGGCTGAGTATGGCGTCGCCATCGGCACAGTGCGCAAGGCCCTGGAAGGGTTGGTGGCCGAAGGGTTGCTGGAACGTCAGCAGGGCCGTGGCACGTTCTTGCGCCGCCCAAGCTTTGGCAATGCCCTGTTCCGCTTCTTTCGGTTGAGCGATGGCAGCGGAGCGATTGTGCCGCCGCGAGCCCGCATCTTGAGCCGCACCATCGGCCAGGATGAGGAGCGCGCACGCACCCTGGGCCTCAACCCCGCGGCACCCCTGTTGGTGCTATTCCGCGAGCGGTCAATCCAGGATCGCCCGGCCCTGGTGGAGGAAATCGCGCTGGATGCTGCGCGCTTTCAGCCCCTTTCAACCCTGCCGCTGGATGCCTTCGGCGACCTGCTCTACCCGCTCTATGAGGAGGTGTGCGGCCTGTTGGTCGTCCGGGCGGCGGAGACCATCCGCTTCAGTCAAGCCACCCCGCCCATTGCCGCGGCGCTCAACATCCCGACTGGCACCGCCACGGCGGTGATCGACCGCATCGCCTATGGCATCGACGCACGACCCCTGGAATGGCGCCGCTCCCACGGGGAGGCCGCTCGCTTCAACTACACGATCGATCTGCGCTGATCGACACACGGGAGGACACCTGATGACTGGCACCAATCGATCCCCGCTCTGGCTGACGGCGCTGGCTGTCCTTGCCGTGGCGCCGGCACTCGTTCCCGGCGCTGCGACTGCGCAAACTTACCCCACCCGCCCGGTCTCGCTCATTGTCCCGGCCCCACCCGGTGGCGGCACGGACATCTTCGCGCGCCAATTGGCGGAATTGGTCAGCACCGCTGTGGGCCAGCGCTTCGTTGTGGAGAACCGCGGTGGTGCCGGGGGCACGCTGGGCACCACCCAGGTGGTTGCGGCGCAGCCCGATGGCTACACACTGGGCTTCATCTGGAATTCCCCGCTCACCACCAGCCCACATTCGCTGACTCTGGCCTACACACCCGATAGCTATCGAGCGGTGATGTCGATTGGGTTTTCCTCCTATGTCCTGTGCGCGCGGGCGGATTTTCCCGCGGCGACTGGGGCTGAGCTGGTTGCACATCTGAAGGCCAACCCAAGTCGGTACACCTATGGCAATGATGGCGTCGGTGGCACCATGCGTCTGGCGGCCGAGCGGATTTTCCGCCGGATTGACACGCGCGTGCGGTCTGTCCCGTTTGCTGGGGCGGGGGAGACAGCGCGCGCCTTCCTGGGCGGCCATATCGACTTCTACGGTGGATCGCTGCCGCCCATCTTACCCCATGTCCAGGCAGGCACGGCGAAGTGCCTGATGCTGACCTCAGCCGATGCCAACCCAGCCTTGCCGCAGGCCGCTGGCCTGCAGTCGCTGGGGCTGGGTGAGGAGGAAACCGTGCTGTGGTGGGGCTTGATCGCCCCCGCACGGACCAATCCGCAGATCCTCAGTCGCCTGGAAGCCGTGTTCACCGAGGCCGCGCGCAGCGACGCGTTCCGCCAAATCATGGAGCGCCAGGGAGCAACCCCGCGGGTGCTGGGGGCTGAGGCAACCCAGCGCCTGATCCGCAGCGAGCTGGCGGCCCTTGGCACGGTGGCCCAGGCCATCGGCCTGCAACGTCAGGCGCAGTAGCATGCGCTCCCTGCATCAATGGCAGGGGGATGCTGCGGTCGGTGGCCTTCTGGCTGCCGTCGGTGCGCTGGTGATCCATCTGGCGCAGGCGCTGCCGGTCGGGACCTGGCGGGAGCCCGGTCCCGGTGCGCAGCCCCTGGTGCTGGGCGTGGCACTGGTGGTGCTGGGTCTGCTGGCAGCCTTACGGGCGTGGCGGGTGCGCGATGCCACTGCCGCGACGATTGGCGAGCCGCGCGCCGTCGCCACCCTTGGCCTGCTGGGTGGCTTTGTGCTGCTGCTGGAGCCCGTGGGCTTCCTGCTGACGGCACCAGCCTTCCTGATCGCCTTGATCGCCGCCCTGGGTGGCGGCTGGCGCCGCGCGGCCCTGATTGGTTTGCCGTTGGGGCTTGGCGCGTGGGCCGTGTTCGATCGCGTGCTGGGTGTGCCGCTGCCGCCCGGCCTGTTGCCATTGTAAGGATTGCCAGCCCATGCAGTCGTTTTCCCTGCTGCTGGACGGGCTCGCGACCGCGATCACGCCCACCAATCTGCTGTTGTGCTTCGTCGGATGTTTGTGGGGAACGGCGGTTGGCGTGCTGCCGGGCCTTGGTCCATTGGCGGGCATGGCGTTGCTGCTGCCGCTGACATACAGCCTGGACCCGACGGGTGCGGTGATCATGTTGGCCGGCATCTTTTATGGCGCGATGTATGGTGGCTCCACCACGTCGATCCTGCTGCGCATTCCGGGTGAGGCGGCGTCGATCATCACCTGCATTGATGGGCACGAGATGGCACGCCGCGGGCGTGGTGGCGCGGCCCTAACCATCGCGGCATTCGGCAGCTTTGTCGGCGGCACCGTGTCTATTCTGGGTTTGATGGTGGCGGCACCGCTGCTGGCCAATGCGATGCTGGCGATTGGCCCCGCGGCCGAAGCGGTGCTGATGGCGATGGCGTTGTTGGTGGTGGCGGCCGTGTCCAGCGGGCCGGCCGTGAAAACCCTGGCAATGATCACCCTGGGTCTGGTGTTTGCCACCATCGGCTTGGATCAGCTGACAGCGTTTCCGCGCTTCATGTTCGGACGATTGGAGCTGGCGGAGGGGATGAGTTTCGTCGCCCTTGCCATCGGCTTGTTTGGAGTGTCGGAGCTGCTGCTCTCCCTCGATGATGCGATCACCGAGCGACCGCGCACGCCCCGTTTGGTGGACCTGCTGCCAACCCGTGCCGAGGTGCGCGAAGCGGCGCCCGCGACCCTGCGTGGTTCCCTCATCGGGTTTGCGTTCGGGATCGTACCGGGGGTGAGCCACATCGTCTCCACCTTCGCGTCCTACGCCGTGGAGAAGCGGCTGTCCCGACATCCGGAGCGCTTCGGCCAGGGTGCGGTTGCGGGCTTGGCCGGACCTGAGACAGCCAACAATGCCACCACCGGCTCCGCGATGATTCCTCTGCTGGTGCTGGGAATTCCCGCCATCCCCTCCACGGCCATTCTGCTGTCGGCCTTGCAGATCCATGGGGTGCAGCCCGGCCCCTTGATGCTGTCTGAGCATCCCGGCGTGTTCTGGGGGTTGGTGGCCTCCATGTATGTCGGCAACCTGTTGTTGCTGGTGCTGAACCTGCCGCTGGTCGGTCTCTTCGTCGCCCTGCTGCGCACGCCGATGACGGTGCTGGCGCCAGCCGTGCTGCTGATCTGTGTGATTGGAGTGTTTTCCGTCAGCGCATCCACCTTTGACTTGTGGGTGATGGTGACGGCTGGGGCGGCAGGCTATGGGCTGCGCAAGTTTGGCTATGATGTGGCCCCCTTGCTGTTGGCCATTGTGCTGGGGGACCGGCTGGAGGTGAGTGTGCGGCGGGCGCTCACCATCTCCGACGGGGACTACAGCACCTTTGTCCAAGGACCAGCCGCCCAAGTCTTCCTGGGCATTTTCGTGCTGGTCGGGGCGTTGCAGTTGGGTGCCCGCGCCCTGGGGTGGCGCCGCGGCGGGTGAGCCACGGCGCCAGCGGTCAGAGTTACGGCGTGCGCGGGGCTGGCGCCGGACCTGGACCTTGACCTGGACCTTGACCGGGGCCTGGACCTTGGCCTGGGCCGTGACCATGCCCACCGCCATGGCGGCGACCATCACCCAAGCGGCCTTCGCTCATCCGGCGATGGGCCTCGAGCAGGCGGCTCTGATCCTCCGCGGGCAGTTGCGCGAAGCGGGAGCGATACTCTTCCTGCAATTGGGTGCGCTGCTCCGGCGTTGCATCCTTCAGGCGCGGATCGGGTTGGGGACGACGCTGGGCCATCCATTGCTGGCGCTGTTCGGGGGTGGCCTGTTCCCAGCGCTGGCGCATTTCCCGCCGCATCCGCTCCCGTTCCTCCGGGGTGGCGTTCTGCATGCGTTGGCGCATTTCCTCGCGGGAGACCGGCGGGCCGGGGGGTGTCGGCTGGGCCACTTGCGCCAACACGGGTGTGGCGAGGCCCGCAATCATCACAGCGGTTAGAAGAAGGGGGGAGCGCATGGTGACCTCCTGGTTGGGATAACCAGTGGTACGCAGGCGATCCCCTCGGCATCCCCAACGGGGATTTAATTTTCTGTCTGCCGGGTCTATCGCTTCACCAATGCCACCACCGCCTGAAACTTGATCTCGGGCGAGTCCGGGTACTCCAACACCTGAAACCGATCCGCCCACACCCGGTCAATAAAGGCGCGCGGGATGACAGCATCGCCATAGATTGAGGGTGGAAGGTGCGGGCCACCCCCGGTGGGGAAATAGACAAACTCACCAGCAGCGGCGCGGTCGCCGGCATCGCTCTGGGCGGCCAGTTTGGCTTGCAACGGCGCCAGCCAGATGGGCGGCGGCTCCACCGCCGTGAGCGAGCGCACGAACTCAAGAAAGCTGGGCGGCTGCAGCGTGATCACCACCAAACCACCTGGCCGCAAGGCACGATGAATCTCACCCATCCAGTGGGTGGCCACGGCCTCCGGCAGGTGTGTGAACACGGAGTAGGCGTAAACCAAATCCATCAAGCCATCGCGGAAGGGCAGTACGCCATCGGCGGTGGTGAGGGAGACGGCTGCTGGCACGCGGGTCTCTCGACACAGGTCCAGCATCAGCGGAAACGGGTCTACCCCGTACAGCCTGCCGATCCCCGCATCGCGGGCAAACAAGCGCGCAATCCGGCCCCAACCGATCCCGAAATCAAGAATCGTTGCATCATCCAGCCCACCACCGTTGACCCGGCGGTACAGGGCTTTGACTGCCTTGTAGAACTGTCCGGCACCCAGAATGGCGTAGTCGTTGGCGACACCAACGCTGTTGGTCTGCAGCTCCTCACTCGGAAATCCAGGGAACGTCACCCCATCAATCACGGGCTCGTGGCGGGAGCGCAGAATGGTGGCGATCCAATCATCATCGCTCTGACAGCGGAACTGCTCAAACCCAACCGGCATTGTCTTGCCCCCTTCCAGCCGCTGCCATCCCCGGACTGGGATCGCGGGGGGAGCATTCCATTCCCCTCTGCCCGTGGCAATCTGAGCCGTTGCGGGCGGCGGGGCGCGCGTTTGCGGCCGCGCCTCATTGCAGGCCACGGGCGATGGCACGGCAATCTGGCCCGGCTTCAAGCTCCGGTGGCAGACGGCGCAGAGGAAGGGTCACCGCAGCAGCCGTCAAATGGTTCGCGATGTCACCCAAGGGGCCCGCGGCAAGCCGCACCGCAGCTGGCGCCAACAGGTCGGATAGCACCAGGGTGAGGGAGGCCGCCGGGTCGGCCTGCAGGCGTTGCAGCGCGCTCAGCAGGCGTTGTTCATCGGCGGTCAGGACCGCCGCGATGGGCGAGGCGATGGCGAGCGGGCGGCGGGCACCCATCGCGCACAGGCGCACCAAGGCTGCGAGCGGCCCCGCGCAGTCGCCCAAGCCTTGGCCCTCCAGCTGATCAAACACATAGCGGCATTGTGGGCGACCACAACGCTGCGCCTCCACCGTCATGCGCAGGCCCCACAGCACCCAGCGCTCCGCCGAGGCAAGGGCATCGCTGCGCTGCGGCATGAGCGGACAGAAGATGAAGATGGCGGGCATGCGCGACAGCTCCTGCAAAAAAGCGGGTGCTTCGCCGATGAGGGGGCGGCGAAGCACCCGAGGGACCCATCCCAGTGTCGACGACCCGCCGCACCGGCTAAGTCGCGAATGCGAGTTATTCGCAAATAGACCGTGGTGTCAACCCTGCATTGGGATCATGGCGCTGTGTCCGACGTGCCATTGACACCCCCGCCCCGGTGCCCAACCGTTCGCGGTCCCAACTGCACCGATGAGGCCGCGATGACTGTGTCGCGCATTCGCACCGAGATCGATTTTTCCGCCGACGGCAAACAGGTTGGTTGGGCACACCTGCCCCACTCCGTTCATGAGAGCGCCTATGGTGTCATCGCCATTCCGTTGGCCGTGATCCGCAATGGCGAGGGGCCGACGATCCTGTTGATGGCAGGCAATCACGGCGACGAATACGAGGGTCAAGTGGCGCTGGCAAAGCTGATCCGTCGGCTGGAGCCGGGCCAGATTCGCGGTCGGGTCATCATTCTGCCTGCGGCCAACTTTCCAGCCGCTATGGCGGGCAGGCGCACGTCGCCAATCGACCAGGGCAACCTGAACCGCACCTTTCCCGGCGATCCCCGCGGCACGCCCACCTGGATGCTGAGCCACTGGATTGAAACCGTGCTGATGGAGATGGCCGACATCGTGGTTGACTTGCATTCCGGTGGGTCCTCGCTGGACTACATCCCGATTTGCATGACGCGCCGCTTTGAGGATGCGGCTGTGACGGAGGCCTGCGTGGCCGCGGTTCAGGCGTTCGGCGCCCGCTATGCCGTGCTGATGGATTTGATCGGCGAAGACCGGACCACCTTCGCGGCCGCCACCCGCACCCGCAATCGCATCGTGGTTGGCACGGAGATGGCGGGTAAAGGGACCGTTGGGATTGAAGCGCTGGAGATTGCCGAGACCGGCGTGCAGCGTTTGCTCCAGCATTTCGGCATCTGGCAGGGCGCCCCGCTGGTCGCGATGCCGACGGAGCCGCCAACTCTGCTGGAGGTGAAGGGCGTCGAACACTATGTCTACGCCCCCGACGCAGGTGTGTTCGAAAGCTTCGTCGATCTGGGCGCGCGCGTGGTGGCAGGCCAGCCAGCAGGCCAAGTTCACTTCATCGACGACCCCATGCGCCCGCCAGCGCTGGCCCATTTCCGCGGTGCCGGCCTCGTGGTGTGCAAACGCCTGCCAGGCCGCGTGGTCCGCGGCGATTGCGTGTTCCACCTCGCGTCGGAGGTTTAGCCGACGCGGTGGTGTCCACGCCAAGGATCGCACAGGTCGCATTGCGTGGCGGTCGCTGGTCTTGCCCGGCCTGTTCGTCTGAAGAGTGCTTGCCAAGATTAGGCAAAAAATATATCCATCTCCGCGAAGAAGAAGCGGTAGGTTGCATAGGGTGACCAACGCCGGAGGCGCCAGTATGCAAAACACATCCCATGCGGTTATGTCTCAAAGAAATGAACCAACGGATAGTCCGGACGATTTCCCTACACCGCCCTGGGCAACGCGCGCTATGTTTGAGCACGTTTTGGAGAAATAGTAGAGTATTTCGGTAGCTTTGTCTATTTTGACTTCTACCACTGCGGATGCGATTAACGAAAGCAATTTTGTCACGCCACCAATGCAACAACGGAAACAAAGAAAGCTGTTCAGAACTCACATTGTAGATTTATGACTTCGGATAAGTGATCTTAGTGCATAACACGACTGCCTATCGGTTTGCTGTCTTCTCCAACTGGCAATCAGGCGATCTCTATCCATGCCCTAGCATGGTCGACGCTGTGCTACGGCTGCGGTGCAAACCCCACACACCCCCCTGTGCGGCGCACAACCCCCCTGACTTCGTGCAGGAACTCGGGTACACCGGTGCGGCGCGCCGCCCGCTTGGCGGACGAAGAGGTGCCATGCTGATCGATTACGCGCTTGGCTTGGTGGTGGCCCTGGGGCTTGCTGGCTATCTGGTCCTAGCCCTCGCCGATCCGGATCGGTTTTAAAGTCATGGATGCCAACGGCTGGACTCAGATCGCGCTGGCCTTGCTGGTGGTAACGGCGCTCACCCGCCCGCTCGGGCGCTATCTGCACATCGTGATGGATCGCGAGCATCGCCCGTTCCCAGCTCTGCTGGTGCCGCTGGAGCGCGCCGTGCTGGCGCTGCTGGGCAGCAAGGGGGAGGAGCAGAGCTGGCAGGCCTATCTGGCGTCTGTCCTTGCCTTTGGTGTCGCGTGCATTGCCGTCGGCATGCTGCTGTTGATGGCCCAGGGCAGGCTGCCGTGGAACCCTGCCGGTGTGGAGGGCTTCACCCTGCACCGGGCGTTCAATACAGCCGTCAGCTTTGTCACCAACACCAACTGGCAGTCCTATCCCGGTGCGGAAGCCGTGAGTCCGCTCATCCAGGCGGTGTTCTTCACGTGGCAGAACTTTGTCTCGGCGGCTACCAGTCTGGCCGTTGCGATTGCCGTCACGCGTGGCCTGACCCGGCGCGGGCTGGGCAGTGGGATTGGCAACTTCTGGCTCGATTTGGTGCGTGGCACGCTGTTCGTGTTGTTGCCGGGGGCCGCTCTGGCGGCCGTCCTGCTGGCTGCTCTTGGGGTGCCGCAAACCTTGAACCCCGCCGTCACGGTGGCCACCCTTGACGGTGGCCAGCAGACGATCACGCTGGGGCTGGTGGCCAGCCAAGAGGCGATCAAGATGCTGGGCACCAATGGCGGTGGCTACTTCAACGCCAACACGGCCCATCCGTTTTCGGGTCCCAATGGTTTGGCGGTATGGCTGTCGGTGGTGTTGATGCTGCTGCTGCCATCCGCCTTGACCAACACCTATGGCCGCATGGCGAAGGACCAGCGCCAGGGCTGGGCCTTGTTTGCCGCGGTCATGGCTTTGCTGCTCACCTCGCTCCTGGCGATTCCATCGGAGTTGGGGCCAACCGCGGCCCTGCAGCAGGCGGGGTTGGTGGATGCTGGCAATCCTGAGGGCAAAGAGGTGCGCGTTGGCACGGCACTCTCGGTGTTCTATGGCTTGGTGACCACCGCCACATCGTCCGGGGCTGTGGTGGCCATGCACGACAGTTTCGGCGTCGCCACGGGCTTGGTCGTGCTGGTCAACATGCTGCTGGGCGAGGTGGTGTTCGGCGGCGTTGGGGTTGGCCTGTACGGCATGTTGTCGATGGCGATCCTGACGGTGTTTCTGGCGGGCTTGATGATCGGGCGCACGCCGGAACTGCTGGGCCGCAAGATTGAATCCCGCGAGGTGACGCTGGTGGTGCTGGTGCTGCTGGTCCCCTCGGCCTTGATCCTAATTGGCACGGCGCTGGGGCTGTCGCTGCCATTCGCGGCAAGATCGATCCAAGACCCCGGCCCGCATGGGTTGTCTGAAATGCTGTACGCTTACACCAGTGCCAGCTTGAACAACGGCTCGGCCTTTGCTGGCTTTCATGCCGATACGGCGTGGCACAACACGGCGCTTGGCGTCGCCATGTTGATTGGCCGCTATCTGGGCATTGTCGCCATGCTGGCGATTGCTGGATCCATGATCACGAAGCGCGCGATTCCCTCCGGTCCCGGCACCTTTCCCACGTCTGGCCCGCTGTTCGTGTGGCTGTTGCTGGGGGTGATCTTGATCGTCAGTGCCCTCACCTACATCCCCGCCCTGGCGCTGGGACCCTTCTTGGAGTTGGCGATGGCGAACGCCGGTCGGCTGTTCTAGCGATGACGCGGTCCGCTTCCTCCCCAGGCGGCACGGCGGGTTTGGTCTCGCTTGACGCCCTTCGCCCGGCTCTGGTGGAGGCCGTGCGTCGGCTGCACCCGCGCTGGATGGTGCGCAATCCCGTGATGTTTGTGGTGTGGGTCGGCTCGGTCCTCACCACGCTGCTGGCGGTAAAGGCGCTGGTGGTAGGCAGTACCGAGCCTGCGTGGTTCGCCATCACAATCAGCCTGTGGCTGTGGTTCACCGTGCTGTTCGGCAATGCAGCTGAGGCGATTGCCGAAAGCCGGGGCAAGGCGCAAGCCGCCAGCCTGAAAGCCATGCGCCAGGACGTGACGGCCCATCGCGTGCTGCCCACCGGCAGCACGGAGGCTGTCTCCGCAGCTGATCTGCGCCGCGACGACGTGGTGGTGATTGTCGCCGGTGATTGGATCCCAGCCGATGGCGAGATCATTGAGGGGATTGCCTCGGTCGATGAAAGCGCGATCACGGGCGAAAGTGCCCCCGTGATCCGCGAGAGTGGCGGGGATCGGAGCGCCGTCACCGGCGGTACCCGGGTCTTGTCCGACCGGATTGTGGTGCGTGTGACGGTGGACCCCGGCACCTCCTACCTCGATCGCATGATCGCGATGGTCGAGGGCGCGGCGCGCCAGAAAACCCCGAACGAGCGGGCGCTGCACATCTTGCTGGTCGGCCTGACGCTGATCTTTCTGATGGGCTGCGCCACCCTGGTGCCAATGGCGCTGACGGCGGGTGTTCAGCTGTCGATGACGATGATCGCAGCGCTGCTGGTGTGCCTGATCCCCACCACCATCGGGGGGCTGGTCTCGGCCATTGGCATTGCGGGGATGGACCGGCTGCTGCGCAAGAATGTGCTGGCGATGTCCGGTCGAGCAGTGGAGGCCGCGGGCGACGTCGATGTGTTGCTGCTGGACAAGACCGGCACCATCACCCTTGGCAATCGCATGGCGCACGACTTCATCCCAGTTGGCGGTGCGACCAAGGACCAGCTGATTGAGGCCGCCGAACTCTCCTCCCTCGCCGATGAGACGCCGGAGGGGCGCTCTGTTGTCGCGCTGGTGCGGGAGCGGTTTCACGCCAGCCATCGGGATGCCCATCGGTTGGGCGGCACACCGGTGCCGTTTACAGCCGAAACGCGGATGTCCGGCCTGGATGTCACCATCGATGGGCGGCTGCGGCGCTTGCGCAAGGGGGCTGTCGATAGCGTGAAGCGCCATGTTCTGGCCGAAGGCGGCACCGTGCCGCCTGAGCTGGACTATGTCGCCCTCGGCATTGGGCGCGAAGGCGGCACGCCGCTGGCTGTCTGTGATGGCAACCGCGTGCTGGGCATCATCCACCTGAAAGACATTGTGAAGCCCGGCATTGCGGAGCGGTTCCAGCGCTTCCGCGCCATGGGCATCCGCACTGTCATGATCACCGGTGACAACCCAGAAACCGCAGGCGCAATCGCCCGCGAGGCCGGGGTGGATGACGTGCTGGCCGAGGCGACGCCCGAGACCAAGATGCGGCGCATCAAGGACGAGCAGGCGCGCGGCCACCTGGTTGCCATGACCGGCGACGGCACCAACGACGCCCCGGCGTTGGCTCAGGCCGATGTTGGGGTGGCGATGAACACCGGCACCCAGGCCGCCAAAGAAGCGGGCAACATGGTCGACCTGGACAGCGACCCGACCAAGCTGTTGGAGATTGTCGAGGTGGGCAAGCAGTTGCTGATGACTCGTGGCTGCTTGACCACCTTCTCCGTCGCCAATGATCTGGCGAAATACTTTGCGATTGTGCCGGCCCTGTTTATCGCGACGTTCCCGGAGATGCAGATCTACAACGTGATGGGGCTCACCTCGCCCTATTCAGCGATCTTGGCGGCCGTGATCTTCAACGCGCTGGTGATTGTGGCGCTGATTCCGCTGGCGCTCAGCGGGGTGCGGTATCGGCCGCTCTCGGCGGAGCAATTGCTGCGCCGTGCGCTGTTGGTGTACGGCCTTGGCGGTGTGGTGGCGCCCTTCATCGGCATCAAGGTGATCGACATGGCATTGACGCTGGTGGGCCTCGCATGATCACGCGGGCTGCGATCACGGCGCTGAGGGCCGTGGTGGTGACGCTGGTGGTCACCGGCATCGCCTATCCACTGGTGATCCTGGGTGCTGCGCAGATGCTAGTGCCCTCCCGCGCCGATGGCAGCTTGGTGATCGACCGCGAGGTTGTGGTGGGCTCGGAGTTGATCGCCCAGGAAACCCGCCACCCGGCCTATTTTCACCCGCGCCCGTCGGCTGTTGGCTGGGATGGTCAGCGCTCGGGTGCCAGCAATCTTGGGCCAACCTCCGCAGCTCTGCGCGATGCCGTGATGGCGGAAGCGCGCACGCAGCGCGCCTTGAACCCCCATGGTCCGGGCCCGGTCCCAGCGGAGTTGGCGACAGCCTCCGCCAGTGGGCTTGATCCTCACCTGAGCCGTGCGGCTGCGCTGTGGCAGGTGCCGCGGGTGGCAGCGGCGCGCCGGGTGTCGGAAGATCGTGTCCACGCCATCGTGATGGCGATGGTGGAGGAGCCGCAGTTCGGCATCTTCGGGGCGGAGCGGGTGAATGTGCTGCTGTTGAATCTGGCCCTGGACCGGCAACTGGGTGCTCCCGGCCATCGTCGCTAACCGACGCTGCGCTTTTCGCCTCGGTAGGGGTGGACAGCGGCGGGGTGGCACCGTACCTAGCCTGGACGAGGCCGCGCCCGCTCTGGGCAGCGGGCAGGCGTGAAGGACTAGGCGATGTTGGGCGTGTCATTCGGTAAGGTGGTGGTGCTGGTCGCGGTGATCGCCGTGGTCTGGTTCGCCTTCCGCTGGCTGCGCATCCGCGAGGCCGAGGCCCGGTCCAAGGTGGGCAAACAGACACCGCCCGCGGCCCAGCCCGAGGAACCTGCCAACGCTGCCCAGGACCTGCGCCGCTGCTCCACCTGCGGCACCTTCGCGGCTAGCCGCTGCCAGCGCCGGGACTGCGCGCTGTAGGACAGGGCCCACCGACACCCCCGTGCAACGGCACCGACACCCCCGTGCAACGGCACCGACACCCCCGTGCAACGGCATCGACACCCCCGTGCAACGGCATCGACACCCCCGTGCAACGGCATCGACACAGTGATTTCACGCTAGACAGCCCGCCAACCCTCGGCTATACGACGCCCCTCGCCAACGCGCGCCCGGTGCCCAGGTAGCTCAGTTGGTAGAGCATGCGACTGAAAATCGCAGTGTCGGTGGTTCGATTCCGCCCCTGGGCACCATCTTCTCCGTCGAAGGCATCCAGCCACGCCCGAACCAGCGGCTGAGCGCGCATCGCCCGGCGCGTTTGCCAGCTCGCGCACCCATGGCTCGCGTCTCGCGCGGGCAAAAGGGTGTGGCGTGCGCATCCCTTCCCCGATCCCGGCGTATCGCCAGCCAGCAACTGCTTTCTAAGCAGTATCATGCTCCCCGCTAGCATCAGGTTGGGGGATTGGGATAGCACCACCTCGTCCGCTGATTGTATCCGGCCTTGTCTGGCTGGGGCATAAATGCAACCCTCGCGCCGACGAAAGCCCGTAGGGCGACGGAGGTGGAGCATGGTCAACATCCCGATCCGAAACCCGGATGACGCGCCGAACACGCGTCGGCCCATCCGTGCGGCCACGCGTGGCCGCGTGATGAAGAAGGCCCAGGCCGTCTACCTGCGTGTCGCCACCCTCGGCAGGGTTGATCTGGATACGCCGCCGCGCGAACCTTTGCGCACGCCGCCCGCAGGTTCGTGAGCGGCCCCGTGATTCCGCCTGACGCCATGTCGTCGTCGGGATGCTTGCCCCTTCAGCGACACCAGCAACCTTAGAGGCCCAATGCTCAGCGGTGACATTCGCAATCAAGTCGATCAAATCTGGAACGCCTTCTGGGCGGGTGGCGTGGCGAACCCGTTGTCGGTGATCGAGCAGATCACCTATCTCTTGTTCATCAAGCGGCTTGATGATCTGCACACGCTGGAAGAGAACAAGGCCGTCACCCTCGGCATCGCGATGGAGCGTCGCATCTTCCCGGATGGGAAGGATGAGCAGGGGCGCGACTGGTCGGACCTGCGCTGGTCGCGGTTCAAGAACTTCGAAGCCCGCGCGATGATGGACGTGGTGGCCGACCGCGTCTTCCCGTTCCTGCGCCAGTTGGGCGAGCAAGGCTCCAGCTTCGGCGAGCACATGAAGGATGCACGCCTTGGCTTTCCCAATGCCGGCCTGCTCGCCAAGGCCGTAGACCTCCTCGACAAAATCCCGATGGAGGATCGCGACACCAAGGGCGACCTCTATGAGTACATGCTCGGCAAGATCGCGAGCGCCGGTCAGAACGGCCAGTTCCGCACGCCGCGCCACATCATCCGGCTGATGGTGGAGATGACCAAGCCCACCCCGCAGGACGTGATCTGCGATCCGGCGGCGGGTACCTGCGGCTTCCTAGTGGTGGCCGGTGAGTACTTGCGGGAGAAGCACCCGGCGCTGTTCCGCGATGAAAAGCAGCGCAAGCACTTCCACACCAGCATGTTCCACGGGTTTGACTTTGACTCGACCATGCTGCGCATCGGCTCCATGAACTTGATGCTGCACGGGGTGGAGAACCCCGATGTCAGCTATCGCGACAGCTTGGCGCAAGAGCATGATGCCGATGCCGGGCGCTATTCCCTCATCCTCGCCAATCCGCCCTTCGCGGGCTCGCTCGATTACGACGCCACGGCGAAGGACCTTCAGCAGATCGTCAAGACCAAGAAGACCGAGCTTCTGTTCCTTGCGCTCTTCCTGCGCCTGCTGAAAACCGGCGGGCGCGCGGCGGTGATCGTACCGGACGGCGTGCTGTTCGGCTCTTCCACCGCGCACAAGACGTTGCGGGCAATGCTGGTTGAGAAGCACAAGCTGGAAGGCGTGCTGAAACTACCGTCGGGCGTGTTTAGGCCTTACGCGGGCGTGTCCACCGCGATCCTGTTCTTCACCAAGACCGGCGTCGGCGGTACCGATCACGTGTGGTTCTATGACCTCCAGGCCGATGGCCGGAGCCTCGACGACAAGCGCACCGAGCTGTTACCGCCGGAAAAGCAGGGGCCGGTGCCGCGCGAGGCGTTGGGTGCTGGCGAGCATGAGAAGAACAATCTGCCCGACGCGCTGGCCCGCTGGTTTGAACGCGACGGGGCGGAGCGGAGTAACCCGCGCACGGCGCAAAGCTTCTGCGTGCCAAAGGCCGAGATCGCCGCGACCGGCAGCTATGACCTCTCGCTCAATCGCTACAAACAAGTGGAACACGAAGAGGTGGAGCACGAAAGCCCCGCCGCCATCATCGCCGAGCTGCGCAAGCTGGAGGACGAGATCAGCGAAGGCCTCACCAAGCTGGAGGGGATGCTGGGATGAAGACGGTACCGCTTGGCGATCATGTAGAGATTTTGTCTGGCTTCGCGTTTAAGTCAGAGCGCTTCAACAATGATGGCCGTGGTTTGCCACTCGTGCGCATCCGAGACGTGAAGCCCGCGACCTCGCAAACCTACTACGACGGAGAATATGACAGGCGGTTTCTTCTATCCGACGGAGACCTGCTTGTCGGGATGGATGGCGAGTTCAACTGCGCAAGGTGGGCGGGCGGTAACGCGCTTCTAAATCAGCGAGTCTGTCGAGTTCGAGCGGTCTCAAAGTTTTTGTACGAGCAATACCTTTTCTGGTTTCTGCCTAAAGCCCTAAAGGATATTGAGCAAAAGTCGAATTTCGTCACCGTCAAACATCTGTCCGCCAAGCAGATCAATGAAATCGAAATCCCGCTCCCCCCGATGGAGGAGCAGAAGCGGATTGCGGCGATCTTGGATCAGGCCGATGAGCTACGCCGCAAACGCCAGCGCGCCCTCGACCGCCTCAACCAACTCGGCCAAGCCATCTTCATCGAGATGTTTGGGCGCGTCGGCAGTCCTAGAGATGGAAGTCGGATCACCCCACTCGATGAGATCTGCGATCTAGTTCGCGGAAGTTCACCCCGTCCACAGGGCGACCCTCGGTTCTTTGGCGGACCGATTCCTCGACTGATGATCGCAGACATTTCCCGCGACGGTATGATCGTAACGCCGCGCATCGATAGCTTGACCGAAGAAGGCGCTACGAAAAGTCGACCAATGCCCGCCGGAAGCGTAGTCATGGCGGTCAGCGGCGCGGTTGGTCTTCCAGCAATCCTAGCAGTCGATGCCTGTATACACGACGGATTTGTTGGTTTTAGAGATCTTCGAAAATGCGTGCTGCCAGACTTTTTTTATTGGTATTTAGTGGTCAACCGCGAAGCCAATCGCGCCCAGGGAGCGGGGGCAATATGGGTAAATCTTACAACTGAACAAGTGAAGCGCTTCGCAGTGCCAGTACCAAAATTTGAATCTCAGTTAGAATTTGCGTCGCGAATGAGGGTTGTGTTGGGCCAGTCCGAACATAGCCGGGCGGCTCTACAAGTGTCTGAACGGCTTTTCACCTCCCTGCAACACCGCGCCTTCCGTGGCGAACTCACCGCCTCCAGCCTCAACGAGGCTGCCGTATGAACACCGACGCCTCCGGCGACCATCATCCTGTGCGAAGGGAGCTAAAGAGATGGCTGGCGCCCCAAAACTCACCGATATGCAGATCGAAGATGTCTCCAAACTGCTGAGCGATTGTCTCAGTGGCAGTGACATCTCGCGGCATTTCGCTGACATGGGCATCGACGACACGTCTGGTGAAAGCACGAAGTGGCGGCGTCTTTGCGCGACATTCAAGCACTACCAAGCGAGAGATGGCGGCGCTTCCAGGCTCTTGGACTTCACCCGCCGGTTGCTTGAGCCTTCGCGCTATGTGAATCGGCAAGACGCATTCGAAGAAGCCCGCCATGCGATCAACGCCCACCTCGCGTTTGCGGGGCTGGAGTATCGCCCAGACGGCAAGTTCTCCGTCATCGAAACCGCGACCACCATAGACGAGGCTCACAAGCGCCTCAACACGATCAACGCAAAATTCAAAGGGCGGCTCATTCACGCTGAGGTCAGAAAATACTGCACGGCGGAGCTGCTTCAAGATAACTACTTCCATGCGGTCTTCGAGGCCGCGAAGGGGCTGGCGCAGCGCATCCGGGACATGTCCGGTGAAGCGCTCGACGGGGCTGCGTTAGTAGACAAGGTGTTTGCCATCGAGCGGCCCTTGCTCGCTATGAATTCCCTGCAAACTGAAACCGAAAAGTCGGAGCACAAGGGGTTCGCCCAGCTCCTGAAGGGCTGTTTCGGCGCAGTCCGAAACCCGCTAGCCCACGAGCCGAAGATTCTATGGAAGGGCGAGGACGATGCAGCCGACTACCTCTCGCTGATCTCACTCTTGCACCGCAAGCTGGACGATTGTGTGCAAACTGGGCTCGGAGGTATGCCGTGACCCAGTTCGCCTTCCTCGAGACCGAGTTTCCCAAGGTCTTCGCTCTGGCGAGGAAGGCAGAGATGTCGGCGACCACAGACGCGCGCGGGGCGTGCTTTTATGCACGCTTGGCGCTGGAGACGGCGGTCAAGTGGATGTACGACTACGACCGCAGTTTGCGCTCCCCCTATGACACCGCGCTCTCGGCGCTGATCCATGAGGGCACGTTCCGCGCGGCTGTCGGCACGACAATCGTCAAGAAGGCGCGCCTTATCAAAGATTTCGGCAACGCGGCTGCGCATGATACCCGTGCCATCCCGCCGGGCAACGCCATCATCGCCGTGCGGGAGCTGTTTCATGTCTGCTATTGGCTGGTGCGCACCTATGGGCGCGGAGCCAAGCCCGATGCGGGGCTGACCTTCGATCAGAATGCTCTGCCCCATGTCGTGCAGGTGGAGGCTTCCACACTCGCCAAGCTGCAAGCCCTGGCCAGGGAGCATGAGAGCGCGGCGAAGGCGCTTGAAGATGCGCAAGCCGCCCGCAGTCAGAGCGAAGCGGACGCCAAGGCGCGCGATGCGGAGATCGCCCGACTTCAGGCGGAGATCGCCGCCATCAAGCAGGCGAACGCCGCGACGCCCGACACACACGATTACGACGAGGAAGAAACTCGCGACGCGTTCATCGACCTGCTCCTGCACGAAGCGGGCTGGCCATTGGACCAACCGCGCGACCGCGAATTCCCCGTCACCGGCATGCCCAACACGACCGGCGAAGGATTCGTCGACTACGTGCTCTGGGGCGATGACGGCATGCCGCTCGCCGTCATTGAGGCCAAACGCACTCGCCGCGATGCGCGGGTCGGTCAGCAGCAGGCGAAGCTGTATGCCGATTGCCTGAAACAGCAGTTTGGCGTACGCCCGCTGATCTTCTACACCAATGGCTATGAGCACTGGCTGTGGGATGACGAGCGCTATCCGCCGCGCGCCGTGCATGGCTTCCTGAAAAAGGACGAGTTGGACCTGTGGCGGCAGCGCAAGAGTGCCAGGCGTTTGCTCTCCACCACCAGCATCGATGCCGAGATCGTTGAGCGGTACTATCAGACCCGCGCTATCCGGCGGGTTGGTGAGGTGTTCGAGAAAGATCACCAGCGCAAGGCGCTTCTGGTCATGGCGACCGGCAGCGGCAAGACCCGCACGGTGATCGCGTTGATTGACCAGTTGATGCGCGCCAACTGGGTGAAGCGCGTGCTGTTCTTGGCTGACCGCGTCGCCCTGGTCCGGCAGGCGCACAACGCCTTCAAGAGGCATCTGCCATCAACGGCGAGCGCGAACTTGATCCAGGCGCACGACCCCAAGAAGAACAACCACCACGGCGCGCGGGTTTGTCTTTCGACTTATCCGACGATGATGAACCTGATCGACGAGATGGAGAACGGCCAGCGCCGCTTCGGGCCTGGGCATTTCGACCTGATCGTTATCGACGAGGCGCACCGCTCTATCTACCGCAAATATCGCGCGATCTTCGACTATTTCGACAGCCTGCTCGTGGGCCTGACGGCCACGCCGCGCAATGAGATCGACCGCGATACCTATTCCCTGTTCGAGCTAGAGCGGGGTGTGCCCACCGATTCTTATGACCTCGACCAGGCCGTGGCCGACCGCTTCCTTGTGCCGCCGCGTGCTGTCTCTGTGCCGTTGCGCTTTGTGCGGGAGGGTATCAAGTACAATGACCTCTCCGATGAGGAAAAGGCGGATTGGGACGCGCTCGAATGGGACGGCAAGCTCCCCCGTGGGGACGTGGACGCTGGCGCTGTCAACACGTGGCTGTTCAACACCGATACAGTCGACAAGGTGCTGGAGCACCTCATGACCTACGGCCTGAAGGTCGCGAGCGGCGACCGGCTGGGCAAGACCATCATCTTTGCCAAGAACCATGACCATGCGAAGTTCATCGGGGAGCGCTTCGACGCCAACTATCCGCACCTGAAAGGCCACTTCGCCCGCGTCGTCGATTATCAGACAGAATATGCGCAATCCCTGATCGATGACTTCTCCGTCCCGGAGCGTGCGCCGCACATCGCCATTTCGGTCGACATGCTCGACACCGGGATCGACGTGCCCGAGGTGGTCAACCTGGTTTTCTTCAAGATCGTCCGTTCAAAGACGAAATTCTGGCAGATGATCGGGCGGGGTACGCGGTTAAGCCCCAACTTGTTTGGCCCCGGCCAGCACAAGACCGAATTCTTCATCTTCGACTTCTGTCAGAATTTCGAGTTCTTCAATCAGAATCCCGATGTGAAAGACGCAGCGGTGGTCCGGTCCTTGAGCGAGCGCTTGTTCGCCACTCGAGTTGAGATTGCCAGCATACTTCAGGATTTGCCAGAGGACGAACGCGGCGACGGACTGACAAAGCTGAATGACGAAACCCGCAGCCGTCTGCGTGATGAAGTGGCGGGCATGAGCCACGACAACTTCCTGGTTCGCGCGAAACGCCGCGCCGTGGAGCGTTTCCAACGCCCGGAGGCGTGGAACACGTTCTCGGCCGATGATCGCGAGACGCTGATCAACGAGATTGCGGGGCTGCCGACTGCTCTGGTGGATGACGACGTTGTCGCCAAGCAATTCGACTTGATCGTGCTGAACGGCCAGCTTGCCTTGCTGCGCAAGGACGCGACGATTGTGCGCTGCAAGGAAAAGGTGATGGCAATCGCCGCCAAGCTGGAGGGTCTTGGCAATGTGCCGATAGTCGCCGCTGCCATGGCGCTGATCCTAGAGGTGCAGACCGATGAGTTCTGGCAGGGCATCGAAGGCTGGTCGCTGGAGCAGATGCGCCGTCGCCTTCGCGATCTGGTCAAACTGATCGAGGGGGAGGATCGCGTTCTTGTCTACACCGACTTCGTCGACGAGATCGGCGAAGGTGTCGCAATCACCGTGCCGAACGCTGCCATCGGCACGGACCCGGTGCGCTTCCAGATGAAGGCGCAGGACTTCCTGAAGCGCCACCTCGACCACATCACAGTTCAGAAGCTGCGCCGCAACGAACAGCTTACCGCCCAGGATTTGAGCGAGTTGGAACGCATCCTCGTCGAGAAGGTGGGAGCAACCCATAGCGACCTCGACGAGGTCCGGTCTGGGGGCGGTTTGGGGCTCTTTGTCCGCTCCCTCGTTGGCCTGGAACGCGCCTGCGCCAAGGCGGCCTTCGCAGACTTTCTTGCAAGCCGCAACCTAAGCGCCAATCAGATCGAGTTCGTGAACCTGATCATCGAGCACCTGACCGAGCGTGGCGCGATGGACCCGCGCCGCCTCTACGAAAGCCCCTTTACCGACTTCGACGATCAAGGGGTCAACGGGGTGTTCGCTCGGGCGGACGTGCAGCAGATCGTGCGGGTGTTGAACGAGTTTACCGAGAGGGCCGCAGCGTGAGGTGCGATGTGGTCTGTGCCTAGCCTGACCCCTGCCAATCTTGTTTGGGCGAGGGATACAGCGTTCTTTTCGTCGAGCTGGGTTGGAAATGGGGCCGTATCAAACGTCTCAGCGCGTGGAATTGGGGGTATCGATGCAAGGCCTCCGAAGTATTTCGTTTCACTATAGGATTGATGCGATTCCGCCCCTGGGCACCACTTTCCGCTCCACAGGCCGCAGCATCCCACCTTGGTGTTTTGGGGGAGGTAGCGCTGCGAGAAACGTCTGTTGGCCGCTCGGCGCTTCATGCGATGCTGGCGTAGGATTGATGTTGGCCCGCTTGCCCGTGCCCTCGCGTGGCTGACTGAGGCTTTGGAGGCATATGAACAGCGTGATCGCGATCCGTTCGTGCGAGACGCGGCCATTCAGCGGTTCGAATACACCTATGAGTTGACTCACAAGATGCTCCGCCGCGCCTTGGCTGAGCGTGAACCGGCCTCAGCTGCTGTAAATGAACTGTCGCTTCCGGATTTGGTGCGCCTTGCCCATCGAAGGGGGCTGGTCCGCAGCGAGTGGGCTGTGTGGCGGCGCTTTCGGGAAGATCGCAATGCCACCAGCCACACCTATAATCCAGACACCGCAGACCGGGTGTTTGCGGGGCTGATGCCCTTCCGGGACGAAGCAGCCTATGTGCTGATGAAACTAACCCGTCGCCAAGCTGACCCTGATGATGCGGAGCAAGAATGATCCAGGCGATCGACATTCGAGAGGAGGACGGTATCGTCCTGCGCGCTATTCTGCGCCAATGTCTACCGGATGAAGCCCAGGTATGGGCGTTTGGGTCGCGCGTGACGGGGCGTGCGTGTCGTGGGTCTGACCTTGACCTCGCCATTGATGCCGGGCGCCCGCTCGGCCAGGACGCTGTTGCCGCCCTGCGCGAGGCGCTGGAGAACAGCGATTTGCCCTATCCTGTCGACCTTGTGGACCTCGCCACGGCCTCGCCTGGGTTTCGGGCGCGCATTGACTCTAGCCTGCGGCCCTTCCCAATTCGCTAACCTTGCCACTGACCCCCTTGATTTCACCGCTCCGTCGCGCCAAGCCTCTGCCAGATCGTCGCGGGTGGGGGAGCGGCATGGCCAGCGGGACGCTCACAGGGTTCGGCAACCACTTTGCAACGGAGGCTGTCGCAGGGGCACTGCCCGTTGGGCAGAACTCGCCCCAGCATGTGCCGTTCGGGTTGTATGCGGAGTTGATCTCCGGCAGCGCGTTCACAGCCCCGCGAGCAGAGAACCGGCGCACCTGGATGTATCGCGTGCGCCCCTCGGCGATGCATCCCGCGTTTCGGACCATCGATGCCGGTCGGCTGCGCACGGCTCCGTGGAGCGAGGGGGAGACGCCGCCCAATCGGCTGCGCTGGAACCCGCTGTCGGCTCCCGATCGCCCGACCGACTTTGTCGAGGGACTGGTCACCTGGGTCGGTAATGGCGATGTCGCGACGCGCCAAGGCTCGGCCGTGCATCTTTACGCGGCCAACCGCTCCATGCCGGACCGGGTGTTTCAAAATCATGATGGGGAACTGCTGCTGGTGCCCCAATCGGGCGGCTTGGTGGTGCGCACGGAACTCGGTCGCCTCGCGGTCGCGCCGGGGGAGATTGCGATCCTGCCGCGCGGGCTCAAGTTTGCCGTTGACCTCGTCGAGGGGCAGGCGCGCGGCTACGTGCTGGAGACCTATGGTCAGCCGCTGCAATTGCCGGAGCTGGGGCCGATAGGCTCCAACGGCTTGGCCAATCCGCGCGATTTTGAGGCGCCCGCGGCCGCGTTCGAAGACCCGGACCGCCCAACCCAGGTGGTTGCCAAATTCCTCGGTCAATTGGCTGTCGCCGACGTGCCGCACAATCCACTGGATGTGGTGGCTTGGCACGGCACATTGGCGCCGATGCGCTATGATTTGGCTCGGTTCAATACCATCGGCACAGTCAGTTTTGACCATCCCGACCCCTCGATCTTCACGGTATTGACCAGCCCGTCCGGCCATCCGGGGACGGCAAACGTGGATTTTGTGATCTTCCCGCCGCGCTGGATGGTGGCGGAGCATACCTTTCGCCCGCCCTGGTTCCATCGCAACCTGATGAGCGAGTTCATGGGCCTGATCCATGGCGCCTATGATGCCAAGGCGGATGGGTTTGTGCCGGGTGGGGTCTCCTTGCACAATTGCATGACCGCCCATGGCCCGGACCGCACCAGCCATGACGCAGCAGTCGCAGCCACCCTGGCGCCACACAAGATCGACAACACCCTGGCCTTCATGTTTGAGAGCGGCTGGGTCTACCGCCTGACCGCAGCTGCCACGACGGCGCCCAGTCGCCAGCCCGACTATGATGCCTGCTGGGACGGCTTTGCCCGGCGCTTTCCGCAGACCCTTTCAGGAGCATCCACCCGATGAGCCGGTTCCCGCTGGACGAGACCCATGATCCTGCCGCCACCAGCTGGGTGGTGGGTGCTGCTGAGCCGGACACGGACTTCCCGCTCCAGAACCTGCCGTTCTGCGCTTTCAGCGTGGGGACAGAGACGCCGCGGATCGGTGTTGGCATCGGGCGCATGGTGCTGGACATCACCGCTGCCGCTGAGGCGGGCTTGTTGGACCTCGCTGAGGCCGAAGCGGCTGCCTGTGCCCACCCAGTGCTAAACCCATTGATGGCGATGGGGCCAGCCGCGTGGCAGCGCCTGCGCCGGGCCTTGTTCCGCTTGTTGCACAAGGATGCGCCAGCACCCTGGCGGACCGAGGCGGCGGTGTCTTGCCTGGTTCCGATGGCGGGGCTGCGCTTTCACCTGCCGGTCGCGATTGGTGACTATACTGACTTTTACGCCTCTATTGACCATGCCACCAATGTTGGGCGGATGTTTCGCCCCGATCAGCCGCTGCTGCCGAACTACAAATATGTGCCGATTGGGTATCACGGTCGGGCTTCGTCCATCAGTGCCGACAATCGCCCCGTGCACCGGCCGACCGGCCAGCGCAAGCGCCCCGATGACGCCGAGCCCAGCTTCGGCCCCTGCCGTCAGTTGGATTGGGAGTTGGAGCTTGGCTTCCTGATCGGCACCGGCAACGCCCAAGGCGAGAGTATCGCCATTGAGCAAGCAGGGGCCCATCTGTTTGGCGTAACCTTGCTGAATGACTGGTCAGCGCGCGACTTGCAGGCCTGGGAATACCAGCCTCTCGGCCCGTTCCTAGCCAAGAACTTTGCAACCTCCATCGGTCCTTTCGTGGTGACTATGGCGGCATTGGCGCCGTTCCGCATCCCAGCCCACGTCCGGCCAGAGAGCGACCCTGCACCGCTGCCCTATCTGTTCGACCCTGCCGATCAGGCCGAGGGCGGCTTTGCGATTGATGTCTCAGTGGAGTTGCGCAGTGCCACGATGCGCGCAGCGTCTGGGCAGTTCGATCACATCACGACTGTTGGCTTCCAGCATATGTACTGGACCGCCGCCCAGATGGTGGCGCATCACAGTTCCAACGGCTGCAATCTGCAACCAGGGGACCTGCTGGGCTCTGGTACCATCTCGACTCCGGACCCGGCAGCCGTTGGCTCGTTGTTGGAATTGACCCGCCGCGGCCAAGCGCCGATCACCCTCTCCAGTGGCGAGACCCGCAGCTTTCTGCAGGACGGCGACGAAGTTCGCATGACCGCGCGCGCCCACCGTGACGGAGCACGCAGCATCGGCTTTGGCCGGTGTGAGGCCGTGATTGTGGGGTAAGGGAGGCCGGTGGTGGAGAGCCGAGGGGGTGGGGCGGCTAAGACTTCTTGGCCGCAACCAGCGGCACTGGGATGCCCGCGCTGGTCAATGCCGCCTCAATCGACCTAGTGTTGGCGTTGACTGCATCGATCAGGCCGATGGTAAGGCGGTTCGTGTGCGCCATTCCGATTTTTAGCTCAGCGACATCGGTCTTGAGCGCTGCGACATCGGTCTTGAGCGCTGCGACATCGGTCTTGAGCTCAGCGACATCGGTCTTGAGCTCAGCGACATCGGTCTTGAGCTCAGCGACATCGGTCTTGAGCTCAGCGACATCGGTCTTCAGCTGATCGACATCCGTGCGCAGCTCTTTGAGCTCCGTACGCACGCCAGCCAGACCCTCGGCGATAGCGGCGCCGAAGGCAGTGGCGGATGTTGTGATCTTATCGGCAGTCGTGTCCGCGCTCATAAGAAATATATAGCAGCAGGGATGAGCGGTGGCAACCGATGAGTGTATTGCGTTGCCACCTGGATAGGCCCCTCCCCGGTTGCATTTTAGCCGCGTCCGCGGTAAACCCCCGCCAGCGCTGGAGAGGATCCATCGCGGCAGCAGCGGGCGAAACCCGGTGGCGAGCAGTCGCCGCGGTCGTCCGCGTTTTGCCGTTCTGGGGTTCTGGCGCGCTGGCAACCCCGAGACCCCGACGTGCGGATGAGACCGTCCCGCGGGCGGGCAGGAGAGATACATGGCTCTGGTAGCCGAGAAAGAAAGCTTTGCCGCCCTGTTGGAAGAAAGCATGGGGGCTGGTGAAAATCTTGAGGGGACCGTCGTCAAGGGGACGATTGTCGCCATCGAGAATGACAGCGCGATCATTGATGTTGGCCTGAAGTCTGAAGGCCGCGTGTCGCTGAAGGAATTCGGCGCGCCGGGTACCGCCTTGGACCTGAAGGTTGGCGATGTCGTCGAAGTGTTCTTGGAGCGGATGGAAGACAAGAACGGCGAAGCCGCCTTGTCCCGCGACAAGGCCCGCCGGGAAGAGGCGTGGAACCAGCTGGAGAAGGCGTTCCAGGCGCAAACCCGCGTCAACGGCGTTATCTTTGGTCGCGTCAAGGGCGGCTTCACCGTGGACCTGTCGGGTGCCGTGGCGTTCTTGCCAGGCAGCCAGGTGGATATCCGCCCGGTGCGCGACATCACCCCGCTGATGGGCACGCCGCAGCCGTTCCAGATCCTGAAGATGGACCGCCGCCGCGGCAACATCGTGGTTTCGCGCCGCGCTGTGCTGGAAGAAAGCCGCGCCGAAGCCCGTTCGGAGCTGGTCGCTTCCTTGAAGGAAGGCCAAGTGCTGCAGGGTGTGGTGAAGAACATCACCGACTACGGCGCCTTCGTCGATCTGGGCGGTGTCGATGGTCTGTTGCACGTCACCGACATCGCGTGGCGCCGCATCAACCACCCGTCCGAAGCCCTGAACATCGGCCAAGCCGTGACCGTTCAGGTGATCCGCTTCAACCCGGACACCCAGCGCATCAGCCTCGGCATGAAGCAGCTGGAAGCCGATCCGTGGGAAGGGGTGGAACTGAAGTACCCAGCCGGTGCCAAGTTCAACGGTCGCGTGACCAACATCACCGACTACGGCGCCTTTGTGGAGCTGGAGCCGGGGATCGAGGGTCTGGTCCACGTTTCCGAAATGTCCTGGACCAAGAAGAACGTTCACCCCGGCAAGATCGTCTCCACCTCGCAAGAGGTTGAGGTCATGGTGCTGGACGTGGATCCGGTCAAGCGCCGCATCAGCCTCGGCTTGAAGCAGTGCCTGGACAATCCGTGGCAGTCCTTCGTCGACAAGTATCCGGCCAATACCGAATTGTCGGGCGAGGTGAAGAACATCACCGAGTTCGGCTTGTTCGTTGGTCTGCCGGGTGATATCGACGGCATGGTCCACTTGTCTGACCTGTCTTGGGAAAAGTCTGGCGAAGAAGCCATTCAGGACTACAAGAAGGGCGATCAGGTGAAGGTGCGCGTGCTCGACGTGGACGTCGAGAAGGAACGCATCAGCCTTGGCATCAAGCAGCTGGTCAACGACCCCTTCGAGAAGGGGTTGGAGAGCATCCGCAAGGGCGAGGTGATCACCGGCAAAGTCACCCAGGTGCAGGACAACGGCATCGAGGTGGAAATCGTCGAAGGCATCACCGGCTTCATCCGCAAGGCGGAACTGGCGCGCGATCGTCAGGACCAACGGCCGGAGCGCTTCGCCGTGGGCGAGAAGGTGGACGCCAAGGTCGTGCAAATCGACAAGGCGGCCCGCAAGATCACCCTGTCGATCAAGGCGCGCGAAGTCGAAGAAGACAAGCAGGCGATGGCCGAATACGGCTCGTCGGACAGCGGGGCGTCGCTGGGCGACATCCTGGGTGCCGCGATCCGCAAGGCCCGCAGCAAGGACCAAGCCGAGGGCTAACCCCCTTCGCTCCGTCGTGGTATCAGAGCCCCCCGCCGATCCCAATCGGCGGGGGGCTTCTGTTAGGGATCAGGTTTTCTGTTTGTTATCAGAGGGTTTCGGCGTTGAATTGCTTGACTCTGTGCCTGCTGTTTCGGCACGGTGCGTTTCACGGGACGATTGGTTGGCAGGGGAGCAGGGCCTCGTGACGTCCATGACCAAGTCTGAGTTGATCCAGCGGTTGGCGGAGCACAATCCCCACCTGTATCAACGGGACGTTGAACGGATCGTATCAACGATCTTTGAAGAGATTGCTGCCGCGCTGGCACGGGGCGACCGGGTGGAACTGCGCGGTTTCGGCGCGTTCTCTGTCAAGCGCCGGGAGGCCAGGATTGGCCGCAACCCGCGCACCGGCACAGCTGTGCAGGTGGAGGAGAAGGTGATCCCCTTCTTCAAGACCGGCAAGCAGTTGCGGGAGCGGTTGAATTTGAGCGGCGACGAGACTGGCAGCGCTGCCTGAGGCTCGCACTGGTGCCTGTCATGTGGGCAGCAGCCGCTGAGAGGAGGACCCGATGCGTCGTTTGTGGCTGCTGATCGGATTGCCGTTGGTTGCAGCCGCGGCCGTGTTCGCCGCCAACAACCGGACGGCGGCACCGATCGATCTCTGGCCGTTTGGCATCACAATTGATGTCCCGGTGTTCCTGCTGGTGCTGGGCACCCTGGCGGTCGGCCTCCTGCTTGGCGGCGCCTTTGTCTGGGTCAAGCTGATCGGCTGGAAGCTGCGGGCTCGGCGCAATGATCGGCGCATCGCCGATCTTGAACGCGACGTAGCGACCCTCCGCCAGCCGCCAACAGTGTCGGTTTCAAGCCCGCCAGCCGCAGCCTAGCTCATGATCCCCAGCGGGCGCTGGCGATCAAGCGTTCGCACAGCTCAGCAAAGCCGATGCCGCGATGGGCGCAGGCTTCCGGCACCAAGCTGGTCTCGGTCATGCCCGGCTGAGTGTTGACCTCTAGCAAAAACAATCCGGCGAGACCATGCGCCGGGTCCCACCGGAAGTCAGCACGGCTGACCCCGCGACAGCCCAGCACTTGGTGCGCGGCCTGAGCGATGCGCCGCGCAGCTTGCGCCACTGCATCCGGAATACGGGCGGGCAGGTGGTGGACCGCGCCGCCGGTTGGTTTGTACTTGGCCTCGAAGTCAAAGATCGCGCCAGCGAAGTCGATCTCAATCACCTCCAGCGGCTCATCGTCCAGCACGGCAACGGTCAACTCGACGCCAGGGATGAACGCCTCCACCAGCGCCACAGCGGCAGGATCGTCGGGCGGGGGCAGGTTGTCGCCGGGCCGGACAATCCGGACGCCAACGGTGGAGCCTTCATCGGGTGGTTTGGCGACATAAGGGCGCGGCAATGGGTCCGCGTCCGCCAAGCTGGCCCACGGCACCTCCACCCCCTGGGGCACGGGCAGACCAGCGGCCTGGAACAAGCGCCGGGCAGTCGGCTTGTGCAGGGCCGCCGCCGAAGCGCGGACGCCAGAATGGGTGTACGGGATGCCGAGCAGGTCTAACAGCCCCTGCACCGTGCCATCCTCGCCGCCGCGGCCATGCAAGGCATTGAACACAACATCAGGAGCCAGAGCGGCCAGCCGCGCGGGCAGGCTGACGGCGGGGGCGGGGTCCAGCGTGGTGACCACCCGTCCCGGCTTTGCCAGGGCAGCGGCCACCGCAGCACCGGTCACCAGCGATATCTGGCGTTCAGCCGACCATCCACCGGCCAAAACCACCACATGCTGTGGCTTATCCACAGATTTCTGCCTTCTGGGTCTTGCGATATATGGTGGCTCGATCGTAAAGTCTCACAAGCCATTGACGGGAGGTACGGCGATGGAATGGACACCTGAAAAGGTCGACGAGTTGACCCGCCTGTGGGATAGCGGCATCCCAACCGCCGAGATTGGCCGTCTGATGGGTTGCACCAAGAATACGGTGATCGGCAAGGTTCATCGGCTTGGTCTCACGCCGCGCAAAGTGATGGCACCAAAGCCCCAGGCTCCACGCCTGCTGGAGCTGAAGGGTCCGGTTTGCTGCTGGCCCATCGGCCACCCCGGCACGCCGGAGTTTCGGTTCTGCGGTGCGCCGGCAGCCCCTGGCAAGCCCTATTGTGCTGAGCACGTTGCAGTAGCCTACATCAAGCAGCGTCCGCAACGCGAGCGTGCGGCCTAAACCCACACCTGGCTGGGGAGGGCGGGGCTGTGACAGACGCGCCATTGCGGCCCCGCGTCGGTGCGCTTGTGATCGCGCGCCGGGATGGTGCTGTGCTGCTGGTAAAGCGCACGGCTGACCCCCATCGGCTCCACTGGGGTTTTCCCGGCGGCGGGGTGGAGTGGGGTGAAAGCTTTGTCACTGCCGCCTTGCGTGAACTGGCGGAGGAAACCGGCTTGACCGGTCACTCTGCCCATTTGATTGACGTCCATGAAGCGATCATCGCCGACCCCGCGGGCGGGGTTGCGGCCCATTGGGTCTTGGGCACGGTGGTGGTGGACTGTCCAGTGGGGGAACCCGTGCTGGATGCTGAGGCATCGGCCTGCGGGTGGTTCCGCCCCGGCGCTTGGCCCAGCCCCCTGATCGGCGAGGTGGATCGGCTTGGCCGCTATGCCCTGGACGGGTCTCGCAGCGGCCCCAGTCCGATGCTATAAAGATTCCAGATCACACCATTGCCGAGGATAGTGTGTGATCCATATCAGTTGAAGGGTTGTCGGCGAGGCAAGGACGCCGCCATGTTGATGTCGTTGAATCAGGATCTGCGCAATCAGGCGGCGGCTGTTCTAGAGCCGACGATCTTTTTGCCGGTCTGGCAATACTGGCAGCGTTGTCTGCCTGGCGATGGAACGTTGCCGGGTCGTCACAACCTTGACCCGCTGGATATGCCGCGCCTCAGCTTGCCTTACACACTGCTGGTTGATGTCTTGAATCGGGGGGAGCGGTTGCGCTTTCGTCTGATTGGCACAGAGTTGGTTAAGATGTCAGGCCGCAATCTCACCGGTAAATTCTATGATGAGTGTTACGCTTCCTCACATTTGCTGAGCTATATCCATGATCTCTATGCCGCGTTGCTGGAGACGCGTCGCCCGCTCTACACCGAGAACATCGGCACTCCTGGGTGGGCGCGTGGTCCCCGGATGGTCCGTCGCCTGATGCTGCCCTTGGCCGGCAATGGGCAGGACATCGATATGGTCTACGGTGTGCAGGACTTCACCCCGGTTTCGGAGGACCTTGACGCCAGGGAGTATTTCGGCCCCAACGCCGATGTGGCCGAGGTCCGTCGCGTGTTTCTATAGCGCTGGTGCGCGGACGGAACCGCCGGGTCGGCCCTACTCCAGCGCTTCTGCCAGATCGGCCATCGCCTCAAGCGGGTCTACCCCAGGCCAGACGGCTACCAGGCGTGGTGCCCACACCGGGTCTAGCCCATCGAGGAACGAACCAAGGGTGCGCAGGGCGTCACTGCTGTCCCAGGCCGGGAACAGTATGTTCGCGAGTGGACGCCACAGCGCCCGGGCAGGTCCATCGCTTTGGTCAGGCAGCGGGGCAAGCCCAAGGCGCAACCGCCGGACACCCATTCCGGCCAGCATGGATGGCAGGCCCGCCAACACGGCCAGGACCGTGTCCGTGGCAACGGGCATTGCCCACTCGATCCTGGTCAGCACTGCCTCCTCCGCTGCCGGGAGGCGGAGCAAGCGGACATCACCCAAGGTCTGACCGGCGCGTTCAGCCCGCAGCACGATATGGCCGGGCGTGGCGGGGATGGGGTGCAGGACAAGGTCCTGGATCGTTTGGGTCACGCGGCGGTCTGTGCTCAAGATCACCTCCGCCCCTGCAGGAACCATCTCGAACCCCAGATCGACCAACTGAGGGCGCCATTCGGCTGGTGCGGGCCCTAGAACCGGCGTCAGGCCGCCGCGCTCGGCAAGATCGCACCAAAGCCACAGTACGTCGGCAGCCTCGCGTGCCTCGCCCTGGGGTGGAAGCGGCGCCAGCACCCGCCGACCGCGCTGCCGATAAGCCAGTCCCGTACGGCGGCTGTCCGACAGCACGATCCCATCGGCAGCGGCGAACAAGTCCGGTGCGCGCGGATCGTTGAAGTTGATGGTGGTCACCGTCGGTCTGGCCTCTAGGCTGCTCGCGCGGCCCCCGGCGCGCGCCAGCGGGCGGGCCAGCGCCACGACGATGGCGGCCACGACAGCGACCAGAATGGCACGGCTGGAGCGGGCGGCATCAGCATCCAGCGCAAACACTGAAAGGTACTGATCGCCCAGGCGCCGGAACTCATGCAGGAACAGCATCAGCCACAGTGCCCCGGCGACGGCGCCAACCAGTCCAAGCGTCCAGGCCCAGGGTAGTCCTTGGCCGATGCGCGCGTCGCGTCGGTCAAACTGCGCGCCGGATGCTGCAAGGATCACCCAGAACAGCACCAGGGCAGCGGCCAATTCCACTTCCCACCCCCGGACCAGGGCGGAGAGGGCGCCGACGGCCAGCGCCACCAACGCCAGTCCCCACGCGCGTCGCAAGCGCTGGCGCAGGCTGCGGGCCAGCGCCAGCAGCGCAACACCAGCGATGGTGCCTGCCAGATGCGCACCCTCAATGGCAGCCAGCGGCAACCACGACGCCAGATAGATCAAGCGGTTGCTGGAGGCTGGTGCCGCGGCGACGGCGAGCAAGGCCATGCCCGCCACCAACGCCAGCACAGCGCCAGCGGTGGGCAGCAGCCGGGCACTTGCCTCTGCGGCGGCGCGGCCATGGCGCAACACTTCATTGCCCGCCAGCAGCACGGCTGCCAGCACCATCGGCAGCAAGTAGAAGGTGGCGCGGAACACCACCAGGGCGGCCACCAAAGGCTCCACCCCAATGCGCGGGCCAAGCGCCACCAGGAACACGGCCTCGAACACGCCGACACCGCCGGGCACATGACTGATCAGCGTGGCAGCCAGTGCAATGCCATAAACGGGCAGGAACTCCAGGAAGGTCACATTCGCCGAGGGTGGCAGCAGGACGTAGAACGCGGCCCCTGCGAACGCGAGATCAATGGCAGAGATGACCAGTTGACCCAGCACCAGCCGCCCGCCCGGCAGTCGCACCTCCCGGCGGCCCAGGCGAAGCGGACGATTGCGCCATGTGGCGGCGACCACGGTGATGACAACTGCCAAGGTGGCGGCGCCAATCCACTGACCCGTGCGCTCTGACAGTCCGACCGCCCCGGCCAGCAAGGCTGGATCCAGCAGCAAGGCGACGGCCGACACGGCTGCCAACCCAACCGCGTAGGAGGCAGCACAGAACAAGGCTACCGCGCCGATCGCGCCAGCGGTCAGCCCGGCCGCGGAGTAAATCCGGTACCGGACGCCCCCGCCGGTGACCAACGAGAACCCCACCATGTTGCCAATCGCATAGCCGCAGAAGGACGCGAGAGCGACCAATCCAATCGGCAGGCGTGCGCCAACAAACCGCAGGGCGGACCAGTCATAGCCGACCAGGGTGAGGTAGCTCAGCGCTGTGAAGCCAAGGCTCATCAGGATCGCGCTGGTCGGCGTTCCGCTAAGGGCGGCCCCGATGCGCTCCAGGCTCACTTCGGACAAGATCCGTGTGATCGCAAAGCCAGCGCCCAAAAACACCAGCGCCACCGCCGCAGGCAGTAGCCAAGCGGCTTGGCGCTTGACCCAGGAGATCAGACCGGGGGAGTTGGCGTCGCTCATGCCCGCGGCAGGCGATGCTGTCGCGCGCCTGCTTGTCAAGCCTTTGCTGACGGGTGGCTGCGGGATACGCGCATGACGCGCTGTTGCCAGCGTCTCGCACTCGCGGCACAGTCCCACCCTGGATCGAGGGCTGGATGCCTCGGGTGTGGGGGGACAGGATGACGGTATTGATTGTTGGGTTGGTGCTGTTCTTGGGCACCCATTGGTTTACCACGCAGCGGGCAGCGCGCGCCGCGGCGATCGAACGCCTAGGAGCGGGACGCTACAAAGGTCTCTATTCGGCGCTGGTTGCCGTTGGATTGGTGTCGATCATCATCGGATACGGGCAGTATCGCGCCAGCGGCTACATCCCGGTATGGCATCCACCACAGGGATTGAGCCATCTCGCCCTGTTGCTGATGGCGCCCGTGTTTGTTCTGCTGTCGATCCCACGACGGATGACTTGGCTGCGGGCGCGCACCAAGCATCCCATGCTGTTGGGGGTGAAGCTGTGGGCCTTGGCGCATCTGTTGGCCAATGGCGACCTTGGCACCATTTTGCTGGCGGGTGGGTTTCTGGCCTGGGCGGTGGCGGCGCGGGTGTCGTTGGTACGGCGCGAGCGGGACGAAGGGGCGCCCGATCGCAGTGGTGTGCGCTTCGGGCTGCCCGATGGGATCGCGATTGGTGGCGGCCTTGCGGTCTATGTCGTTTTTGCGATTTGGCTACACCCTTTGTTAATCGGCGTCTCCGTCATCGCGACACGCTGACAAGTGATCCAGTCTGTGCAAAACCTCGCGCCGCAGGATCACCGGTCGAGGCCGGAGCAGCACAGGGGCAAAGGCGATGGATTGGCTGGATGCTGGCGGGCTGATCGCGGCGTGCCTTTTATTGGTGGGTCTGCACCGTCCGCTTAGACCGGTTTCCCGCATGATGTTGCTCACCGTATCGCTGGCGATGATGGTGGGCTGGGGCCTCAGCGGTCGCCCCGTACCGGCTGTCGCGGCAGCGAGTGTGGCAATCTGCTGGCTGGCGCGCGATTGGATGCTGCGCCGCTTGATCCGGCAGACGGAGAATTTGGCCACCGACAATCCCTCGCTCGACTGGCTCATCCCCTTCATGACCAAGCGCAGCGTGCCAGCTGGCACCACCTTGTTCCGGGTGGGCGACACCTCCGATGAGATGTTTGTGCTGCTGTCCGGGCGATTGACACTGGTGGAGTTTGGTGCCCGCCTGGGTCCTGGGGAGATGCTGGGCGAGATTGGTATCCTGTCGGATCAGCGCAAGCGCACCGCCACAGCGGTGGCGGAGGAGCCGATTGAGCTGTTGGCGATCAGTGCCCCCCGCGTTTATGAGCTCTATGCGCAAAGCCCGCACTTCGCGTTTCAACTCACCCGCTTGGTGATCCGCCGGATGACTCAGCGCGTGGACCGGCATATGGCCGACCACAAGGCAGCCGAGGCGCGGGCAGCCGAAGAAAAGCAGCGCACCCGCCAGACCTTGGCCGATCACTTCGAGGGAACGGTGCAGCGGGTGCTCGGCGCAGTGTCTGAGTCGGTCTCTGGCATGCAGGTGTGCGCCGAGGAGATGTCCCACGCCTCCACCGAAACCCAGGAGCGCACGCGCACCATTCAAAATGCCATGGCCAGTGCGCGCGATGCCGCAGCGGAGATGTCGGCGGCGTCGGTTGCCCTGATGCGCTCAATCGCCAGCATTGAGGCGGGTGTGGCCGATGGCGCCCAGCTGGCGGATCGCGCCACCGATCAGTCCCAGCGCACGGCTGATGTTGCGACGAACTTGATTGCCGCCGTCGGTCAGATCGACGAAGTGGTGCAGATGATCACCGAAATCGCGGAGCAGACAAACTTGCTCGCCCTCAATGCGACCATTGAGGCAGCCCGTGCGGGCGATGCTGGCAAGGGCTTCGCGGTGGTGGCGACGGAGGTGAAGTCCCTGTCCCGCCAGACCGCGCAAGCCACCGAAGACATCCGCAGTCGGATCACCGCCGTGCAGTCTGCCAGCGGCGACATTGCCGCGGCGATCCGCGATATCTCCGCGACGATCATCAACATGCGTGGCGTGACCGAGCGGATTGTGGAGGAGATGGACAATCAATCCACCTCGGCCGGTCAGATCGCGCGCCGGGTGGACTCAGTGGCAGACGCCACCCGCCAGGCTGTTGATGAGTTGCGCAGCATCGGCAATGCCGTCTCAGAATCCTCTCAAGTGGCGGGCCAAGTGCTGATGGCAGCCGATGAATTGACCAAATCCTCCAACACCTTGCGGTTGGAGGCGGAAAGCTTTGCGGGTCAGGTGCGCGCGGCGTGATGCCTGTACCCAGGGTGATGAGTGTTGGGGGAAGCAATGGCTAGTCAACCGAATGGCCCAGGGTATGATGCCATGGTGGTAGCCCCTGTGGCCTGGGTGGTGGGCGGACGGCTGGCGCCGGAGGATGATGAGTGGGCGCGCGAAGTGGCCCATCTTCACCTGGACGCCAGCATTCCCAGCGATGCTTTGGCGGGGCTGGAGGCGTTCTCCCACATTGAAGTGATCTTTCACTTCCACCGCGTCAGTCCGAGTGCCATCACCTTCGGTGCTCGCCACCCGCGCGAGCGGCAGGATTGGCCAGCCGTCGGCATTTTCGCCCAGCGCGGTCGGGTGCGCCCGAACCGGCTGGGCGTCAGCGTTTGCCGTCTTCTCGCAGTGGCGGATCGCGTGCTGACGGTTCAGGGCCTGGATGCCATTGATGGCACGCCGATCCTGGACATCAAGCCCGTGGTGCGCGAGTTCCTGCCCCGCGGCGAGGTCACCCAGCCCCCCTGGATGACCGAACTGATGGCGCAGTATTGGGGTGACTAACCGCCGCCCCGCTCAGACGTGGGTCACCGCCTCGATTTTGTTGCCGTCGGGGTCGCGGATGAAGGCGGCGTAGTAGGTCGGGTGATAGCTGCGCAGGCCAGGAGGGCCGTCGCAGGTGGCACCGGCGGCCAATGCCGCAGCGTGGAAAGCATCGACTGCGGCGCGGTTGGTCGCGCGCAGGGCGACGTGGCAGCCATTGCCGGGTTGCGGGCGACCGCCATCATAGGGCAGCTGTACCCAGAACTGGGCGAAGGCGTTGGGTTTGCCATAGCCCCAGCCCCAGCTGTCGTCGCCCATCCCTTCCCCCATTGCGCGCACCAAGCCCAGGGGGGCGAGGGCTGCGTCGTAGAAGGTTCGCGCGGCCGCGACGTCGCTGACCCCAACTGAGACATGGTCGAGCGTGCCATGGGTTCCCACCGGATCGGTGACACTGTCGTCGAAATCAGCCATCTGGCCCTCCATTTGTTTCTGCTTTGTTCTTATGTCGGCCGGACCGGTGTGTCAATCCAGGGCTTGCCGAGACCGGCCAAGGGCAGCAGGATCAAGCCATGTCGAAGCCCGGTCCGCGCGTTGCGCTGTTCGTCACTTGCTTGGTTGACCTCTATCGGCCAAGCGTGGGGTTTGCTGCCGTCTCGCTGTTGGAGCGGGCTGGCTGCACCGTGGAGGTGCCAGCGCAGCAAACCTGCTGCGGTCAGCCTGCTTTCAATTCCGGGGATCGCGCCACGGCGAAGGCGATTGCCCGGCAGGTGCTGGCGGCATTCCAGGGCTATGACTATGTCGTGGTGCCGTCCGGGTCATGCGGCGGCATGATCCGCAGCCACTTCCCCGAACTGTTTGTCGATGAGCCGGACACTGCGCTGCAGGTCGAGCATCTGGCTGCCCGCACCTACGAGCTTGTCTCGTTCCTGGTCGATGTGTTGGGCGTGACGGAGACGGGCGCGCCTGCGTTCCCGCGCACGGTAACCTACCATGACAGCTGTTCTGGCCTGCGCGAGCTGGGCGTGAAGGCGCAGCCGCGGGCCCTGCTGTCCAAGGTGGAGGGTGTGAGCCTGACGGAGTTGCCGGGCGCAGAAATCTGCTGCGGCTTCGGTGGCACCTTCTGTGTCAAATACCCTGACATCTCCGACAAGATGGTCGGCGAGAAAGCCGCCGACATTGAGCGGACCGGAGCGGAGGTGTTGCTGGCCGGTGATCTTGGCTGCCTGCTGAACATGGCGGGTAAGCTGTCACGGCAGGGCAGCCGGGTGGAGGTGCGCCACGTCGCAGAAGTGCTGGCTGGCACGGCCGACGCGCCACCCATCGGCCGCACCTAGCCGCGGCCCCAGCGCCCGCCCGGTCTGGCTAGGCTCGGGCGGAGACGAGGTAGTTCACCCGGCGATCATCGCTTAGCACCCAGGTGCCGTCCAACCGACGGCTCAACCCAGTGATGCGGTCCAGCTGCAGGCCCTCGGCGCGCAGACCCCGCACCAGTTCGGCGGGGGTGAGGAATTGCCGCCAGTCGTGGGTGCCGCGGGGGATGATGCGCAGCACGTATTCCGCCGCCGCGATCGCCATCGCCCAGCTGTGCCAAGTGCGATTGAGTGTGGAGAGAATCACCACTCCACCCGGCCTGACCAGCGCCCTGAGGCACGCCAGGAACGCGGGCACGTTGGCAACATGCTCCACCACCTCCAACGCTAGCACCACGTCAAAGCGCAACCCTTCGGCCACCAGATCCTCGGCCGCACCCTGGCGATAGTCGATGGTGAGCCCTGCCTGCGCGGCGTGCTGACGGGCAGCAGCAATACCCTCCGCCGTGCCATCGACACCCGTGACGGTTGCTCCCAGCCGCGCCAGAGGCTCGGCCATCAAGCCGCCACCGCAGCCAATGTCCAAAATGCTGACCCCGTCAACCTGCCCGAGGGCCGCCGTGATCCGCTCGCGCACGAAGGCCAAACGGGCTGGGTTGAGTGCGTGCAGCGGTGCGAACGGGCCGGTGGTGTCCCACCAGCGGGCGGCGACACTGGCGAAGCGCTGAACGTCTGCGGGGTCGATGGTGGTGGTCATTGCGGCTCCCGTCGATACCAGCAGCGATACAACTCAGTGGTGATGCCGAGCCGGGAATAGACGGCTTTGGCTGGAGTGTTGGTGGTTTCCACATTGATCGACAGGTGGGTCGCGCTCAAGCGCAGCGCCGCTGCCACAGTTGCCTGCACCACCTTGAGCCCATGGCCCGCGCCGCGCTGGTGCGGGTCAACCACCACCGCATGAAGATAGCCGATGGGAGGGTCGACGGCCACGGCTGCGATGGCCAGCGGTGTCGGATTGCCCAACTGCACCCACGCCGCGGGAAGAGGAGTGAGCGCGACGAGGCTGCGCAAGGACTGGGCGCGCCGCTCCTCCAGTCGATGCCACGCGATATAGGCGTCTAGCCAGGCCGCACTGGGCTCAGTGGTCACCACTGCGCTGAGGGTTGCGTCGGCGCCTAACACAAGCTGAGGGGTGATCGGGCCGAACCGCTCTTCCGTGTCGCCTTCGCGGGTCCAACCCTCATTTGCCAAACTGTCGTCGATGGCCGTTTCGTTGGGAATACCGCGCAAGCGCACCACAGCCGACTGACCCAGGCGATGGCTGTGGGCGACCAGCGTTGGTAAGGCTGCGATGTCCGGTTGCTGCTGTGTGCTCACCGGCGTGATGCAGTTCGCCCGGCGGCTGAGACCGCCAGAGACACGCAGCATCCAGCCGCGATGATAGAGTGTCTGCCGCGCAGGCCAGGCACTGGCGGCCAACTCTTCCAACCGCGCGATCAGGCTGAGATCGGGGCCAGGATCGACGTGAGAGGAAGACGGAGGGTTGGAAGCGTCAGCAGCCACCCTCATGGCCGCGGCAAAGAGGGGTTGCCTGGACTGGTGAGAGCATTGAGACCAATGCCTTGCATCAACAGTTGTCGCGCTATGTCTGCCCCGTTGGGCATTGCAGTCGCCGGAGCAGCACCCGCTGGACTGCCCGGCGGGGGCGGTGCGCGCCGCACAGCCACGGGGGGTGTACCCGGTGGCAGAGGTGCCGCCCGTGCGGCTGTCGGGTTGGCGGCCCCTTGTGCCGGTTGCGGCAGGCCACGCGTCACTGTCTGCTGTGGCTGGCCATCGGGACCAACGGTTGTGGTCACGGTTGTGGCCCGTGCGGGATCGACTGGGCGCGGCGGTACGGGCTGCGCCGGCTGCACGGGTGCCGGGCGGGACTGACGCTCCGGCAGAGTTGCCACGGGGCGCGGTGGGCGCGGTGGCTGAACAGTGCCTGGGGTGCGCGCCTCCGCAGGGCGCGGCCGCACGGCAATCATCCGCTTTGGTGACCCCTCCAACGGAATGGGCTGCGCCAAAGGCATTGGCGCTGGCTGCCACGCTGGTTGAGCGCGCTGCTGCGCCAACGTCAGGCCGGGCAGCAGCAGAACCAGACCAGCGAGTGAGCAAACGGTAAGAGCACGGCGTGTCATCGGCATTGAGTTAACCATACTGCCGAGGTTTGCGCCACCTGTCGAATCAGCGCCGTTTCTCGCTCGGCGGCTCCCAACCCGGCGGTGGCGCATATTCACGCGGGC